>JAZDJN010000079.1:0-4883 GCA_043803945.1 bacterium | reverse complement strand
CCGCATTCACAAACAGGACTTGAAGCTTCGTCCTATCTGGCACCAACGAGAGGACCGCGTGCAGGCCCACATCCTGGTGTGCTTCCTTGCCTATGTGCTCTGGAAATCTCTCGGCCAGATATGCAAGCGATCAGGCTTGGGTAATGAGCCGAGAACTATTCTTGAAGAGATTAAAAACCTGACGCTCATCGATGTCGTTCTTCTGACGCGCACGAAGATCGAGATCAGACTCCGGTGCATCTCAAAACCGGAGCCGTCTCTGGCCCTCTTGCTTCAGAAACTCGATCTGAGACCGCCTGAACGACTCGAATTGAAACTCAAAAATGTAGTGCCGACTTTTTGACCTTTATGCCCTATGCTGACCGGAATCGCCATCTTTTCTTCACAACTGTCGAACTTGGGCTAAGAACAAGAATATTACTGTCGCTTCTCACGATATCAAAATGAAGACCATGGTCGTTATACCGAAGAACCCCCTCTTCAATCTCCCCCTATCCCATTCATGAGACATTAGGCAGGGGGAGAAATTTATTATTCACAAGATGACCATTTACTCCTAAGATTTCTAAATTGTTTACTCTGATGTATCATCGTTGGATGCTGACACCAACTCATTAGACTTCAGAAATCCTATGCGCACAGCGATTTGACCGATGATGAACAACAATCCTTTGAGTAATCCATTTTCACTCTGAAGGAATTTCAACAGCAATCGAAAATAGAGAGAGAGTGATATTGAAGGGAATTGATCTGGAAAGTCTTTCCTGGCAAGAGTCCGAAGAATCTTTGAACCGGCTCCATAGTTGAGATGCTGGCGAACGAAGGATCGAAGAGTCATTGCATGGAAATGCCGGACAACAATCGATTCATCAAATTTACTACGCGCGCCGCGTGCAATCAATTTCATATTCAGAGCTCGCTCCTCTCCACCGGGAGCTTTAAAACTCTTTTCAAATCCACCCCACTTTCTTAATAATGCGGCACGATATGCAATGTTATTCGATGTGAGGAATGAAGTCGAACGATCACTACGGGCATTCTCAATGACAAAATAATTTATTGTTTCCTGGCTGACTGAAGAATAAATATTTTTCTCTATCCCATTTTCAACATGTCCGCCGATGATATTAATAGAACCATCTTTCATACCGGAAATAATCTTTTCCGTCCAATCTGGAGGAACGGTACAATCATCATCCGTAAAAACAATGATGTCCCCTTTTGCAGCGGTGATTCCTGCATTCCTTGCCAAAGCAGGACCTGAGTTCGATTGATGGATAATTCTAATTTGTGGATCTGTTTGTAGTGAGTCGAGATAATCGCCGGTTCCATCGGTACTGCCATCATTAACGATAATCAATTCGAAGTGTTTATCATTTTGATGAAGGATACTCTCGACAGTAATCCGGAGCAATGACAACCGGTTGTGTGTGGGAAGTATAATAGATACTAGCTTTGTGTGGAAGGAGAGGTTCAAGGTGCTAAGTCAAGAGTGTTTGGGTAGCCGGGAGATGGCAGATGAGAAGTGGTAGAAGGAAGATGGTAAACGGTAGATGGGAAGGGTGTAATCTGAGTTGTAATCTGAGTTGTCCTCTATCGTTCACACAGCATCGCATCATTAACTTCTTTCTCTTCAAATAAACGCATCAATGAAATGGCTGCAGAACGACTACACTACACCAACGGTCTTCTGCCTACTTCCTACTTTATACTTTGCTCCTCAAGTTGACCGTTCTCGGTGTAAAAACGGTTAAAACCGTTATCAAGGAATTTTTATCTTTTAGGGATTGTCCAAAAAGTTACTATCGGATGTATTTCATACTTTGAATGTGTGCATTACACTGAATTTTCGCAAACCCAATGTGGACGAGTTGGCAACTCGTCCTACATTTTGGACAACCCCTACCCTGTGTAGTTACTATAAGTCAACCGTTTTAACGGTTTCACAAAACCGTTCACTCTTCACTCATCACTATTTATTGCCGCTTATACCACCCATAATACTTCTCCATTCCCTCTCTTATTGAATACTTTGGAGACCAGCCAAGATTTTTTATTCGGGAGGTATCGAGGAGTTTTCTTGGTGTACCGTCTGGATGGATCTTGTCAAAGACAATCTCACCTTTATAACCAACAACCTCTCTCACAAGCAAGGCGATTTCGGAAATTCGTTGGTCCTCTCCGCAACCAATATTGATGAACTCGCCGATCTGTTTATAATCATAGCGCTCCATCAAAAAGAGACAGGCCGCGGCAAGATCGTCTGAGTAAAGAAATTCACGGAACGGTGAGCCGGTTCCCCACAGCACAACTCTATCACGGGTAATTCCAAATTGCTCAAGTGCTGATGTCATTTCATCTTTGGAATTAGAAAGTATCATACGCAGCTTTGTGAGCGGGCGTTTCCGGATATCCTGGGCTATTGCATCGAAATCTTTAGTCATCAATAATTTTGCCAGATGCATTTTCCTCACAAGAGCCGGGAGCACATGCGATTGTTCAAGATCGAAATTATCACCCGGGCCATAAAGGTTTGTCGGCATAACGGAAATGAAGTTTGTGCCGTACTGTTCATTATAATAGCGGCAGAGCTTTATCGCTGCAATCTTCGCAATGGCATACGGTTCATTAGTTGGTTCAAGTGCACCGGTCAGAAGATATTCTTCCTTCATAGGCTGCAGTGCAAGTTTTGGATAAATGCACGAGGAGCCGAGATTCAGAAGTTTCTTCACACGCGAGCGATATGCCGCGTCAGTGACATTGGCAGCGATTACAAGATTATCGTAGATAAATTCGGCTTTGAATGTATTGTTCGCATGGATTCCGCCGACCTTTGCGGCCGCTAAGAAGACGTATTCAGGTTGTTCTCTTTGAAAGAATTCTCTCGTTGCGATTTGATCTTTCAGGTCAAGTTCATCGAGAGATCGAGTAATGAGCTTGGTATACCCGCCCTTTTCAAAAGCACGGTAGAGTGCCGATCCAACTAGACCGTTGTGACCGGCGAGATAGATTTTTGAATTTGTTTTCATTGGATTCGTTTTTAGCTGATTACCGGATAACAATTTTAAGTGGCGTCAGGAGTTTGTTCCTGATGCCTTCACTGTCTCCTCTTGTACTATCCGGTTCGAAATGTCTTTCAGTCCTTTTTTCCATAAAATTCTACAAACTGAAATAACCACCACTACTGCTGTCAGGACGTAAGTCCTGACAACACCTCATAAGTCGAAGTAAGAAGAAGTGCCCAGACACCTATGATGATAATGCCTCTGAAGGATCAAATCCCTTTCTGCTCCCACTTTATTAAAAATCTACTATTGTGGTCGGGAGCTGGAGCTCCCTCCCAGCTTGAAGGCTATATTAGCAATTAATCCTCGGCGGGGACACCTTCGGACTAGATATCGAGGGACCTGTTTACTGTTCACGGTAAACAGTATACCCGCCTCCATACTTCGTATTCCGGCGGGCAAGCCGTATACTGTTTACCCTCTTCCATTCCCCATTTCTCAAAATCCTCTCTTCTTCACTTTCTCATAATCTGCTTGAGTCATCAACTTTGCTAATTCTGAAAACGTAACTTTCGGTTCCCAGCCAAGTTTTTCTTTAGCCTTGGCAGCATCGCCGGCGAGAAGATCCACTTCCGTTGGACGATAATAACGCGGATCTATTTCTATTAAAACTCTTCCATCATTTTTCGAGATTCCCTGCTCCTGCTCCCCCGCTCCTTTCCATTCCAGCAGTAAATCGAGTTCCTTGAAGACAACCTCAGTGAATTCTTTCACAGAGTGAGTCTCACCGGTAGCAAGCACAAAATCCTCAGGTTCCTCGAGTTGCAGCATCCGCCACATGCCTTCACAGAATTCAGGAGCGTAACCCCAGTCGCGTTTTGCATGGAGATTACCGAGTGTCAATTTTTGCTGCAATCCGAGTTTGATGCGTGCCGCGGCAAGAGTAATTTTTCTCGTGACAAATGTCTCGCCCCTGCGCGGGGATTCATGATTGAAGAGTATTCCATTACATGCATAGAGGCCATACGCTTCGCGGTAGTTCACGATGATCCAATACCCAAACAATTTCGCAACACCGTAAGGGCTCCGGGGATAGAAAGGAGTTTTTTCATCCTGGGGTATTTTCTGCACCTTGCCGAAGAGTTCGCTTGTGGAGGCTTGATAAAATCGGGTTTGAACGCCGGTTTCGCGAATGGCATCGAGGAAGCGCAGTGTGCCGATACCATCAACCTCAGCGGTGTATTCCGGAATTTCAAATGAGACTTTCACGTGACTTTGTGCGGCAAGATTATAGATCTCAGCGGGCTCTATCTTTTCCAACACCCGGTTCAGATTACTTGTATCGGTCACATCTCCATAGTGGAGGAAGAATCGTTTGTTCAGCAAATCGGGATTATTATAGAGATGATCGATGCGTCCCGTATTGAAGGAACTGCTACGGCGAATAATGCCATGAACTTCATAGCCTTTCTCGAGAAGAATTTCAGCAAGGTATGAACCATCCTGGCCTGTGATGCCGGTGATGAGTGCTTTTTTACTCAAGGAGAATTCCTTTCAATTTTTACTCTGAGATTAATGCCTTCATAAAAAACAGTCGGCAAGACATCGAAACAAAATGAAATTATATTAAAGATAAGAATTTATTTGAGACGAGGAAATTGAATTCTTGGATAGAGAAGGTCAGGGGAAGATCATCTGGAGTTGATTAGGTTATTGCAAATTACGATGGATAGCGGCGTGATTGACGACATTTAGAGATACTCCTTGGCGACAATTAGAATTACCCACCTCGCAGCCTGAAAAGGCAGTATACTATTTGACCACAATCAGGAGTCAGGTCGAATGGTATCAGACAGAAAAGTAAGGAGGCTGCGACAG
>JAZDJN010000078.1:0-10591 GCA_043803945.1 bacterium | reverse complement strand
ACACAATTCTACAGATTTTAAGCATAACTCTTTTTCAGAAAGACCCTTTGTATCAAGCACTTACACCAATTGATCTACAAATTCATAACCATTGCCCTGCTAACCAGTTGAATTTATTCAACTTTTAACCGGACAGTAGTGGATATGGTAGTTAAGTGGAGAACTATCGAAAAAAAAGAAGCCGGTCCATTTTAGACCGGCTTCATTGCTTTCACGAATTACATTTTAATTACAGACTGCAAGGATCCTTTATTTTTGAAATATAGTTATTCCAATTGGTAATCTGTTCTCCAACAAGCTTCGCTTTCACTCCGGCAAAGAGTTTATCTCGCTCAGCACACATATCCGTTTTGATCGTCTTGGAAGCATCATTTTCATTGATTTGTTTGCGCGTAGCGTCGTTGAGCTCCTTGAATTTCGCACCGGCTTGCTCACGCGTGATAGTACCTGCCTTCAGATCTTCCGCAATGACCTTGCGTTTTGCATTGGCATCTTGAATGATGGTCTTATTCGCTTCATGGAATTGCTGCACGAGCGGCTTCATGGCATCATGGAAATTCTTTGTGAGTTCTTTGACTGCAACTTTTTGATCGTCTGTAAAATTCAAGCGCCTGAAGATCATTCCTAAATGTTTCCCAAAATCAAAGCGATCAAACCATCCCATTCCTCGCATTGGTCCATTCCCTGGCATAAAAGGCCGGTCGCCATCCATGAAACTATAATTTAACATCGAGGTATTGAATGCGATTGCGTTATAAGAGTCGCCGTCTTCGATCGCATTTTCAATGTCTGTGTAATCGATAAGGGCAAATTGAGCACTTTCGAAATCGATGCGTTCAGGCCCATTGACATTGTTCTTGTCGCTGCAACCTGTGCTAAACAAGGCAGCAACTAACAGCAAGACAGAAAAAACAATCATCAGTCTGGTGGTCTTCATTAAATCTTCCTCCTTTGATTGGTATTTTGAACTGTAAGATAGTTAGGGATAATATACTTAATAGACAATACACACTGAAGAAGGTTTAATAGATTTATAGCCGAAAATTCAAGGATAGGAAGAGGAATGCTTCCCTACCATTTATCAATCACTCTCAAAGGTAACCTAAAGATATTAAAAGTTCCCTCCGACAGAGAAAAAAGTATTTGAAGGATAGTAAAAGGTCTGTAAGGGGTATTAAAGGGTGTCTCCAAGATACAATAAGGTATGTCTGAGGCAGAAAAAGGCTTCCGAAACAAATTCAAAGGTATCGTGGAGATAATAAAAGGTCACTTCGGGATAGAAAAAGGTATTTCGGAAATTCCAAAAGGTAACTAGTGCCGCTCCCAAAAAGAAATCCTGTGTATTGAAAACGACCTTCAAACTGGTCACTCCTTGCTTTTCCTTCCACATTCATCTACATTTCTACTGGATTGCTGAACAGAGGAGAGTAAAACCGGCAAAAGAAAAACCCGTGGGGCGTGAGAACAGCAAACGTCAGGCGGGTTTTTTCATTTCTATGGAATATTAATCAAACAAAAACATCAAATGGCAAAACAACCAAAATCTGAACAGGAAGAACCGCTCGAAAAGAAACTCTGGAAAGCAGCCGACAAGCTCCGCAAGAACATGGATGCAGCCGAATACAAGCACATTGTGTTGGGCTTGATATTCCTAAAATACATCTCCGATGCGTTCGAGGAATTGTACCAAAAGCTCGTTGCACAACAAAAGAGCGAGGGTGCCGATCCAGAAGATAAAAACGAATACACAGCCGAGAAAGTTTTCTACGTTCCGCCCTCTGCACGGTGGAAGTGGCTGCAAGGGAGAGCAAAGCTTCCCACAATAGGTAAAGATGTTGACGATGCAATGGAGGCGATAGAAAAGGACAATCCCACAAGCTTGCGCGGAGTTCTGCCCAAAGTATTTGCGCAGGAGAAATTGGACAAGCAAAGTCTTGGCGGTTTGATCGATCTCGTTGGCAGTGCTGCACTCGGCACGAAAGAAGCGCAAAGCAAAGACGTGCTCGGCAGTGTGTTTCAATATTTCCTCGGTGAGTTTGCGTTGGCGGAAGGAAAGAAAGGCGGACAGTTCTACACTCCGGGCTGCGTGGTGTGGCTGCTTGTTGATATGTTGGAACCTTACGAAGGTAGAGTATTTGATCCTTGCTTCGGCAGTGGTGGTATGATCGTGCAGAGCGAAAAGTTTGTGGAAGCCCACAACGATTACTACAAAAAATACAATGGAAAAAAACTCAGCATCAATCCCAAAGACCGCATTTCTATTTACGGGCAGGAAAGCAACCAAACCACATGGCGATTAGCGAAGATGAATCTCGCCATTCGCGGTATTGACAGCAGCAATGTGAAGTGGAACAACGAAGGTTCTTTTCTGAATGATGCACACAAGGATCTGAAAGCAGACTACGTTATTGCCAACCCTCCGTTTAACGACAGCGACTGGAGCGGCGAGCTGCTGCGTGACGATGCCCGATGGACCATTTTAGGTGAGAAACTTCCACCTCCAGCTGCCAATGCAAATTACGCATGGATACTTCATTTTTTATACCATCTTGCACCTAATGGTTTGGCAGGATTTGTATTGGCTAAAGGTTCGCTTACTACTAAGACCAACACCGAAGGTGATATACGGAAAGCATTGATTGAAAACGATTTGATTGACTGCATAGTAAACCTGCCGACAAAATTGTTTCTCAATACGCAGATACCGGCATGCCTCTGGTTTATGCGAAGGAATAAAAAGAAGCGGACACGGCAGATTTTGTTTATTGACGCACGCAACCACGGCTTTTTGATTAACCGGAAGAACAGAGATTTGGCAGCGGAGGACATTACACGAATTGCGAGGACGTATCACAATTGGCGTTCTGCTCCCTCGCCTCCCTCACCCTTAATCCCTCTCCCAGCGGGAGAGGGACATAACAAAGAAGGCAAGCGAGAGGGTGACCGTATGTCGGGTGAGGGTGAATACACCGACATCCCTGGTTTTTGCAAGAGCGCTACGATTGAAGAGGTGAAAGCAAAGGATTACGTACTCACTCCCGGCAGATACATTGGCTTGCCAGATGATGAGGACGATTTTAATTTTGCGGAGAGGTTCTCACAGCTTAAAACCGAACTTGAAAAGCAGATTGCAGAAGAAGCAGAACTCAATAATCGTATTAAAGAGAATCTTTCAAAAATCAACATCGATAATCTGAACAAGTCATAACAATGGCAAGTAAAAGCAGTGTAAAAGAATATCGGAGCATTGTTGCTTATCCGCAATTCGGAATCTTGCAAGCGCCACTTGCAACATTACCCGATAGCCCCGCACAATCGGCTACGCCTCCAATGTTGCAACCGTCCGTTGCAAAATTAGAGATCACCACAAAGTTGCAGCCTCCCGTTACAAGATTGTATGCATCCGTGGCGTTGCTTCCGTGGGCAACCAGTATAACCTGAATGTTGACGGGGATGATTACTTTTTGGACTTGTTGTTCTACAATTATCATTTACACTGCTTTGTGATCTTTGAACTCAAAATCGGGGATTTTAAACCGGAGTTTGCAGGCAAACTCAATTTTTATGTCAATACAGTGAACGAGTAGATAAAAGGGAAAACCGATAACCCGACCATTGGAGTGCTGCTGTGTAAAACTCCCAATGACACCGTGATATGGTTTACGCTCAAGGGTATCTCAACCCAGCTGGGTGTTGCGGACTATAAACTTGCGCAATCGCTTCCACAGAAGTTGAAAAGCCAAATGCCTACAGTGAAGGAATTGGAAGAAGCAATGGATGTTGACTTGAAGAAATCACCTTCTGATGTATCGCCGGCATTGAGCCAAATGAAGGATGCGATTAAAAAGAGAGCGCATAGCAGAGGTGCAAAGAAGAGTAAAGGCAAAAACAGTAATGGTTGAGTGGAAAGAATATAAACTTGGAGATGTATATGAATTTTCCTCGGGACTTTCAAAACCACGGGAAGAATTTGGTTTTGGATATGGTTTTCTTTCATACATGGATATTTTTGATAATTATTTTGTTCCTAAAATATTAACGTCCTTAGTAAATTCAACAGAGAAAGAAAGAGAAAGTTGTTCTGTCATAAGAGGTGATGTTTTTTTAACGCGAACAAGTGAAACAGATGAAGATTTGGGAATGAGTTCCGTTGCTTTAGTAGATTATCCCAATGTAACATTTAACGGATTCACAAAAAGATTGAGACCTAATGGAACCATAAGGATATTGCCAGAATACGCTGGTTTTTTTTTCCGTTCGCCAAGATTTAGAGCTACCGTGTCCAATATGTCATCAATGACTACAAGAGCGAGTTTAAACAATGCGATGTTGTCTGAATTAACGATTGACATTCCTTCAATTGAAATGCAAGCCTCGATTGCTGAAACACTAATCTCACTTCATGAGAAAATAGATTTGCTCCAACGCCAAAATAAAACCCTCGAAGCTTTGGCTGAAACGTTGTTCAGGCAGTGGTTTGTGCCTGCCCGCCGAAACGAAAGTGAAGGCGGGGAAGAGGCGGAAGAGGGGTGGGATCGCGGTACGATAGAAGATGAATTTGGTTTCACAATGGGTCAGTCTCCGTCCGGATCGGCATTGAATGAAGCCAAGAATGGAATGGTTTTCTTTCAAGGAAGAACAGATTTTGGAGTTCGCTTCCCTGAGCCAAGAGTGTATACAACAGAACCAACAAGATTGGCGAAGAAGTTCGACACATTAGTGAGTGTTAGAGCTCCGGTTGGTGATATGAATATTGCAATAGAAGATTGTTGTATTGGTCGTGGTGTTGCCGCATTTCGATACAAAACAGAAAATACGTTTAGTACTTACACTTATTACAAACTTCGATCATTGATGGCTCGGATAAAACAGTTTGAGGATAACGGCACAGTATTTGGCTCAATCGGAAAAGAAGATTTCAATAAACTGGAAAATGTTATCGCACCGAAAGAATTAGTAAAGAAATTCCAGCAGGAAGCAAGTCCGTTAGACAAGAAGATTTATCAAAATACCATACAAATTCGCACACTCACACAACTGCGGGATACACTCTTGCCAAAGCTAATGAACGGTGAGGTGAGGGTGGGGGAAAACTAAATACTCTTAAAATGTGGAGATTCCTGCAAAAAAATAACGAAGGGAAGAAAATGGAAGATAAGCAAGGAGAAATACAGAATCGGTATGACAAAATCTTACAAGAGGTACAACAGGAAGTTCAGGATGCACATACACAAACTAAACGCCGTCAACAATTAATTAAGAAAATAGAAGATAAATTCGGGACAAAAATTCTTCTCTATGTTGCCAAATTGAACTATCCTATAGACTACAATGACATCCACATGGTCGGCAGTATGCTGGAATCGGTCGGAGAGACAAAGAATATTGATCTTATTATACAAAGTGGCGGTGGGGCTGGTACAGTAGCAGAAAAGATTGTCGAAATGATACGAGCTTATTGTAAAAAACAATTCAGAGTCATAGTTCCAAATGTGGCAAAGAGTGCAGCTACTATGCTTGCATTAGGCGCAGATGAAATTATTATGGGAGTCACTTCAGAACTTGGACCTATCGACGCGCAAATTCAAATTATTCAAGGTGGAGTCCAACAATGGATTTCAGCACAATCATTTGTCCATGCACGTAATCGTTTAGAAGAGTTAACGAGTCAGGCAATTACAGAGGGGAAACCGTATCAGGCGTATTTGGTGCAACTCTCTGCTCTTGATAGCGGTTTTATCGATCATTGTGATAAATCTATGGCATTTGCAAAAGATTGCGCAAAAAAGTTTCTCTGCAAATATATGTTGAAGGATCATAAAGATGCAAAAATGAAAGCCGATGCCATCGCGGAGGATTTGACCTCAACAAGCAAATATTTTACCCATGGACGTACTATCAATGCAAAACATATAAAAGAAAACGTACCTGAAAATTTGTTGAAGGACTTAAATGTAAAAGAATTATCAAAAGAATCGGACGATTGGAAGTTATTATTTGAATTATATCTGAGGGCAGAGTTATTCTTGGATATGGATAGCCAACCACAACAACGAAAAGGGAAATTATTTGAGACATCAACGTTTTCGATGATCAACTTCTTCCCTGCATGAAATGAAAAAGTCCGTTCCACTGATTGATAGAACGGACTTCCTGTACGAAGACAAAGGATAGAGCTAATTGCTATAATTCATAATTTTTACTTCCTGGCCGTAATCTTTTGTGGCTATAATTGGACGCGTCTTGTCTTCATAAGGTTTCGTGATTTCTTTCGATATCTTGGAGAGTTGGGCTATCTTGACAATCTCCTGTAACTCATGATCATTCTTGAGTTCTTCGATTTTATTCATATTGGTTGTCATAGTGCTGCAAATAATGGTGATCGGTTTCTTCTATAGTATATGTCATTTTTCTACATTTGTCAACAAACGATTGGCGATATCTGTTCCTAAATATATTATCGATAAAATAAACAAAAAGTTAAGTCCAAATAATGATCGAAAGCACGATTGAAAATATTACAATCGAAGAATTGCAGAATATAGGCTGGGAGCATGTTCATGGCCTTGCAATCGCACCCGGGGCTGAATATGCTGAGCGAGAATCATTTGAGCAAATCGTACTAATCAATCGCCTGCGAAGGTGCATCGCACGCCTCAATCCGGATATTCCAGAGAGCGCAAGAGAGCAAGCGATACAGAAAGTGCTGCACATTTACTCACCCGATCTGCTGCACAATAACGAAATATTCCATCAATACTTCATCGAGAAGGTTCGTGTCCCATACCAGCAAGACGGCTACGAACGAAGCTACGAAGTAGCGCTGGTTGATTTTGAGGAACCATTCAACAACGAGTTCTTAGCTGTCAATCAATATACCATAGTTGAGAAGAACCCCGCCTCCGGTGGGGCAGGCCAGAACAAGCGTCCGGATATTGTCCTTTTCATCAATGGTATTCCTTTAGTAGTCATCGAATTGAAAAATGCTTCGGATGAGACTGCCACTGTGCAAAAAGCATACGAACAAATCCAAACATACAAAGCTACAATACCAAGCTTATTTACCTACAATGCCATCTGTATTATTTCAGATGGAATGGAATGCCGAGCCGGGAGTGTATCGGCTGGATTCAACCGCTTTATGACTTGGAAAAGTATTGATGGCAGCAAAGAGGCATCAAAGTTCATCCCGCAATTAGAAGTGCTGCTTAAAGGCATGCTGAATCCAGCAACAGTGCTCGATCTTATCCGAAACTTCATCGTATTTGAAAAAGCTATAAGACCCTCACCCCATCCCTCTCCCGCTGGGAGAGGGAACGAGGGTGTGGGTATAAAGCAGGTTGTAATAGAAAAGAAATTGGCTGCTTATCATCAATACTACGCTGTCAATAAAGCAATAGAGAGCACGATTAGAGCGGCGGGCTATTCTATGCCCTCCCTCGGTCCCTCCCAAAGGGAGGGAAGGAAAACCTCCCCTAATCCCTCACAAAGGGAGGGAAGAATAATCTCCCTTAATCCCTCCCAGAGGGAGGGAGATATTCCGTTCGTAAATTATAGGGGTGGGGTGCTGTTTTCAAGTCTTGTGAATGAAGCAAGAGAATTGCGGAAGCGCCAAACTCCAGCGGAAGAAATATTCTGGCATGTTGTCAGAGATAGAAAGTTTCATCATCTGAAATTTAGAAGACAACATCAGATTGGGCCATACATTACAGATTTTTATTGCAACGAAAAAAAGTTGGTCGTTGAATTAGACGGAGGTGTCCATCAGATTGAAGAGCAAAAACAACGTGACCAGGTGAGAGATGAATACCTGACTTCTCAAGGTTATCACGTTGTTCGCTTTTCTAACGAAGACATTCTTGACAAACTTGAACTAACTCTCGAGAAGCTTACCGATCTCATTAATGTCGGCGATACACACCTCTCCCCCTGGGAGAGGCCGGGTGAGGGTGCTATAGGCAGCAAAAAAGGCGGCGTAGTCTGGCATACCCAAGGCTCCGGAAAAAGTCTAAGCATGGTGTTCTTTGCCGGTAAGCTTATCACTGCTCCTGAAATGCAGAATCCTACCATTGTTGTCATCACCGACCGCAATGACCTGGATGACCAGTTGTTTGATACATTTGCAGCATCGAAGCAATTGCTGCGACAAGAACCGGTACAAGCCAATAGCCGACCACATTTGAAACAATTATTAAACGTAGCAAGCGGGGGCATTGTCTTTACGACAATACAGAAGTTTATGCCGGACTCTTCGACAAGCTCAGAGTCCAGAGCGGTTTATGAACAGCTTTCAGACCGGAGAAATATTGTCGTCATTGCTGATGAAGCTCATCGCACACAATATGGCTTTGAAGCAGTGACCAAAGATGTAAAGGACAAGGAGACGAAAGAAGTCATCGGCACACGCATAGCATACGGCTTTGCTAAATATATGCGGGATGCATTACCGAATGCAACCTATATCGGATTTACAGGAACACCCATCGAGGGAACGGATGTCAACACACCGCAAGTGTTTGGCCAGTACGTTGACATCTATGATATTTCTCAATCGGTCGCAGATGGAGCAACAGTACGAATCTATTACGAAAGCCGTTTGGCAAAAGTGAATCTGGATGACGAGGGAAAACGGCTGCTGGAAGAATTTGATCAAGAGTTGGAAGAAGATGAAGAGATAACTGAGAAGCAGAGACTCAAGGCGAAGTGGGCACGATTAGAAGCAATT
This sequence comes from bacterium, assembly GCA_043803945.1. Classification (GTDB taxonomy): domain Bacteria; phylum Bacteroidota; class Ignavibacteria; order UBA10030; family UBA10030; genus JAZDJN01. Next base: position 1,866 of record JAZDJN010000078.1, on the reverse strand, counting down.
ATCGGCAATGAGAACCGGCTTAAGAATCTTGCACGAGATATTGTCTCACACTATGAACAGCGGCAAGAAGTAACCGAAGGCAAAGCGATGATAGTTGCGATGAGTCGGCGTGTGGCGGTTGATCTCTACAACGAAATTATCGAACTAAAATCCGAATGGCACAATGACGATCTTACAAAAGGTGCAATCAAAGTGGTGATGACTGCATCGAGCGATGATGGACCTGCGATGCAAAAACATCACACTACTAAATCGCAACGACAGGGCTTAGCTGATAGGATGAAAGATCCCAGTGATGATTTGAAATTGGTCATTGTCCGTGATATGTGGCTTACCGGTTTTGACGTGCCTTGTTTGCACACGATGTATATCGATAAGCCGATGCGTGGGCATACCTTGATGCAAGCTATTGCGAGAGTGAATCGGGTTTTCAAGGACAAACCCGGAGGACTCGTCGTTGATTATCTTGGAATTGCCTCCGATTTAAAGAATGCGCTCAAGTTTTATGGAGATGCAGGAGGCAGGGGCAATCCGGCTGAAACACAAGCGCAGGCTGTAGTTGCAATGATTGAAAAACTTGAAGTCGTGAAGCAATTGTTCTCAGAGACCAGTAAAACAAAAAAAGACATCATAGCTGCCGAACCTATGGTATATTACCCGGGCAGCACAGGGTTTAACTATAAGCGTTTCTTTACCGGCGAGCCAAAAGAAAAGCTCTCAATAATACTTCAAGCAGAAGAACACGTTTTAGGATTGCAGGATGGGAAAAGCCGATTTGTTAAAGAAGTATCGTTGCTTAGTCAGGCGTTCGCATTATCCATTCCACACCTGTCTGCACTTACGATCAAGGATGAAATGGCCTTCTTCCAGGCAGTGAGAGCACGGTTGGTGAAATTTGAAGGCACGGGGACAGGAAAATCATCTGCCGACATTGATTCTGCGATCAAGCAAATAGTGGACTCAGCGCTTACGTCAGACAAAGTCATTGACATTTTTGATGCTGCCGGTATTAAGAAGCCGGATATATCAATATTATCAGAGGAATTCCTGCAAGAAGTGCAGGGGATGAAGCATAAGAACCTTGCGCTCGAACTGCTGAAGAAGATACTCAACGATGAGATCAAGGGTCGGATGAGAACCAATCTTGTAAAGAGCAGGAAGTTCTTAGAAATGCTTGAAGCATCAATCAAAAGGTATCAGAACAACTTGCTGACGACCGCTCAGATTATTGAAGAGCTCATTAGAATCGCAAAGGAAATAAAGGAAGCAGACAAAGAAGGAGAGAAACTTGGTCTGACAACAGACGAAGTTGCTTTCTATAACGCATTGGAAGTCAACGATAGTGCGGTTCAGGTTTTGGGCGATAAAATTCTAAAAGAGATTGCGATAGAAATTGCAGATAAAGTAAAGAAGAATGCTACCATCGACTGGACTATCCGTGAGAGTGCAAGAGCGAAACTGATGGTGCTGGTGAAACGTACTCTGACAAAGTACGGCTATCCGCCAGACAAACAGCAGAAAGCAATCGACACGGTTCTGAAGCAGGCGGAGTTGATGGCGGAATATTTGACGGAAAATTAAAGCAGGAATTTCAGAAAAGCTTTAATTTTACTCCAAAATTGTGCGGCCGACCCCGATCCAAAAACGATCGGGGTAAACGATGCACGCCTCTTCTCGAAGCACACTAAGGAATGGCATGGAACGAAGTTCGGAATGTCTTGCGAAGTTGAATAGAATGAACAAGACTCTGCGTCACGAAGAGGCGGACCGTGTTCCGCTCAGCGATTTCTTCTGGGGCCGCTTCCTCGATCGCTGGCGTCGTGACCTTGGACTTGCGAAGGACACGGACATCTACAAGTATTACGA
>JAZDJN010000077.1:0-3165 GCA_043803945.1 bacterium | reverse complement strand
AACCGGTAGCACAGGATCGTACGCAATTACAAACAACAATCCGCATTTGCGTTTTGAATGTATTCCTAGTTCGAAGAACATTTACGGTCAAGTCGTGGCAACGGGAGCATATCAACCCAAAGCGGCGGGAGTATTTACAATTAAGCTCGGCATCATACAGAGATGAAAAAACTCATATTGGTTTTGTTGATTGGGTTTGGAATAAGTAATGCCCAAACGATCAATGAGAGAATTTTGCGCTCAAGTGGAGAAGACACATTGCGGTTTCTCAGCCCAGATTACGGACTGAGATTGAAATTTCTCAAGTTTTACGATAATTGGTCGTATCTCATTACTTCAGGAGCGAATCTTCTCTACAAAAGCCGTAGCGGAACCACAGCCTTGACAGCCGATACTTTAGGTGGATTAACAGTAACAAGATTCAATGCGGCTGATATGTTGGCTTCTGATACGGTTTCGGCGGCGTATTTAATTGGCAATGGTGCCGGTATTACGTCCATTTCTTTTTCCGGCATTCCGAATCTTCAAGACTCCCTCACGGCAAAGTTGAACCGTCCAGAAGCCACAACGCTTTTCGCCCTGAAGTTAAATTACTCGGATACGACTTCTCTACTCGGAATGCGTTGGCAATTTGCTGGATACTATGCTCGCGGCGACACAGGTTCCGTTCTTGCATCAAAGAGTTTCCTGACGAACCAGTACGCACCTCTTGGACATACACAGGCGATCTCCACCATCACAGGACAAGCCGATACAAACGCAGCCAAGCAGAACCGAGGCGAGAACTACGCAATCGGCGCAGCAACGGGTTCTTCTCTCACACCCTCCGGCACATCTGGACAATTCGGCTGGTGGAAGCGCAATGCCACCGTTCCTCAGTCTGGAACGGTGAGCCTCGCAACGGCGACGGATACGCTCTCGGCAGCAGACCTCATTATTAAAGGGCCAGTAATCGATGTGCGGGCGTATGGAGCAAAGGGAGACGGGACAACAGACGATGTTGTGGCAATTCAAAACGCGATTAATTCCCTTACTAATGGCGGAATAGTTTTCTTTCCATCTGGGAAATATAGGATTAGTCAGGCATTAACCGGCAATTTACCACATACAGTAACCGATAGTATTTGTTATTCCTACAAGGTTTGGGGAATATGGCTTCGGGGTGCGGGAATCTATGAAACAGAAATTTTCAATTCTGGGATTGGAAATGCAATCACATTAGATGGTGACACTATAGAGGTCTATGATTTCAAGATTACAGATATGGCCGTTGTAGGTTCTGCATTGTCGGGTTATGGAGTATATCTGAATAAGGCCCATCATGTTTTATTGGATAGGGTTGCCATCGCGAAGCACGGAAAACATGGTTTATATCTGACTAATTCATGGGGAAATACATTCCGTAATAATAGTTTTTCTTACAATGGGTTAGCCGGAAGTTATGATGGGATTAACCTAACTGGGGCATCACATTTTAATGTTTTTACGACATGTTCGGTGGGGAAAAACACACGCTATGGTGTTTTTCTCGGTACTACCCCTAATGGAGTAAGTTTCTTTGGTCTTGAGGCAGGAGAGAACGGCAATTCTGGTATGTTCGTTGGGGGAAGTGCTGGTCTTTCAGTCATTGGAGGATATTTTGAGAAGAACGGGGGAACATCGCAATTAAACATAGACGGTGAATGCGATGGAGGAACAGTATCTGGTATCTATTTCAATGGCGGTGGAGTATCATTGAGAGGCATGATCCTGAGCTATGGCGTAGGGATGAACATTAGCGGGAATAGTTTCAGTGGACATACCACGTCGTCTATTGCAACCTCTTATGCAGGTTCAAATTGTCAAATAGGGCCAAACCAATCCGCAGATGCAACCTTCTTGGAGGGACCGATTATAAACCATCATTTTATATCGGCCAATCAATTCGGCTATTTTACTCGTAACGCCACAATCCCTCAATCGGGAACGGTTAGCCTCGCAACGGCGACGGATACACTTTTAGCTGCATATTTTTCGGGTAATGGAAGTCTCTTGACAAATCTTCCAAGCGATCCCTTAAAGATCAGTTATACTGATACCACATCTTTACTCGGTATGCGTTGGCAGTTTGCTGGCTACTATGCTCGCGGGGACACGGGTTCCATTCTCGCCTCGAAAGGTTTTGTCTCGAATCAATACGTCGCGGATACAATCACGATTTCGGCGGGAGCGGGCTTGTCTGGAGGCGGCAACCTCAACGCGAATCGCACCATATCGGCTGACACGGCGAATGTTCTTGGTTCGAAATCCTTCATAGGAAATGAATATGTGCCAAAAACCCGCACCCTGACAGCTGGAGCCGGACTTTCGGGAGGTGGTACGATGTACGCTGACCGAACAATCTCAGCCGACACGGCTTCCATTCTCGCATCGAAAAGTTTCCTGACGAATCAGTACTCGCCTCTCGGACATATTCAGGCAATTTCAACGGTACCGGGCGCGCAGGATAGTTTGACAGCAAAACTCAATCGAACCGAATTTTTGATTGCTCGGATGCTATACTTGCAAGATTCCCTCACTGCAAAACAGAACCGTGGTGAAAACTACGTCATTGGCGCGGCGACAGGAAGTTCTTTAACTCCCTCTGGCACATCGGGGCAGTTCGGCTGGTTCAAGCGCAATGCCACAGCCCCTCAATCTGGAACGGTCGGCCTTGCGACGGCGACAGATACGGTGTTAGTAAGTTACCTTGGCGTCGGGACAGTACCGATTGATAAATTTGAAGTTGCCGGCGCTATTCACACGAGTGGGAGTGCAGCAAATTTTCGACCGAACGGAAGTGGGTACCTTGATTATATAAGCGGTGAAGTTAGAATAGCTGCTATTGGGGCAGATTCGACTACGCGTGCAGGTTTTAGAATAGATATTTATGAAGGTGATGCAGGGAATCAACTTACTCCGCTACAGATACAAAATGATGGGAATGTGATTTTCCCTGGTTTTGTGGATCATCAAGGAACCAATTCCGCCACAGTCACAGCGGGAGCAGGTGATTCAGTGCAGGTGAGCGTCTCAGGAGTAACTGCAACAAGTCAGATTGTGGCGACGTACGCAGCAACAACTGATTCGACTGATATTCCCACCGGAATACGCAATAGACAAACAGGAATGTTCACCATTGGAGCT
>JAZDJN010000076.1:0-20399 GCA_043803945.1 bacterium | reverse complement strand
CATTCTATTGCACAAACTAAATCTCAAACCCCCTTCCAGGCTTGAAATGAAACTCAAATTGTAGTGTAAACTTTTGACACCTTTTGCCTCTTATAGCTCAGAATCATCGTTTTTTCTTCACAACTGTCGAACTTGGGTTAGATCTGTCTCTTCCCTGCGGTGTCAGTGGAAACGTACATCTATTCCTACGAGGAGTCAATAGATGTGCAGTTTGCAACGAACATGTGCAGCTCTTCTTATACTAAATCCCATATAGGGATGCCGACAAGTTTATAAATTCTCCTTCCATTGGAATTCATTGAGCAGAAGATGGTTAAAAAAATGAAGGGCAACATAAAGAGGTTCTCAGAGCCATAGCTCATTTGGTGACTTGATGGGGTAATGTAAAAATTGAATTTGAACAACGCCTTGTAAGATACATTCAAAGCGGTGCCTGGTAAGATGATGCTACGACGGCGGCTATCAGGAATAATAGCTTCCTGAGTACAACAAAGGCACTGTTCTCCATTCCAGTATAATATCATGAGATATTCTCTAATTTGGCCAATGATCCTGTGTACAAAGAGGGCTATCGGCATCTGGTGTACAATTACATTTATCATTTACGGGAAATTGGCACCTCGCAGCTGTTGCGTATGTGTGTGATGTTCCGCATATCCCATCACGATCCCAAGATTGTCCGTCTATGCAATTGGCGTGCTCGCATTTAAGGGGTTCACTGCCACCCCAATAACAATAAACTGTCCAACGTTGTGTTTCCCCAGACGCACTCGATAAACCTAAAATGATGAATATTAACGGTACAATCAAAAATGATGAAACGATCCTGATTAATTGTTGCGTCTTCATTTGATTTACCCTCCAATGATTGGATATTGTTATTTGATAGTAATTGTTTATCAATTACTCCATCGTTACTGTGTATCAGGAGCAAAATCGAACTTAAGGATATGCCCAAAATGTGCACTCGCACACCAGAGAGAGGAATCATTCTGACAGAACAGAATATCATCAACCATACCGTATTGTAATTCCGGAGTGCGATATCGAAATTGGATTGCACCCGTTTTATGGTTCAATAAATTGATATGATTTCGTGTGAAAAGAAGTATTCCTCCCCATGGTACGGAAGCAATATCGACGTTGTATTCAAGCGCGCCTGGCTTTCCTGCGTATTTTTTTCGCTCCTCTTCCATCTCCGGTGTAAGAAACTCTCTCTCCCAGAGCAGAACTCCTGTTGTATCATATGTTCTTATGACGGGCCTGTACCGGAACGACATCCATAATCTCCCATCGCTGTCAAAATCAATCGAGTTTTCATTCTCCAATCGGACAATGGATCTATCCTTATTTTGATTCTTTTTGCCGAAGAGTCTCAAAAATGAGCCGTCTGGTGATAATTTTCTTACAAGACTGTCTGTGAAAAAGCTGCTGAGATAGATGAATCCTTTACTATCAACGGCAATTCGCGTGTCAGAGGGGATAAAAATATTTGTAATCAGCTTAACGAGTGTGTCAGTATTGTTCCAGATACTAATCCTCTGATTACCCACATCTGGTACATAGAGATACCCTCGTTTATCTATCCAGATATCCGTTGGGCGAGTGTATTCACCAGGTCCCCGACCTACCTCCCCGATCAGTTTTTTATGATTGAATTTTGGATCAAACTTATATATACGATCTTGAAGACCTCCCCTAAAATGGGTTTCAAGTATGTACACATTTCCCTCCGGATCAAATTGCATCCTTCCTGGTACGCTTATAATAGCCGATGTGTCAACCAGAGTAGCACCTGGATCGAGTAACATGCTGTAGGTTATTGGCTGGGCGGGAGGGAAAGCCATTGAATTGGAATCATGGATTACGAGGTAGATAATAATGCCGGCGGTGAGAGCGAAGAAGAACGTCAAGACATGCGTCGTTCGAGTGGATATTCTAAATCGTTCCTTCATAGTTTTCCTTTTCTGCTCACCTTAATTTACATGCGGTAACGGGAGGGTGCAAGGGAATTCTATTGATATTACGGGTTAACGTTTTTGGGAAGAAACCAGGGAAAAAGTCCACTACCAACCATAAGTAACGAGATAACCGTCACATAAATGCGTTCAATCAATGCCAGGGTGCCGGTCATCTGCATTTAGTCATGCCATCAAACTTTGCTAATTCAACCCGGTTTGACATCAAACAGAATTATTGCTACCATCCTACCAACTCTACAGACCGTCTATCGCTCGTCGAAGTATTGAGAATTCTAGATCACTAATAATGGAGAGAGGATGGACCGAACAGTCTGAAGGATCTTCATCATTCGCAACCGTTCTCCTCGTACATCACAAGACACCGGCGCATATGAAAACATCCTATTACCTCATTCTTGCGTTCATTCCAATCGGAATTCTTCTGTGGTATCTCCTGAAACCATCTTCATCTTCCGACGGAACAGATGTTCAACAAACCGAAGGCTCGCCGACAAAATCCACCCAGTCAACGACGGAAGTTATATTTCCGGTCGATGCCGCATTGGCCCATCGGGGGAACCTCATTAAATGGCTTACGGCAACAGGCACACTGCGTGCGAAACGCGAGGCAGAAATTGTTGCCCGAACCAGCGGCGAAGCGCTGCAGGTCGAAGTTCACAACGGCTCATTCGTCCGGCAGGGCGATCTGCTTATGAAACTCGATGAACGGGAAAAACGGATCTCCTATGACCGAGCGGCTTCTGCACTATTAGCGGCGCAAATTGAATACCGTCAACAGGTTTATTCTCCCTACGCCGAAGATGTTGATAGCGTAAAACAATCACAGCAGCTAAAAGAAGCGGAAAAGAATTTGGAAGAGCTTGAAAAACTCTGGCGAGGGCTTCAGGTGAATGAAATTGAATATGCCCGGAAGAAAAGGAACTACGAAGCCGATATCGCCATTCTCCACTCTCATCGGAACGATGTCCAGGCAAGCCGTACGGGTCTCAGCTCTGCGCGTGAAGCATTTGAACGCGCAAAGTTCGATCTCGAAAGCACGGAAATCAAGGCTCCTTACACCGGCTACATTGCCGACTGCGATATCACACCCGGCATGCAGATTTCGATGGGCAGAACGGTGTTGAAGCTTGTTGATCTCTCCAGCCTGCTGGTAGATGTGGAAGTACTGGAGAGTGAGATTGGAAAACTGCATCTCGGCCGCAGGGCAGAAGTGATTGTCAATGCATACCCGGCGAAAACATTTTTTGGTGCGATCATCTACATTAATCCAATCGTCGACACCAAAACAAAAACCGTAAAGGTCACAATAGAATTAAAGGATGGCACTAAATCTTTTCAACCGTCAATCGTCACTCGCCAATCAGCAATTTCAACCGGGTTTCTCCCGCAGCTTCGTCCTGGGATGTTTGCTACTGTTCGAATCGAGACGGATATTTTTACAAACCGGTTGCTTGTACCCAAGGCGGCGCTTCTGGTCCGCGACCAGCGCAATCTAATCTTCTACAAAGAAGGCGACCTGGCAAAGTGGAACTATGTCGATGTTGGCGAAGAGAACGAAGAGTTTATAGAAATTCTCCGTGGTCAATACAAAGAGGTGGTGCCAGGAGACACGGTATTGATCGGGGGCCATTACACGCTTGCGCATGACGCGAAGGTTAGAGTTGTGGGTAGAGTGAAATGAGCGAGAGGGTGTGAGAATATTGGTCTCGTTCCCAAACTCTGTTTGGGAACGCAAAGTGTGAAGCTCTGCTTCAACCATGTAGGAAGGTTTGCTATGTCCCGCACACGATATAAAATATTTGAAACTCATCAGCCCTATTTTATGACCATGACGGTCGTGGACTGGCTTCCACTCTTTTCTCAACCAAGTTTTGCAGAAATATTCATAAGCTCACTTCGGTTTATTCACACAGACCGTAGAGTTACACTCTATGCTTACGTACTATTAGAAGATCATTCCCATTTGATTGCTCATGCGGAAGAGTTACCGAAGGTAATGAAAGAATTCAAATCCTATACCCTTCTCGTTCCCAAACTCTGTTTGGGAACGCAGGACGAGAAGCTCTGCTTCAATGATGAAAGATTAACCAGGTAGATGGGCAGCTTGAAAAATGATTGTGAAGAAAGCAGAGCTTTAAAACACACACACATTCCCAAGCGGAGCTTGGGAACGAGGTCGAATGAGGCGATAAGGTCTCGTTCCCAAACTCTGTTTGGGAACGCAAAGTGTGAAGCCCTGCTTTAACTATACAAGAAGGTTTGCTATGTCCCGCACACGATATAAATTTTTTGAAACTCATCAGCCCTATTTTATGACCATGACGGTCGTGGACTGGCTTCCACTCTTTTCTCAACCGAGTTTTGCAGAGATATTCATAAGCTCACTTCGGTTTATTCATACAGAACGTAGAATTATACTCTATGCTTACGTACTATTAGAAAACCATTCCCATGTGATTGCTCATGCGGAAGAGTTACCGAAGGTAATGAAAGAATTCAAATCCTATACGGCACGAAAGATTATTGATCAATTAGAAGCAAGCGGTCCTGCTGCATTATTGAGTGAGCTTCATGTGAGGAAATCTTCTCACAAAAAGGAGAGTATGTATCAAGTATGGCAGGAGGGAAGCCACCCGCAAATGATCTCCAGCGAGAGGATGATGGCTCAAAAGATCGACTATATTCATTACAATCCGGTTTGGAGAGGATATGTTGATGAGCCGCGGCACTGGAGGTATTCGAGTGCTCGTGATTATGAGGGTAATAATGGTTTGGTAGAAGTTGCCACGGATTGGAGGTTGCCAGAAGAAAGCAGAGCTTTTAAAAAACACACGTTCCCAAGCGGAGCTTGGGAACGAGGTTGAATGATGAGAGGTATCATAGAAGCTGTAATGCATGATCCCAAATCATTTTTTAGAATCTTCTCACTCCCAAACTCTGAGATCGAGGAACAAGATCTATGGCATATCATAGTAGCTCTGTGGTCGCAACGGTACTGGTCTTCCTAATTTTTTCATTGTCGGGTTGTAAGAAGTCAAAGACCAAGACAACGGCTGCTCCCCCGCCACCTGCATCCTTAGATCTTATTAAAGGAGCAAAGTCCTTCGCTGACTTTACTGTGCTGGAGAAAGAGGTACAACTATCATCCGGCAAAGATCATTTCATCTCGTTGATAACCGACTTCGATATTGATCAGCAAGGTAATATAATCATCTGCGATGGATGGCAATCGAAAACCGTCTTCATTGCTGACACCACAGGTAAGTTTCTTAGTGATTTGGGAGGCCAGGGACATGGACCGGGGGAATATCAAACTCCCCTTAGTGTTGCGATAAACAGAGAGGGAGAGATATTCCTTAATGATTATATGGGTCGAAAAGTTTTGGTATATACCTCGAATTACAACTATAAATCGATGATGTTCCCCGATAGAACTGAGTATTTCATTCATATCAATAAAAACGATGAAATCTTCCTTTATGACGGAATGCTTCAACCGAGCTTCATAAGATCAAAAAAGCCCAACATATTTCCAACGATCCATAAATTTTCTTCTACTGGAAAACATATGATATCGTTTGCTCTCATCCCAGAAGAAATTAGCGACCTCAACTTCTCGGCTGGATACAACGGCATGGTCATCGATACATCGGGCTTCATCTACGAAATAAATCCGCTTTTTTACAGAATCCGGAAGTATGATTCAGAGGGCAAGCTCATAAAAGAATTTAGTGAAGGGAAGATTATCTATGAAGAATCTGAAGGCCGTAGAAGTCCGGTGCTGATGCAAGGACCACTTGTTCTCGATAAGGGGATTGTGTTCATCCAGTACGATAATCAACTCGATTTCTATGACACGGATGGTAACTTGCTTGTAAAGTCAATTCCGTTTGAAAAGGATGTCCTTGGATGTCACGGCAATAGCATCTACGTCAAGCTGGAGGATTATCCGGAGGCGAATCCCAAGATTGGGAGGTATACATTAAGGTGAAGCATCACTTTCCCATCGCTGGGATGTCTATAGACTCGCTTACCTCCAGAAGTTCTTCTCGTTCCCAAACTCTGTTTGGGAACGCAAAACGAGAAGCTCTGCTTCAGTGATGAGATTAACCAAGTAGATGGGCAACTTGAAAGATGATTGTGAAGAAAGCAGAGCTTTAAAAAAACACATATTCCCAAGCGGAGCTTGGGAACGAGGTTGATCTGGGAGGGAGCTCCCGACAAAAAACGTTGGGACAAGTCCGCTCCCGACCTAAACAGATTGTAGCTTGTCAAGAAAGCCGTACTTGTTCGTATTCTTCATTGATTAAAATCTCCAAGGAGATGATGAAGCAATGAAACAATTCGTTGTACAACTACTTTATGTTACTCTCTTCGTGTTAATTATCTCTGGTTGTGCGAAACCTCCCAAAAGAGATATTCCAATAACATTCAAAGACACTTACCCTGTTCTCTTCACGGATGCAAATGATTTTAATGAGATCTTTGCATTGGAACGACAAATTATCTTATCGGAACGGAAAGGCTTCCTGCTTGGTCAACATCCGCAGATCATTGTAGGTACTGATGGAAGATTTTTGATTTACGATCGTTATACAACTCGACGCTGCTACTTGCTCGACAGCAGTGGCAGTTTTGTACGCGAAATTGGAAGTAACGGAAGAGGTCCCGGGGAATACATTGAAGCTTATGATACACAGTTCGACCGGGATGGTAAAATCTATATTTTCAGCACAGAGGGGAAATTAATTCGTTATACCTCGACCGGCGAGTACGACAATGCCACCTTCATGCTAGGTAATCCCTTCACACAGTTCCAATTCGATGCAGCGAAGAATATTTACATGTATGCAATTGGCATAGTAACCAGAAAAGGTTCAACGGAAGGAACTGTGGTGAAATATGATCCTGAGGGAAAGGAACTGGTAAGATTTGCTCCTCATCCAAAGTCATTTACACCAGCATTTCAACGAGAGGGTGGCGGCATAGTAATCGATAGAACCGGATTAATTTATCATGCCTCTCCCTATGAATATCGAATTCAAGTGTTTAACGAAAATGGTAAGCTTCTGGATTCATTCGGTGATATTCCTTCTGACTGGAAGGCCTCAGAAAAAATACCTACAGCGGAAATACAAAGAAATATGAGAGATGCGAGGAAGTATGAGCTATCCAATTCCACCGTAGGCAGAATACAGCTTCTCAACAACGACCTTATCCTTCTATTTAGAATGACTCCCGAGACGATATCATCTAGAAAACATTTTATGGATATCTATTCGTTAAATGGGGCAGCAATTATGCTCGGTATCGTTATACCATATCTGGTATCACATTCATTTGTTCTTAATGATGTGCTATACGTTTTTCTTCCCGCCGGATTAAATATCAATGGCAGAAAGATTGAAGAGACTCTTATAAAACAAAATGAACACAATGCAAGAATCCAAATCTACAGGATGAAGAGATGAGGAGAAGACATTGCGCTCTCCTTTGGTAACGACGAGTGAAGATAAAACGAATTCCAGAAGGATTGAATATCTTGATAATCAATAATTGGTGTATCCGAATATTATACAGTTTTGTGTTTGCTATCATTCTATTTACATCTACGACAGTGCTTTGTCAATTAAATGTGAAAGCAATCAAAGGAAAAATCACCAAGATTTCATCGTTTGGATTCCCCGATACGACCAATGACATATATTTTTATGGTATTAGAAGTATTGAATGTTCAGAGGATGGCAAGCTCTATTTGGCCGATCAACAGGCAGGAAGTATAAGAGTGTTTTCGCTAAAAACGGGAAGTGAACTATTTCGAATAGGTAAAATCGGCAGTGGCCCGGGAGAGTTTAAAACATTAGGTCCAATGAAAATCTTTCACGACAAACAGTTATCCGTGATAGATAACACATTGAGGCGTTGTACAATATTCTCAGAGAATGGAAAACTCATTCGCACAATCTCTTTGGAAAGACTTACGGACGATATAGATTTTATCAACGGTACTCAGCTCATAACAAGTAGTTTCCTGTTGGATCAACAATTTAAACCGTTAAGAATTATTTCACTAAAGAATAATAGAATTCTTGATGAATTTGGGAAAATTATTGAACCAAAAGAGGGGTTGCTAAAACTATTTAATAATAACCTTCTAAAAAATTCGGCTCGAAGTATGTTATCTTCTTTTGGAATGACAAACGTGGTGTTACTTGCCGATAACCAAAGCGTACTCTATTCCCAGAGAAATCCATATATCTTGATCAGGTATGATTTAAAAACAAAAACGATTGAACAGGTAAATCCCAGCGTTGGTTTTGATACACAAAGTGGTTTAGACATACAGATCATTGACAGGGGAAGTTCTATGCAGATGAATAATTCTGGGAGTGCATTAGGAATAAAAAATGGATGGACGCATTTGCTTGTTCCGATAATAAGTATCGATGGGCAGAGTAATTATTTGGATTGCTACAGCCTCTCTGGCGTTTTTTCGAAAAGATTGATAATTCCACCACTCAAAAAAGGGCTAAAAGTTTTTGGCGCTGCATTCAAAGGAAACCAAGAATTGTTGTTGCTGGTGAGCAATGAACTTCATTTGAACTGGGTAGAGAGATTCTCTATTCAATTATGATGTGGCTATTTATATAAGTGAGAAGAATTTTGAAATAACTTATTACCCCTTATTAAATACGCAATTACAAATGTCTCTCTCATCAACTTCCATCCAGCGCCCGGTTACCATCATCATGTTCACGATCGGTGTCGTTGCGCTGGGCATGATCGCCTTCAAAAACCTTGCTATCGATTTTCTTCCGCCCATTAAGATCCCCAAACTTACCGTGCAGACAACCTATCCGAATGTCTCTCCGGAAGAAGTTGAAAACACATTGACGCAGCCGATCGAGTCCGCTCTCGGAACCGTAACAGGTGTCAAACGAACCTCCTCTGCTTCTCGCGAAGGTATCTCGGTAGTAACGGCTGAGTTTTATTGGGGCACCAACATGGATTTTGCTATGCTCGAAGTGCGTGAAAAGCTGGATCAGCTTCGTGCTGGATTGCCGCGTGAGGCAGGCAGGCCAACAATCCTCAAGATCGATCCTTCGACGGAACCGGTGATGACGGTAGCGGTTTCGGAAAAGCAGAGAGAAGATAGAAGAGAGATGAGAGAAGAGATTGCATTAAGGTCGGGAGCTGGACCTGCCCGCCTCGGCGGTACCATATCGGCAGGCGGGGCTCCCTCCCAGCTTGAGGGGACGCAGGCGGGGAGAGAGGAAAACAGAGAGAGAGGGAGCATTGGAGAGAAAAAAGAAAACGAATCAACAAAATATTCACAGCTTGTTGAGCTGAAAGAAACAGCAAGAGCGCTGATAAAGCGGCGCATCGAGCAGGTAGAGGGCGTTGCACAGGCGGCTGTTTTGGGCGGACTTGAACGGGAAATACATGTCGAGATCGATATGCGTAAACTGCAGGCGCATGGACTCACACTGGATCAGGTCTCCGCGGCTCTTGCAGCGGCAAACCTGAATCTTCCCGGTGGCACGATCAAATACGGACTCTTCAGATATTCCCTGCGCACTGTCGGCGAGTTCAAACGTGTGGATGAAATCCGGAATGTTATCGTAGCGAAAATAAGCAACGGCCGGACAATCCGTGTGAGCGATATCGGAAGTGTCTCAGATACATTTAAAGAGAGAGCCGGATTGACCCGCTACAACGGTAGTGAAATCATCGCACTCCAGGTACGAAAAGAAGCAGGCACCAATACCGTGCAGGTGTCTGAGCGCGTCCACACCGTTCTTCAGCAGCTACGCGATGAATATCCAAACCTTAAGCTCGATGTCATCACCGATCAGGCTGAGTTCATCTCGAAGTCCATCGACGATGTAGAGCAGGCAATCGTCATCGGCGCATTTCTTGCATTTCTTGTTCTCTTTTTCTTCCTCAAAGGTGTGCGCTACCCGGTCATCATCGGCCTCTGTATGCCGATCTCGATTCTGGCAACATTCATTGTTATGTATTTCATCCGTATCAATCTCAATATTATTTCGCTTACCGGCTTGGCTATCGGTATCGGGATGTTAGGCGACAATGCCATTGTAGTCATCGAAAATGTTACGCGTCTTCGTGAGCGCGGCATGTCTTTAATAGAATCGGCAATTGAAGGAAGCAGGGAAATCAATCTCGCCGTTACGGCATCCACATTGACCAACGTTGCCATCTTCCTCCCCATCATCTTTGTGGAAGGTGTTGCCTCACAGCTTTTTCTCGATATGGGCATTACAATGACAGTCTCGCTGCTTGTGTCGCTTGTCGTTGCAGTCACATTGGTGCCGATGCTTGTTTCGCGACAGATCGTGTTGAAGCGAAAGGACTATTCTGTCCGGCAATACTTGAAATTGGCTGTCGCGTTGCAGCGAAGTATGCCTGGCCGTATCTGGTTCTGGATCACCGTTCCAATACGGGCACTGCTCGCACTGAGTGTGTGGCTCTACTTCAATCTTCTGAATCTCTTTGACCAACTGTTCACCACAATTTCTCCACCTTTTCACCGGATCGTCGATGGTGTGCGTAGTAGTTCAAATGCAGGATTAACAAGGTATCTCAATTGGGCATTACAGCATCGGTTCACCGTTGTTGTCGGAACGGTAGGATTGTTCATATTATCCATCCTAGTTTCGCTCACAATAAAAACCGAGCCTGCACCCGATATCGATCAGAGCCGTTTCAGCGTTCAGGTAATGATGCCGAAGGGTTCGACGCTTGAGGGGACTTCAAGTTTTGCATTGCAGATTGAACAGGTCATTCTGAAGCTGCACTCTGTCAAAGGTGTCTATACTTCGGCGGGAATAACCGACGAGCAGAATTACTGGACAGTCTCGAACGCTGCGGCGGAGCGTGCCGATCTTGAAGTTAAAGTAAGCAACCAGGCGGAGACCGACAATGTTATTACTGAAGTGCGTGCAACACTTGCACGGATGCAAACCTCGTTGAGCGGTGTGACGTTCAACGTGAAGAAACGGGGCACAACGTTCGAGCAGATTCTGCAGCCCGAACAAAATGATATCAAGATCCGAATCCTCGGTAAAGACCCGGCAACCTCGTTTCGGATTGCCGATGAGTTTGCACCGAAGCTCAGGGAAATTCCGGCGCTGGTAGATTTACAAACAGGAGCGCAAAAGGGAAGTCCAGAATACCGCATTGTCATCGACCGCGATCGGGCGGCTCGGTACGGACTCTCGGTTCAAACAGTTGCACAGGCAATTGCACAGCACGTTCGGGGGAAGGAGGCGACATTCCTGAGCGATTTCGACAGGAAGGTTACCGTCCGTGTCCAGCCGGTGATTGAACAGCAAAGAACAATGGAAGACCTGCTTGCTGCATCGATCACCGTTGGAGAGACTTCCATTCCCATCCGTGAGCTAATCGAGTGGAAAAGAACAGAAGGGTATTCGGAAATCTGGCGGGAGAACCAGCAGCGTGCCGTTCTTATGACGGCGAATGTCAGCGGCAGGTCGGTAGGGAGTGTTGTCGAGGAGATCGAGAGACGGGCGGCAGAGTTTACATTCCCCGCGGGGTACCGTATATCGGTGGGCGGCGAGAATGAAGAAATTCAAGAATCATTCCGCAGCCTCTTTATTGTCATCCTGCTGTCGCTTTTCCTTGTCTATATGATCCTAGCAGCGGAGTATGAATCGATACTTTATCCCTTTGTCATTCTCCTCTCCAGTCCGCTGGCTTTTATCGGAGCGATCGGTGCAATGGTTCTTGCCGGGCAGAATTACAATGTGATGTCGCTGATCGGTATTGTCATTATGATCGGTGCGGTGGATAACGATGCGGTGATTGCGGTAGATATTATCACTTCGATGCGCCGCGACGGTGTGGCGCTGTTCGATGCGGTAAAGGAGGGAATGCAGAAACGCCTACGCCCGATTTTGATGACAACGGTGACGACAGTGCTCGGTGTGATTCCACTCATATTCGAGTTCGGCACCGGCTCCGAATTGGTACGTGCATTGACCATTCCGCTTGTCGGCGGATTGATAGCCTCCACGCTGTTCACAATCGTGTTCATTCCGATTGTCTACACCTACATTGATAAGTGGGCGATTGGGAGGGGTTCGAGAGGGTGAGAGAGTAAGAGCGTGAGTGGGTGAGGGGGAGACGGGGAGAGTAGAAAGTATTAAGTATAAAGGAGCAAGTAAAAGAGGACAGAAGGCAGATAACAGTCGGCAGACAAACGAGAGACTCTCGTTCCCAAACTCTGTTTGGGAACGTAGAATGTGAAGCTCTGCTTCGTTAGTGAGATGGACATCTAGTATGTGTGGGTTCCCATGATATAAGCGGAGCTTACAAAGCAACGTTCCATAGCAGAGCTATGGAACGAGGAAAAAGAAATGAAAAAGAGAACATCGGTGAGAATAATTCGATATGTGTTAATTATCGTCACAATTTTGTATTGCCAGTTATATTCACAGCGAAAAGATGTTACGATCCTTCATGGAAAAATAAGGCATGTTCTTACTATTGGTACACCTGATACTCTGAGTGAGAGTCAAGCCTCCTATTATAAAATACGAGATATAGCAGTATCAAATAACGAAGAGCTTTTCTTAGGCGATGGATCGGAATGTTATGTCCGGGTTCTTGATGCGAAGACTGGAGAGGAAATAAGAAAGTTCGGTCGAAAGGGAAAGGGTCCGGGTGAATTTCAAGACATTAACAGGTTGCGAATAGAATCTGATAGTAGACTCTTGGTTCTTGATAGTAGAAGTAAAATTATCACCCTCTTTTCCAGAGTAGGCAAATATATAATGAGCTCGATTCTCAAGGATGACTGTGACGATGCGGTTCTCCTGAATGATTCTATTTTTTGACGAGCAGATATTTTCTCAGACTTACCACGAAACCGATAGATATGTACAAGATTCATTCACCCCTGCCAATTGAATTCTATGGAACAATTGTAGAGCCACAGGAGGGTATTATTAATAAAATACTGAACTCTGATGTAAGAGCACGCCCTTCTCTGGCTACGTTCAGTTACACAGCTAATATGACACGGATGCTGCCCCTATCATCAACGGGAATAGTATACAGTCAACGACATCCCTATCGAATGATGATGCTTGATTTGAAGAGCCATAGTGAGCAGGAATTTACTATGCCCGTTTCGTTCAGCACGACAAGCCGTTTCGATTTTCAGTCATCTCTCTCAGAAACTTCTTTTGGTGTAAAACTGAAAAATCTCCCTTCTGGGAAATTGATTGGCATTGCTATGGTGGGTAACTATCTGCTCGCTGTTGTTACGGATGCTGAAGGTAAAGAGTCAATTATCGATTATTACAACAGGAACGGAGAACACACTGCCCGTCTCGCACTCCCCACGCTTCCCTATGATCATGGATATGAATATAAATGTGCAGTTATTGGACCTGATTCGAGTGTCTATATCCTGATTCAAAGCAAGTATCTCACAAGTTGGATTGAGAAATATAAGATTGAGTACACCATTTAATTTTACAACGTTACTCGAGCATCTCGTGGAAAAATAGAATTTACTTCTCGTTCCCAAACTCTGTTTGGGAACATAGACATAGAAGCTCTGCTTCTACTATTCAGGAACGTTCACGATGTCACGCACTCGATACAGATTCTATGAAACTCATCAACCCTATTTTATGACCATGACGGTTGTGGACTGGCTTCCGCTTTTTTCTCAACCATGTTTTGCAGAGATCATCCTAAACTCGTTGCAGTTTATTCACATCGACCGTTCAGTTATAATTTTTGCTTATGTACTATTAGAAAATCATTTCCACCTGATTGCTCATGCAGACAAATTACCAAAAGTAATGAAGGAATTTAAGTCCTTTACTGCCCGAAAGATTATTGATCGATTGGAAGAAAAGGGTCATGCTGGTATGTTGAAAGAGCTTCAGCTGAGAAAATGTGTTCACAAAAAGGAGAGTATGTATCAGGTGTGGCAAGAGGGGAGTCACCCGCAATTGCTATCTGACGAAACGATGTTGATCCAAAAGATCGAGTACATTCACTACAATCCTGTTCGGAGAGGATATGTCGACGAGCCATCGCACTGGAGGTATTCGAGTGCTCGGGATTATGAGGGTAAAAAAGGTTTGGTAGAAGTTGCCACGGACTGGAGATTGTCAGAAGAGAAGTAAGCAGAGCTTTATAAAAAATGTTCCCAAGCAGAGCTTGGGAACAAGGTAAAGAATCTCGTTCCCAAACTCTGTTTGGGAATGCAGAGAGCGAAGCTCTGCTTCAGAAATGCAAGTCACACCGAAAAGAATATGCAAGTGTAGATAAACAATCGTTAGTGAAGAAAACAATTGTAATCGCTTTCAAGTAAATTATGCATAGATATAAATCTTCAAGCCTGATATTTGAATAAGAAGGGATAGCGATGAAAAGCACTTCATTCGTTTCTGTATTCCTGGCAATAATACTCTGTCTCATACTATCGTGCTCACCAAATAATCAGCAACCGGGCCCGAAGAAACACTTCAATGAAGCCTTTGAAAAGGTAAATGAAATTCAGCTCTCCACGGGCAAGGATCATTTGATCGGACGCATTGGCGGATTCTCTATCGTGCCTGGCGGCGGATATCTTGTTCTTAGCTCATCCTCAAAACAACAAGTGTTCCGGTTTCATCAGGATGGAAGATTTGCGGGGATATTGGGGGGTAATGGAAAAGGTCCAAATGAGTATATCAATGCGATGGATATTACCTCTGATCGACACGGCAATATCCTTCTTTATGATTCCTATCAACGGAAGATTATTCAATACTTACCAGATGGATCATTTCTGCGTTCAATTAAAATGAATGCGTATGGCCACAAATTTCTTCAGAACTCGAAGTCTGAATTCTTTTTCTGGAGGACCGATCCGCAGCCCTCAGAGTTAACGATAACCAGATATGACAGCCTTGGGAATATGACGGGCATGTTCGCAGTTGTTTCAAAAGAATATGACAGAAGGCTGGGAATGTTTGGCGGAGGGATTGTCATGGATAGCGAGGATAATATCTATGAGCTTGAGAGATGGGAGTATGCGATTAAAAAGTTCAATGCACGCGGTGAATTGATTCTAATCTTTGGGGCGCCGTCTTCCTCTTATCACCCTTATAAAAAACCTGATGCAGTTATGCTGAATAGTGGGAAAGGCTTTGTAGAGTATCTGAGGAAAATATCAGCTATCAGAAATATATCCATGCTGAAAGACAAATTTATCTTTGTATTCCTCCAGCAGGATTCTCCAATCGACGGCAATAAACCATATTCCTGGCTGGATATCTATTTGAAAGATGGTACTCCGATAGCATCCGAAGTAGAACTTCCGGAAGAGTTTGAGGATTATTCTGTAAGCGAAGATTCTTTTTATCTTCTCAAATCAGCCAAGCCTGATGAAGACGGAGATTTTCGAAATCCAACGATTGTGCACTATCGATTAAAGCTAAAATAATCTTCTTGAGCTTCTTACTTCTCGTTCCCAAGCTCTGTTTGGGAACGTGGAATGTGAAGCTCTGCTTCGGCTGTTAGAGACGAACTAAACAGATGGGTGATTTGAGAGATGATTGTAAAGAAAGCGGAGCTTGGGAACAAGGAGATACTTCAGAAGAACTAGGAACTCGGATTAAAAGGTCAAAGATCATTTATTAGCCATGATATTATCCAAACTCAGATTTGTTCTATTCTTTTTAATATTACCTGGCATTTGTATAGGTATATTCATTGTCATGAGCCAACAGGAGAAAGGAAGGTCATTGCAAAAAGCTTCTGAATTGAAATCATCTGACGTGCTCGCAGCCACGGATATTCAAACGATAGAAATCCACTCAAGGCAAAGATATTGTCTGGATACAATTAAAGTAATAATATGGCTGAAAATGAGCGACCTAGGTTGCGGTGGCTGTAAGGAAGCACTTTTTATTGTTTGTAAATTGTTGGAGTCTGAAAATTCAAAATCATCAAGTGCAATAATTGTTCTTTTCGAAAAAGAAAACCGTTCTCCCATTGTAATGGAAAGATTTTCAAAGCGCTGGAAGGAAATACATTCAATATCGTTTACTAGTTATGTTGTAGAAGGGAGTTCGAAAATTGGAATAAAAAACAGTTGTATTCTGATTAATACATCATCCGACCGTTTTGTTAAGAAAGCTTTCCCCTTTGAAAAAAGAGATGTAACTTCAATTAGAGAACTTCTATTAAAAACGCTTTCAAAATCTTAATAATTTAGCAAAGGAACAAAATGGGAGATAAGCCCTCTTTAAAAAAAGGATTGTTTATCGCTACATTAGTAATACCATATTCTATATACCGCATGATAATTACTGGTAGTATATCACCGCTTAGCATCTATAGTATCATCGTGATTATATATTGCATCTTACTATTCTATCGGAAATCCAAATATATTGGTTCAGTATTATTCTATAGCTATCTACCAACCGTGCCCACATATTTATTATTAACCTGGTTAAAGATTATACCCCCTCCCCCAGGTATTGAATATTATATTGTTCTGTTGATTATCTATGGTTTACTTCTCACATACCTCTGGAAAAAGAGACCTCTTTTTAATAAATATTTTAAATTGAAGGATGATGAAATCGAACAGAAGGAAAGAATGAATCTGAATAATTGAATTTCTATTTACTCAGACTCTCCGAGGAATTCTGAATAATAATTCTTATGCTCTCCTACTAATATATTGTCTTTACACCTGATAGAGTATTTTCTTTATCACTCCAATAATTTATTAATCGCCTATTAATTATCGCTATATTCTAGAATGTGAAGAAAGCAGAAATAAGGGAAAAGAAATAAATCATAAACAAAAGATAGTTTTAAAATTTAATAAAACTTAACATCTTTCTATAAAATATCTAATCCTCCCTGACCTAAGAATTCTAACCACATTAGCACCTGAGTATTTTCATGTCGCACCACTTCTTCGAAAAACTCATCAATCGCCCTGTTGCCGTCAGCATGCTCTATGGCACGTTGCTCGTCGGTGGAACCTTTGCGTTTATGCACCTGCCGTTGGAACTTGCACCGGAAAAAGAATATCCGCGCCTTTCTATCGCTGCATCGTGGGGCAACACCTCGCCGGAAACCATGGAGCAATTTATTACCGCACCGATCGAAGAGATTGCCAACACCGTCCAGGGTGTCCGCAAGGTAAGCTCTACATCCGATGAAGGCCAGACATCGGTCGATCTCGAATTCGAACCGGGCATCGATATGAACTTTGCGCGGCTGGAGTTGAATGAGAAACTCGCCGCCTTTGCCGAGAGCATGCCGCCGGGTGCATCTCCACCAATTATATCCCGCTATGTGCCACGCGATTTGCGCGACCTGCAGGGCTTCCTCTCCTATTCACTCTCCGGCGGCCAGTCTGCCCAGGCGCTCAGCAAATATGCAGAAGAGACAATCGTGCCGGCCCTGCTCTCCCTGAAGGGTATTGCAAATGCACAGGTTATTGGAGGAGAAAAACGGGAACTGCAGGTTTCGCTAGATCCGGCAAAGGTCGTTGCGCTCGGCCTCAACAGCGACGAAATTACCTCACGCTTGAGAGAGATCGAATTTAATAAGCCTGTCGGCTCTGTCGATGAGCAGGGAGCAAAGATCATCATCGCTGTCCGTAACAGCACCACAAACTTGCATGAGCTTGAATCACAGATCGTTGCCCGACTGCCGAATGATGTGCCGGTGCGCCTGCAGGATATCGCCACCGTGCGCGATGGCGTTGCCGAGGTGAAGAGTTTTTACCGTATCAACGGAAAACCTTCAATTACACTCATCATTAATAAAGAACAGGGAGTTAACACACTGAAGCTTGCCGACGCAGTCTTTGATAAACTCGCCGAGCTTCAAAAAGATTTTCCACCAGGATTAAAATTGATCAAAGAGTCCGATAAGAGTGAAAAGCTTCGCAGCGATCTCGATAACCTTTACAAGGAAATCATCATCTCACTGCTCTGCATCGGCTTTGTGCTGACGCTCTTTCTGAGAAGCCTTAAGGCATCGGCACTTGTGCTTTCCTCTATCTTCTTCTCGCTCGCTGGAACGTTTCTCATCTTCTGGGGACTCGGCATCGGTCTGAACCTGCTTACCATGGCCGGGCTCGTCCTCGGCTTCGGACGCCTTGTCGATGATTCGATAGTCGTGCTGGATAATATTTATCGGCATAGTAACCTACAAGAAATAAAAATACCTTCCCCTCTTAGGGGAAGGGAAGGATGGAGTTCCGCAGATAGTGCAATTACAGCCTCACCCCTTCCCTCTCCTATGAGGAGAGGGAGTATGTTCGCAGGGCAGGATGAGGCAAGCAGCAGTAACGTCTCTCATGCTGTCCATGAAATTGCGCTTCCTGTCATTGCATCAACCATCACAACCGTCGGTGCATTGCTGCCTCTCGAATTTCTTCCCCCCGACCTGAAGCCGTACTTTCTCGACTTCGGTATCGCGGTTGCAGTCTCCTTGATAATGTCCCTCTTCGTTTCGTTCACCTTGATACCGACAGTCACTTACCGGATCGACCTGACGCCATTTCGAATCTCTCCTCTTGAATGGATTGGCGACAAAGGAACGAAGCTGTATCAGGCATTCCTCCGGTTTTCACTCAGGAGGAAAAAGTTCGTTATCGCTCTCACAATATGGATATTTGGCCTGCCGGTCTGGCTGATGCCGGATAAAATCGAATCGCAATCGCTGCTCTCTGCATTGTATGGCTACACCTTTGGCAGCGAGTATTACCTTACAGCAAAACCGTACATTAATTACATCCTCGGCGGCTCATCGCATCTTTTCTTCGCAAAAGTCTCCAAAGGAGAGATATGGAACTATGTCGAACGCACCTATCTCAGTGTATATGTAAGCTTTCCGCGGGGAACGGAGCTTGAGCGGTTCGACAAGATCGCCTCCGATATTGAGCGGCAGGCACTGGAATACGGCAGCAGCATTGCAAAAGTAACGACGCGTGTTGCCGAGGGCTCCGCTGTCATCAGAATCGATGTTGCCGACTCCGCTGCCATGACAGCGCTTCCCTATGAACTCAAAAATCAGTTGACATTATTTGCAGCGCAGACAGGAGGCGCGTCGATTAGTGTCAGCGGATTCGGTCCCGGTTTTTATAGCGGTGGTGAGGGCGGCAGTATGAGCTTTCGTGTGGGAATATTGGGTTACAACTACAATAGAGTCAGAGAAATTGCGGAGGAGTTTAAGGAACAGCTCTCGCGTAATCCACGCGTGCAGGATGTCGATATCGAAGGAGGGTGGGGGAGAAAAACATTTGAGCTGTTTGTCACGGTTGATCGCGATGCCATTGCACGGCATGGATTCACCGTGGCGGAGGTGGTCCGGGCAATTCTGAATTTCTCCCGCGGTTCGGTAACGCAAAGCACACTCAATATTGAAGGAGAGCGTGTTCCGTACATCGTTAAATTCATCGGGTATCGGAACTATTCCGTCGATGATTTACAGAAGTCGGTCATCGCCAATGGCCGCGGCGATCAGGTTCGCCTGGGTGAATTGATCAAGCTCGAAGAGCGCCGTGTGCCGTCGCAAATTACCCGCGAGAATCAACAATACATCCGGAACATTGCCTATGAATATAAAGGCCCATGGCAGTATGGTACCCAGCATCTCGAGCGAACAATAAAGGCTATGCCTTTGCCGAGCGGCTATCAATTCAACCAGGGTTATGAATTCTTCAGATTTCGTGAAGAACAGGAGATTTCCCTTATCCTCATTGCCCTGCTGGCGTTTACAATTGTTTTCATGGTTACCGCTTCTCTCTATGAATCACTCCTTAAGCCCTTCATCGTCATCCTTGCAATACCACTCTCTCTCATCGGGCTCTTTCTTGCCTTTTATCTCATGGAGGTTCCTTTCGGCCGCGGCGGCTATGCAGCGGTGGTATTGCTTATCGGCATTGTTGTCACCAACTCTGTTGTGCTGGTAGACTATCTTGCCCGCCACCTGCATGGAGAAAACAGGAGCGAGTCCGTCCTGATTGACGCTGCATCTACACGTCTTCGACCGATCTTAATGACCACACTTACAACAATCGGCGGAATGCTTCCCTTGCTCTTAATGGGAGATAAATCGAGCCTCTGGTATCAGCTCTCGGTCGGCACCATTGGGGGATTAACATCTTCCATGCTGTTAACGTTGATTGTCGTGCCGGTGGTGTATGCAAAAGTCTATAAGGCACGGTAGGAACATGAAGGTGCCAGTCATCTTTTAACTGATGTTACGCAAAAATAGGTTTTGCGGTCCAATCGATCGGTTGAAGAGATCTCAAATGCTTGAATGCGGTTTTCAGTGCATGTAAATGCAGATTGAGTTTTAACCCTTCATATGAGACCGCGGTTATTCTGTGCA
>JAZDJN010000075.1:0-20432 GCA_043803945.1 bacterium | reverse complement strand
TTAAGAACATAATCAAACCACTGCACCAAAGGCGCATCAGCCTCTGGCTGAAAAGTTCACCAAGGACACAAAGGAAAAACTGTTGAATTAATTTAAATTTCCATTACTCCTTTTTCTTTTTATTCTTCGCATCCTTAGTGTTCTTTGTGGTTGGACTTTTCGTCCAAGTTTCTAGAATAAAAAAGAATACCAAACCATTGGAATATACGATATCACAAACTCATTGTATAGCCTAAAGAAAGACGCTGTGATTGCTCCAGGGTGAAATTTCTATTGGTCATATACACATCATAGTACTTCAATCGGTTAACAATGTACGCCACATCAAATCGGCCATACACAATGGATAAACTTATACCACATGAATAACTCTCCATCGGTGCACCGGCATCTCTGATTGCCACACCATAGCCGATGAATGGAGCCCCTCGAGTTTGATATCCTCCGAGGATTGTTACCGTGCTGGAAATGGAGTATTCAATACCTGCGCGTAAAGAGATTTGATCCACCCATCGTGCATAGTATGGGAGGGAATCTGGAGTGCCGCGGCTCAATTCATACTTCGCTGTACTGAGTGCATTATATTCATAGGCAAACGATACGATCAGACCCTGGTTTGGCTTAATGGTAATTCCTGCCGTATAGATTGCAGGCATATGCACTTTGTCGATGCCAGATATTATCGAAGTGGTAACATTAGAGGAGTCTATGAGTTGTGTCGAATAGGACCATGTTCTTGTAATTGTAGAGAGAAGCTGAATGTTAAGTCCAAGGTTCAGAGTGCTCGATGTATAGAGCGCACCGAGAGAGAGTTCTGATGTACGATACTCAGAAGTACCATTGATCTGTTGGCCATTGGTCTCATAGGAGAAAGACCATCTCGATTGGTTCTCGCCATGCTTGAAGCGAAAGTAGCCTATTCTGTCGAGTGTTTGTTCGTCCGTTGATTTTCCCGAAACCCAATTCAACTTTGTTCCAAGTAATAGATGGTCATCATACTGGAAGGCCAAGGCTCCAGTAAACGCATAGAGCCCTCCTGTACGGCGGCGTGAAAAAACAGACCAGTTACTGCGAACGATAGATCCCGGGGCAGCCTGAATAATATCCGACGAACCCCAATGCGGATCCAGGTAGGAGCCATTCCAGTCGTAGTCGTAGACATCGTATTGCCGATTGTACGAAGCTGCTACGACGAAGTGCTTTCCTTCAAATTTAAAAGGAACTGCTATGGCGATATGATCAAATGCCACCCTGTTGAATGTCTGTTCATGGTCGGTGGCCTCTTTGCTGTAATCATCGACACCCTGAACCGGCCACTGGAGTTTATCGGCGTTCCACCAATTCGTTCCGATAGGCGTGCCCAGGGAATCATAGACAATCGTTCTCAAAGAATCGTCCCAGATGTTGTTCCATGCGGGATCCGGAATGAGCAGATGTTCCAGATACAATGATGTACCGACATACCCGCTCCCCGGATAAAAGTTCTGGTTGTCTCTCGTCAAGAAGTCTCTATAGTGAGTAGAAACAGAAATTTGAATGGACTGCAAATCGGCCAGTCCGGCAGCATTGGAGAACAGGGCGTTTAAATCATTTGAGCGTGAAGTAAATGCATTACCGTATGCTGATCCTTTCACACCGACTTGATTCCTCTCGGTTAATCCCTGGAAAAGAAGGGGATCTCCATTATGCTGCGCTATCAGTGTTCCAGAAATCATGAAGGAAGCGATAATCAATAGAAAGATCATGGTGCATCTTAATTGTGTCTGTGAGATTGCGAGCATAACGGTAATTCCCTCGAGTTTAATTCAGCGCATAACCGATAGAGATGCGGTGCACTGAAGGTAAAACAGTACCGAAGTGATCATAAGCATAATCCAATCTGAAATTGTTGAATTTCACTCCGATGCCATAGGTGACTCCCTCTTCATCGAAATTCAGCTTATAGCCTCCACGAAGGGAGAGAAAATCCATGACAGTGTACTCAACACCGAAATGATGTTGCTGGTCATAATCTCGTGGATGGCTCAAGTCATAGGAAAGTAGAAGACTTTGTGAGCTCGACTTCATGAAGAGTGACTCATTGGATGAAAAGAGATACCCCGAAATGCCGACAGTAAAGGTCTCGGGCAATGGATATGATTCTTTAATGAATGTCACATCCGGGCCAAAATTTCTAATTGCAGCTCCGAAGCGAAGCGTCCGCCATCCCGTATCAAAGGTCAACCCGCCATCAAATGCAACGGTGGATCCCTTTGCCATGATGAGGTCTTCCCGTTGGTACTTGGCAGAGACTCCAAATGTGAGCTTATCGGTTACCGAGAGAGCATAAGAAATTCCGAAGACGCTTGCACGAGGATTTATCTTTTCTCCTGTCAGTCCGGGATTATAGGTCCAATCTGCATTGAAAAAGAGGTGATCGGCATCTGTTACATCAATGGAACCATAATCGACAACAACGGCAAAGAGGCCTACAGCACTGGATTGACCGAGCGGCATTGAGATGGCGCCCGAAAACATATTGACATCTAAAAAATAATCGACATAGGAGGTAGAAACATCGAGCCCGGTTGTCCTTCTCAATCCTGCTGGATTCCAGAAGAGTGCTTCCGAAGTATTGACGGAGGATATGGCAGCACCTCCCATCGCTGCAGACCTCGCATCCAGCGGCATCTTTAAGAATTGAAAAGAGGTTGTTCCTACTTTCTCACCGGCCAAAAGCTGGGAGAGAGCAGCCAGGAAAAGCGTGAAAGAATAGAGAACGACATTATGTTTCATGAGTAGACCTCATACAATCTCTTAGAATGCTGTCTCATTTGACCACGATAAACTTACCCATGAATTTTTCTCCTTCGGGCGTCTGGACAACAAAGAAATACAGACCTGAGGCAATCTCCTGGACATTTCGTGTGATCAGTTCGAAGTTATGAGAATTCGATTGTTGATCGTGTTCGATGGTCCAGAGCCGCTGGCCTGCAAACGAATAAAAGTTGATGGTACACTTTGCCGGCAGACCGTAGATTCCGAGACGGGTCGATGCTCCTTCACCAGTAAAGCCGGATCCAAGGGAAGCATTGTATGGGTTCGGGACGACATAGATGTTCCCCAGTTTTGATGCAGGACCAATAAGCTTCTCATGGAGAACGATATTTGTCTTGCCGCTCTCATTGCCGAGGTTATCGACTGAAGTAACAGCGTAGTACTTCGATTCACCGATAAGAAATGACCTTTCGTTATCTCCATACAAATATTCACCGGTATTGGTTACATTGCCGCGTGGAATTGAGGCTAACAACGTCCAGGGGCCGGATTTAAAATCCGCCCTGTAGATATTGAACTTCGCAAGTTTTCCAGAAGCGTATGTGGAGTACATATTTTCGAAACTCTCCACGTTCCGATTCCACTTGATTACCACAGCGTTTGTGTCTGTGTTCCATGTCAGGATTTTAGGAGCAGGGATCGGAATGGGGACTTTATAAAGACCGTGTGAAGGATTTTTCTCAGGCCAGTTGGGGGGATTATTTTTATCCCAATTTGCATTGTCACGCGGCTTTGGAAGTACACGACCCAAATACGCTTCAAACGCTTTATGTGCAACATCATTGATAAACACAGTTTTTGAGTTCACATAGTCGGGCAGACCAAAATCACGAACATAATTATCCGTGACTTTTTGTCCTTTGATAACAACCGGTCTGTTCCAAAATCGGCCAGGATGCCATGGGTCTGAACTGCTATAGAATCCACCCAGCACCGCCTTGCTGGTATCAGCACCATAGCCGACGATTTCAGCCGTCGTGAAATTGATTTTATCGCCTTGTTTCAAATAGTACGGACCGAAGGTGATGGTTTTTACAGGGAAGTTGGCACTAAAGGGATCGTCTTTGTTAATCGGTATATTACGGCCTTGCCAAATCGGAGGCAGGAGTATTCCTCCAGCATAGAATATGCTGGGCCTTTTTGCAAAATCGATGACGTTTTGAAAGATCTTCGAGCTTGCCATACCCGCATTACTATTAAATAATTGATACGGCTGTCTGACTTTTCCAGTTGGATCAAGGTCCATGCCTTTGAGTGTCGACTTAAGGTCATTGCGGATCAAAGCATATTGTGGCGATTGATTATTCGGGCCGTTGAGTGAATCGACATAGGATAGATGTTCGGTATCATAATAGAGTACGCTGAATCCTGCAGCTTGTGGACTTAATATTCCCCCGCCATGATTTCCTGTTCGAGACCAATCCAGGAAGTTCTGTGCATTCTGCTCAGGCCATCCAGAAATGGAGGAAGAATCGATTCCACCCGATGTCTGGTTGTATAACAAATAATAATCGGGATCCCAGAAGCTCATGGTCCACTGCCCTCGTTGATGGGGACTCCAGAGGGGATCGTTATTGTATCTTGTGTATCCAAACATTGATGGCGATATGGCATAGGTGAATGTTATTGTTACATCAACAAGTGTCGTATCTTTTTTCACGAGCCGGTTTGTTGTTTCGTCAACAAAGATTCCATTGTTTTCGAATTCATATTCATAAATGATGAAGTCGTCATAATCAGGATAACTGAAGGCACGTGAAGTTCTTTTGACCGAGATACCGGCACTGGTGTTCCACTGAGCGATGATTTTCTCTTCTGCTTCGTTAGGATTAAATGCTGAATTCAGTGAACCATCTTCGAGCACGGGAAAGTTCTGCATTTTTTGTATCGAGATCGGAAAACTCCAGACGCCGTAGCATTGTTCGGCATTCGAACCTCCCACACCTCCACAAAGTGCAACGAGGCGGTTCTTCGTCAGGTCAGGTCGCGTACCGGTTGATCCCTTATAATTCGCTGAGATGTAGATACCACCTGCCCATCCATTATTTTGGCCGACATATTGTTTATTGTCGATGACCGTCCTGAAATAGGGAGGCCACTCCATCATAGGATTCAGGACTTTCTCAGCAGTCAATTTACCGGTTTGGAAGGGCTGGCAGATCTCCCCTGTGTTGTATACAGTTTCATGGAGCATGCCGCGGTTGTGCACTTCCCACCGTGTCTCGACAAACGAAGTCTGTGTCACGGCAGAGAAGCATGGAGCAAGAACAAGCACTAAGAATAATCGGATCATCCTTTGCAGCTTTAGTTTCATTACGAACCTCTGATTCATACTTTTTGCCTCTGAACCGCTGAAAGCAAGAATGATTTACAATTCGATCCAGATTCCGAGACGAACATACCTCGGTTGATTTTCATAAACGGAGTAGGCATTGCTGTAGAGATAACGCTCATCGAGTACGTTTGGTTTTTGTTCATATTTTGGATCATACCAGATGAGGCTCTCTCTTTCTCCATCATTCCATCGGCGTAACGTATTATATTTATCTTTGAATATGTCGCTATACGACCATTCTCTCTGATTCAGGATATTAAATCCCTCGACGTAAGCAGTATATCTGTAACTTCCAAGTTTGAATGATTTCTGCAGTCGTATCTTAAAATCATAGAGATCCGGCATCCGCACATTGTTTGTTGTAAGATCACCCGACGAGAAATCACTGTAAGGACGGCCCGATTGAAATGTGAACGTGAGGCTGACGGAAGAATTCGCAAATGGTTTAAAGCCGAAAATCTCAGGACTGTCATCATTTGTCGTGACTACCGTGAGATTAGCAAGCAGCCTGTGCGTTCTGTCGTAGTCAAGAAGAATATCCCTTGTGCCGACGGATTTTGAGAGCGCGAGTGAATCATTTCCTCCGCGTGTTCTGAAAATTGTTATGGGAGAACCTCCAGGCCCGCTGGCTTTACCCTTCGCAATTTGGTAGTTGTACCGCAAACGAAAATTGAGCAATCCTTTTCTCTGTTCAAGATTGACATTGAATCCTTTGATTGCAGCATAGTCCTTGTTCGAATAATTGGTGTACCCTATACCTGTATTCAGGTCAATATAGTCTGCTTGTTCGATCAGATCGTTGACATCTTTATAATAGGCGCTTAAATCGATGCGGAGTCCTCCGAGTAGCGAGTGCACAATCCCAACATCCCAGGCTGAAGTTTTCTCAGGGCGGAGTTGAGCATTTCCAATTTTCACAACGGTGAGTCCGCCGTTTGTTTCTTTGTACTGCCCGCCGATGACATAATTGAATGGAGGTCGTTGCACAAATGTTCCATAGTTGAGATGGAACACCGTGTATTCAGAGACGGGAAAGGATATTCCGAATCGTGGTTGGAGTCTGCCGAAAGGTTTTGTCCTCGCCTTCGGAGCTTTTGATGGATCAGGGAGAGCTCCGGTAGTGGTATCAGCAGGATTCTTCAAAGGATCGAAGATGTTGGTGTAGTAATCATAGTTGATGTTGTAGTAGTCAAATCGCAAACCTACGTTGGCGATGAGTCCCTGGAATTCCATTTTATCCTGGATATAGAGCGCACCCTCGTACGGAGTCACCTTCCAGTTTGAATAAGAAAAGTCGCTCAGATCGTTCATCCCGTACAATTTATCGAGGTCGAGTACATACGATTGAAACTGGATCCCGCTTTTCAACAGGTTCTCAGATGTTGCCTGAAGAGTGTAGCTGCCGTCAAATGAATATGTTGTTGTTCGTTCAACACCTCGATTGCCATTGACGGTGTTCACACTCCAGGTGGGAGAGTTAAACCATTCATCAATGTAAGAGAGGCCCGATACTTTTCCACCGTTGAATGCATTAACATCGATGAACCGGCCAGGATCGAGGAACTCTGGTCGAACCTCGCTTCTTGTGTTGAGCATTCGGACTGCGATGTCTGCAAAGCTGAATTGATTGAGGTGATGCATCCACCGAATTCCGATCTGCTGGCTGGTTTTGATGGTTTTTGGATCTTGCAGAATCCGGTCAAACCAGTCGGAAGGGCCACCAATGCCATTCTTAAAAGAATAACTATAGAAGTATGAAAGGGTGAGTTTATCTTCCTTCGTCCATTGAATCGTTAAATTGCTCATCAGTTGTCGGTTAAGATCGGGATTCGGCTCGGGGACACTAGCATTTTTCTTCTCTTGCTCCACTGAGATGAAGAGCCTCATGCTCTCAGAAATTGGACCGCCCAGCGTGAGATTCAACCGATGCTGGGGAATTCCGCTCTCTTCCAGCATCAGATCTCTTGCAGATTGCAGCCAACTGACCAACGCAAACCTGGCAGCTCGCAGGCTATCCATGCGCATGAAGAGAAGCTTGTCTTTAGAATTCAATCTGGAATAGTTCCGTGAGGAGCTGTCGTTTGGGACGATATAGGTTCTCCAATCTTTTTCAATGAGTGACCTTGGGGTTGTATTTCCATACTCGTAATATGATCTAATCCATTCTTCTGGAGTCGATAATAACTTATAAAAAGACATGTTCTCGATGGAATATGGATTCCCGCCCCATAACCGAGAATGAGGGAGATCAATCGAGAAGTCGGTGCGCACGGTCCATCGATCACCTCCTTCTTTCGGTACCATATTGATAACACCAGATTGTGCGTTACCGAACTCAGCGCTGAAACCGCTTGTGAGCACCTCCACCGTTTGGAGTGCGCTCACCATCGGCTCGAATGATTTACTTGCATCGAGTGGATTGTTGATACTTCCTCCACCGATGAGATACATTGATTCTCCTTCTCTCCCTCCTCTGAAATGGTTATCAACAACATCAGCCTGGAGTGCTATAACATCTGAGATCGTTGTCACTCCGGCGATTTTCTCGACGTCGGAGATGTCATAGGTTTGTTTGGTGGCTGTGAGATCTTTCTCAACCTCGTTTGGTTTGAAGGCTGTCACTACCACTTCCTCAATCTGGAGACTCATCGATGTCAATTCAAAATTCACTTCTGTCGTCTTGTCAATATTCACTTTGACTTTAGTGACTTCCTTTTTACCATAGCCGATAACGCTGCATTTCAGGTTGTATTCACCGGGTCGGAGAGCAAGAATAACGAAGCGGCCTTCAGTGTCTGTTGAAGCTCCTTGAATGGTGGGAAGTTTCACTTCTCGTTCATTCATCCAGACAACATCCACAAAAACATTGGCACCGATTATGGGTTCGCGAGAATTCTTGTCGATTACTCTTCCAGAGATTTTTCCAGTTTCAGCAGCATTCAGCGACCCAGGGGGAATAAAAAATAGAAGAATAAGAAACACAAGAGTGATGGTGCAGAAAAATCGAGGCATAGTACCCTCTGAATAATTCTCTTCAGCTATAAGGAATGGTTCAGCTTAATCGTTGATACAGGAAAACAACGTCAAGAGTAGCCAGATTGAAATACACGACAGCAAGCCGCTTGCACTGGACAATGCTATGGCGGCTTCGGATCCTCCATGACTCCTAACTCTTCAATGAGATGGGAAGATGCGAAATGCATCCAGCATCTTCTCTTAATGTATTTGGTATACCAATGTGAATGTAGTAATAATATATATTCTTTGTCAAGCTATTTTATCAAGTTTACCTTGATTTATTAACTTGACAAAGTCTTTTCTAAATAATATAATTGGTATACCTAATCATTCTATAGAGGTAAGAATGGCAATTGATATGAATGTTTCTGCACCATTATACGTTCAGGTGGCAAATGATATCAAAGCAAAGATAGTTTCTGGCGCGTTGAAAGCGGGTGACCAATTAGCGACGCAAAGCGAACTGGCGAAACAATACTCCGTCAGCCTTATTACAATAAAAAAAGCAATAAGTGAACTTATTCGAGAAGGAGTGGTTTATGCGAGAGCAGGAAAGGGGACCTACATTACAAAGAGTACGAACCGAGTCGATTTCTCCAAACTGAAAACGATCGGTTTTGTCCTGAGAGATCTCGAAAGTCCATTCTTCTCACGTATCCTGTCGAGTGTAGAAAAGACCCTTTCTGAAGAACGATACAACCTCCTCTTATCAAGCACTGCTGGGCGAGACGATAAAGAAGATACCATGATTCAACATTTTCTCGAGATCGGCGTCAGTGGATTGATTATCGCCTCGATGTCGCGAGAGTACATTGCATCGCCGATTATCAGGCAACTCCATCGTGAACACTTTCCCTATGTCGTCGTCTCGTACATCGCCGATGAAGATATTACCTATGTTGGCACTGATCATGAAGAAGGAGCATTCATTGCGACTGAACATCTTATTTCTCTTGGCTATAAGAAAATCGGATATATCAACGGTGTGAGCGGTGAGAGGGGAAGTTTGCTGGGCGACCTGAGAAAAAAAGGTTTTCTACGCGCATTGCATCACCATAAGATGGAATATTCTCCAAAGTATGAATACAGATTTCAGTTGCGCGGAGAGTGGAATGATTATCAATCAGGGTACCAGATCGGACTTGAATTCAGCAGTGCTTCAGATCGACCGGACGCTATTTTTGCTTTTGATGATCTCTCCGCCTTAGGATTCCAGAAAGCCGTACTCGATAAAGGTCTTGGCGTGCCAAAGGATATTGCCATCGTAGGATTTGATGACATCCGAAGAGGTGTAACGGCTCCAGTGCCGCTCACGACTGTCCACCAACCATTGGCAGAAATCGGTGAAGCTGCAGTCGATATTCTCCTAAGAACAATTACCGGACAACCAGTCCAGACCCGGAGGATACTGAAACCTTCACTTGTCATTCGAGAATCCTGCGGCGCCATACTCCATAAGTCGGATAAACATTCGGCAGTACGAGGATTCGGCAAAATTAACTCATTGCAGTTTAAACCGAGCAGACGTAAAACACAAAAGGGATGATGAAGATGAAAAGGCATTTTCTTGCATGGATAACTTGCACGCTGTTAATTCTGATCCAATACTACAATTTCTCGATTGCACAAGAGAAGGAACAGTGGGAAAACCTCTTCGATGGCAAAACCCTCGCGGGATGGGAACTCGTAAATGGTACAGCGAAGTATACGGTTGAGAATGGTATGATCGTAGGAACAACAACGCCCGGCTCGCCCAATAGTTTTCTTTGCACAAAGAAAAGCTATGGCAATTTTGTTCTTGAAGTGGATTTCAAAGCCGATGAAGCTCTGAACTCAGGTATACAGATCCGGAGCCAGAGCCTGAAAGAATTCAAAAATGGCCGTGTTCATGGATATCAGGTGGAAATTGATCCGGCGCAAAAAGAGCTCTATGCAGCCAACCCGCCGAACCGTCATACGGATGGTGCAATCATTCCTGGCGGTACAGAGCCGCGACGATGGACAGGAGGAATCTACGATGAAGCAAGGCGAGGCTGGTTATGCGATCTCACCCTCAATGAGGCCGCACGGAATGCATTCAAACCGGGTGAGTGGAATCATCTTCGTATCGAAGCACTTGGCGATGGAATTCGGACCTGGATTAATGGGATTTTCGCCGCAGGGATCGTCGATGCCATGACTCCTAATGGTTTCATCGGCCTCCAGGTTCACGCTGTCAAGAGTGAACAGCCGCTGCAGGTGTGCTGGAAGAATATTAAGATCCAAAATCTTGGCTTCAACGACGCAAAAGCTGAGAACGAGCAAGATTCTTTTATTGGAGATTGGATTTCCAATGAAGAGGGACCGGTGGCGCAAGTAGTAAAAGTTACAGAAGGTCAATACCGTGCTCTTCTCCTGCGAACCATGGTCACTTCTGAAAAACCTCTGGCAGTGCTCGAGGGAATACAGAATCCAAATGGTATCGCATTCACGGGAGATGGATGGACTGGTACGATTGAGAATGGCCGGTTCAAGGGGCAAAAGGATGGAAATAAATTTGATATGAAGCATGTGATTCGCAATTCCCCCTCACTGAATATGGTTCCACCGAAAGAGGCCATCGTTCTTTTTGACGGACAGAGTACGAACGAGTGGGCAAAACAGAAAGCGAAGGAATGGCTTACGGAAGACGGTCCGGCAAACAATTGGAACATCCTCCCGGGCGGCAAACTCGAAGTTGTGCCCAAAGCAGGCTCGATCATCACAAAACGGCAATTCGGTGATTTCAAGCTCCATGCAGAATTCCGCCTGCTGGGTGAAGCGACGAATAGCGGTATTTATTTGATGACGCGTTATGAAGTAAACATCAAGGACTCCTATGGTCAGACGAAAGGAGACCCATGTGGAGCGCCCGGTAACATCGCTGAGCCGTTACGGAAAGATCCGATTGTGAATGCCGCTGCACCGCTCTTCCAATGGCAAACGCTCGACATCGACTTTCGAGCACCAAGGTTTAATGAGAGTGGTACAAAAATAGAAAACGCCCGCATAACGGTCTTCTATAATGGGATTAAGCTTTATGAAAATCTCCAACCGGTGAAATTGAAAGGTGCTGTCACAAGAATTGGGGAGGCGCCGAAAGGTCCCCTGATGCTTCAAGAGCATGGCACGGCGCTTCAGTTTCGCAATATCTGGATCGTCGATCAATCCGATTCGAAATAACGAACAGCAAATGAAACTAGAAAATCGAATGATCATTCCGACTATTCTCTCAAGTCCCAAAACGCAGTCTTCTCTTTTGATTCTTCTCGTTCTCATGGTCAGTTATGTCTGGGCGCAGAATGACATCAGGGTGAAGTTTCCGAACTCCCGCCCGCAAAATGGCAACTTTAATCGCCCGGCGCCGGGTGAAATTCTTGATGTCTCTCCTCCTGGTTTCTGCTGGTGGCGAGCGGCCGATCGTGGAAAAGTTGTCTACCGCGTCCGCATAAGAGACAGCAAAGGCAAGGAGATCCATGCTTCCGGAAACCTCGAAGATCCTGTCTACATTCCGGAAGTAACGCTGCGGGCAGGAACATATTCATGGACGGTAGAGGCGCTATCGTCTGATAATGTTGTTCGAGATGTGAGACCCGCCTCAACATTTTCAATAGTTGAACATGCAAGGGAGTTGCCCTGGGTAACTCCGAAGGTGCTCTTGAGTAGGGTTCCCAATGAACATCCCAGATTACTCTTCCTCAATTCTCAACTTTCTGGGATGCGCGCAACATTAACCACTACGCGAAAGAGAGCGTTCGACGATTTGCGCAAGATTGCAGACGAAGGATTGAAACTCGATTTGATGAAGAAACCAGATTTTGATAAATATGGAAGGAGTCAATTCGCCACACTACGCACAGCATACAGAGATTCCTACCGCGAATTTCAGCGGATCTATAACGGGTATGTCGTGCAGATGGCGCTGCTCTATACACTCACTGGTGAAAAAAAATATGGTGAAGCTGCCAAAGCGCACTTATTGAACCTACTCGACTGGCCGCTTGAGGGTGTTACATCAGTTCAAGATCCCCGGTTCGATGAACTCGGTTTGAACATCGCCCATACAGCTCCACAGACGTATGATTGGTGCTACGATCTTCTTTCGGAAGAAGAACGCAACGCAATCGAAGAAATGCTAGTTGCCCGAGGAAATCTCTTGCTGGCCCGCATGCAGCGCCGTGATTTTCTCAACACATCCGGCGAAAGTCATGATGGCCGTGTACCGGGCTACCTTCTCGAATTCTCTCTTGCTCTCTCCCATCGACCTGAGGCAGCAGCTTGGTTGGAATACGGTTTGAAAGCGATGCTTACCGTTTTTCCGCACTGGGCAGATAGCGATGGAGGCTGGGCAGAGGGCGTCGATTATGCACTCTCATATAACGACCGTTTCCTTTCACCGCTGCAATCCCTCTATCTTGGTACGGGCTACGACCTCTGGCAGAAATCCTTCTTTAGAAAATTCCCGTACTTCCTGATTTATTGCCTCTCACCAAGGGGAGAGATATCTCCCTTTGGAGATATGGAGCATATCGGTATCGGAAACCGCGCGGATAAACTTTGTTCCATCCTCTATTTCTATGCCCAACGATACAAGGATCCTGTGATCCAATGGTGGGTAGATCTCTTTGGAAAAGAGCAACTCAAATCAGACGATGGTCAGGCAGTTGTGCATCGACTCATCCTTGCTGATGCAATATCATCCATAATACCGAAAAATATTGCTCTCGATAAATCTTTCTCCGGAATTGGATGGTCGGCAATGCACACAAACATCAGTGATCCATCCGATGATATCCTCGTACTTTTCAAGTGCTCACCATTTGGACAGGATAGCCACAGCCATGCAGATCAGAACAGTTTTGCAATTATGAAGGGAGGGAGAGCTTTGGCTCTGCCAAGCGGAGCACGATTTCCACAACAAGGATCCCCTTTTCATACAAAATACACAATTCAGACAATCGCCCACAATGCACTTCTTGTTAATGGAAATGGACAAATCGAAAAAGATGAAAGCGCGACGGGACAATTGACTGCTTTCAAGTCGCTGCCCCACATCGCCTATGCTGCCGGAGAGGCACAAAAATGCTATGGACCGCCGGTTACCCGATACACTCGCCACATCGTACTGATCCGTCCATCGGTAGTCTTAATCGTGGATGATCTTGCCGCCTCAGAGTCGGTGCAAGTCGATTGGCTGATGCACGGGAAGGAGCAATTCGAATTGAATCAAAAGAATCAAGCATTCATCTCCAGCCGAAACGGTGCATTCATGAAAGTAAATCTGCTCACTCCTGCAGGAATGGATTTTCATCAGGACGATCTCTGGCCCGTTGATCCGAAGGAAGGCTACCCCATGGTAACGGAGGAGCCTCCGGCAAAGCAGTGGCATTTCAGTGCCAAAGTCAGGGAGAAGAGTCAGAGCATAAAGATCGCTGCCATAATGTCGATTGGAGAAGGAAGTGAGCAACCAGAAATCGATATCAAGCATGGTGCTGCGAACAAGATTGAAATCAATGCACGTTTCAAGGATATCGGTCAGACCAAGATAATGGTTGATTTATCCAGTAACGAAAAAACAAAGAAAGGGAAAGAGCCATTTATAGAAGTACGGTACACTCCTCAAAAAGGAAAAATTGATCTTTTGTCGATTCCTCGCCAATAACAAGTTATTTCGAATCTCTTACATAGGAGTTTACACAAATGAATAAACTGATGAACATCAAAAAGCTCACACGTCTGATAATCCTCATGAGTTGTTGCACTCTATTGAGTGTTATTTGTACAGCCCAAACCGAGACTGTAACAAAGAAGAAAGAAGTAAAAGAAAATTCTGAAACGGTTTGGAAACTCCAGGCGCAGAGTGTGTCAAATCTCTTGGGGCTCTCCGAAGACCAAACCACAAAACTGACCAAAGCGTACCTCGCAGCACGAACAGGCCACAAACAATCACTGAAGGAGTTACCAGAGGAGAAGGACAAGGACAAGTCGCGTATCGCAACCCAGCTTGCCATTGAGAAAGATTGTGAAAAATTCGTTTCAGCGTTGAAAGGGAACTTCAGCGACGAATTGATTGCAAAGCTCACTCAAACGCTGGGGAGCTTCAACACACGTTGGGATGGGTATGCTGCCACACTGCTTGACCTCAAACTGGAAAAGGCAAAAATGACATCTGCGATGCAATTCTTGATCAAGTATGTTACCGAGTACGAGACCGCGAGTAAGGAATCGATCAAGTCTTTTAATCGGCGACCAAATTCAAGACCATTCAAAGAAAAGCTCGATACAGATTTATCAGGACTTCTTACCGCGGAACAACTTGCAGCCTGGAAAGAAGCAACCGCTTCTACCAGCGGCAAGGATAAGACTGCCACCAACGTAAAAAATAGTAGTAAAGAAAAGGCAGACACGACAAAGAAGCAGTAAAGTATTTCGGCCGGTATTGAAGTTGATATCGAAAGCGACGAGTGTGCAAACGAGCACACTCCTTAGGAATTCCCACACACGAGAGGAGAAGTAGTATGAATTCGAAAATCAACAGGCGAAATTTTATCAAAAGCACGTCGATGATGTCACTGTATGCAGCAACCGGGATTGGCGCTGGTATGACGCTGGCCCATGCTGAACAGCAGATACAACGTGTGGGTGGTTCAAAGTTGAAGCTCAGCCTGAATGCCTATTCTTTCTCAAAGCTGCTGAATGATTATAACAAAGGAAGAGGGGGAGGAATCTCATTGTTCGATCTCCTCGACTTTTGTGCAAAGAATAATTTCGATGCGGTTGATCCCACCGGTTATTTCTTTCCGGGATACCCTTCGGAGCTGCCGCCCGACTCGTTCATCAATGATTTTAAACGCAGAGCCTTTGAGCTGGGGCTCGACATCAGCGGCACGGGAGTCCGTAATAACTTCACCTTGCCGGACAAGGAAAAGCGAGCAGCCGACGTGAAGCATATTAAACAATGGGTGGAAGTCGCGGCAAAAATGGGAGCACCGGTACTCAGAGTCTTTGCCGATACTCAGATGAAAGGCCAAAGCTGGCACACCGTTGCTCCGGGCTGTACTCGGGAACAGGTTGAAGACTGGATAGTAGAAAACCTGAAAGTATGTGCCGAGCATGGAAAAAACTATGGCGTGATTATCGGAGTACAGAACCACGGCGATTTTCTTCAAACCGCAGAGAATCTTCTTCACCTTATCAAACGCGTTGATTCTGTTTGGTGCGGTCCAATCGTCGATACAGGTTACTTTACGACGAAGGACCCTTATGAAGATATGGCAAAGGTGGCACCCTATGCTGTGAACTGGCAGATCAAAACAAGCCCCTTTGGTGCAGAAAGCGGAATCAGAACGGATCTTAAAAGACTCGTCAGTATCATCCGTGCGTCGGGATATCGGGGGTATATCCCGATCGAAACCTTGTCGGTGAAAGGTCAGCCATATGACCCATTTGATGCTGTGCCGAAATTTCTCGCGGAGTTGCGTGCAGTACTTGAAGAAAAGCCATAGAGCGGAATTTATTCTCTCACGTCGTAATTAATTCCCGGAGTTTTGGTTCCTTGGCGGCTTTTCTTTCTCCATAAGGTTTTGAATCATATCAGTGCGGTACATGACTAATTCAGTTTTTTAGGAGAAGAGGTGAAGCATGAATATTCGTTTGAATCGAAGAGATTTTTTTCGGAGCGTCTCCGGGCTTTCGCTCTGTTCCGTGGTCGGTGTGGGATCTAGCAATATATCGGCACAACCGCAGACCAAGAGAGTTGGTGGACCAAAGCTAAAAACCAGTCTCAATGCTTATTCCTTCAGCAAACTTCTTGGCGATAATATAAAAAATCCTGGGTCAGGTATCTCGCTTTTTGATCTCCTCGAGTATTGTGCAAAGAACGATTTTGATGCCATCGATCCAACAGGATATTTTTTCCCGGGATATCCATCTGTGCCGACCGATGTGTACATCAACGATTTTAAGCGCAGGGCTTTTCACCTTGGACTGGATATTAGTGGGACAGGTGTGAAAAATAATTTTGCAGAGCCTGATAAAGAGAAGAGGACTGCCGATGTCAGGCTTGTGAAAAATTGGATCGAAGCGGCAGCGAAGCTGGGTGCCCCTGTCATTCGCGTATTCGCGGGTGCTATTCCAAGCGGATATGAAAAGAAATGGGACGAGATTGCAGAGTGGATGGTTGCAGATTTAAAAGAATGTGCAGACTATGGTAAAAAATTCGGCGTGCTGGTAGGCGTTCAAAACCATGGAGACTTTCTTAAAACTGCCGATGAAGCCATCAAGATTGTGACCATGGTCAATTCGGATTGGTTTGGAATTATCGTTGACACTGGATATTTCCTAACACCTGATCCGTATCTCGATATTGCAAAAGCGATGCCCTATGCAGTGAATTTACAGATTAAAGAAAGCCCGTCGGGAGCGGCAAGTCCGATTCGTACGGATGTTAAAAGATTGATAAAAATTATCTGTGATTCAGGGTATCGCGGCTATTGTCCTATCGAGACACTCTCTGTCAAGGGACAGGAACAATCTTATAATCCGTATGAAAAAGTCATGAGATTTCAACAAGAAGTTCGGAAAGCGATTAACGAGATGTCTTGAAATGGTGAAAGCATTGAAAGCAGCGAAGCAGGTAAAACGAGTTGCTTGTCGATAAACGTACATAAAGAGGAAGTTCAATGGCACAAGATGGAATGATCTGCGTTGGCATCATTGGATGCGGGATGATCAGTGAATTTCAGGCCGAGGCGATAGCAAAAATACCTGGAGCTAAAGTAATAGCCTTTTACGATACTTTCAAAGCAGCCGCTGAGAAACGGGCTGCACAGTTCGGCGGGAAGGCCTGCACACACCTGGAAGAACTTCTTTCCATCCCTGAGATCGATGCCGTTTCGATATGTACACCTTCCGGGTTGCATATGGAAGCCGCAATTGCTGCTGCCAATGCAAAGAAGCACGTTATGGTGGAAAAGCCTATCGAAATTACACTCGAGCGAATCGATCGGATCATCAATACTTGTCGGATAAACAATGTCAAGCTTGGAGCTATCTTCCCACGAAGGTTTATGGACTCGAGTCAGATGCTGAAAAAGGCCATTGATGCTGGTCGATTTGGCACCATCGTACTGGCAGATGTCTATATTAAGTGGTACCGCACTCAAGAGTATTACACTCATGGTGGCTGGCGTGGCACGTTTCAGTTTGATGGCGGCGGTGCCCTCATGAACCAGGGTATTCACGGGATCGATCTTCTTCAATGGCTTCTTGGAGGAGTAGAAGAAGTATCGGCCTTTACGGCAACTCGGGCTCACACGGGGATTGAAGTAGAAGATGTTGCCGTTGCGTCATTACGGTTTCGATCGGGTGCGCTTGGAGTGATTGAAGGTACAACCGGAGCATGGCCTGGAGCAAAAATTCGAATAGAAGTTTCTGGCAGCGAAGGTAGTGTCGTCATGGAGGATGAATCCTTCCCGACATGGCAATTCCGAAATGAAACACCAGAAGATGAAAACATCCGCAGGCAGTTTGGAGGTGCTGGTGTCCAATTATCCGGGGGTGCAACAGACCCTCGCGCGATCAATAGTGAAGGGCATCGACGTCAATTTGAAGATTTCGTATCAGCGATTCGAGAAAATCGT
Source organism: bacterium (assembly GCA_043803945.1). Taxonomy (GTDB): domain Bacteria; phylum Bacteroidota; class Ignavibacteria; order UBA10030; family UBA10030; genus JAZDJN01. The sequence continues at coordinate 2,603 of JAZDJN010000075.1, read as the reverse complement.
CTCCCAAAAATCGATGGAGCTGAGGCACGCGCTGCCGTCGCCATTATCACTGCCATCTATCGCTCTGCTCAAGAGCATCGGGTTGTTTCCGTCGAATGAAAAAAGTGAAAGACCGTGCGCTCTGTGAGGATGGTTCATCCGTACACAAAGAATATCGTATGCCCATTGAAAAATCTGTTACTCCAAAGCCCAAAGGTATATTCGAGGATGTAACGCCATATCATTGGCTCGTGGTTATTATTGCGTCATTGGGTTGGTTGTTCGATTGTATGGACCAGCGGATCTTCGCTCTTTCGCGCGAACCGGCGCTCACCGAAGTTCTTGGAGGAAATGTCGATGATGCAATCATTAAATCCTGGGTTGGTTGGGCTACAGCGATCATGATGATTGGATGGGCGACGGGAGGAATTATTTTTGGTACGATGAGTGACAAACTTGGGCGTGTGAAAACGATGGTGGTGACATTGCTTCTCTATTCGATTTTTACAGGTCTCTCCGGTTTGGCTCGATCGCCTGAGGAATTTATGATTTTCCGCTTCATCATGGGCCTGGGGATCGGCGGCATGTTTTCATCTGCTACCACCCTTGTTGCGGAAAGTGTCCCTGGGAACTTCCGCTCCATTGCATTAGGCTCTCTCCAAGCATTGTCCTCGGTTGGAAATCTGTTTGGATCGCTCATCAGCACGCAGATTCAACCTGGCCAAGCCGACTTTCTCTTTGGCATGTCTGGATGGCGAATCATCTTTTTTGTCGGTGTTATTCCAGCCTTGCTGATTGTTCCCATTGTGGTATTGCTTCGAGAACCAACGGCGTGGAAAGAAGCGAAAGAGAGATCGAAGAGCTCTTCCGATATGCAGCAACGAATCGGATCCATCACAGATCTTTTCCGACATCCTCGTTGGCGCAAGAATTTGTTTGTCGGTGTGGGTTTGGGCTTATCTGGCATGGCAGGATTATGGGGGATTGGATTCTTTTCACCGGAATTAATCTCGACCGCGCTGAAAGGACAATCACAGGCAATCATCGACACTGTGCGCGGCTACGGCATGGCGTTACAAGATGTGGGATCATTTCTCGGCATGATGGCATTCACGCTGGTTGCCACATTTGTCGGCAGACGACGTGCATTTTTCGGCTCTTTCATCCTTTGTTTGATCACCACAATATTTGTCTTCAACAATCTTAGAAGTGCCAGTGATGCATACTGGATGCTCCCTCTGATGGGCTTTGCTCAACAGTCGGTGTTCGGCGGATACTCCATCTACTTCCCGGAACTTTTCCCAACGCGCCTTCGCGGAACGGGCGTTGGTTTTTGCTACAACACTGTCCGATATCTTGCTGCCGCTTTTCCACCCTTGCTTATGGGAATGAACCAGCTACTGATCCAACAAGGTGTTGCTGATCCATTCCGCAAATCAGCCACGGTGCTTTCGTTCATTTTTCTCCTCGGTCTGATCACGCTTCTCTGGGCTCCTGAAACCAAAGATAAACCCCTTCCAGAGGATTGACATTAAGCTCATGCCATGTGGAATTCATAAACATTGCAGACTACTTGAATGGCCACGTTAAGCGCTTTCGCAGATGAAGCGATGGATGATTTCAAATCTCAAATAGACTTTCTGAGATTGGAGAATATCAATTGCATCGAAATCAGATTTGTCAACAAGAAAAATGTTGTGGAATTGACATGTGAAGAATTGTCTGAAGTGAAGAGGATCCTTAATGAAAATGACGTACGAGTCAGTGCAATTGCTTCTCCGATAGGCAAAGTAAGGATCGATGAACCATTCGGACCACATCTTGACAAGTTCAAACATGCGGTTGAGATAGCTCATTTTTTGCATGCACCATTCATCAGAATCTTCAGCTACTATCCGCCAGAGGGAAAAAATATCGGTTCGTATCGTACGGAAATCCTGGAGCGGATGAATAAAAAAGTTACACTCCTTAAGGATTCAACTATAAGAATAGTGCACGAGAATGAAACAGATATCTATGGATCGACTCCCGAGAATTGTGTTGATCTCGTGCGATCAGTGAACTCCCCACAGTTCAGACTGGCATATGATCCAGCCAATTTCGTGTCGGGGCAGAAACGTACAAACTCGATTGAGGATTGTTGGCCTCAGATGAAACCGTACGTTGATCATGTACATCTCAAAGATTGGAAACTTGGGAGCGATCATATTGGAAGTATGCCGGGTGAGGGCGATGCTCAGATTCCGGAGCTTTTAGCCGACCTTGCCATAATGGAGTATGAAGGCTTTTTGACGATAGAACCACATTTAAAATCAGGGGGTCAGTTCAGCGGTGAAACAGGTCCAGAGTTGTTTTCTCAGGCGATTACGAGAATTCGCAATCTCGCTCTAACTGCTGATTTGAGCTGTGGTTGACCTGCTATTGCATCACAAATTTGCTCCAATCATCTCGATAACCAATTCCCGATCACGCTACGCCAACTCCTAACCCAAGTTCGACAGTTGTGAAGAAAAAACGATGATTCTGAGCTATAAGAGGCAAAAGGTGTCAAAAGTTTACACTACAATTTGAGTTTCATTTCAAGCCTGGAAGGGGGTTTGAGATTTAGTTTGTGCAATAGAATG
>JAZDJN010000074.1:0-11700 GCA_043803945.1 bacterium | reverse complement strand
TTTGAGGGAGCATTGATTGTAGAGGCGAGTGGAGTATTGCAAAACAAGTCAGGTAGTACGGTAGTCGCACAGGTTAATGGATCATTAACGAACAATGCGAGCGGTATCATTCAAACCAATGGTTCGTCATTTACATTGAATATTACTGGCGACGTAACTAATAATAGTACCTGGTCGAATTCAACATCGACGATCAACCTTATTAATAAAATTCTTTCACTCACTCAGCCGATTACGAGCAGCTCACTCACCCTCACCACGGATAATACAACCACAGTTATCATCGGGGGCACGAGCACTATTAATATACCCAGTAGTGTTTCAGCATTAAAAGACCTTATCCTGGATAACTCGAATGGAACATCTCTTCAGGGCAACGTAGTTATTGACGGTAAATTCAAACTAAAGAACGGTGCTCTGAACCTCAATGGTAAGACATTCTCGTATGGTACAAATGGTACGCTTGAATACAATGGTACTGCGGTTCAAACAACTTCAAATAATGAATTTCCCGCAACAAATGGACCGGCTACCCTCGTCATCAACAATGCTGCAAGTGTCAACCTTCATGCCTCACGGACACTGACAACAAATCTTAACTTTATTGCCGGTAATCTGAACACCGGGACAAACACGATCACCATTCCTTACCCTGCAACAGTAACCCGGACCAGCGGGCATATCGTTGGTAATCTCCATAAGATCTACGCTCCCGGTGGATCGTTCGGCTTTTTATTCGAAATTGGAGACACGACGAAGTACACCCCGATAGAGATTTACTATGGCAATGGTTTCGGCAATAGCGGGCTTACTGTCAGCACGACAGCCGGAGATCACGCCGATATTCAATACTCTGGTCTCGTCGCGACGAAAAGCGTAAACCGTTCCTGGAAAATAATTGAAGATGTTGGATCCTCAGGAAGCTTCAGTTATGCAACGTTCAACTTTAATGCTGCCGACGTGGATGCAGGCGCTGATCCGAATAAATTCGAAGTTGCAGTGAAGAATGGATCCACTTGGGCAAAAGCCACAGTAGACCTTCGGGCAGCAACGAGCACACGAATATCGGCAATTCCGTCGTATGGTGAATTTGTCATTGGTGTACCAACCTCTTCTCTCCTGTACGTTGATGCAGGCTGGGCTGGGAAGAACCTCAACGAAGATCCTGATGGTACGGGTCCGGCAACCAGCTTTGGTTACGACGCTTTTGCAACTCTTCAAGATGCACTGGCGGTAATCCCTGCGGGTGGAACCGTTCTGGTCAATTCAGGATCCTATACAGGTGAAGTTCAGGTTGCAGTTACCGGTGTGTCAATTCGATGGTCAACAACTGGAGCTACGAAACCATCGTTGACGAATGCCAGCGGAAATGTATTTGCGATTAACGCCAATGGTGTGAAGATCAAAGGCTTTAAGGTTTCAGCTTCCAGTAAAGCGATCGTTGCCAATGGTCGCCAGACGGTACACCTGGAAAATTTGGAAATTGTGAACAGTATTATCGGTCTGGAACTGACTAATTGCAGTTCATTCAATCTCATCAATAATACGATCAATACAAATACAACGGGAATCGTTCTTTCCAATGTCAGCTCGACAACGCTCTTTAATAATTTTATCAACTCAAACACCAATGCTATCAAGGTAGAGGGTTCATTCAGTGGGCTAATGATTCAAAACAATAATCTTGCTGGAAATACTGGAGTTGCTCTCCTGAACTCCTCGACGACAGAGCTCCAGGTGCATGATAACTGGTGGGGTTCGGCAGATGGGCCAAAGCATTCATCGAACACCTACAATGTGAGCACACAAATCGGTTCGATTACAGGTCCGGTCTCATTTGCTCCATGGTTCACCGATGGCACCGATGATGCAATGGGTGACCCAGGGTGGCAGCCGGTGGTTTCATCGACCTTTGCTCCTGTTTTGCTGAAAGATGCTGATGGAGTTATTAACGGTTTGTTCTCATCTATTCAACGCGGCATCGAAGCAACCGGAGGATCTTCGAACAATGTGATAGTAAAATCGGGTACTTATACAGAAGAGGTTACTGTCAACAAATCGATGATCAATGTGCTTGGTTATGAAGAATCCACGACGAAGGCGAGTAAAGCGCCCAGGACGCAGACGGTCGTTGATCCCCGACCGCTGGTAATCAATAAAGATCCAGATGGTCCAGGCGGTCCGTTAACTGCGCTTGGTTCCGGTCATGGATTGATCGTCTGGGGAAGCAAGACATCCGTGCGAGGTTTCCGTATCCAGGCAGAGAATATTGGAGCAATTTTCTATAGTTCGATGAGCGGCATATCACAAAGTGAAATAACAAATTGTAACACAGGCCTTATTGGTCAAAGCAGCAACGGATTCATGTACGATAATTCGATCCATCAAAATGGGGTTGGCATACTCTTAAACTATGCTAGCGGATATAATATCAGTCAGAATGACATCAACGCTAATTCCACAGGTATTGTGCTGCAGAACATCAATACATCAGGAACAGTGACGATCTCAGAAAACTTTATCCATGCAAATAGTACGGGTCTCACCGTCGTGAACGGCAACACCTTGCCGGTCGTGATCAGCTTCAACGATCTCTCCGGTAACTCAACGGCTGGTGTTCAAAACAACTCCAGCACTGCACTTGCAGCCTACAATAACTGGTGGGGAGGCACGGGTGGGCCTGTGCATACATCCAATACAACGAACACCCTGTCGAAGGGGAACTCGGTATCTGACAATGTTGTCTACAGTTCATGGTTGACTAATGGCAGCGATGGCGATGTGGAGACGCCTGGCTTCCAACTCATGCGACCGATGGAATTTCGCGTCAATGCGAGTCCGGGCGGTAAAATCGACTTTGCGTTGTCTAATGTGTTTAGCGAGGATAAGGTCACGGTTGAACCGGGGACATACCTCGAATCCCTTAATATCAACACGACGGGTATCATCCTTCAGGGTGAGGGCGCTGGATTGACGAGGCCGATGATAGACAGCCGGGGACCGGGAAGTGCGAACGGAATAACAATCGGTGAAGGTGTAAATCAAACGAAGCTGGAAAATCTCCGCATCATAGCGGGCAACAGCGGTATTCAGGGGTACTACAATGGGAACCTTGAAATCAACAATGTCGATGTGATGTCGAGTTCCAATGGTATCCACCTCTCCAATGCCAATACGGTAACACTGACCAATGTCGTTGCTAGTGAGAATGAAAATGATGGAATATGGCTCAGTAATGTGAATACATCCGAACTCAATAATGTGACGGCAAACAAGAACGGCGGCCGTGGTATTCAACTCAATGGAGGCCAAGGTCTCACTTTTTCCACCATCATCGCGAATGAAAACAGCACTGGCCTCCAGCTCGAAAACATTAATACCTCGAGTCTAACAGGAGTAACCGCGAATAAGAATCATTATGATGGTATTAAGGTGAGTTGGGGATATTGGTTATCATTCACCACACTTGTTGCCAATGAAAATACTTCGAATGGAGTAGTTTTGCAGAGTAGTGAAGATGTAACGATACTGGGAATCGAAGCGAAAAATAATAATTCCACAGGACTTCTCGATCAGGGATGGAGAACTACCGTTGTCGGCGGAATCCTCGAGGGGAATCAGGTTGGTTTGAACCTTGAATCAACTGATAATGGCTTATATCGAGGCCTTACCATCACCGGTAATAAGGATTTTGGCGTTAGCTTGCTGAATTCCGCTCAGCATAATATTGTGTGGAATAATTCAATTACGAGTAATGGCTCATCTGGAAACGCAAATTCCAATGGCGGCGTGCTGTTGGGTCCTGGGGATGTATGGGGTAATTCCATTTCGTCAAATTCCATTGCCGACAATACCGGCCACGGTGTTTTAGTAGATAACAGTCAGAATCAGTATGATGAATGGGGGAATCTCAACGTCATCGGCGTCAATAATATTATTGGGAATACGCTCTCTGGTATTACCATTCTCAATGAAAGCAGTTCTGGGCTTACTGCACCTCATAACTGGTGGGGCGTTGCGGCTGGCGCGAATCAGGGCGGCTCGACGACAAGCGCCAATGTCGACGCGCAATTCCCTCAATCTGCGGTGCTGACATTTAATCCTACACAGCCAGGGCCGATTCTCAACAGCGTGCAGCCTGGTATTGTCTACCGAACGCTGCAAGAGGCGATTGACAATATCAATACCACGGCAACAACGCAGGATATTATCGTCAAACCAGCAGCGCTTGTTGAGTCTGAAAATTCCTACATCGCACAGGAGGGTGTACGGTTGCTGGGTGCGGGAAAAGATCTTTCCTACATCACATTCACCTATCCTGGATTGACGCTGGACGCGAACAATCTCACCGTGCAGGGAATCGATTTTGATGCCGGTGGAAAGCTGGATACTGTAAATGGTACATTCACCTGGCGGGATTACTATGGCGTGGACAGAGCGGAAAAGGGGTATAGCACTCAGGGTACGGGATCCAATCTGGATCTGATCTCCGGGTACCCGCTCATCCGCGCAACGTATGACAAGACCGGGATTATCATACGGGACAACAGAGTTCGTGGTGTCAATGGTGCGGGTATCATCTTGGAATATTCCCATGGAACGCTTATCGAGAACAATTTCATTCATTGGAATCGATATGCAGGAGTTGTCGATGAGGGTAGTACTACGGACAATCAGATCGTTCGTAACAAAATATTTGAAAATGGAGATGTCGGAGCCGCCGGGAGCGGGACTCCCAATGCCGGTATTGTACTCAACTATGCAATCGGCTCTATAGTACGCTCGAACGAGATTTTCGGGAACGTCAATCATGGCATCTATGTGAAGTCTGAAGATGCCGTCATCGATAGCAATAACATCCATGATAACGGAGTGCTGGGAGCCGGTTCCTTCAATTCGCCGGCTGCTATTTCAGCGCCTTCAATGTACAACACACTCATTAAGTATAATACCATTAACAATGCTGTCTGGGGAATCAGACTCTATGGCAGTGATAATCAGGTGTTGGGGAACACCATCGTTTCCGGTCCACCGATTGAATCCTATGGCGATGTGGAATATTCAGCTCATCGAGCGCAAAAAGCGATGAAATCCGGGAAGATCGATCGTACCGCGACAAAGAACGTTCCAACACGCGCCGATGCTGAGCAGGAGAAACAGACATTCAAAACTGAGCGGCAGCGCATCCAGTCTGAATTACAGCAAGCGACGAATACCTTCGCGGCGCGGCGAAAGGCGACGTCCGCATCAAAAACCGCCTCATCGAAGCGCACAACCGCGAATGCCGTAACTCTGGCAAAGAGCTCAACGCGGAAACTGCGTTTCATCAAGAAGCAAAGTGTGAAGCCGGCAGCAGCGGCGAACACTGCAAATGGAAATTACCTCTGGACCAACGGTATTGAATTTGGCGGGAACAATATTACGGTCGGCGACAGTAATTCTGTAAGCGGCTTCCATGGAAGTGGTATCTTGATCGATAATGCAAACAGCTCAGTTCTTGTTAAGAACACTATTCAGAACAATTCCATCGGGGTGGAGGTTGACAACTCGAATTCAACACTTCTTGGGAAAAATACCATCTCACAAAATAAGTATACCGGTGTGGAACTCTATGAAGACAATTGGCTGACTCAGATCTGGAACAATACCATCGTAAACAACGGTGCGAGCGCCGATCCTGCTGGTTCAGGTGGTGGCATCCTCATCTATCCTTGGAATAACAATGGTAATTCGATTTCTGCAAATGTAATCGATGGTAATACCGGTTATGGTGTGAAAGTTATTGCCTCTGAGATGGATGAGTCTGAATATACAAATGAATCGCAAATGAATATCATCGTTCTCAATAACATCACACGAAATACCGAAGCTGGGGTCGTGCTCGAAAATGGCAGTACAACGAATCTTAACGCCCAGCATAACTGGTGGGGTGATGCGGCCGGGCCGGATGGTGAAGCGAATAATCCTGCCGGCAAACAGCTCGCCAGCGGAAATATAAACACGATCTTTGCAAAAACTGCTCCACTCTCATTAACATCGCTCCCGGCTGGCCCTGTAGTAAACATCCAGCAAAATAAGGTGTATACGAGACTCTCTGAAGCAATCAATTATGCCAGCGATGACGATGAGATACAAATTGCACTGGGCGGTTCTGTCGAACCGTATAACGCCTATATCTATCAGTCTGGACTGAAACTTCTCGGCGTCGGCAAAGATCTCTCCTATATCTTCATGCCGTACAGTACCTATGAATTTTATGGAAACAATGTCACCATCTCCGGACTCGATCTTGATGGAGGAGGTAAACTCGATACGGCCTCCGGTGTCTTCGAATGGCTGGGTCAGGAGTATTACGACCAGCCAGCGAAGGCGTTGAATGCGACACAAGGATTGACTTACGAGCGAAGCATGATAACGCTCAATTATGAATGTACCGGGAATATCATCGAGAATAATAGAATCCGTGGTGCCGGAGGAGACTATGGAGGCTATGGCATTTATCTGCAATCACCAACCAGTACGATCGTGCGGAATAATGATGTCTTGTGGAACCGCAACATTGGAATACTCGATGAAGGTGCCTACACGAACAATGTTATTCGCGATAACAGGGTCTTTTGGAATGGCGATGTCAATCTTCTTGGGCAATCCGAAGGGTTTGACGAAATTGCTGGTATCATGGTCATGTATTCGGAAGGTACCCAAATACTGGAGAATGAAATCTTCGAAAATGTGAGCAATGGAATTTTGGCCGTAGGTCTCAACACCCAGATCGAGAATAATACGATTCGTGCAAATGGCAGGGTGGGTGAAGTCGATCAGGAAAATGCTCTGGCTCTAGGATTATTTGAAAGTGAAGGCGGTACAGTGAAGAATAACGTAGTGACCGATGCCGTCTGGGGGATAATAACCGGATGGGGGTACGATCATACGATTATGGGTAACACCGTCACTTCGGGTGCGCCGATTATGGCCGGCGGTTTGTATCGGAGTGAATTGAATAAATCGAATTCTCGCTCGTTCTTGAGTTCAAAGCAGCTTGGCGGTTTGAGCAGCCTTAAAATTTCTGCTGCAGCAACACCGCGGGAAAAGCATACTGCTGTGACTGAAAACCTGAAGAATCAGCAAAAAAATCTCAGGCAAAAGAATCAGCAACATCGCTCAACAATGATGGCCCAGAAAAATCAGCCCGTGTCATCGAACGAGAATCTAACAGCATCGCAGGTCGCTGGAGTACAGGAAAAAGGCAAGTCACCGGTCCCGAAGCTCATCGTTCGGAAAGGCACCCCGAAGAAAGGGGCGGCTGTAGCTTCATCTCCAACGAGCGAAGTGGTAGAGACCATTGGGCTCGGAATGTTTGGGTTGGAGCGTGTGAATGTTGAAAGTAATACAGTGACAGGATTCTACGGTTCAGGGATCATGGTTGAAAGTGCAAACACAACCAATATTATCATGAACACGACGCAGAACAATCCGGTCGGTATTAAACTCAGCAATGAGAATTCGACAATGCTGGCAAAAAATACAATCTCGAACAACTTGTTCCGTGGGATCGAACTCGAAAATTCTTACGGGAGTGTCATCTGGAATAATACCATCACATTCAATGGCGCCACTGCCGATCCAGTCGTGAGTGGGGCAGGAATCTGGATAACTTCGGGAGGTTCAAATTATATTTCCATTTCGGCAAACGCGATCTCCGGAAATACCGGTCACGGTGTGTATGTCGAGAATTCGAATACGACGGTGATGCAGAATGTCATCGCGATGAATAACATTGTCAATAATACTATCTCTGGTATAACGCTGTTGAATTCAAACACAGTAGAAACCGTCTTGAATGCACAGCATAACTGGTGGGGCGATGCGGCCGGACCAGATTTTGAAGCAAACAATCCGACCGGCAAACAATTAGCGAGCGGCAATATCATCACGTTGTTCGCGAAATCGAGTCCTCTTACTCTTGCTTCGCTTCCAGTTGCACCAGTCATCAACGTTATGCAAAATACATCGTATCGGAGTATTACCGAAGCACTCAAAGCTGCAAACGACAACGACGAGATCAGGATTGCTCTGGGTGGCTTTATCAGTGAATATGAACCATACATTCCTCAGAGCGGCATCAAACTCACTGGAGCGGGAAAGGATCTGACCTATCTGAACTTCCCGCATGGTGGTATCTATGTCGAAGGTTCAAATGTTCTCATTGAGAAGTTCGATCTGGATGGCAATGGTATATTCAACCAGGAAACCGGTGCATGGATGGTTCCGTATTATTACTCATACGACCTCGTCGATATCAATGGCGGCTCGGGCTCCATTATCCGGGAGAATCGTATCCGCGGCGGCGGAGAAGCCGGCGTGTATCTCGACAATACGAGCAATGCCACCATAGAAAACAATGAAATCCGTTGGAATGCTCAGGCTGGGGTGTACGATGCAGCGAGTGAAACCAATAACCTTATTACCCAGAATGAAATCTTTGAAAACGGCGATACGGAGGACTACTTTGGCGGTCCATACGGAGGAATAATTTTAGCCGGTTCAAGCGGATCGAAAATCCTGAATAATAACATTCATCATAACGTGGTTCATGGCATCTGGGCAGGAGCAGAATGGGAAGTGAGTTACGCAACTGTCGATGCGGTGATTGAGGGTAATACCATCGTTTGTAATGGATGGTTTGGGATCGAGAGCGGCTTTGGCATGCCCGCAGGTATCTCAGTGCCATGGGGATATAATATTCAGATTAAAAATAACCTGGTGGGAGATAATGCGAAATTCGGTATACGAATTGCCGAGGGTTCGGATAATCTCATCACAGGCAATAAGATTGGCGGTACAAAAGTGACCACAAATCCTCTGCTTACTGGAGATCCTTTGCTGTCTGCTTCTGAAGCGAGGAGAGGAGAACGAGCACAATCGTTTACACAAAATTCCGTTCTGGATAGAGAGAATCCCCAAGGTGCTTCAAAGCGTGAACGTAAGAGTGAATCACGCGAAGTCAGAGCTCGAAGAGTACAACAGGAGCGTTCAGCGACCCGCCCGGCAATGAAAGCAAAACTTGCCGAACAACGGGAGAAGAAGCAAGAGCAGCAGAAGGCTCAGCGATTAGGGAAACACACAGCCTCTGTAAAGAACTCCCTTGCACAGAAGAGTATTCAGAAGTCGACGGCAGTGAATCATGCTCAAACAGCACGCAAGGAAAAACTCGAAGCCAGCAGCAATATGACCTATGAGAGTAAGGGCAACCTCAATGACGGTATTGTCATTCAGGATTATTATAACACTGTTGAAAACAATGTCTACATCGCCGGCAACGGCGGCGCTGGAATCCGGCTCGAATATGCCGATGGCAGCGGTATCCTGAACAACCTTGCCATCAATGAAAATTCTACAGGCCTTGCTCTCTACAACTCGAATACGACAGCGATCATTGGCAATAATATATCGATGAGTAGCGATAGAGGAATGGATCTGAGGTATTCGGACAACATCAAAATCTATCAGAATGAAGTTTTTGAAAATTCCACCGGGCTTATTCTTCAAAATGTCAGCACTTCCAACTTGGGTCAAAATACCATCAGAAACAATACTACAGATGGGATTACGCTCTTCTCACCGGTGGATCTGCTGATCGGCGATAACACCATCTCATCAAACTCCCTCAACGGAGTTCGGATTACGGGTACTCCGTCTGGTACCAGAGTGATCTTCAACCGCATTTCAAATCACACGTCACCAGGATTTGGAATCAAGAATGAGACGCTCCTTGGAGTCGATGGTCGATTCAATTGGTGGGGGAATGAAACAGGTCCGAAACACTCCAGCAATCCAGCCGGGGTGGGCGATGCAGTATCAGACAGCGTCGTCTTCTCTCCCTTCCTGGGAGCGATCCCCTCACTCAGTATGGGACAGACGTTTGCTGTAAATGCCGATTCGCCTCTGGTGATGTTTGGATTAACAGGAGTAGGTATTGACTTTGGCAATACGGGTGGTGGCGGAGAAGTTATTGTAACCAATTTTAATACCACACCACCGCCGGGTTCTGTGACGGATCCTGACAGCGTTTTACATTACGCTCAATTCTTCGCGCGCTATTGGGAAATTACCCGAGTGACCCCGGGAAATGATGGGACATTCAGTCTCACTTTCAGCTATGCCGGAGTACCGGATACCGTTAATCCTGCCTTACTGCGCATTGCCTATCGTTCCTCATTTGCAGCCAGCGGAACGGGGTGGACTCTTGTGCCTGTCGCACAAACAATTCTCAATACGACAGACAAAACAATTACGGCTACAGGTCTTACCCATTTGAGTCAATGGACAGTTCTTGCCCGGATCAATCCGGTGCCGGCGATTGCAGCCGTTACTCCAACAAACGGTATTCCGGGAACAACAATGAATATCTCAATTACCGGTTCAGGATTCCTGTCTGGAGTTACGACTGTTTCCATCGACTCGAATATCACGGTGAATTCCGTGACCGTAAGCTCGGCAACCGACCTTACCGCAAATATTACTCTGAAACCAACGGCAACACTCGGAAAGAAAAATGTACTCATCATCAATCCGGCTCCTGGCGGCGGTAGCAGTAAATTAGATACTGCATTCATCGTGACCTTCCCGAAACCCACGATTGCCTCGCTGACACCGGTCGGCGGTACACTTGGGCAAACGCTCTCGGTAGTACTGACGGGTACGAATTTCTATCAGGGATTCGTGAGCAGTAATTTTGGCAATGGAATTACGGTGAACTACGATAGTGTCCTGAGTACAACACAACTCAAATCGAACATCACAATATTGAATACAACAACAGTAGGTGTTCGAACAGTGAAGATTCGGAATACAGCCACGAGTGAGGTCGATTCATTGCTCAATGCATTTACATTGAGTTATCCGAAGCCGGCATTAACATCGCTGTCACCGGCAAGCGGTGTACGGGGTAAAACTCTTGTGGTCACACTCACCGGAACGAATCTCTATCCCGGCGTGATTGCCTCGAATTTTGGTCCCGAAATTACGGTCGTATCCGATAGTGTTTATACTGCAACGCAACTTCAATCGGCAATCTCCATCAAAGATACCGCGGCGCTTGGGTTACGAATGGTGAAGATTCGCAATACGGTTTCGGGAGAGGTTGATTCATTGTTGAATGCCTTCACAGTGAACAATCCTGCACCGATGCTGACGAGTGCATCGCTGGCAATCGTACTGCAGGATTCGAGCTTCAGTGTGACACTGACGGGAACGGACTTCGTCTCGAAGGCAACAACAGTAAGCTTTGGCGATAGCATCAAGGTCGACTCTCTGCTCTATTCTTCGGCGACCCAGATGACCGCGAAGATTACTGTGGCAGCCGGAGCAGCAGTTGGCACACGGAACATCATCGTCACAACTCCTGCTCCTGGCGGCGGATCCGATACACTGAAAGGTGTACTAAGTGTTGGTTATCAGAAGCCGGTATTTACCAAGGCGACACCAGATACGGTTGGCCGCGGCCAGACGCTGAGCATTGTTGTTACTGGTAAGTATTTTATTGCCGGAGCGACACAAGTAACCGTTGGTGCTCCGCTTGTTGTCGATTCGGTGAAGGTGAACACCGCGACGCAAGCGACGGTGTATATTACAGTTCCCGCGGCAGCAGCCTCCGGACCTGTCTCGATGACGATAACAAATCCTTCACCGGGAGGAGGA
>JAZDJN010000073.1:0-47389 GCA_043803945.1 bacterium | reverse complement strand
GTCATAAATTTTTGGATTATTGGCTCAATTTTAATGAGTTTTGTCATGGCTTAACCTCGTTGATTTTTGTTGAGGCTGTAGGTTAAACCAATTTATCTAATATTTTCCTTTGAAAATGTTTCCTAAGTTGACGCCAATGCGTTGTACGGGATGCCGAAAAACGGCACATGCGGGAATGACAGTGTCTTTTTTTTGTTTTTAGACAACCTCAAAGAGCTTCATTTAATTTTTCTACGCTACTGCGAAGCGATCTACTCGTAGGATAGAAGAATCGCGAGTGTATTATCATTCTCCATACAGGGACTCTTCGATTGCAGTTAATACACTGCTGAGATTATTTCGAACGTCGTCATTCGTTACTCGAAGAAATCTGATGCCAAATTGTTCTATCCATTCTTGTCGTGCTGCATCTGTTTTCTCATCTTCCATCAAGCAATGGCTTACCCCATCAACCTCGACAGCAAGTTTCTTTTCCGCACAATAAAAATCCACGATATATGGTCCTATGCTATACTGGCGTCGAAATTTATATCCGGCGCATTGTCTTCCTTTGAGCTTAGACCAGAGGATGATCTCGGTTTCTGGCATGTGTTGTCTCAATGCTCGACGCCGGTTCTTTTCGGAAGCGTTATTAAAAATTTGCCCCATCGAAAAATAATCCCCATTACAATTCAATATATGATCACTCCCATCTAGTAGAGAAGGGAGATCATGGTTCTAATTCTTCTTTCCGATAAATGATACTGACTTGATTGGTTGGATTCGCTGCAAAGATAACGAAATGTAGGAATATTGATATAATTTCTTGAGCCTCTGAATCGAAAACGCTACATTAATTTTGTTCACAAATCTTTACACGATACCATTCCAACACCATCCTGTTTCTGGAGGAATGAATGAAATACCTTCTTTCACTGCTCATTTTCATTGCTCAAATTCTTCCATCACAAACACAACGCCATACCTTCACTCTCGGTGAAAAAGATTTTCTCCTCGACGGTAAGTCATTCCAGATTATCAGCGGCGAGATGCACCCGGCACGAATTCCCCGGGTGTACTGGAATCACCGCATCCAGATGGCAAAAGCGATGGGATGCAATACAATTGCAGCATACATCTTCTGGAATTACCACGAGAGCCAGGAAGGAAAGTTCGATTTCAAAACGGAGAACCGCGATATCGCAGAGTTTGTCCGCATTGCACAGCAGGAAGGCATGTGGGTTCTCTTTCGCCCCGGCCCCTATGTCTGCGCTGAATGGGAACTCGGAGGCATTCCACCCTACCTCCTGCGTATCCCTGATATCAAGCTTCGCTGCATGGATCCGCGCTACATGAAAGCAGTCGAACGATACCTGAAAGCCATAGCCGCAGAGATCAAACCATTGCTCGTTACAAAGGGCGGACCGATTCTGATGGTGCAAATAGAGAATGAATATGGTAGCTTCGGCAACGATAAGAATTATCTCGAAGCATTGCGATCCATCTGGAAGAAGAACGGCATCGATGTTCCATTCTATACTGCCGATGGACCTACGCCCTATATGCTTGAGGCAGGGAACATTGATGGCACAGCAATCGGCTTGGACTCCGGTTCTGATGAGGGGGACTTTGATCATGCAAAGAAACGAAATCCCAACGTGCCGGTATTCAGCAGCGAAACATATCCCGGATGGTTGACACACTGGGGTGAAAAATGGGCTAGGCCTGATACTGTAGGATTAATGAAAGAAGTCCGATTCCTGCTTGAGACAAAACGTGGACTTAACTTCTACGTTATTCATGGCGGTACGAATTTCGGCTTTACAGCCGGTGCGAATTCCGGGGGTAAGGGATATGAACCCGATATCACAAGCTATGATTACGATGCACCGATCAATGAGCAGGGACGGCCTACCTATAAATACCATGCGTTGAGAGATTTGATTGCCAAATATACAGGGCCGCTGCCGTAGATACCAGAGGCAATCCCGGCAATGGAAATTCCGGAGGTGAAGATGGAAGTGTTTACCTCGGTGTGGAGCAATTTGCCGAAACCAATTCACTCGGTTCAACCGAAACCATTCGAGGCCTATAATCAGGATTATGGATTCATCCTCTACATGACGAAGCTCATCGGCCATAAGAGCGGCAAATTGACCATCACCGATTTGCATGATTATGCAACCGTGTTCCTCAATGGCAAGTATGTGGGTAAGCTTGATCGGCGCGAAGGAGAAAAAACCATCGACCTTCCCAAGAGCGATGTGAAAGACCCTGTGCTCGAAATTCTCGTTGAAGGAATGGGGCGCATTAACTTTGCACAATATCTCATTGATCGGAAAGGAATCACCGATCGCGTAACACTCAATGGAATGACTCTTATGAACTGGGAAGTCTACAATCTTTCGTTTGATGCAAAACATATTGGTGTTTTGAAACCGGCTCCACTTGATACTGCGAGGCGCGGTACATTTTTCAAGGGGTCATTCAACCTGAATGAGATCGCTGATACCTTTATCGACATGTCGAATTACAAAAAAGGGATTGTCTGGGTCAATGGAAAGAATCTTGGCCGCTACTGGGAGATTGGCCCGCAGAAGCGCCTCTACTGTCCTGCACCCTGGTTGAAAAAAGGAAAGAACGAAATCCTTATCTTCGATCAGCACCAGAACGAAGCGAATGTGATTCGCGGCTGGAAAACGTTGGAGTAAATCATGACATTTGCCATCTCTACTCTCGATTCCATCATCATTGTAGCTTACCTCGTTGGTATTGTTGGATTTGGTTGTTGGGCGGGACTCAGACGAAGGAAGGGAAGTGAAAGCCGAGAATATTTCCTCGCCGGATCAACATTGTCATGGCCCATTATTGGAATGGCACTTTTTTCAACGAACATTTCCACAGTGCATCTGGTGAGCCTCGCTGAAGAAGGTTATAAGAACGGTCTGGCGTACGGTAATTTTGAATGGATGGCTCCATTCACTCTCATTATCCTTGCGTTATTTTTTGTACCGTTTTATATCCGATCAAAAATCGCAACGCTCCCGGATTTTCTCGAGAAACGATACAGTAAAGGGAGTCGCAATTGGCTTGCTTTTCTCTCCATCATCTCCGCCATTTTCATTCACATCGGTTTTTCACTGTATGCGGGTGCCGTGGTGCTGCGGGGGATGTTTGGATTCGACATCTATTTTAGCATTATCGCTGTAGCAATTCTTACAGGCCTCTATACCGCTGTTGGCGGGCTGCTTGCCGTCGTATGGACTGAATCAATCCAAACGATTATTCTGATTTTTGGAGCAGTGTGTTTAACAGTCGTGGGCCTGATCCAGGTAGGAGGCTGGGATGGCTTGGCATCATCCGTCGAACCGGTTAAACTTACTGTGCTCCGTCCTGAGGGAGATTCCTCAGGGCTTCCATGGTACTCCGTGCTTCTCGGTTATCCGATCATCGGAATCTGGTACTGGTGTACGGATCAAACTATTGTGCAGCGTGTGCTTGGTGCACGAGATGAGAACCATGCGAAAGTCGGCGTGCTCTTTGCAGGATTTATTAAAATTCTTCCTGTCTTCATCTTTGTCCTGCCCGGCGTCATTTGTTTGGCATTGATTCATCAAGGCAAATTGCCGAATGAAATTACGAATCCGGCTGATACGTATGGTTTCATGATTATGCACCTGTTACCTGTAGGATTGAAGGGCATTGTTGCTGCTGCCCTTCTCGCTGCATTGATGAGCACGGTGTCAGGAGCATTGAATTCAGCCGCAACATTATTCGTGTACGATCTCTACAAACAATGGAAACCCCATACATCGGAGCATAGGCTTGTGACGATAGGACGCATTGTCACGGTCATTGCGATGATCGCCGCGATTCTCTGGTCACCGTTTGTGGCACGCTACCCCTCTGTCTTTCAGGGAATTAATGCCGTTATCGGATATCTTGCTCCTTCCATCACAGTGGTGTTTCTTGCAGGAATATTTTGGCGGAGAGCAAGCTCGTTTGGATCGCTCACAACGATGATGTCGGGAACGGCATTGGGATTCACCGTCTTTCTGCTCGATTGGTTCAAAGAGAGCACCGGGTGGAATGTTCCATTTATGATGGCGAGCTTCTATCTGGCATGCCTCTGTGCTGTTATTCTCATTGCGGCTTCGTATCTGAAACCGGAACCGCTCACCGCTGAGAAGGAAGCATTGGTTTGGAACAATCCATTCGATGCGTTTCGCAGTCAGGCATGGAAAGGAATGGGGAACTACAGATTCCTTTCTGCTCTTCTCTTTACGGTGATGATTATTCTCTATTTCATCTTTCAATAAGCAGGACATAACTATGAAAAGGTTACCATTCAATGCACGGATGTTCTCCCTTCTGCTTTTTGTCTCCTTCTCTCTGGAGCAGGTCAAGGCACAATCTGATCAGAAGAGTATTTTTTTACCAAAGC
This sequence comes from bacterium, assembly GCA_043803945.1. Taxonomy (GTDB): domain Bacteria; phylum Bacteroidota; class Ignavibacteria; order UBA10030; family UBA10030; genus JAZDJN01. The sequence continues at coordinate 42,966 of JAZDJN010000073.1, read as the reverse complement.
AGAATCTTCGATTCATATTTATCACAACGTGTGTGGAAGCGAAATTCTTTCAACCAGTGCAGAAAGGTATGGCGGATGCTGCGGCGATGCTGGGAGTCGCATGCACATTTACTGGAACAGAGGGCGTGAATATTCCGGCTCAGGTGGAAATGATTCGGCAAGCGCTAAAGGAGGGTTACGATGGGATTGCGCTGAACATCATCGATCCAGTTGCTTTCGACGGGGTTGTTCTGGAGGCGAAAGAGAGAGGAGTACCGGTTGTGGCGTTCAATGTGGATGATCATGCAACACCGAATGCTCGGCTCAGTGCGGTGTGCCAGAAACTGTATGAGGCAGGAAAAACACTCGGCACAAAAGCACTGGACTTCGTGCCGGCGGGCAGCCGTGTGCTGATGACCATGCACGACAAAGGGGTATCGGCGTTGGAGGATCGTTTGCGCGGAGCACAGGAAGTACTCAAAACGAAGAACATTAAGTGGAAAGTAATAATTTCGGGGAACACGGTAGAAAAGGCTGTCGATGTGATCTCCCGGGAGTTGAAAGAAAATCCTGATATCAAGATAGTCCTCTGCACCGGCCAGTCAGATACGGAGGGAGCTGGCACGGCGATAGAAAAATATTTCCCAGGATACCTGGCCGCAGGATTTGATGTCAGTCCGGGTACGCTCCGTCTCATCAAAGCCGGACACATCCGGTTTTCCATCGATCAACAGCCTTATGTGCAGGGATTCTATCCTGTGGTACAACTGACTCACTATTGCCGGTACGGGATTGTCCCATCGAACATCGATGCTGGTGCCGGCATTATCGATAAGAATAATGTGGATAAGGTGATCCAACTTGTTGAGGAGCGGTATCGGTAATTTTGAACACGATTGAACCTGATCATTCTCTGGACAGGGAGCGGTCTATCCATGCTATTATACTGCTAATAAAAAACATCGGTACATGTCCTGCGGGTCATTCGGGTGCAGGTGGAAAAGCATGGCTCTTCGTCGATGAAATAGTAATGCAGTGATGGTCGATTGACATGTATGAGTATAAACCAAACGTGGAAGGCAAGACTCAATGAAACATCTTTTACTCATCCTCTCAGCAGCTTTGTCCATGGCGTTCCTGGCAAATTCACAAGAGTCGAAGCATTATGTGAAAGAGACCGACCCGCTTGCAGCGAAAAAACTTGAACAGTGGCAGGATATGAAATTTGGATTCATGATGCACTGGGGATTATACAGCCAGTGGGGCATTGTCGAATCATGGTCTCTCTGTGGTGAAGACGAAGGTTGGTGCCAGCGGACCGGTGTGTATGCCGGCGATTATGAAACGTATAAACAGGCATACCGGAATATTAAGAAGGAATTCAATCCGGTAAAATTCAATCCCGACCTCTGGGCGGAGGCAGCGAAGAAAGCCGGAATGAGATATCTGATCAACACCACCAAACATCATGACGGTTTTTGCATGTTTGATACCAAGACGACGGACTTCAAAATTACTTCACCAGAATCTCCCTTCAGCTCCAATCCAAAGGCCAACATTGTTAAGGAAACGTTCAATGCGTTTCGTAATCAGGGATTGATGATCGGTGCATATTTTTCAAAACCCGATTGGAACTCACCTTACTACTGGTGGCCGTATTTCCCAACACCTGATCGGCATGTAAATTACAATCCGGTGAAATATCCTGAGCGGTGGCAGAAATTCAAAGACTGGACCTACACACAGATTGAAGAGTTGATGACCGGTTATGGTTCCGTAGATATTCTCTGGCTCGATGGCGCCTGGGTTCGCCCGCTTGCCAACATGCCGAAGGAGTATGAATCGTGGGCAAAGAAACTCGATTATAATCAGGATGTCGATATTACCCGGATCGTATCGATGGCACGCAAACATCAGCCCGGATTGATTGTTGTAGATCGCTGGGTCAGCGGGCTGTATGAGAACTACCTCACACCCGAGCAAAAAATTCCGGAGAAAGCGCTGGATGTTCCCTGGGAGTCGTGCATGACAATGGCGACAAGCTGGGGCTATGTGAAGAACGACCGGTTCAAACCGACGCGCCAGTTGATTCATCTCTTGGTTGACATCATTGCCAAGGGGGGCAACCTGCTCCTGGATGTCGGTCCGACACCGGAAGGAACATTGCCCGATACTGCCTACCAGCGAATGAAAGAGATTGGTGAGTGGATGACTGTCAACGGTAAAGCCATCTACGGCACACGGCCAATTGCGCCGTACAAGGAAAAGAATATTTGTTATACGCATTCAAAAACGGGAATGGTTTATGCACTCTATCTGGCACAGAAGGAGGAAAACACTCCGCCGGCTTCGATTGTCTTTGGAGGAATTCTTCCGAAAAAGGGAGCAACGGTACAAATGCTCGGCGTGCAGCAGCCGTTGGAATGGGAGATCAAGAGCGGTAGGGCGATTGTGAAAATTCCGGCGGTAGTACAGCAACGTCCGCCATGTAAGGACGCGTGGGTTTTCGTGTTTTAAGATAGATTAGACCTCCGAGATCTAAAAGATCTCGGAGGTCTCTCTAAGGGGAAAGGAGGAAGTTATGGAAGCGCTACCGAAGCTTGAGCCGGGGAAGCTCTATCATATCTTTAATCGAGGGAACAACAGAGAAAATATCTTCAAAGAGAAACGGAACTATGAATACTTCCTTCGGTTGTATAAACAACATATCTGTCCGGTAGCCGATACGTATGCGTATTGTTTGCTGCCCAACCATTTCCATGTGGCAGTAAGAATAAAGGAGTCCAAAGAAATTCCGGAGGGCCTAAGGCAATCTCCGCAACTCGTATCTCATCATTTTTCAAATATGTTCAACGCTTATGCAAAGGCAATTAATAAGGCCTTCGGCAGATCCGGCGCTCTCTTTAAACACCGATTCAGAAGGAATGAAATTGATTCGCTTGAATCGTTAGTTAGAGTAATTTGTTATATTCATACAAATCCAGTCCATCACAGATTGACAGATGAATATTCTTCATATCCCTATTCATCGTTTCAGGGCATAGTGTATGACTTGGGTACTCCGGGTCTACTAACTTCATGTCTGCACTTTTTCGATGGCGTTGAGAAGTTCAAGTATACTCATGAAGAATATTTCAAACAGCGGATCACAGACAATGAAGACTTGGAATTCTTGCCTTCGTAAAACTCATAAGGAACAACTGCTTCGACAATCGTTCCAGGTCCTTCTTTTCTTCTGTACGATTACCGGTGTCTCTGCCCAAACTGAAGACACAACAGCGTTTGCCTTTCGCACACAACCATATCTCCAGAACATGACTGGAAATGGTGTCACAATATTTTGGCTGACCAACGCGATCTGCACAAGCTGGCTGGAATATGGCGAAACGCAAGCGCTCAGCAAAACGGCGTTGAACTCCCGCGACGGCCTAATCGATGCCAATGTCGATGTGCAGCGAGTTCGATTGGAGAAACTCACTCCCGGAAAAAGCTATTTCTATCGAGCGGCATCGAAACGCATCAAAACGTATGAAGCCTATAAGGTTATTTATGGCGACACCATCTACAGCCCGATATATTCATTCACAGTTCCCTCGCCTACGATCGGTAAATTTTCTTTCCTCGTGTTCAACGATATCCATGACCGGCCGCAACTGCTCGATACCTTAAGCATCATCGAGAAGGATTACGACTTCGCGTTCTTCAACGGTGATATTGTCACTGATATTTATTCAGAGCAACAGATTACAAAATTCCTTTCCGTCAGCAGCAATTCGTTTGCATCGTCAAAACCATTTTTCTACACCCGCGGAAATCATGAAACACGAGGTCCCGCTTCCCGCACATTGAATAAGTATCTTGAAACTCCCTCCGGAAAATTTTATTACACCGCTGTCGTTGGCCAGGCGTTCTTCATCGTCCTCGATACCGGAGAAGATAAACCCGATACCAATCAGTACTATTTCGGACTTGCCGCCTTTGACCGGTACCGTAATGAGCAGGCCCGGTGGCTGAAAAACGTGGTGAATTCCAAAGAGTATCGGAATGCGAAATTCCGCATCGTCTGTTCCCACATACCGATCTCACTGAAAAAGGGGGATGGATGGCATGGAATGACGGAGTGTTCGAAAAAGTTTGCACCAATATTGAACAGCGCAAAGGTAGATCTTCATCTCTGCGGCCATACTCATGAGGCACGACTGATACGACTGGGGCAAGGACCCGATCGATATGTGATTGTCGATGGAGGAACCTCCTCTGCACGCGGAAAGGCAACCTATATCAAAGTCGATATTGCCGGTTCTGAGTTACGCGCAGCACTGAAGAAAAAAGATGGATCCATCCTTGATGTAGTAACCATTAATAAATAACCAATCGCAAATCTCAAATTCCAATGAAATCGCCTAGAAATATTCCGCTTGTCATCCTTGTAATTATCTCCTTCTCATCACTCTTTTCTCAAACATCATTCCAGCAACAAGTCGAGCTGAACATGCAAGTATGCAAATCACTCAAGGACTGTATTGAAGGATATAGCGAGACGATCGGGGGAAGGACAATCACTTACGCACGTCTCCGCAACGAGTATAGCACCGCGCTTTTGACGCGTGCAACAAATGGATTGTTAGCGATCGAATGGAAAACTCCACCCTTGCCTCACTCTGTTTCTTCAAAAGAAATTCGAGTGGTTGTATTAGCAGGTATGTATGGACAGGAACCAACCGGATTCAGGTTTACACTCTCAGTCAATAATGTCGAACGATTTATCTTCCCTTCTACAATCCAGAACTCCTGGGCCGTGAATGGCCTGCAGGGAGGCCATCTCCTTTTTCATGGTTTGATGCGTGATCAGTATGGAGACCACTTCGGTATCATGGAGATGAGGCTGCCAACGGCCTGGCTTCAGGCAGCGAAGCCGGCAATGATCAAGATTGTGGGAGAAAAAGCCAACCACGCCGCATGGGTCATGGTCTACCCCGCGCCCGATGTTCTGAGCTATCTTCGTGGAAAAAATGGAAACGATTCGTACTTCACTCTGACAATCACCCCCAACGGATTAACATGCCAAGCAACATTCTCTGGGTGTTCTTTCTGGAACAACAAGTATTTGGCCTACTCATTCGTCGGGAGAAAACTCGATAGCGTACTTCTTTCCTCCGTTAATGGACAATCAACTGCCACTTTCTCTCTGCCTCTCGATTTGAGAAAAGCATTTGCTCTCTCCATTGAGAGCGAAGAAATAGCTGCTATCGATACGCTCTTTGGGTTCTTCTCAAAAAGTGAAATCTATCCAAAGAAGCTTATCACACTCAAATCCAGACGCGATTCGTTACAACGGTGGATACTGGAGGGAGAGTCGCATTACACTCCTGAACTTGGCACTTCGCTCTCGGCACTTTCTGCTCTGCGTTCCTCATCTGGACAACAGCATCTCATGATCTCGACACATCAGGACATTGCCTGGATGGACTCACCGCAGCAATGTGAAATCGATCGTGATGAAAAAATTATTTCACCGCTGCTCGAAATTCTGAAAAATGATACAACGTACCATTTCGACCTGGAAGATGTTCTCTGTTTACGCGAATATGTTGAGCGTCATCCCGATCGGAAGAACGAGTTGCATCAATTCATGAAGGAAGGAAGACTCGGTATTGGTGCGTCATACACCCAACCATACGAAGAACTCTGCTCGGGCGAAATGCTTGTGCGCCAATTCTATTTCGGTCGAAAGTGGTTGAAGAATAATTTCCCGGATGTCGACGGTTGGGTTTACTGGAATCCCGATGTCCCCGGACGTACCCTGCAAATGCCACAGATCATGCAAAAGGCTGGAGTGCCTTTCCTCCTGGTGAGCAGGCATGAAATGGGGCTCTACAACTGGCGCAGTCCCGATGGCTCGGAAGTTCTCACCTACACACCGGGGCACTATGGAGATTTCCGGTTGAAGACGTATGGCATGAACCTGCAGCAGATGGAAGGATATATTGCATCGAACGCCATCGAATGGAATAAGAAAACTCCCGGCGGCGTCAATCACTTTCCACTTCTCTCGTCAGTCGATATGTCGGGTCCCGATCGATTCGATGAACTGATCCAAGAGTGGAGCAATCTGAAGTCGATCAAACAGTCGAATGGAGTAAAGCTTCAACCAAGTCTTCCGCCCTTAATGTACTCCAGTGCTGAAAAATTCTTTTCCTCGATTCTAGCTAAGAAACCGAACTTGACTATAATCGAAGGCGAACGGCCGAATATCTGGCTCTATATCCATGGGCCCACGCATCACTGGGCGATTTCTGCAAAACGTGAAGCGGATATGCTGCTGCCTGCAGCAGAGATCTTCTCAACGGTCGATGCAATGCTCAAGAGGTCGTTTCAAGAATATCCCACCAAAGCAATAACAAAAGCCTGGGAAGCACAGATCTATCCGGATCATGGCTGGGGGGGTAAGAATGGTGAAATCACCGACAGCACATTTAAGGCAAAATATGAGTTTGCACGAAATGCTGGGAAGGAAATTCTTTCGCAGGCATTAAACTCAATCGCTTCCTCTGTGAAGACGAACAGAAGCAAAGGAATCCACGTTCTTCTCTTCAACTCACTTTCCTGGAAACGTTCCTCACCGGTTCAATTTCAAGCACAGTTCAAGAAAGGAGAGATCAGCAAAGGAATAGAGATGTTCGATGCAGCCGGAACACGTGTTGATAATCAGATTGTGAATGCAGAACGATACCCCGATGGAAGCATCAGGAAGTGTGAGGTCGTCTTTATTGCGGTAAACCTTCCCTCTGTGGGTTATTCAACGTATTATGTTCAACCGTCGGGCGAATTGGTACGAACAGCCAAACTGAAGGGAGCAACCGCGAATATTCTTGAAAGTAAATTCTATTCGGTTTCTCTCGGCCATGGTGGAGTGAAACAAATCTATGATAAAGAACTTGGCAGAGAGATTTTGAAGTCCGATAAATTTTTGGGAGGCGAACTCTTCACAATGCAATCGATTGGGGAGGATGCCGGTGAGTGGGCTGAGCCGCAGCATCCAACAATGGAAGGGTTCGATAAATTGAGTAATCATAAACCGACATGGTCAGTGATCGAGGATGGCCCGGTTCGGGTCATTGCGGAGATGAAGCAGCAGATTGAGCATGCCACGGTTGTTCAGCGTATACTGCTCTATAAAGCCGTAAAGCAGATCGATTTTGAAACCTCATTGCTGGATTGGGATGGCACGAAGTATCGTGAATTCCGCCTTGCCTTTCCCATCAATGTTCAAGATGGGCAGGTGAGTTATGAGGTGCCGTTTGGTGTTGTAGAGGTTGGCAAGAGCGAAATGAAGGGAGCGGCAGGCGAACGATACACGATTGAAGCCTCGAAGATTCATCCGAGAGGAATTCAGAACTGGATCGGTGTTTCAGGCCAGGAGTTCGGTGTGACGTTCAGTTCGAGTGTGGCGGTGTGGGATTATCTCGATCCAACAGAACCAGCGGCACAGCGTCAGCTTCTACAGCCGATTCTTCTTGCTTCGCGAAGAAGCTGTCACGGCGCAGGCAATTGGTATCTACAAGCAGGTGATCACCATTATCGGTTCTCGCTCACCTCGCATATACCTGGATGGGAACATGGCGAACGATTCGGTGTTGAAGCAAACACACCGTTGATTACACTGATTAATCCGATTCAGGATCTCAATGCTATGCTCCCAGAGCAGCAGAGCTTTCTTTCGATTGACCAGCAAAACATAGTCCTCAGTACTATGAAAAAGAGTGAGGATGATCAAAGGGTGTTACTCCGCCTCTACGACACTCGTGGAGTTGATAGAGAAGTGACGCTGCAATTCATGTCACCAATTCGTTCTGCGGAGTTGACAAATATTATAGAGGAAGATGGAAGATCGATCCCGGCCGACAAACGAGCCGTGCAATTAACCGTCGGCCATCATGCCATCGAAACGATGAAGTTGAAATTGCAGTAGGAATCTGGCCAAATTTTTCAACCACGAAGGACACGAAGAACAAAAAGAAAAGAGACTAAAGTGATTTGTCAATTTTGCTCATAGGAGAATAGTATGACTTCGAAAGAACGTCTGATGACAGCAATCAACCGGGAGAAACCGGATCGCATGCCGGCGACTGTTCATCAATGGCAGGGATATCATCTGGAAGAGTATATGGGCGGTATCAGCGATCTTGAAGCGTTCCAACATGTTGGTCTCGATGCGCAGATTCAATATTTTGAAGAGATGGCACAATTCTGGTTGGTCGATGCCGACTTTACCAAGCTGAACACATCGACATGGAAAGATATTCCTACGATCATCAACAATAATCCAGATAACCGCATCGTCCATCACGTTATCGAAACGCCGGAGGGAGTTCTAACGTATAAAACCAGAGGCGATCGAAAAACCACCTGGATTACAGAATATCTTCTCAAGCATGATAACGACATTCAACTCATAAAAAAGTATATGCCGGTTCCGAAACTGAACCTGGAGCCGATCAGAAAAAAATATGATGAAGTAGTTGATCATGGAATCTTGCGCGGATTTGTGTGGGGCGACCAAGCTGGCTGCTGGCAGCACGCAGCGTGCCTGATGGATATCAGCGATCTCATCCTCTCTGCGATGGAAAAGCCGGACTGGGTGCACGAACTGCTTCATATCCTCTTAGAAAAGAAACTGCAGTTCATCGAATCAATGAAGGGGGCAAAATTCGATCTCATTGAAACCGGCGGCGGCTCTGCCTCTTCAACTGTCATTTCACCTGATTTGCATAAAGAATTTTGCCTGCCGTATGATAAAAAAATGCATGACGCGCTTCAGAGTTTGGATTTTTTAGTGACCTACCACACCTGTGGCGGAACGCATGGAATAGAAGAGTATATTGTGCAAAATGGTGCTGACGCCTCGGAAACGGTCGCTCCGCCAAGTGTTGGTGGAAACCAGGAACCATGGGAGCTCAAGAGGAAGGTTGGAAACCGCATCGCGCTCATTGGCGGAGTTGATCAGCATAACACATTGACAACAGGTTCTCGTGAGGATATCCGGAAGAATATTTTTGAACTGTTCGAAAAGGTTGGAGTTGAAGGAGGGTATATCTGTTCGGCATCGGACCACTTTTTCGATACGTCCGTTGAAAACCTAAAGGTCTTTGGAGATGCAGCGAAAGAATGTGTCTATTGACATGTGCGGCTAAAATGACCGTCACCTTATCTCGGTTACTCTCTGTTAAGGATCTTTCATTACCTATTCAGGTTGGCAAGGTGACTGATAAGAAGGGTCAAGATAGAATATGAAAGTCAATCCCTACCATGATATAAAGATAATCCCGTTTTTTCTTCTATTCCTCTTGCCCTCTAGTCTGGCAGCACAAGCTGTTATCTCTCTTTATGATGAACTCGCTCCGCTCTACCCCGACAGCCGCATCGATAAACCTGTCAAACAATACTCGGTGCACGTTGCCCGAGGTACGGTTGCCGCGGTTCATCTTTTAATTACAGACATCGATCCGGGTAACACACTCAGTTTCACGGTTACCGGTGGTGACAAAACACTAATGAGCACTGATCATTGGTACCGTATGATCGATGTAGAGGTTACAGAGAACACCGGCCTCGACAGCCGCACGGAAAAATTCAGCGGGCAGAAAAATCTCTACGTGATTCGACGTGCTCCGTTCAGAATTTACGAAGCGTTCGAGCCGGTTACTTCTCCAATGATCCTTCAATCATCCGCTGTTGCGCTGCGTCTTGAAATCCCAATGGATTCTTCGGTTACTCCAGGCAAGAAAGATTTCGCACTAACCGTCTCTCTAGGGAAACGAACCGAACGGTTAATGTTTTCAATCGCCGTACATAATGCAATCGTTCCACCGACATCGCACGCTACAATTGGTTATGTCAATTGGCATACTCTCGATAACATCTGTCGTGATTATGGCGTGGAGAAGTGGAGCGAATCGTTTTGGGATATCCTCCGTCGCTTTGCTCAATTGATGGCGAGAGGAAGGCAGAATACGTTCAGATTTCTTTGGTATGATTTCTTTTCGTTCGATGACGAGGGCAATGTGACAGAGTTCTCGCGGGATCACCTTGAGAGGTACATCGAAACATTCCTTAATGAGGGATTGCAGACGATTCAAGGTGCACCCTTCACTCGGCGTCGGGATTGGTCGTCGAACGCCATGCTTGTCTGTGGTGACCTTCCCTATGAAATTGCTGCCGTCTCAGATAAAGGGAAAAAGATAATCGCGCAAATGTTCAGAAGTATTATTGAGATGATGCAGGAACACCGATGGGAGGATCGGTGGCTGCAAGGGGTCTTCGATGAACCAACCGATGAGTATGTCGATCGGTATAAGGAACTCATAACCCTATTGAGAGAATGGAAACCGGATGTGAAGATTATGGAAGCAACAATGACCCAGCAGCTTGTCGGAGTTGTCGATCATTGGTGCCCTCAGGTGCAGGAGTATCAGGCGCATCAGGAATTCTTCGATGCGCGTAAACAAGCAGGCGACAATGTGTGGGTCTATACCTGTCTCGTTCCCGGCGGTCCCTGGATCAACCGGCTCGTCGATCAGGAGCGCCTCCGGCAGGTGTATGTCGGTTGGGCATGCGCGAAGTACGATCTGTATGGATTTCTCCATTGGGGCTTGAATTTCAATACGACGAAGCCGTTCGATGAGCTTGTGCGGGAACATGGAGGACCGACGAATTTTCTGCCTGCCGGGGATTCACATATTATTTATCCGGGAAAAGACGGACCGCTCTCAAGCCAACGCTTCGAAGCACACCGCATCGGAATGGAAGATTATGAGCTACTACGGCAGTTGAAGAGGAACGATCTAACGAAAATGCAAACTATTATCGCAAAGCTCTTTCAGGCATTCGATGAGTATAGCAAAGACATCATGTTCTATCGAAAAGTGAAACAGGAACTTCTAGAAAAACTCGATACAATACTCACTGATCTGTGATGATCCATGTTTTTTCTGTGTGTTCTATGTTCTGTCTTTTATAATTGGTACACTGATAACACAGATGTTCACTGATCGGTGTGAATCAGTGGTTTTTCTGTGTATTCAGTGTTCTATCTTTTATGGATAATATGAGGAGAACAAACATGTCGTATCAACGAACCGTTCAACGTTTCGGTAGTGTCATTGGACTGCGAGAAGAAGCTCTTGCTGAATACAAGGAGATTCACCTTGCGGTCTGGCCCTCGGTACTAAAAATGATTAAGGAGTGCCACATCAACAACTACTCCATCTATCTCCATAAATTCGCCGATGGCAGCTATTACCTCTTCAGCTACTTTGAGTATGATGGACACGACTTCAAAGTCGATATGGCAAAGATGGCTGCGGATCCGGAGACACAGCGATGGTGGAAGCTGACAGATCCCATGCAGCAGCCGCTGCAAAACCGTCAGGAGGGGCAGTGGTGGGCAGCGATGGAAGAAGTATTTCATGTTCAATGAAAAATTTTAAATGAAAAATTAAAAAAGGGAAAGAAGCAGTTCATAATTCAACTTGAGAATGGCAAAATGAAAAACACAAAATTGCTTGGAGCTTGGGATTTGAGTTTTGGAAGTTGTGCAATAAAGAGAACTTGGTCAATGAGTCTCCTGCTCTTGAGTGTTCTTCAGTTGGCTTCGAGTCAGTGGGTGATTCAGAAATCGGGAATACTATCGGAGTTACGCGGCCTCAGTGCAGTTAACGAAAACGTTGCCTGGGTTAGCGGCAGCAGAAACATGTACGCCCGCACAATAAATGGCGGAGAGACGTGGGAAGTTCACACACTTGCCGACACAGCGCGGTTGGATTTTCGCGACGTCGAAGCATTCAGCGCGGATATTACCTATTTGCTAAGTATCGGTGAAGAGACAAAGTCGAGAATTTTTAAAACGGTTGACGGCGGTAAGAACTGGAAACTTCAGTTCATGAATCGACGAGCCGGTGCATTCTTCGATGCTCTAGCATTTTGGGATGAGCAGAACGGTATCGCGATGAGCGACGTTGTTGATGGAAAGCTGCTGCTCATCAGAACAAGCGATGGGGGTGAACATTGGAACGAGATTCCGCAAAGTCAACTTCCGCCGGCCCTCCCTGGGGAAGGCGGTTTTGCTGCGAGTGGTACTTGCATCGTGATTGAGGGAACGAGGAATGTCTGGATCGGTGCAAGCGGCGGTTCGCGCGTGTATCGTTCAACCGACCGGGGGGATTCCTGGAGTGTCGCTGAAACTCCCCTTATGAAAGACTCGCCGGCGAGCGGCATATTTTCCATTGCTTTCTTTGATGCGCAGAATGGTATTATTGTAGGAGGAAATTATCAGAAAGAGCGAGAGGCAAAAGAAAATATCGCCCTCACGAATGACGGCGGCAACACATGGATGCTCTTGGCCGATTCGAGCCTCGGTGGATTCCGATCCTGTGTCGCGTATCTCCCCGGCAGCAATGGAAAATATCTTATAGCCACCGGACCTGCCGGAACAGATTATTCTGTCAATGGTGGAAAAAGCTGGGCCCCTTACGACTCACTAGGATTCCATGTTTTGGGATTTTCCAAAAATAAACTGTTCGGTTGGGCAGCAGGAAGAGGCGGAAGAATAGCAAAGTTTCGAGCAAGAGTAGATTAAGTTATCTTATGACTCATTTGCATTATTTCGATAAATCCATATCGAACAAAGAGTACGTTATTCTTCAACTCTTCATCAGTACTAAATTTCACTCTCGGTACCAATTGCAGCTTGATTCCTCAATAAAATTCTGCAATCTTAACATAGTGTAATTGTGTTGTTGAGCGGTGAAACTAGAAGGGGAACGATTATGAAACAAGAGTACTTCACTCGATGTATTCTCTCGGGATTGGTACCATTAATTCTTTTGTTGATTGGGTGTAAGGGAAAAACTGATGAAAAGAAGAATTCTATTCAAATAAAGGGTTCCGATACCATGGTAAACCTCGGCCAGGCCTGGGCTGAGGAATACATGAAATTGAATCCTGGATCTTCAATAGCCGTTACAGGCGGCGGATCGGGAACAGGCATCTCCTCTCTGATAAATAATACCTGTGATATCGCAGAGGTCTCACGTGAGATGAAAGAAAATGAAATCAAAATGGCAGAATCGAAAGGCATAGAACCGAAGGAGATTAAAGTCGCCCTCGATGGATTAGCTGTTGTGGTCAATTTACAGAATCCGGTTGCAGGATTAACAATCGATCAGCTTGACGATATCTTTACCGGAAAGATCAAGAATTGGAATGAGGTCGGAGGCAAGGATGGCAAAATTGTGCTGCTCTCACGAGAGGTCAATTCCGGAACGCATGTCTATTTCAAAGAGCACATTGTACGGAAGGGTGATGCAAAAGGAAAAGAGGAGTTTTCACCTGAGGCACTGCTCCTCCCAAGCTCACAGGCGATTTCCGATGAAGTTGCTACGAACGTCAATGCCATCGGATACTTTGGAATGGGGTATCTTTCTCCAAAGGAAAAAGCTGTTAAAGTGGCAAAAGATAAATCGTCTCCCTTTGTTCCCCCTACAATCGAGAACGTTGTCAGTAACGCCTATCCCATTTCCCGCCCGCTGCTGATGTATACCAAGGGTGAGCCGGTGGGATTGGTGAAATCGTTCATCGATTATATTCTCTCGCCTGCAGGACAGGATCTGGTGAAGAAACTCGATTTTGTTCCAGTCTCCATTAAATAACCACGATTGATAACTTCCTTGTCAAAGGATAAGGGAACTCCATCGGTGAAGCTCAGACGTATAAAAGAATACCTGATTGAGAAGGCAATCTTTACCAGCGGGATTGCATCGATCGTTATGGTCGTGTTGATTTTTGCATTTCTGCTGAAAGAGGGATTAAACCTTTTTTCTTTTGTCTCCCTGTTTGATTTTCTACTCGGAAAAAACTGGTACCCCATTTCCGATCCCGCCCGGTTCGGTATACTTCCGCTGATCATCGGTTCTCTCTTTGTCACCCTTGGAGCGGCAATGATTTCTGTTCCTATCGGCCTCGGTAGTGCGTTGTACATCGCCGAGATTGCCCCGCGACGAACAAAAGAAGTATTGAAAGCGGGCATTGAATTGCTCGCAGCGATTCCCTCTGTCGTCATTGGATTCATCGGCATGGTGACGCTCAGTCCTCTGATAAAGCAAATCTTCGACCTTCCGACAGGACTCACGGCGTTAACCGGTTCGGTGACGCTTGCCTTCATGGCCATGCCTACAATAGTGTCAATTGCCGAAGATGCAATTACGGCAGTCCCCAGGCAATATCGCGAGGCGGCTATCGCGATGGGGGCAACGAAATGGCAAACTACCCGGCGGATTGTCGCATTCGCTGCTCGCCCCGGTATGGTCGCTGCCGTCATGCTTGGCATCGGGCGAGTAGTCGGAGAAACGATGGCAGTAATGATGGTGACCGGAAATGCCGCATTGATCCCCCATGGTATGCTCCAGCCTGTCAGGACCCTGACAGCCACAATTGCTGCGGAGATGGGAGAGACCGTTCAGGGTGGCGATCACTACGCGGCGCTCTTTGCCATCGGAATCGTTCTTTTCGTTATTACCTTCTTTATTAACTGGATTGCTGATCTGTACCTGCATCGTTCTCAAAAGCGATGATGAATGCGATGAACGTTAAGACGCAGGAAAAAATAGCCTTCGGTGTCCTCTTCTTCTGCACATTGCTTGTGGTGCTGCCGGTTCTTATTATTCTTACCATCATTTTCATGAAAGGGGCAAGCGCACTCAGTCTTGAATTTCTTTTTGAGATGCCGAAAAACGGTATGAACGCCGGTGGAATTTTTCCGGCCATCCTTGGTACGATCTATCTTGTCCTGGGTGCCATTTGTTTTGCCGTGCCTCTTGGTGTTCTCTCAGCGATCTATCTTGTCGAATATTCAAGTGAAAACAGAACCAGCCGTCTGATCAAACTGGCGATTGTCAATCTCGCGGGTGTACCCTCTGTGGTGTACGGATTATTCGGTCTCGGGATCTTCGTGATGTTTCTCGGCTTCGGCGCTTCAATCCTGTCAGGATCCCTGACGCTCGGGATTATGATTCTTCCCGTGATAATTACCGCCTCACGCGAAGCGCTTGAGAGTGTTCCCAAATCATTCCGTATTGTCAGCCTCTCGCTGGGTGCAAGCAAATGGCAAACCATCCGGTATTCGGTGCTGCCGCATGCGATTCCTGGTATTCTCACCGGTACTATTCTCGGCCTTGGCAGGGCGGCAGGAGAGACGGCACCGATCTTATTCACGGTTGCAGCGTTCTATCTCCCCAAACTGCCTGGCTCTGTCTTCGACCAAACCATGGCGCTTCCCTACCATCTGTATGTCATATCGACACAAGTACCCGGAGTACCTGAGAATGTCCGGTTTGGAACAGCACTGGTACTGCTTCTGCTTGTGCTTTTGCTCAATCTCGCAGCGATCATCATCCGGTACCGGATCAGGAAGAAAAAGAAATGGTAGAGACACCGAAACATATTTTCTCCATACTGAATCTCTCCTTATCCTTTGGGAAGACACCTGCGATCAAAGGCCTTAATCTGGATGTCGAGCGGAACGAGATTCTGACTATTATCGGACCAGCCAATTCCGGTAAGTCAACCTTTCTCCAGGCATTGAATCGCCTGAATGATTTACAGCCGACATACCGAAAGACGGGCACAATACTTTTTGACGGGAAAGAGATGGAGTCCATTGATGTCGAAGAGCTCCGAAAGCGAATTGGAATTGTATTCGCGTTGCCATTCCCGTTGCCGCTTTCGATCTTTGACAATATCACTTACGGGCCGAGGATGCATGGCATCACCAGGAAGGAACGATTGAATGAGATTGTAGAAAAAAGCTTGAAGGAAGCCTATCTCTGGGATGAAGTCAAAGACCGATTGAGAACACCGGCCATGAATCTTTCCGGCGGCCAGCAGCAGCGGCTCTGCATGGCGCGCATCCTTGCGGTGGACCCGGAGGTGATCCTCTTCGATGAACCGACTTCGGGACTCGATCCGATTTCAACAGCTCGCGTGGAAGAGACCATGCGGATTTTAAAGGAGCGCTATACACTGATTCTCGTGACAAACAACATCGCACAGGCTGCCCGCATCGGAATGCGGACAGCATTTTTCCTTCTGGGTGAACTGGTTGAACTGAACGAAACACGGTTGATCTTCACAGCACCATCTGATAAGCGAACGGAAGATTACATCACGGGAAAGTTCGGATAGCAATGGATAAACCCATTATCGAAACGCGACATTTGAATCTTTTCTACGGCAATTTCCAGGCGCTGATCGATATCGATCTGAATATCCAGGATAAGAAAATCACGGCATTAATCGGACCGTCGGGATGCGGGAAATCCACCCTTGTCCGTGTCTTCAACCATATGAACGACTTGATCGAAGGTGTGCGGGTCACCGGGCGCGTGATGATTCAGGATGAAAATATATTTTCGCCAGACGTTGATCTCATTGCTCTCCGGAGAAAAGTAGGAATGGTGTTTCAGCGTCCCAACCCGTTCCCCCTGACGGTGTTTAACAACATCACTTTCGGTATGGAAATTCATCGCACAAAAACCAGGATTGAATTTCCGGAACTCGTAGAACATGCGTTACGGAACGTGTTGCTGTGGGACGATTTGAAAGACCGGCTCCAGAAATCCGCGCTCTCACTTTCTTTAGAACAGCAACAGCGGCTTTGTATCGCACGAGTACTGGCGATGAAACCGAAAATCATCCTGATGGACGAACCATGTTCAGCGCTCGATCCACTGGCAACATTCCGGATTGAGGAACTAATGCAGGAGTTGAAAAAAGAATATACAATTGTTATCGTAACTCATAATATGCAGCAGGCCGCCCGGGCAAGCGACTATACGGCTTTTCTCTATTTGGGTGAATTGATTGAATTCGGAGAAACCCACCAGATTTTCACTGCACCTGCGAGGCAAAAAACAGAAGAGTACATTACGGGCAGATTTGGATAAGGCGAGGTAAGGAGAGAAGATTATGCAACGGCACTTCCAACGGGAATTAGAGAGTCTCAAAACGACTCTGGTCAAAATGGCGAGCATCGTCGAGGATTCAATTGTGAATGCGATCCGCGCCGTGCAGGAAAAACAAGCGGATATTGCTGAGAAGGTGATCCAATCCGATGAGCGGGTGAATGATCTTGAAACGGAGAATGATAACAGCATTCTCGATCTGCTCGCACTTCAGCAACCTGTCGCTATCGATTTGCGGTTTATCATAGCGGCACAAAAAATCAATAACGACCTGGAACGCATTGGCGATCATGCAGTAAATATCGCTCAATCGACACGGACATTGATGAAGCTTCCATCGAGGCAATCCCTGCTCCATATCCCAGACATGGCGGAAGCAGCAAAAACCATGTTGCACGATGCCATCGACAGCTTCATTCACATGAATCCAAAAAAGGCACAGGGTGTTCTCGACCGTGACGATTATGTCGATGAGCTCAACCGGGCAATGAGCCGCAAAGTTATTGAGATGGTCAACAAGGATAAGAAGATGCTCGAATGCGGCCTTGAGCTTGTTCGTGTCAGCAGAAATCTTGAACGTGTCGCCGACCTGACGACAAATATTGCCGAAGAAGTAATTTTCCTGGCTCAAGCGCGTATCGTGAAACACCATGCCGATGAGAAACGGGATACCCATCGATAATCCGATCAAACCATCATCGGCTCGACGATTGGGATGAACGAAATGATCTCTTTCTGAAAATGATCGATCGCCTTCCTTGCTTATCATAGTTGATAGGTTGGATACCATATCTACTCCTGATGAAGGAGTGTCTAACGTTTCTGGAGGAAGCAATGTTTGAACATCGGACAAAACCCTTACTCACCCATTCCGCGTTTATTCGACGGGTGGCACAATTCGCTCTCACTTCATTAATGTTGATTCTTTTCTCCCTGCTTGTCGGAATGTTTGGCTATCGATTGTTTGAAAACCTCTCATGGGTCGATGCATTCGTTAATGCTGCGATGCTTATGGGGGGGATGGGTCCGGTAACCGAGCTTCACACCGATGCTGGAAAGATCTTTGCAGGATGTTATGCGTTGTATTGTGGACTTGTCCTTCTGATAGCTCTCGGATTGATTATCGCACCTCTCTTTCATCGGTTTCTCCATAAGTTTCATCTTGATATGGAAGAAGAATCCTCCTCACGCGGTAAGCATTCAAATCATGGTCATTAAAGGAGAATCTCATGGCTCAGCAACTCAGTAGCGTTCTCGCTCGATGTTCAAGAGTTCTTGCGTCACTGATGATCCTCAGTTCGATCTGCATCCCTCAGTCAAAAGAATCAATACTCCCGCTCTCTTCGTTGGACCTCACGAAAGTGAGACAGGGATGGGGAAAAGCACAGGCAAACAAATCTGTCACAGAAAAACAGCTCTCCATAGCCGGTCAAAATTTTGCCGAGGGTGTAGGAACTCATGCAAGCAGCGCAATCTGGATACAACTGGATGGAAAGACAGACCTCTTCATCGCAAAGGTTGGAGTCGATGATGGAGCGAAGGAAAAACCGGGTTCAGTCTTGTTCAGAATCCTTGGCGATGGCAAGCAGCTCTGGGCTTCCGGTACTATGAAACCGGGCCAGCCGGCAAGTGATGTGAGAGTAAAACTCGGTGGAATCAAAACGCTGATCTTGATGGCAGGCGACGCGGGGGATGGTATTAGTTTCGACCACGCCGATTGGGTCGATGCTAAGTTTACGTATCATGGCAAGGCGCCGATCATAACACATCCACCGCTTGAACCGAAGGTGACCCTCACTCGTAAGTCCGGCCCAAAACCGAAAATCAACGGAGCGAAAATCTTTGGTGTCCGGCCGAGCTCTCCATTTCTCTTCACCATCGCTTCTACGGGAGATCGGCCAATGACATTCGCGGTAAAGGGGCTGCCTGCAGGTTTACGGGTTGATGAACGATCGGGACAAATCACCGGCGCTATCGCACAACGAGGTACTTACCATGTCACATTCGCTGCCGGCAATAAGCTTGGAAAAGCAGAACGGAAATTCACTATCGTCTGCGGCGATGAACTCGCCCTCACACCGCATATGGGATGGAATAGCTGGTATGTTTGGGAAAACCATGTGACAGACAAAATTATGAGGGATGCTGCCGATGCGATGGTGAACACCGGAATGATCAACCATGGATACCAGTATATCAACATTGACGACTGCTGGTCAGTAAAACCTGTTTCAAAGGATTCAACACTCCTCGGTGATCAGCGTGATGCTCAGGGAAAGATCAACGCTAATAAACGCTTCCCCGATATGAAAGCCTTAACGGACTATATTCACTCGAAAGGACTCAAGGCTGGTATTTATACATCACCAGGTCCAACCACTTGCGCCGGACATATCAGTGCGTATCAACATGAAGAGCAGGATGTGCAGCGGTACGTTGAATGGGGGTACGATTTTCTGAAATACGATTGGTGTTCCTACGGAGCGATTGAGAAGGAGTGAACGACCGGTGCCTTTCAGAAACCGTACCGACTGATCGGCGATATCCTGATGGAACAGAAACGGGATATCGTTCTCAATCTCTGCCAGTATGGCATGGGCAACGTATGGGAGTGGGGGAAAGCGATGGGCGGGCAGAGTTGGCGGACAGCGGGAGATCTTGGCGGCTCGTTTGAAGGGATTCCCGATGCACTCTTCCGCGATGGCTTCGATCATTATTCGAAGCATGAACTCCACAAGTATGGCGGACCCGGAGGATGGAATGATCCCGACTATCTTCTGCTCGGGTACTTGAGCAATTGGAACGGGGAGACCGTTCCCACACCGCTCTCGCCGAATGAGCAGTATACGCACGTCTCTCTCTGGTGCATCCTGTCGGCTCCGCTCATCTTCAGCGGCGATATGACGCGCCTGGATGAATTCACCCTGAGCCTGCTCACGAACGACGAAGTGATTGAAGTCGATCAGGATCCATTGGGAAAACCGGGCAAGCGTGTGGCAAAGGAAGAAGACCAGGAGGTCTGGGTAAAAGAGATGGAGGATGGATCGAAGGCGGTTGGACTTTTCAATCGCAGTGAATTTAATGTGAAGATAACCGCATATTGGGCAGTTCTCGGAGTATCAGGAAAACAGAGCGTCCGCGATCTTTGGAGGCAGAAAACGCTCGGGGTATTTTCCGGACAATATTCTTCAATGGTGCCGCGGCATGGCGTGGTTCTCGTTCGCCTGTGGCCAGCTCGCTAATCAGGATTCGTACCTCAGGGTGGAATACTCGTTGCTCCCGACATCGAGGATTATCAGAAATATTGCGAGCTCCGGTTCTATGAGAAGATACCCGTCGAACCGAAAAAAGGCTCGCCCCTCCTTCTTCGATGAGTTAATAGGTTCCTTTAATTTTTCCTATGGGTGCTGAGAAAATGCATGGCATGGAAGAGGAAACATTGATTATCTTTACGAGCGATAGTGATGTGAACTTATGGAGGAAACGAGAATGAGATGCGCCAGGAATTCACTCTGGGCATGGTCGACGGGAATGATGCTTCTGATACTCTGGAGCTCGCAGATCTTCTGTTCACCCGCACCACAAGATCAGGTAATCAAGAAACAAGAGGTGCGCACTCCAACAGCAGAAATACGAAATTATGTATTGATCAAACCGGGCGATTCATCCGATGAGATTATCAGCAAGGCTGCGAATGTTGTGCCATCGCTGCGGCAGGTTGCATGGCAGGAACGAGAGCTCACCGCCTTTGTGCATTTCGGCATGAACACCTTTACCGACCGTGAATGGGGTGAAGGAACAGAGGATCCAATACTTTTTAATCCTGTACAATTCGATGCCTCGCAATGGGCACGCGTGATGAGAGACGCAGGGATGAGGATGATTATCGTCACCGCGAAACACCATGATGGATTCTGTCTGTGGCCAAGCAAATACACAGACCACTCTGTGAAGAGTTCATCCTGGCAGGATGGCAACGGCGATGTTGTTGGCGATGTTGCAAAGGCGTGTAAGGAACATGGGTTGAAATTCGGTATCTATCTCTCACCCTGGGATCGCCACGAGCCGAGCTATGGGGATTCGCCGCGATACAACGAGTATTTTCGAAATCAACTTCGTGAATTGCTCACCGGATATGGCGAAGTGTCGGAGGTCTGGTTCGACGGGGCATGTGGCGAAGGACCGAATGGTAAGCGGCAGGTTTACGACTGGCCATCGTACTATAAAGTCATTCGTGAACTTCAGCCCAATGCGGTGATTTTTGGGATGGGCCCAGATATCCGTTGGGTGGGAACAGAATCGGGGTATGGACGTGAAACGGAATGGAGCATCGTTCCTAATATCGTGCAGAATCTCGATTCCATTGCAGCCTCTTCGCAGCAGGATCCTGTTGATGGAGCTTTTATTCCCGGCGATCTTACTGGTAGCGATCTGGGAAGCCGCGAGAAAATCATGAACGCGAAGTCACTGGTTTGGTATCCGGCAGAGACTGATGTCTCCATTCGACCGGGTTGGTTTTATCATCCCCAGCAGGATGATCAGGTCAAGACACCTGAAAAACTTGTCGACATCTATTACAGTTCTGTAGGTCGCAATGGTGTGTTGCTCTTGAATGTTCCTCCGGATAAGCGTGGATTGATTCACGGGAATGATATAAAAAATCTTCTAGGGATGAAAAAAATCCTCGCTCAGACCTTTAAGAATAATCTGCTCACTGGATCGAGGGTGATTGCCTCGAATGAGAAAAAGGGGAATAGCGCTTCGTTTCTCCTCGACAATAATAAGCGTACCTACTGGACAACGGTTGACACAGTTACGACGGCGATGGTGGAATTCGAATTGCCGAAGGAACAATCGTTTGATCGGGCCATGCTTCAGGAGCAAATCCAGGTTGGCCAGCGGGTTGAGAAATTCCGGCTTGAAGCATTTGGTGAGGATGGTTGGATCGAATTTGCAAGGGGAACAACAATCGGCTATAAGCGGTTGCTGCGCTTCCCCCTGATTACAACGCATAAAGTGCGCCTTGTAATTGAAGAATCCAGAACGAATCCGACACTCTCCTCTTTTGGATTGTTCAAGGCACCACCGGATCTCACAATCAGCCCGGAAAGGGCAACCTATGTCGATACCATTCACGTCACGCTGTCATCGAACGAAGAGGCTGCCATCTATTATACACTGGATGGATCAGAGCCGAATGTCAAGTCACAGAGATATTCACGACCGATCATTCTCAGGGAGTCGGCAATATTGAATGCGATTGCGGTAACAAAAGAGGGAAACAGCAGTCTCCTGAAGACTGCAAGCTATATCCGGGCGAAGTATGGAATCACCATAAAGAATTCTTTCTCTTCCCGGTATACTGCCGGTGGTGTAATGGGAATCATTGATGGCCTCAGTGGTTCCACCGATTTCAGTGACGGCAGATGGCAGGGCTATGAAGGAGTCGATCTCGATGTCGTGCTGGATTTCGGTGTAAGTACCGTCATTAAAAAAATATCCATTTCATTTCTTCAGGATATCGCGAACTCTATTTTCTTGCCGAAAACCGTTGAGTTTTACGGCTCCCATGGCGGTGTCGATTTCAGAAAGTTCGATGCCGCAAAGAACAATATCCCGGAGACTATACAAGGGGCATTCCAAAAACGTTTCGATCTCACTCCGAGTCGCACGTCAGGTCGATACATCAAGGTGGTGGCAAAGAATATTGGTGTATGTCCTTCATGGCATAAAGGTGCCGGTTCGAAGGCATGGCTGTTTGTCGATGAGATTGATGTTGTTACGTCTGATCGTTGACAAGCGATTGCTTTTCATTTCTCATAGAAGTGGATTTACGACACAGTGCTGACTAGTGAGGCATGGTAGTGATTTTAAAAACCCGTCGGGCTTGAAATCAGCAAACGTCAAACGGGTTTAATAGTATAAGGTTGAAATTTTCTTACCGAAGCCGACACGTGTAGAAAATTTGTCCTTCCAAAACTTATCAGCGCGGGTTGGGATAATGATCCCCATTCGTTTACCGAGCAACGAAGCTTCACGGATGGTCGTATCATTATAACCAATAAAGGCCCCATTCGACGTCCACAGAAGCGGGCCGATTATCTCATCAGGTACACACGCGATTATGTGATTGCTGTTGTTGAGGCAAAAGCTGCCTTCAAGTCGGCCGGTGAAGGATTACAGCAAGCCCAAGAGTACGCATCTATACTCGGGCTCAAATTTGCCTATTCAACAAATGGTCATTCCATCATCGAGTTCGATTTTCTAACGGGAAAAGAAAAAGAAATCCCTGAGTTCCCGTCACCGAATGATTTGTGGAATAGACTCAGTCATTCTCAATCAATAGACGAAGAGGTTTCAAAGAAATTATTTACCCCTTACAATATTCAAAGCGGAAAGATACCACGCTATTATCAAGATATCGCCATTCACAAATCTGTTCAGTCGATACTTCAAGGGAAGAAACGAATTCTTTTAACAATGGCAACCGGTACAGGCAAAACCGACGTGGCGTTTCAGATCTGTTGGAAGCTCTGGAATGCGCGATGGAATAGAACCGGTGATCACCGTAAGCCACGCATTCTGTATCTTTCCGACAGGAAGTTTCTTGTTGATGACCCAAAAGATAAAATATTTGCTCCCTTTGGCGCTGCTCGATGGAAAATTGAAAACGGCAACGCTATAAAAAGCCGTGAAATTTACTTTGCCATTTATCAGGCAATAGCTAAAGATGAACGGCGCCCCGGGGTTCTATCGGGAATATGCCAGGGATTTCTTCGATCTTATTATTGTCGATGAATGCTATCGGGGAAGCGCATCGGACGAAAGTAATTGGCGGGAGATTCTCGAATACTTCCATCCGGTCTTTCAACTGGGTATGACAGCGACGCCGCTGCGTGAGGATAACCGCGACACCTACAAATATTTCGGCAATCCCATTTATACCTACAGTCTGCGACAGGGAATCGATGACGGTTTTCTGGCGCCCTATCGTGTCCGTAGGGTGGTAGCAAGCTATGATGCGGCCGGTTGGAGACCAAGCAAAGATGACCTTGACCGGTATGGCCGGGAAATCCCGGATGAAGAATACCAGACAAAAGATTTTGAGCGTGTTGTGGCTCTACGTGCACGAACAACCGCCATCGCGAAACATTTCACGGAGTTCCTGAAGAAATCTGACCGCTATGCCAAGACGATGGTCTTCTGTGTGGACCAGGAACATGCCGATGAGATGCGGAGGGCGTTAAACAATCTGAATTCAGATCTTGTTCAGCAATTTCCGGACTATGTATGCCGGGTAACGTCGAATGAAGGAGATATTGGGCGAGGGCACCTGTCGAGGTTCCAGGAACTGGAAACTCCCTCTCCTGTTATTCTCACCACCTCCCAGCTTCTGACGACCGGAGTGGATGCTCCGACCTGCAAGAATATCGTTCTTGCACGGGTGATCAATTCGATGACGGAGTTTAAACAGATCATTGGCCGCGGCACACGGGTTCGGGATGATTACGGAAAATACTTTTTCAATATTCTGAATTATACAGGATCTGCAACCCGGTTATTTGCCGACAAAGATTTCGACGGAGATCCGGCAATCATTACCGAGGAATCCATTGATGATGACGGGAACACAATTCCGACAACATATACCGTTGTGGAAGAGAATGCTCCAACGGCCTCAGATTCAGATGCAACCTATGTCGCGAAGATTTCAGATGACTCAGAGGGCAACAAGCGAAAATACTACTTCGATGGCGGCCATGTTGAGATCGCAGCACATCTGGTGTATGAACTCGATCCGGATGGCAAACAACTCCGCGTTGTAAAGTATACAGATTATACAGCAGAGAAAGTTCGAACCCTCTTCCCTTCATCGGCAGATATGCGAAAACAATGGGTAACGCCAGAGGGGCGTTCGGAGATAATAGAAAAGTTAGACGCGGAATCAACTTCGATGAATAAGCTGCTTCCACGCATCAAGAAGACGCTGATCCATTTGATTTGCTTTGTCACGTTGCGTTCAATGCCCCGCTGAGAACCAGGCGCGAACACGCCGAACGGGTGCGGAAAGAAAAGAAAGACTTCTTTGAAAAGTACGGAACGGATGCGAAAACAATTCTTGAAGATCTGCTCGAGAAGTATGCTGAACATGGGACGGCACAGTTCATTATTCCCGATGTATTGAAAATGCCTTCGATAGCGGACAAGTATGGCAATGTCTTAGAAATAGCAAAGAAGTTTGGTGGTGCCGAAAAATTACGGGAAGCAGTAAATGAATTGCAATCACTGCTCTATGCGGCATAGTCCTTCTGTCATTTCGAGGAGCAAAGCGACGAGAAATCTCTCAAGAGTGTGGAGAAGATTTCTCCCTTCGGTCGAAATGACAAATTGATGTTGTAAAAAGTTATTCTTGATGATCGGTGCAGGGAGGATTCTATGGGACGGTATCGCAATTACTACGTCTACCTGCAGACAAACTGGAACAATAAGGTCATGTACGTTGGTATGACAAATGATTTGATACGAAGATTAACTGAGCACAAAAACAAATTGGTCCAGGGTTTCACGAGTAAATACAATGTGAATAAGCTCGTGTACTACGAACACACAACCGATTTGTATTCAGCTATCATGCGTGAAAAGCAAATTAAAAAGTGGCGGCGGGAGAAAAAGAACCACCTGGTTGAATCGATGAATCCCGAATGGAAAGACTTAAGTTCTGAGTGGGAGATCTAATGTTTCCTTTGGATCTTTCCCTATGGTATAAGTGGCAGCAGTTCTAGGAATACACGGCAATGACAATCCTTCTGTCATTTCGAGGAGCGCAGCGACGAGAAATCTTACAAGAGTGGGGAGAAGATTTCTCCCTTCGGTCGAAATGACAAAAAGTGATAGATACGATATATGAAGAAAACCATAAAGAAAACAGCGGTACCTTTAACAACAGCCCAATCTCTCAGTTCGATAATAAAATCCGCACGGGATATCATGAGGAAAGATAAGGGTTTGAATGGTGACCTCGATCGCCTCCCCATGCTCACCTGGATTATGTTCCTGAAATTTCTCGATGACCTTGAACAACTCCGGGAAGAAGAATCGAAGCTTGAAGGGAAACGATTCAAACCGGCAATTGGGAAACCATACCGTTGGCGCGACTGGGCGGCAAAAGAAGATGGAATCACCGGCGATGAGCTTATTGCCTTCATCAATAATGAAGAAGCATTGCGCCCTGACGGTATAAAGGGTCCCGGACTGTTTGCCTATCTTCACAGCTTGCAAGGCGCAAATGGCGGAGACCGACGTGATGTGATCGCAACGGTGTTCAAGGGAACAATCAACCGGATGATCAATGGGTATCTCCTTCGGGATGTCATCAATAAACTCAACTCGATTCATTTCAACTCTTCAGATGAAACCCATACGCTGAGCCATCTCTATGAATCGCTATTAAAAGAGATGCGGGATTCAGCAGGAGATTCCGGAGAATTCTACACACCGCGTGCAGTTGTACGCTTTATGGTAGAAGTGCTCGATCCAAAACTCGGTGAGATTGTTCTTGATCCTGCCTGCGGTACGGGCGGATTTCTTGTTGAAAGCTTTATTCATCTTGAGAAGCAATGCAAGAAAGTAGAGGACCGCAAGATTTTCCAATCGCAATCGATTCTTGGCGGAGAAGCGAAGTCGCTTCCCTATCTCCTTGCGCAGATGAATTTACTCTTACACGGACTTGAGTCTCCCAGAATAGATCCAGGCAACAGTTTGCGGTTCCGGTTAGCGGAGCTTGGCGACAAGGATCGCGTGGATGTGATTCTAACAAATCCGCCATTCGGTGGAGAAGAAGAACGCGGCATTCTGAACAACTTTCCTGAAGATAAACAGGCGGCAGAGACTACATTACTTTTTCTTCAATTGATTATGCGGAAGCTTAGGCGTCTGCCAAAGCCTGGACGTGCAGGCGTTGTTGTTCCAAACGGAACACTTTTTGGCGACGGAGTCTGTGCGCGCATTAAAGAAGAATTGCTCAAGGAGTTCAACCTGCATACCATTGTGCGTTTGCCCAACAATGAAACAACAACCAGGCAGGGGCGAGATCGCTGTCTACCGCACTGAGGATGGGGAGGCGGCTCTTGAGGTGACTCTCGAAGAACAGACGGTGTGGTTGAGCCTAAATCAAATGGCCGATCTCTTTCGGAGAGACAAGTCAGTGGTTTCTCGTCATTTGAATAACATCTTCAAAACAAAGGAATTACGGAGGGACTCAGTTGTTGCATATTTTGCAGGAAACTGCCTCGGATGGCAAAACATACAAGGTAGAATACCTTAATCTGGATGCCATTATCAGTGTTGGGTACAAGGTCAACTCAAAACGAGGCACGCAATAAGAAAAACAGGTAAACAGTAGATGAGCAAACAGTTTCCACTTGCTGAAATTCGCAATGTTGCAGTTCCAGTACAAAGAGCAGAGATACCTATTGCTGGTAAAACGTATAGGCAGATTGGCGTGAGACTTTGGGGGCAAGGTGCTTATGAGCGAGAATCAATCGATGGAGTCGAAACCAAGTATGCGTTATTGTTTAGAGTGGAACCAGGTGATATTCTTGTCAATAAGATATGGGCAAGAAATGGAAGTGTTGCGGTTGTAGATAATGATCTTGCTGGTAGCTTCGGATCGAGTGAGTTTCCTATTTTTTCTCCAATTAGAAGTGTGCTCAATCCAAAATGGTTTCACTGGATTACAAAGACCAAATGGTTTTGGGAAGCCTGTGATGAAAAATCAGGAGGGACAAGCGGCAAGAACCGAATCAAACCTGATCTTTTTCTATCCATTCAAATCCCTCTCCCGCCGTTGGAAGAGCAGTGCCGCATCGTGGCGCGGATAGAGGAACTGGCAGCACAAATAGAAGAGGCGCGCGCCATCCGCCAACAAGCCATCGAAGAAAACGAAGTGATAGTTTCTTACTCGCGAGCAGTTCGGTTTACCAAGCTCTCAACTCGGTTCCCGAATCATCCTCTCTGCGAATTGATTTCGATGGCAAGTGGTGAAGGACTTACTTCAAGTCAAATGGATGAATCTGCACTGTTTCCAGTTTATGGTGGTGGCGGTCTGAACGGTCATTATTCTCGCTACCTGTTTGAAGAACCGAAGATTGTTATCGGGCGTGTCGGTGCACGGTGTGGTTGTGTGTTCGTGTCTGAACCGAAGTCTTGGATAACTGACAACGCGCTCTATATCACAGAGTTTTCAAACAACCTCGACTCCCCATATCTCGTCCAAGCATTGACGAACTTGGATTTACGACGACAAGCAAATCAGGCAGCTCAACCAGTGGTCTCGCAAAAGAAAATCAACCCAATGCGAATTCCCATTCCTCCGCTCCCCGAGCAGCGCCGCATCGTCGCTGAGTTGTACGCATTACAAGCTGAGGTGGACAAACTTCAGCGATTGCAGGAAGAAACCTCGAAGGAGTTGGACGCGCTGCGGCCATTGATATTGGATAAGGCAATAAAGGGTGAATTGTGAAAATGCCATTTAAATGGAACAATTTGCACAATCCTTCAGTCAAAACAGTATGAAGAAAGATTTACCCTAAGCGTAAGTGAAAATAAATCTATATATTATTTACGTATTTTTTACATACAATGAACTCTCAGAATAGTCATATCATAAAACTAACAAAAGCCCCTTTGCAGGAAGTGATATTTGAGGCTTTTTGGGAACTTGACGTTGATGACAAAAGTCGCTCAGAGTACGATCCAGGCTTTGAACTGGCTCAAGGTGTTTTCTCAAGCTATTTGTCAAAGGATTATCCTCATCACAGAAAAATTGCTCCACCATTAGCACCATTACAATTATTAAATCATAAACCGGTACATCAATTTTGGACTGCACCAAATGAGTGGCCTGTTATTCAATTGGGCCCTGGAATTCTCGCTGCGAATATCACGGAAAAAACATATGTTTGGGAAACAAAGTTTCAACCTGTCATCCTCCAAGCTCTTGACGCCTTGCTGAGGAGCTATAAGGAACCTCCACAGTTTAAGAAAGTATCTCTGCGATATATTGACGCGGTAGAATTAAACACTGAAGCAGAAGATAGTTTTTTACAGTTCATTGAATCACACTTACAAATCAAAGTTGTAAAGGAGTTTGATATTTCTGGCAGAATCAAGGGTCAATCAATTAGCCAGGTGTACTCTTTGGATGATAACTCGCAATTACAAATTGTAATATCAAATGGAATGAAGAATAATAATCCGGTTATTGTTTGGCAGACAGCAATCCTTAAAGAGACGAAATTCACTCCGGATGATATTAAGCAATGGATCCAGTATGCTCATTCATCAATCTCTGCTTTATTTAAGCGTATGTTAAGGAAAGAATATTATGACAGCCTTAGATAGTGCAGTTCTTGATCATAGAACATTTGAGGGTACGAGCACTCTCTTTCCCCCTTTTATTTTTGTTGATCTTACATTTCACACTCGTGCTTCAACAACACTCTTAAAGGAATATGAATTGTCAGATAAAGCAATCGAGACGATCAGCAAGCTGAAATCATTTTTAAAACTTGAAGAGAATTGGAACAGCTATGGGGGCATACCACCCCATAAGGGTGTTGTTGATTGCGCAACGTCACTCGTGGCTTCTCTTGATCGAAAAGGCTTTGAGGTTTTTTTTACTGCTCCTGGTCCCGACGGGGAAATCCTTGTAGAGTTGATGAATGGAAACAGAACGGTTGAGATAACCTTTGACAATGAAGGACGATCTACCTCGGCAATGTTCGAAGGAAATAAATGCCTCGAAGAGAGCAACAGTGTGGATGAAAGAAAAATTCTTCAATGGCTTAGATAACTATGGATTTTAAAATAGAGGTCATTGCTGAGAATGATGGGCTTCTAAGAAGAATTATCCTTGATCCATCCTATATTAAACCTGATAATACCATATCTTCGTTTGCATTCAAACCAGGTAAAAGAGATGTTGATGGTTTGTCTGTCGACCTTGAAAGGCTTACAACACCTGACGTTGCCATTATAGATCGGACAAAATATCGTCTGGCCCGTTTTGAAGCTTCAGTACCTCTCTCATTGGGTCTGGCGTGTTTGCATGCCCCTCGATGTGATAATCCCGCTCATTCACTCATACAAGGTAATTTTACTACCTCCATTCGTCGACAACTTGCATCAGCGGCGACGCTAGTACTTTAGAACGAGATTCTCTTCAACTTTCCTTAAGAACATCCACGGACAGTAATATTCTCGTTTTGCATCTCCCCCCAAATAATTCTACCTTCCTGTCACATCAAATCAGATTTCTACGAATTCTATTTTTGGAGAACCTGGTATGCCTCAAGTAAAAGCACTCCTGGTGTCAATTACCATCGTTACTCTCTTGCTTTCCCTCGCTTCTGCACAGAATCAGTCAATACCACTCCAGCTTCCGACCGTGAACATCTCAAAAGAGAAAACCTTGTTTACTCTCGGCTACGCCCACCTCGATACCGAATGGCGCTGGGATTATCAGATGACGATCAGCAAGTACATTAAAAACACACTGCTCGATAACTTCCGGCTCTTCGAGAAATATCCAAACTACGTTTTCAACTTCAGTGGTGCGAACCGGTACAGGATGATGAAGGAGTATTATCCGGCTGAGTACGAACGTATGAAGCAATACGTCGCAGACAACCGCTGGTTTCCTGCCGGATCCTCCATGGAAGAGAATGATGCGCTAATACCATCTTCGGAATCCATTCTCCGCCAGGTTCTCTACGGCAATAATTATTTCCACAAAGAGCTTGGGAAAGCAAGCTATGAATACATGCTTCCCGATTGCTTCGGATTTCCTGCTTCGCTACCCTCGATTCTGGCACACGTCGGTTTGAAAGGATTCTCGACACAAAAACTTACATGGGGTTCAGCAATTGGCATTCCATTCAATGTCGGCTCATGGATTGGCCCGGATGGTAACGGCGTGATTGTAAGTTTCAATCCGGGAGATTATGTCTCAAAGATTCGGGAAGATCTCAGTAAAAGTTCTGCATGGTTAAAACGAATCGATGATAACTTCTCCCGATCAGGCATCTCTGCTGAGTACATCTATTATGGCACCGGCGATATCGGCGGATCACCGACGGAGGAATCGGTGCAGTGGATTGAAAAGAGTCTTACCAGCAAAGGGCCGATCAGAGTTCTCTCCGCTCCTGCCGATCTTTTCTTCACCTCAATCTCCACCGAACAGAAAGCGGCATTGCCAAAGTATCGGGGCGAACTTCTTCTCACAAACCATTCGGCAGGGTCGCTCACATCGCAGGCATTTCTGAAGCGGTGGAACCGAAAGAATGAACTACTCGCCTCTTCAGCCGAAGCAGCGTCGCTAATGGCAGAGTGGCTTGGCGGTATCGCGTATCCGCGGGAAAAACTGAATGAAGCATGGCGACTTGTTCTCGGTGCGCAATTCCATGACATCATGGCAGGCACTTGTATTCCGCGGGGAAATGAGTTCGCATGGAATGATGAAACCATTGCATTGAACCAGTTTGCTAATGCCCTCTCCGATGCCGTCGGTGCCGTAAGCCGCTCACTCGATACAGAGGCCAAAGGAATTCCAATCGTTGTTTATAACCCACTTTCCATCCGTAGGGAAGATGTAACTGAAGCCACGGTAGACTTTTCTTCCTCTGCTCCCAAAGCAATTCAGGTCTTCAACGGTGACGGCAATGCTGTACCTTCTCAAGTATTGCGAAGAGAGGGAAGCAGGTTAACGATTCTCTTCCTTGCAACGGTGCCTTCTGTCGGATTTGCTGTCTATGATGTTCGCCCTGCAGAAAAAGAAACTGAACAATCGAAATTGTTGCAGATCTCCAAACAAATAGTGGAGAATGAACACTACAAGGTAACGATCAACTCCGCCGGCGATATCGCCAGTGTGTATGATAAAGCAGCGGCACGTGAGCTGCTTGCGGAACCGGCACGGTTGGCATTTCTGTATGAACGGCCTGAAGATTACCCCGCATGGAATATGGATTGGGCCGATCGTAAGAATCCACCTGTCGGTTATGTCGATGGTCATCCAAGGGTTCGTATAGTTGAGTCGGGTCCGGTGCGAGTGGCACTGGAAGTTGATCGTGAATCTCGCGGCTCGAGGTTTGTGCAACACATTCAATTGACGTTGAAAGGCGAGAGGGTCGAATTTGATACTTATATCGATTGGTATACAAAAGAATCCTCTCTCAAAGCCAGTTTTCCGTTCACTGTATCGAATCCTTTGGCTACCTACAATACCGGCGTCGGCACGATCCAGCGCGGCAATAATAATCCGAAGAAATTTGAAGTACCATCGCAGCAATGGTTCGATCTGACTGCGAAAGACGGCAGTTATGGGGTTTCGATTCTGGAAGATTCAAAATATGGCTCGGATAAGCCCTCTGATAACACACTCCGTCTGACATTGCTCTATACGCCGGGAGTTCGGGGCGGTTATATGGATCAAGCGACGCAGGATTTTGGGAAGCACCGGATGTTGTACGCTCTCTACGGGCATCAAGGTGATTGGCGAACGGCAAACTCCCAGTGGCACGCTGCCCGCTTAAATCAGCCGCTCGTAGCATTTCAAACGCTCCGCCATCCGGGAGCTCTCGGTAAATCATTTTCCTTCCTCAGCCTGTCGAGTGATGATGTTGCCGTGATGGCCTGCAAAAAAGCAGAGAACAGTGATGCCCTGATTCTTCGCCTCGTGGAACTGAAAGGAAAGGAATCAAAAAATGTTCAATTGAAGTTTGCCGGTACGATTGTCGCAGCCGAGGAGGTGAACGGTCAGGAGCAGCATCTCGCTTCACTTCAACCGGTCGATGGTAAGCTGACGATTGATATGACTTCCTATCAGCTTCGGACGTTTGCTCTGACGCTTGAAAAGCCTGCTACCTCACTCTCATTGCCGAAGTCACAATCAGTGGCATTACCGTTTAACGTTGATGTGATAAGCAGCGAGAAGAAGAAACAGGATGGCGCGTTCGACAAATCAGGTGCCTCTCTGCCTGCGGAAATGCTCCCTGCCCTGATCACGAGTGAAGGTGTTTCTTTCACATTTGGTTCAACAAAAGATGGCGAGAAGAATGCTGTCGCCTGCAAAGGTCAATCGATTACTTTGCCATCCGGCATGGTTAACCGCCTCTACCTGCTTGCAGCGTCGACAGAGGATCACACACGAGGCGAGTTTAAAATTGATGGCAAATCATTTCCTGTCATGGTTCAAAGCTGGTCCGGATACTTTGGACAAGCCGACAACCGGACGTGGGATAACTATGAATGGCGTGAGTCGAACTATACCTGGGAGAATATTATCTACACCGGATTGATACCGGGATATGTAAAACAGGATAACATCGCATACTTCACGACCCATCGACACCTCGCCAATGGCGAGAATGAGCCGTACATCTATACCTATCTCTTTAAGTATGCCCTCGACATTCCAACAGGAGCCAAAGTGTTGACACTGCCCGATGATGAGCGGATTCGCCTTTTCGCTTTGACTGCGGCATACAATGAAAACGACAACACTCACCCAGCACAAAGTCTCTATGATACTCTCAATGTTGAAGCTGGAGAGTACGAGCGCTATATGGTTTGCTCGCAGCCGCGAATTCTGCCGGAGTACCGAATCATGGAAGAGGGACAGAAAGTTGAGATTACGATGTCGGCGAACGAAAAAGATGCATCAATCTATTATACAACAAATGGAAGCATCCCGACGACGGCATCGTCCATTTTCAAGCGGCCCTTTATCATCGATCGGACGACGATAATAAAAGCGATGACCGTAAAAGAAGGAAAGGCGCCAAGTGCGGTGAAGGAGGAGTCTTACTATCGGGCTTATAAAGTGGAGAAAGCAGAATACCTTACCCAATACTCTCCCCGCTACGCTGCGGCAGGTGATATGGCTCTCATCGATTCGAAACGCGGACCGACCTCTTACTCCAACAAGGCATGGCAGGGATTTGAAGGCAATGATCTGGAAGTGATCCTTGATTTAGGAATAGTGAAACCGATTCATAAAGTCTCTGTGAGCTGTCTGAGCACCAATGGAAGTTGGATTTTTCGGCCGGTTGCAGTGGAGATAGCTGCTGCAGGGGAAAATAAGAACTTCTCGATCATTGGCTCGGAGCATTACGATTCTCCGAGTTCCAATGAGGGAGTGTTCATCAAACTTCTGGCTCCTTCCTTGAAGCAAACACAAGTCCGGTACCTGCGTGTGAAAGCGAAGAATATGGGGCTGTGTCCGCCATGGCATCCCGGCACAGGAGAAAAGGCATGGATCTTTGTCGATGAAATAATTGTGGAGTAACCCGGAGAGAGATACACTCTGGCACCCAGTCTATGGTGAGCGAAGCAGTGTGAGAGATTATTATCATGAAGTTGTTGTTCATTTAGGAAAGGCAGACTTACCCAAGCAGGAACTGCATCTTGTCATCCGGGCGTATAATGAAGGCATTGCAATGAGATATTTTTTCCCCGAGCAACCGGAAGGAGGAGCCTACGTCCGGATCACGTTGGAGAAGACAGAGTTCACCTTGCCGGATGAAACAATTGCCTATGTCGCACCGTTTGCCCAGGCTGATTATCGCGCTGTACCGCTTACCTCGTGGTCCACAGAGGCCGAGCGGCCACTGACGCTGGTTCTGAAGAGTGGCCTCTATGCTTGCCTCGCTGAAGCAGAGATGGTCAATTACTCGATAACGAAATTCAAGCTAAGCACTGAGAAGCCGAACACCATCCAGTGTTCACAGTACGATGCCGTTGAGGAGACTGCGCCTTTTGCGACACCGTGGCGGGTGATTATGGTGGCAGAGAAAGCCGGCGATTTACTCGAGCATAACGATCTAATTTTGAATTTGAATCCCCCCTGTGCTATCGACCGGCCTGGATGGATTAAACCCGGTAAGGTCATTCGCGAGATCACACTCTCGACAACAGGAGCGAAGGCTTCCATTAATTTTGCGGCACAGCATAATATTCAGTATGTCGAATTCTTTGAGCAAGTGCCAACGGTATGGGATGAGACGAAGGTGATTCACGGTGAGATTGGAAAATACATCACGATTGCTCGCCGCAGTGGCGATCGTTGGTTCATCGGTGCAATTACGAATGTGGAACAACGGACGCTTGAAATTCCTCTTTCTTTTTTACCAAAAGGAAAGCATTATCAGGCCAGTATCTATAGTGACGATCGAGCTGTTCCAACACGGACAAAGGTACGAATTGATCGAAAGCAGGTTGATGCATCATCAATTCCTACGGCAACGTCGCTTCCCTCGGGAGGCGAAGCAATTAGGTTGGAGTCGATCATGAAGTAATGCCATTTAGTTCTTGAGGGGGTTCTCCAAAAAGAAAAAAACCAGGGCGTCACGAACCACTTCGTGACGCAAAATGCGGAAGACAGTCAGATTTCATGTGTCACGGTGTGCCCGCCTGCCCCTTTAGATCAAATATGTCGGGCAGGGACTGTGACACCCTTGGCGTACCTTTTAGTCAGCCCCGATATGGAGTCAGGCAATTGGTTAACAAAATTCAACCAGGAGTTCACCATGATTTATACAAGTGTAGTAGCCATGGTTCTTATAATTGCGTTAAGCGTCTCTTGTCCTGCTCAGAGTCTGGGCGGCGGTGAGGCCAATCCAACACTGAAAACCAATCCACTCTCCCTGAAGCAGTGGCAGGAGATGCGGTTTGGAATGTTCATCCATTGGGGCCCGGTATCGCTGTGTGGCACGGAGATCGGCTGGTCCCGCGGACTTCAGGTACCGATTCAAGAATATGATAATCTCTATAAAGAATTCAATCCTGTACTCTTCAACGCTAAAGAGTGGGTAGGACTTGCAAAAAAAGCGGGGATGAAATACATCGTCATTACATCGAAACACCATGATGGATTTTGCCTCTGGGATTCGAAATATACCGAGTATGATATCATGGCAACTCCATTCCATCGGGATGTCCTGAAAGAGTTGTCCGAAGAATGCGAACGGCAAGGGATACTCTTTTGTACCTATTACTCCATTCTCGACTGGCACCACCCGGATTACACAACACGCTATGGGGGCGACACGCGTCCTGTTGAACAATCGAACATGAACACCTATAAAACATACCTGAAGAATCAGATTCAAGAATTGGTGAAGAAGTACAAAATAAAGATGCTCTGGTTCGATGGCGAGTGGGAAAAATCATGGACGCATGCCGATGGCATGGATCTCTATGCCTATGCACGAGAGCTGAACGATGCTCTTCTTATCAATAATCGCGTCGATAAAGGCCGGGCTGGAAGGAAGGGGATGACTACTTCCGATAAGTATGCAGGGGACTTTGGAACACCCGAGCAGGAAATTGGCCTCTTCAATAATTTCCAACCGTGGGAATCCTGCATCACTATCTGTAATCAATGGGCATGGAAACCCAACGATAAACTGAAATCGCTGCAAACGTGCTTGCAGATGCTGGTACAAACTGCAGGGGGCGGCGGAAACTTGCTGCTCAATGTAGGCCCGATGCTCGATGGCCGCATCGAAGAACGGCAGCAGCAACGCCTCCTCGAGGTCGGTACGTGGCTGAAGAACTTTGGAGAGAGTATTTATGGAACACGAGGCGGTCCGTACAAACCTGTCTCCTGGCTCGCATCAACGCATAAAGAGAATCGCATCTATCTCCATCTCTTTCTTTGGCCGAAGGATGGACTCCATGTGCCCGCATTAGCCGGAAGGAAAGTCTTGCGTGCGAGCCTTTTAGGTGGAAAATCTCTTAATGTTTCTTCCAACAACACTTCTCTAACGATCGAATTACCAGCAAAACCAACGGATGAGAACGATACCGTTGTCGTACTTGAGCTTGATGGTGCGGCTGAAGCGATCACCCCGCTTGACGTCCCGGAGATGCGACTTGTTGATCGCAGCTCGGATGCAATCCGGCTCACGAACCAGGCAAGTCCAACCTATGCCGCTCAGGGAGTGCATTCACTTGTGGATAACGTTCATGCGTCGTCAGATTACAAGGATGGTAAATGGCTCGGCTTCGAGGAAAATGATTTTGAGGCTGTGTTCGATCTTGGAATGACTAAGACTCTGAAAAAAGTTGTGGTCGGGTGTCTGCAGACTCAAGAGTCGTGGATATTCTTCCCGAAATCTATTGAAATCTCTACTTCAGAGGAGGGCACAACCTACAAAGTTGCAAAACTAGTGGCGATCGGTGAACCCTCAAACGATGACGAGGTGAAAAAGAAAGATTTTGAACTGGCACTTCAAAATGTCCAGACCCGATATGTCAAAGTGAAAGCAGTGAATGTCGGCGCTTGTCCCTCCTGGCATTACGCGGCCGGTGGAAAGTGTTGGGTGTTTGTGGATGAGGTTGTGATTGAGTAAGCAGCGGACAGAATGCAGATGACAGATGGCAGAAAAAGAGGCCGGAAAGAAGAGAGAAGTTATAAGTAAAAAGTATGGAGTGGTAAGTAAAAAATGAGACGATCTCCAGTCATTATCTTTTTGATTGTGTTGTTGGTTGATTTGAATCCAGCGATGGAACTCCTCGCTCAATCAAGTTCCATCCTTGCATATTCAACATCCTCGCAGACACATGCAGGTCCGATAGGTGATGGAGTAATCCAGGACAAGAAGATCTACAAAGATCCTACGGCCTCTTTGGAATCACGTGTAAGGGATTTGCTCTCACGGATGACGCTGGAAGAAAAATTCTGGCAGTTGTTTATGATCCCAGGTGACCTCAGCGGAGGAAAAGATAAGTATAAGAATGGCATCTTCGGTTTTCAGATCAGTACGTCAGGCCAAACCGTAGATGCAACCGGCCAGATACTGACATATGCTGCCGGCACTACCGCCGTAGAGACAGCCGAAAAGATTAACGCAATCCAGCGATTCTTTCTTGAGGAAACACGTCTTGGAATACCGATTATCCCTTTTGATGAAGCCTTGCATGGCTTGGTGCGGCAGGGAGCCACTGCCTTCCCGCAATCGCTAGGGCTTGCGGCATCGTTCGACACATCGCTGATGCACCGGATTGCGCAAGCCATTGCCTGGGAGTGCAAGAGTCGCGGCATTCGGCAAATTCTCTCGCCGGTCGTCAACATCGTCAGTGATGTCCGATGGGGGAGAGTGGAAGAGACGTATGGTGAAGATCCCTTCTTATCATCAGAGATGGGAGTGGCCTTTGTCTCCGAATTTGAAAAACTTGGAGTTATCACAACACCAAAACATTTTCTTGCCAATGTGGGTGATGGGGGCCGCGACAGTTACCCGATTCATTTCAACGAACGCCTCCTGCGCGAAGTGTATCTTCCTCCATTCCTGGCCTGTCTCCAGTGGGGCGGATCACGATCGATCATGACTTCGTACAACTCGCTTGATGGATCTCCCGCTACTGCGAACGACTGGCTGAACAACAAGCTTCTCAAGGATGAATGGAAGTTCGCCGGATTTGTCATCTCCGATGCCTGTGCTGTGGGTGGCGCGAATGTTCTTCATTTCACGGCGAAGGATTATACCGAAGCAACAGCACGATCTATCAGCAGCGGATTGGATGTCATTTTCCAGACATCGTACGATCATTATCCCCTATTCATCAAAGCATTCCGGGAAGGAAAAATTGACACGAAAGTGATCGATGCCGCCGTTGAACGTGTTCTTCGTGCAAAGTTTACGCTGGGCTTATTTGAAAATCCTTATGTCAATGCTCAGGATGCGGCTCGTTGGAACGGTCGAAAAGAACACCGGCAGCTTGCACTCGAAGCAGCCCGGAAATCAATTGTGTTGCTCAGGAACGA
The DNA here is from genome assembly GCA_043803945.1 of bacterium. Taxonomy (GTDB): domain Bacteria; phylum Bacteroidota; class Ignavibacteria; order UBA10030; family UBA10030; genus JAZDJN01. Next base: position 4,140 of record JAZDJN010000073.1, on the reverse strand, counting down.
AAACCAAATCCTCCCGCTGAAAAAAAATATTCGATCCATTGCCGTCATTGGGGAGGATGCTGCTGAAGCCCGTTTGGGCGGATACAGCGGTCCGGGAATTAACAAGATTAGCATCCTCGACGGTATCAAGAACAAGGCCGGGGCTGCTGCCCGCATCCGATATGCCAGGGGTCCTGGTCGTTCTACATCTGACTATGTTACAATATCATCCGAGTATCTGCTCTGTTCCATCAATGATACAATCCGGCATGGTGTCTTGGGTGAATATTTTGATAACATTTCGTTCAATGGGAAACCGACTTTTACACGGTTTGACGCGCAAATACAGTTTCAGTGGACTCTCTTTTCTCCCGATCCTGAAAAACTGAATTATGATTTCTATTCAGTTCGATGGCAGGGAAAGTTGAAAGCACCGGTGACAGGGAATTTTAAAATCGGGATTGATGGAAATGATGGTTACCGTCTTTATCTCGATGATAAACTCCTGATTGACAACTGGAAGAAAGTGAGCCGGCAGACAATTGTGGCAGATGTCCAGTTCGAGAAAGGAAAGGAGTACAAACTCCGGATCGAGTATTTTGAACCTACAGGCAATGCCTGGTTCAGATTGGTTTGGAATGTTGGCGTTACTCAATCCTGGCGAAAAGAAATCGACAAAGCATCAGCTCTTGCCTCAGAAAGCGATATCGTTATCGTTGTTGCGGGAATCGAAGAGGGTGAATTCAGAGATAGAGCGAAGCTTAACCTTCCCGGTCACCAGGAAGAGTTGATTACGCGGCTGGCGGCAACTGGCAAACCTGTTGTCGTGGTACTGGTTGGCGGAAGTGCAATCACGATGGACAGTTGGCTGAATAAAGTGGATGGTGTGCTGGATGTATGGTATCCGGGTGAAGAAGGAGGCACAGCAGTTGCCGAGATACTCTTCGGAGATGAGAATCCTGCGGGACGGCTGCCGATTACTTTTCCTGTGTTTGAAGGACAATTACCGCTGGTCTATAACCACAAACCAACCGGCCGCGGCGATGATTACGAGAACCTCACAGGCCAACCGCTATTTCCTTTTGGTTATGGATTGAGTTATACAACATTCGAGTACAGCGGATTGAGTTTCGATCCGCAAAATATCCCGGTCAATGGAACATCGGAAGTATCTTTCACGCTTAAGAATTCTGGTACTTGTGAAGGAGATGAAGTTGTTCAACTCTATATCAAAGATTTGCTCGCCTCGGTAGCAAGGCCGGTGCTGGAGTTGAAAGGCTTTCAGAGAATTCATCTTCACCCCGGTGAGTCGATGGAGATTGTATTTGATCTGACACCCGAGATGCTCTCGATGCTCGATGAACAGTTGCACAAGGTTGTGGAGCCGGGTGAGTTTCGGGTAATGATCGGAGCCTCGTCTAAAGATATCCGCCTCAGCGGAACACTGATAGTACGATGATGCCTGGATCGAAGTATTTATGAAACTGTTAAAACGGTTGAGTCATCGTAGCGGACGCCGGGTTCGTATAAACTAGTGCGAAGGCGTCCCCGCCGAGCATAAATATTTCTCTGAATCCCTCGGCGAGACGCCTTCGGGCTAATGTTAGAATGAGTAATGCTGAAATATAATCCGGAGTTCTGGCCATGAGAATGAAGAAAAGTGCTACCATCCTTATACTGTTCTCTCTTTGGATTTTTCAGGAAAGAAGTACTGCAGGCGATCGTATACGCATCGCATGTGTGGGGAACAGCATCACCTTTGGGTCGCGAATAGTGAACCGGGAGAAGAATTCCTACCCTGCCCAACTCCAGATGATGTTAAGTGATTCGTTCAATGTCCAGAATTTTGGCGTGAGCGGGTCGACACTGCTGAAGAAAAGCAACAGCCCTTATTGGAACACACCCGAATACAAACGGGCGCTCGAGTTCAATCCCCACATCGTATTCATCAAGTTGGGGACAAACGATAGTAAACTCCAAAACAGAGTTCACCTTAAGGAGTTCGTTCGGGATTATCTCGATCTCGTTGCATCATTCAAGTCGCTCTCCGCAAAACCAAGAGTCATACTGCTCACGCCCATTCCTGCATATCGGGAGAATGATACCGTCGGTATTACTCCAGGAGTGATCCGTGAGGAAATTGTTCCGCTCGTTCGCGAAGCCGCGTATCAATCCGGATGTGAGGTGATCAACCTCTATAACCTGTTTCTTCCCTTCAAAGCTCATCTGATGCCTGATAGTGTCCATCCGTCTTCGCTTGGTGCAACCGTTGTTGCTAACCGGTTGTATGAAGCGGTTCTCCAAAAGTCAGAGCAGAATTTTGACCTCGTTCGGAAACTTGGGATTTTGGGTGACACAATAAATTTCCATGGATTTAAAGGCACGGAATTTAAGTATAACGGGTGGTTATGCCGGATTGTTCAACCGTATGTTGTGGCACCGGGAAAGCCATGGATCTGGCGTGCACGATTCTGGAATCATGAGCCACAAACCGAAATCGCTTTGCTCGAACGGGGTTTCCATCTTGTCTATTGTGATATTGTCGAGCTCTTTGGCAATCCAGAAGCCATTGCCCGCTGGAACACATTTTACAATCTGATGCAACAGGGAGGGCTTGCACCCAAAGTTGCCTTGGAAGGACTTAGCAGGGGCGGACTGATGATTTACAATTGGGCTGCAGCGAATCCTGAGAAGGTTGCCTGTATTTACGCCGATGCTCCGGTGCTGGATGCGAAGAGCTGGCCTGCCGGAGTTTTCAATGGAAAACCAAGCACAGAGAATTATATCGCATTCAAGAAGGTTTTCGGTATCAGCTCTGATGAAGAAATGATGAAGTTCAAAGGAAGTCCGATCGATAAAGCTGCAATCATCGCACGTGGCTGTTTTCCCATGCTTCATATCTGCGGCGATGCCGATGTAGTTGTTCCTATTGAAGAAAATACTGATCCGTTTGAGAAAGCGATATTGCAGCACGGAGGCTCAATCACTGTCATCCGCAAGAAAGGTGTGGACCACCATCCGCACAGCCTTGAAGATCCAACGCCAATCGTCGATTTCATCCTGAGAGCAACGAATCTTAAAATAAACTTTGCAAGCATTCCGGCGCCGGGATCTGAGTTTCGACCCGCCGCGGGCTGGACCGAAGGTGCCGACTGGTGGGCGAACACACAGGATATCGAGAATTGCTGTGCCGAGTCGGGCGGCCTGGATATCCTCTTCATCGGAAACTCAATCACTCAGGGATTGGGAGGCAATCGAAAAACCGTGACGCACAAACTAGGAAAGATAACACTTGATGAAGTATTTCCGGGGATGAAGTGTGAATCGGCTGGGATCTCGGGTGATCGTACTCAGCATATCCTCTGGAGAGTCTCTCACGGCAACTATGATGTTGCAAACCCACGCTATGTGGTGTTGACCATTGGTGTCAACAATTTCCCGTATGATGATGCCGAGGAAATAACTGCCGGTATCGTAGAGTGCGTGAAGGCTATCCGGCTTAAAATTCCTAAGGCACAGGTTATTCTCGTTGGTCCATTCCCGGTCGGAATCACTGCAGATGATCCCTGGCGGAAAAAATATGAAACCATCCATGCCAAACTAAGCGCGATGATCTGGGATCGACAGGTGCAGTACCTTTCACTGTCCAAAGAGTTCATTGATACCAATGGAAGTCTGAACACTCACTATGTTGCCAAAGACGGTATTCATTTGCTGCCCGACGGCTATCTTCGCTGGATGCAGATTTTAAAAGAGCGAGCAATCCATTGAATGAGAATAAAAATTACTCTACAAGAAACTTGGACGAAGTGTCTCACCACAAAGGACGCAATAGGCGCGAGGAATAGTTTGAAATTTGTAAAAAGAAAATTAGTATTTACTCAGCATGTTCAATAATCCAATGAGTGCTTTCTTTTCTTCCTCCCCTTTGCCAAACTACTCATTACCCACAATTCGTGAGAAGGGTGAAGGGAGTTGTACAAGACATTTATTTTCAATATGTTATTGAGACAAGTATATGATAACATCTTGAAAGGAACAATGTCATGGAGCGATGGATAACTGAAGAGATCAAGCACATAGAGATAGGAGATAAACGATTAGACAAGAGATATGGGAAATTAATATCAATATTTTCGCAGAACCCAGGTGCCAGTATCC
>JAZDJN010000072.1:0-65361 GCA_043803945.1 bacterium | reverse complement strand
GGATACTGGCACCTGGGTTCTGCGAAAATATTGATATTAATTTCCCATATCTCTTGTCTAATCGTTTATCTCCTATCTCTATGTGCTTGATCTCTTCAGTTATCCATCGCTCCATGACATTGTTCCTTTCAAGATGTTATCGTATACTTGTCTCAATAACATATTGAAAATAAATGTCTTGTACAACTCCCTTCACCCTTCTCACGAATTGTGGGTAATGAGTAGCTTGGGAAAGGGGGAGAAAGAAAAGAGATACACGTTGCATCATTAAACATAGTGAGTAACTACGATGAAATTACTAAAATGCGTTTTCGTGCTGAGCCTTACAATCCTTCTATGCTCTCAGTCGCTATTCGCACAATCGAGAGGCGTAAAAAGCATCGAAGCCAGTTCCATGAAACCGCCGATGAAGTTTCTCTCAGCGACGGAATTTCAAGGGCGCAACATGCCGTCGGTTGAACTGGAGATTGCATCCAAGTATATCGCTCTGATGGCGGAACAGATCGGATTGAAGCCACTGATGCCCGATGGATCGTTTTTTCAGGAAATGCCTCTGGAAATTACAGGTGTTGCCGAAGGAGCCTCCCATGTATCGATGATTGCAGGAGGGCAGCGGAAAACATTTCACTATCCGGAATCGTTCGGTATCAAAGGACGATATCTTGCACCGGGCACTGCCTCGGGAGAAGTTGTCTTTCTTGGGTTGGGTGTAAGTGCGCCAGAACTAGGGTGGGATGATTATGCGGGACTCGATTTGAAAGGCAAAATAGCCGTGCTGTTCGATCTCCGCCTGCCGGAGAATCATCCACTCAATCCGACTGAGAATCGAACACTCCTCACACGCCGGGCGGGTCAGTTGCGTGAAAAGGGAGTGGCTGCGATTATCTCCATTATTTCACCTGAGCGAGAGACGTTGTTATCAAGTCATGGAATCTCGTTCGATAATATTGAACGTGGGCGTCCAGTTGATACCACGGCGCCAATCTCCTCTATGCAATCTTCTGCGTTATACCAGGTTGAGGTGCGCCATGAAGTTGCCGCGGCGCTGCTGGGAATTTCTCCCGCCGATATCGCTGTCATGATGGACAATACGGTAAAAGGGAAACGTGTATCCCCTATGTTGCTGATAGGAACAATGGCCGAGCTTGCCATCAGTTTCAACACACGTCGCGGGAGTGCCCGCAATGTTGTGGCATATCTTGAAGGATCGCATCCGAAGCTTCGTCGCGAATACGTTGTTCTTGGCTCGCACCACGATGGCATCGGTTACCGCGAGTCGGTTGTGTTTCATGGAGCAGACGATAATAACTCAGGTGTGATAGCGATGTTTGAATTGGGGAAGGCATTAATGATCGAGAGGCCCAAACGGTCGGTCATCTTTGTCTGGCACACTGGTGAGGAAAAAGGATTATTGGGTGCTTATCATTTTGTCTCCCATTGTCCGGTTCCTGTGGAAAACATCAGTGCCAATCTGAATATGGATATGCTGTGCCGGAATCATCCCGACAGCCTCTATCTCATTGGATCAAATAAGCTGAGCTCCAGCCTGGACCGCTCGATCAACGAGATGAACAAAAAGTATATCAAGCTCAAGCTCGATTATAAATATGAAAGTCCGGCTCACCCTGACCGCTTCTTCTTCCGGAGCGATCAGTATCCGTACATCCGATACGGTATTCCGGGCGTGTGGTTTTTCTGCGGGACAACAGAGGATTACCATCAGGAAAAAGATATTGAAGAGAGGGTCGACTATAAGAAGCTGGAGAAAGTCACCAAGCTGGTGTATTACACCCTAATGGATATCGGCAACAAACCTCAGATGCTGAAGCTCGATCTTCATCCTGAGGTAACAACCCGCGGTGCACATAATATAAAAGTGAGTTGGCAGCCTCCTGCGCAGCAGAGAAGTCGATAGTTAGCTCGATTGAATCTGAAAAAACGGGGTTGACTAAGAAGTACACCAAGGGTGTCACGGTCCACACCGTGACACATTAAATCTGAATGTTTTCCGCATTTTGCGTTACGAAGTGGTTCGTGACGCCCTAGTTTTTTACTTTTTGGACATCCCCTTGAAGAGAGGGTTTGTAGAGTTGTCAATAAAATCTGAATGCTTCATCTTCAATGGATTCATATCGGAGAATGACAAAGGTTTTAGGAATTATAATTTTACGCGGCTAACAATTCTACTTTCTCGAAAGGAATGCCCCAGATGGTAACTCGACGCAGTTTTTTGAAAATCGGTGGTCTCTCAGTCTCAACAATCGGATTTGTCGATCAGGTGCTGGGGCAGCAAACACCTCAGCAGCAGGCCAGGCTGGAGAACATGGTGAAAGATGTAAAACCATTGACTCCTGAGGATTACGAGGCGCGACGGGATCAAGCCGGTCGATTAATGAAAAAACAAAAGATCGATGGACTCTTCCTTATCAGCAGCCCGGACATGCTCTACTTCACCAATATGAGCACATGGGTGAGTGAACGGACAACCGGTGTGATCCTCTCACAAAAAAGGAATCCTGTTTGGGTAGTCCCTGCATTTGAATTGGAGGGGTGGAAGGAACGTATTCCTTCGGATCAGAAAATCAGGGCTTGGGAAGAACATGAAAGTCCCTATAAACTGATTGCAGGAGTAATGAAAGATCTGGGTGCTCCGAATGGCCGGATGGGCGTCGGACCGCAAGTGCGTGAATTTCAGATACAGGGATTAAAGCGGGATGCTGCACATCTTCAACTTGTCGATGGCGCAAAGATCACGGAAGGCTGCCGGGGAATTAAAACAGAAAAAGAATTGGCATACATGGAACTCGCAAATAAGATAACCAAACTTGCATTCCGCGAAGGATTCAAAAGCCTTCGCGAAGGAATGAGTCCCGGCGATCTTTCAAGCGCCATTAGTGCAGCACACCGGCAGATGGGAGTGAGCGGAAGCGGCGGACCGCAATTCGGCTTAGGAACAGCATTTCCCCATGGTTCACAAGTCGCACGGACATTAAAAGAGGGCGATGCCGTGATGGTCGATGGCGGCTGCAGCATTGAACGATTTTCATCGGATGTGACCCGCACTGTCGTATTCGGCAAGCCCACCGATAAGCACCGAAAAGTATTCGATATCGTACGGAAAGCTCAATTGGCTGTCATGAAGACCGCTCGCCCCGGCGCCGCTTGTGAGCAGGTCGATGCCGCTGCAAGAAAGGTGATTGAAGATGCCGGCTTTGGTCCCGGGTATAAATATTTTCCGCATCGTGTTGGCCATGGCATTGGCATGGAAGGTCATGAGTATCCCTACCTGGTCAAGGGGAACACTTTGAAGCTTGCACCGGGAATGACCTTTAGCAATGAGCCGGGAATTTACCTCTACGGTGAATTCGGGATACGCATCGAAGATTGCTTTGTGGTGACGGAGAACGAACCAAAGTTCTTTGGAGGATTGGAAGCAACCGCCATCGATATGCCGTTTGGAGAATAATCAATTCAAAATGAAAAATTCAAAAGGAAAAGTTCAAAAAAATACCCTTTGCATCTTTGTGGTTGGTAATTCTTACTGATCCATGTGTGGTAGTCTTACCGTACGATAATAGAACCAATGCCGCCAAAACTCTGTCCGAAAATAATACTTGAAGGTACACGGCTCACGCTCAAGACCGAAATTGCATTTGCGTTGAATGAACACCCGCGCATCGTCGGGCCGCGAAAATACCGATACCACTCTCCAATTGTTTCTGCCGAATGGTGTGCTTTCACAAATTATCCATGGGGCAGAGGACTCATTAATTTCAATCCCGACGAAGAAGAACTGGCGCTGAACACCTATCGCACATGGATTCAGCTTTTCGAATATCAACGTTACTACTCATGGATTGTCGACCGGTTCCATATTTCAACGCGTGCTTATCAACTCACGGCGTATGGAAAGGATTATAATTTCGATTGGCTTGAAGAGCGTCTGGCTCGACTTGACTTCAGGGTTATTCTCTGCACGCGTACTCCGGAGTCGTTTGAAGCTGCACGGGCAGAACGGGTCAAGGTTTCCGGTAAACCATCTCAATACGACGACCTCCAACAATTCATCCGCGAACAGGAGTTACTGCGCAGGCTCGTTGGTGAATCAACACTGAAAATGTTGGAGGTTGATGTTTCTGAGAACAGTGTACAACGGGCTGCGGATTCCATTGCCGATTGGCTCGAACAAACGGGAGGTGTGTGGCCAACATAGCCGGCTGGGACTTACTTCCTACCACCGGTATCCATTCTAGAACTTTCTCTCCTTGCCCACGTAACAAAAGGTGACATGCAGGCAACCTCTAAGGAGCAACTATGAGTCAGGATAGCAAGCGACAGAACGAAGACCCCTCTATTGTCAATACAATCCGTAAAGATCTCCGACAGCCGGATTTGAAGCGGCATCTCCAGCGGGATTTTAAAGAACTCAAGGAGTACATGCTGAGCGAAGGGCGTCAGGAACGGCTGAGGTCCATGAACACTATTCAGCAATACCTCTACGGTTTCTGGTGGCTGCTGAAGAGCATGATTTTGAAACTGACACCGTTACGAAGGCTCATGCTTGTGCTTGGCCTTCTCATTCTTCTTATCCCAAGTCAGGGTGATGCCGGGGATGACAAGAAGTTCCAGATCCTGGGAGGATTGCTGCTCACTTTTGTTGTTATGCTTGAAGTAAAGGATAAACTGGTGGCACAGAAAGAATTGGAAGCCGGCCATGCAGTTCAAAAAGCGCTGATGCCAAAGCGGAATCCCGAAGTACCCGGATGGAGTATTTGGCTTTTTACACGATCAGCAAATGAGGTGGGGGGCGACCTGGTGGATTTTTGTAAGATTACCAATGACCGCTATGAGGTTGCCGTCGGTGATGTTGCAGGAAAGGGATTAACTGCAGCGTTGATGAGTATGAAGCTGCAGGCAACTGTGCGGGCATTGGCACCGGAATATTCTTCCCTCAGCATTCTCGCAGCAAAGTTGAATGAGATATTCTGCCGCGATAGCCTGCCCAGCCTCTTTTCGTCGCTTGTCTACCTTGAGCTTCAACCTAATTCGGGTGCTGTCCGTTTCTTTAACGCCGGACATTTGCCGCCGTTTGTTTGCAGAGGGACGAACATTGATAAAACACCAAAGGGGGGAATTGCCATGGGATTAAAACCGGGCGTTAGTTATGAAGAGCAACAACTGGATCTGAAGAGTGGCGATGTTCTCATTCTCTATTCTGATGGGCTGACAGAAGCGCAGAATGAACAGGAAGAGTTTTTTGGTGAACAGCGGCTCTCAGATTTCTTATCCCGTCGCGCGGGTTTGCCAACGGAGGAATTTGGCGAGCGGTTGGTGCATGAAGTTGATGAATTTCTCGGTGATGCTCGGGCGAATGACGATCTCTCGCTTGCAGTAATAAAACGGATGTAAGAAATATCCAGGTTGTTTCGGTGAAGGAACTCAGTTGAGTATGAGAGAAGGAGGTGTTGCCTGACTTAGCGATGGTGCCGTTTCGGTTTGTGCGGATGCTCTTTGAGCTTTTCCAAATTTGCACATGGGATCCAGCCGTTTTTTCCCTTCTTATTCTTTGCCCACATCCAGCCTGTCTCTTCAAAGAATCCTTCTACCACATCGCCGCGCTCCCCTGAGAGTTCAATAGAATGGTATTCTTTTTTAAGAATTGCACGGGAGCTGTCACGTGTCAAATACGCTTCGGGAACCCATCCGCTTTCTCCGCCTGATTTTGTGCACCAAACCCATCCCGGAAACTCAACCCAGTCTTCTGATACCTGCACCACCTCATTTTCTTTCAATTTCAGGTCGTGATGACCAGTCGCATGATGCGGAGCGATGACTTTGTACATTCCAGGCAAGAGTCTGCTTTTTGTGTTCATAGGGTAACCTTCACCTTCTCATTTCAACCGCTTATTAGAATGTACATATTTTTCCGAACTCTGCAAGTAGAATGAGGGAGGAAAATCATGGAGAACGAAACAACTAAAGAAATGATCAGTATGCAATATTGTAGGACGAGTCGCCGACTCGCTCAATAATGAGTGCGCCTAAAGTTAGTGTTCAGCTTGTATTCGAAGTTTGAAATATCGTTGATAAGAAATTTTTGAATTAGTCCCCCAGTTCACCGAAGACATCATGGCAATCTGTCTAGTTTCTTCTTTCCGAGCGCTTACAAGTCAGGTAAAATTAAATTCAACACCAATATTCTCCGCCAATGCTTTTTTATAAACATAACTGGCAGTTGCTGCGTCCTGCAGCGCTAACCCGACAGACTTAAAGAATGTGATCTCCTCGTTGTTAACCCGCCCCGGTTTTTTCCCCGCGATGATTTCGCCGAGTGAAGCATGGATCAGTTCTTTCCTGAACACACCTTCCTGAATGGGGATCAGAATATCTCCCGCCTCGCTGAGGCATGCATCGATAAAATCTGGAACGACTTTGGACCGTACAATTGTGGTCGAATCGATTTCTCTCGTGGCGGGAGTGTGCGTTCCTATGGCACTGATGTGCTGGCCTGGCGTCAGCCAGGCACCATCGAAGAGTGGTTGCGTTGCGCTGGATGCTGTGACAATGATATCAACACCTTCCACAGCCCCGCGGGCATCTTCGGCGATCGTCATAGAAATGGCAAGGATCCGCTTCATCTCTTCAGCAAATACCTTCGCTTTGCCCATATCTCGGTCAAAGACAACAGCCGATTCAATGTCACGAACTTCACTCAATGCCATCAATTGTGTTTGCGCCTGGATTCCTCCTCCAAAAATGCCGACCCTCCTGGCAACTTTTTTGGCGAGGTATTTTGCTGCCACTCCCGTCACGGCTCCTGTTCGCATCGCAGTCAGGAATCCGGCTTCTATCACTGCAAGCGGTGTACCAGTCTTTGCATCATTGAGAAGAAGAATTCCCATGGTAGTGGGCAAGCCATGGAGAGCGGGATTATCGGGAAAGACTGTCACGACTTTTAATGCCAGTGCATCGACAGCACCCCCGATATACGCCGGCATACCGAGATGTGCTCCATGAGAATCCGGCAGATGCATAGTCGTCCGAAGCGGCATGACGACACTTCCAAGTGCCTGTTGCCGGAATGCCTCTTCAACGATATCGATCGTTTCACGCATTGTGAGCAGTTGTTTTACGTTATCGCGATTTAATAATAGTGCCATGGTAAGTCTCCGCACATAGTACGTTCACTGGCATGAACAATGGGTTTGTCAAACTCCAACACGAACAAACATGGAATAAAAAATTGATCTACCAAGAAATTCTGCAATGAGAGTTAGTAGAAAAAGGACTATTCCAATATCTGAGCTTCCAAGATCAGGCAATATAGAGAGAGCGATGCTCAGAATGGCAAGGAATGAGAGAATGCTGAGCCTGGCAGTAATCAAAGTTCGGTTCGACTTTCTTCTCATCACAAGATGGACACGGATGTCTTCTGGAAATGTTTCTATGGTTCGGAGATGGAGGAGTGTGATTGCTGCTTGAACCAGGCAGAAGAAACCACAGGCGAACACGAGAATCAACTTCGGTGATTGAAGGAGGGTGCCATTGTTCTCCCCATAGAGAGGGATCAGCGCATACAGAGACGCCGATCCCAGAAGCAGTGTTGTCGTGAAGAATGAAGCCAGCGTGAGTTTTGAATTCCAGAATGGCACTGTCTTCAACCGGTACAATTGTGCCATTTCGTACATAAAGAAAATTCCGATTCCATACAGGCTTGCTAATAAAAGTTGATGCACGATTTCCGGAAGGATAGAGTAATGGATATCCGCAAGAGTGAAAGAAAGAAACAGAAGAAAGAGTGATGCAGAGAACACCTCGTTACTGAGCGAGGAGGATCGCAAATGCCTCAAGGCGTTGAATGCATTCAAAGGTTTTCCGAGATGGAAAAATGAAATGGAAAGCGCAGCAAGGGCTGCGAGGAAGGAGAGAAGCAAGGGTGTTTCAAGGAGAGATGCCAACTCTCCCTGGTTCAATGTATTTAACGGCCAGAAATATAATGCACATGTGAACAGAGTTGTGCCAACGGCTGCTTGCGAAAGAATCGTAAAAACCAGGAGCGATCGTTCCTTCACAAAGGCTTCACCTCCTCTTCGTTTGCCAGGGAGGCTGTCTCCACCGATGCACGGTGGGAATCACGATGCGGCGTTATACAAAGTGCGGGTTCAGTAAATCGTCTCTCTGGCAGCGGGTAGATCTTCGATTGATCTCCGTAGCGGGCTTCGAGATCCTTTTGTTCTCCATAATCGAGCACCCGCATCGGGCAGGCAGCGACGCAGGATGGAGGGAGCCCGGCATCGATTCTGTCCATACAGAAATTACACTTCGTCATCTGCCCTGTTCCCTCGTTGAACTGAAGAGCACCATAGGGGCAAGCCCAGCTGCAGTACCGGCAGCCCATGCATTTCTCTGCATCGATGAAAACGATTCCGTCATCCCTTTTCGTAAGGGCCGTTGTCGGACAGATACCGACACAGATGGGATGTTCACAATGATTACATGAAAGTGAGATCGTGTAGGCAAAAACATCATGAGTCCACGCAGCCCCTGATTGTTCCCATCCTCCTCCGCTCACTTCATAAACACGGCGCCAGAGTACTCCCATCGGTAAATGATTCTTATCTTTGCATGCAATCTGGCAGGCCTTGCATCCCGAGCAGGCGGAGGTGTCGATATAGAAGGCGAGCTGCCGCGTACTATAGATCATTACTCCACCTCTCGACTTGTGCCATAACGGTGTGCAGTGCAGGACCGCAGGCAATGGGGGTCCATCGATCCGATGTCAGTACATTTGCCGAACCCCGCCGATCGATTCCGGATTCATCGGGCGACCACCATGCTCCTTGCGGAATGGATATGACACCCGGCATGATGCGGTTTGTAACCCGCGCGCGAACTACCGTTGCCCCGCGATGATTAAAGACCTTGACTTCATCGCCATCATGCACCCGCCGGGCTTCCGCGTCAATGGTGTTAATGAAAACCCTCTGCGGAAACGCCTCTTCAAGCCAATCGACATTATCATGGGTTGAATGGACACGGTGGAGGTAGTGATGACTGATGACCTGCAGAGGGTAGAGTACCCCTTCAGGACCGAATGGGCTTTCCCATTCCTGAATATATTTGGGGAGAGCAGGAATCTCTTCAGAATTCTTTCGGTCATACAGTTGTTTCGAGAAGATTTCAATTTTTCCCGATGGTGTCTTCAAGGGATATCGTTCCGGGTCTTCACGGAATTGCTCAAATGCAATCGCAGGCTTTGATACCGGCTTTGCATGGATGCCGATATTTGAGCGCTCAAATTCCTCCAGAGTCGGTGCATCGGGAAATTGGGTGGCACGGTACTGATCGAGAATCCATGAAATCCACGCCCGCTCATCCCGTCCTTCCGTGTAGGCAGCACCAATGCCAAGGCGCGCAGCAATATCGGCACAGATTCGGTAATCACTCTTGCTTTCTCCGAGCGGCTCGACCAGCTTGGGCATAAGAATGAGTTCATCCCCGTACTTCCATCCATCTTCAATTCCCCAGGTTTCAAACTGTGTGCAAGCGGGGAGGACAATATCGGCAAAGCTTGCCGTCGAGGTGAGAAAGTTATCCTGTACAACGATAAATTCAACAAGCGATTCATCCTGAAGTACTTTCACTGTGCGGTTGATATTCGCATGTTGATTCACCAGGCAATTCGATGCCACTGCATAGATGAGTTTGATATTGTTGTCGAGGTGATCGGCACCGAGCAAACCATGCTCCGGACCGAGTTCCTTCCCGCGCACCACTGCCTCCTGCCAGATAAATACCGGAATCGATGCGGGCACGGGATTCGTTCCCATCGGAAACATAATCCACCGCGCTCCGCCATCAGGTGCCTGCAGAGCTAAACCGCTTGCCCATCCGCCTGGAATACCAACATTGCCGCTGATTGCTGCCAGAATACAGCCCGCCCGCACAACCTGCTCGCCGTAAGCCCGGCGCTGCATGCCGTATCCTTGATAGAGGACAGCAGGTTTGATTGTTGCATACTCCCGTGCAATGCGGGCGATGGTCTCTCGCGGGATGGCAGTTATACGTTCAGCCCATTCAGGTGTTTTAGGCGTACCGTCGCGTGTCCCAAGGATGTATTCACGATAATTTTCTTCTTGTTCCGTTCCCGGCGGCATTTGCGATTGATCGAATCCGACACAGTGTGTTCGAATGAACCCAGCATCGTGAAGGTTTTCTGTTATCATCACATAAGCCATCGCGCTCATCAGAGCGACATCGGTTCCCGGCCTGATTGGAATCCACTCATCGGCCAAGCTTGCCGCGCTGAGCGTATGACGCGGGTCGATGCAAACAATACGCGCGCCATTCTGCCTTGCAAGTTTGAGGAAGTAATCGCTGTTTGTTCCATCGCGCATCTCGGCTGGATTCCAGCCCCACATCAGGATGTATTTTGAATTGAGCCAGTCCTGCCGCTGATTGCCGGTTATGAGAGTTCCATAGACGAGAGGGGTCGCAATATTGATTGCCGACCAACTGTAACTATTATGATGACCCAGGCACCCGCCAAAACAGTTCATCAGTCGCCGTGCGGTTTGCGAACCGTTGATTTGGTTGTAGCTCCCCGTTCCATACGGAACAAACATTGCACTGTTTCCGTACTGCTCTTTGACACGCATCATCTCCGAAGCGACAGTTTCGATTGCTTCTTCCCAGGAAATTCGCACAAATCTTCCCTTACCGCGCTTTCCCATGCGCTTCAGAGGATACTGCAATCGATCGGAATGATACTGGCGGCGAAGGTATGCGCGGCCGCGTGCACAAGCACGGAGTTGAGGTGAGGCGATCGTGTCCGGGCGGTCATCCGTGTCGAGTCGTGTGATCACACCATCCCGAATATGTGCAACAAGCAAACAGCGCCCTCCGCAATTGTGTGCCGGACAGCCAACCCGCACAATTTTTTCCTCAACAGGCTCTGTATGAGCTTCCTTTGAGGAAAAATTTTGAACTATGTGCTTGAGATATGACATTATTCTGGATTGATCCGCTCGCGTCGTGGATTAAAATAGTTCTGATTATCGTATCGGGACATTGTTGCTGGTTCCATGCTTTCCACGATTCAGGAATGAGGAATTTCACAAAACGTTCATCACCTCCTAAGAAGCTAAAATGAAATCACAAATTCAAATTCAATTTCGTATTTGATTTTTAAGTTTTGCTCTCCCATGTTACAGCGGCGGCGGTTACCGGTCATTCCAGACTCTTTCTACAGGCATTATGCGAACCTTGGGATTCATCGTTCTTCTCGTGTTAGTGACACTTCTCGTGTACTGGCAGGTGCGCGAACACGACTTTGTCAATTACGATGATCCGGTGTATATTCTCGATAACATCAATATCCAAACTGGTTTTACCCTGGAGAGTATTTCCTGGGCATTCTCAACGGGTTATGCATCAAACTGGCATCCTCTGACATGGCTTTCACACATCTGGGATTATCAACGGTTTGGGTCGAATCCGGCTGGACATCATTTGATGAGTATGGTGTTCCATATTTTGAACTCGGTACTGATGTTTATTCTCCTGCGAAAACTCACTTATTCGATTTGGCAGTCGCTCTTCGTTGCAGCTCTTTTTGCACTTCATCCACTGCATGTGGAATCTGTCGCCTGGGCTTCGGCTCGCAAGGATCTTCTAAGCACTCTTCTGATCTTCCTTTCGATTTATTGGTACTCTGTCTATGCTATGGAGAAGAAACGACTCTACCTGGTCTGGACCTCTGTCTCCTTCGCGATGAGCCTGTTGGCAAAACCTGTCGGTGTTACATTTCCCTTTTTGCTCCTGCTGCTCGATTACTGGCCTCTGAATCGGATGAGTTATCAGAAGGAATCCTCCTCCGAAGAATTTCAGGATCAAGGGAAAACCGCAATCGTTCCACTCGTGATTGAGAAGGTGCCGCTATTCCTTATCGCAATCGGATCGAGTATCGTGACGTATCTGGTTCAGCGCAGCGGTGGTGCGGTCTCTTCCTCAACATCAATTCCACTCCTGGATCGATTTGCCAACGCAGCACTCGCGTATGTGATCTATTTACGAAAAATGTTCTTGCCGGTCGATCTTGCCGTATTCTATCCGCATACGAGTGAGAGAATTTCGTTCGTTATGGTCGTTGGAAGCACGGTGCTTCTCCTCATTCTTAGCCTGCTTGCCTGGCGCTATCGAAAAAATCTTCCATACCTTTTTGTTGGCTGGTTCTGGTATCTTGGTACGCTGATTCCAATGATTGGCCTTGTTCAGGTTGGTGCTCAGGCATACGCTGATCGGTATACCTATTTTCCGCTCCTGGGGATATTTATCATCATGAGCTGGGGAATTGCCGATCTTACTGCACGATGGAAATTTCGAGTCCCGATCCTCTCCATCTCCGCTGCCTGCCTAATCCTTGTTCTCACAATGCTTACTGCTCGCCAGGTATCATTTTGGAAAAATTCTCTTACTCTCTTTGAACATGCTATTGCAAAGACTGAGAATAACTGGCTGGCGCATCATAATCTCGGTGCAGCATTGCTGGCTCAAGGAAAACTGGAACGGGCAAGATCTGAATTCATGCAAACGATGGATATTCAACCAAATCTTTGGTATACACATTACAGCCTCTCCCAAACCTACAAGGGTCTGGGCATTCGTGATAGCGCTTTGATTCATTTGACGATTGCACGGAGATTAAATCCGTCGCTCAGTAGCGCGGATGTTGAACGAGATTCACTTTCTGTTCCTCTTCAGATTACTCACTAAGTGTCTTAACCACGCAAGGAGACGAGCACTATGGCAAAGCGAACTCTTAGTACACTGCAACGGAAACAAACAAAACTGATCATCGGCCTGATGTCCGGTACTTCAATGGATGGTATTGATGCGGTCCTCCTTCGGGTTTCGGGCAGCGGGCATTCAACCCGTCTCAGGCAATTGTCCTTCAAGACCTTCCCTTATCCGAAGGGATTAAAGGAAAGACTTCTGAAAAACTGTTCCCCGAAGACGAGTAGTGTGGACGATATCTGTCGTCTTAATGTACTGCTTGGACATGTGTTTGCTTCGGCGGTAAAGGCGATTGCAAAAAAGGGTGGGGTGCCGCTTGCCAGGATCGATCTTATCGGTTCCCATGGCCAGACAATTCAACACCTGCCGATCCGTTCAATAATGTACGGTAAGACATTTCGATCGACATTGCAGATCGGCGATCCATCGACGATCGCGAAGCTCACCGGGATACCGACGGTCGGCGATTTTCGGATGGCGGATATGGCGCTGGGCGGGCAGGGCGCACCGCTGGTTCCGAATATCGATTACCTCTTGTTCCGGTCTCCAAAGAAAAACCGCCTCATTCTGAATATTGGAGGGATCGCGAATATTACCGTTCTGCCGAAAAACTGTTCGATGGAGGATGTAAGAGCGTTTGATACCGGCCCGGGAAATATGCTCATCGATAATGCGATGAAAATTCTCTACCAGAGAGAGTATGATGCAAATGGATCTGTGGCCGCCAAAGGCGAAGTGATTACGGATGTCTTGTACAGTATGCTGTATCATTATTACTTTTCCGAAAAGCCCCCGAAGTCTACAGGGAGAGAAATGTTTGGATCGGAGTTCGTTACCCTTGTACTAAACAAGCTGCGGCGGAAGAAAAAAGAGGATTTGATAGCAACGTTCACCGAATTCACTCCGCTCACCATTTTCGATCAATACCGCCGTTTCGTTGCACATCGGATGAATGTCGATGAGCTGTTGGTGGGAGGCGGCGGGATCCATAATAGGGTGATGATGCGAGCGTTAGGAGATTATTTTTCGAATGCGGAGGTGCTGCCGATGGAATCACTCGGCTATTCTTCCGATGCAAAAGAGGCGATCTGTTTTGCACTCCTCGCGAATGAAGCAATTGCAGGGAACGAATCGAATCTACCTGGTGTCACCGGTGCCAGTGGAAGAACAATTCTTGGAAAGATTTGTCTCTAACGGAAGAAACTCGCACAACTGACTCTGTGTTGAAATTTTAGAATGTTATGCAAAAAGAAAAGCTGATCATAATTTCCTCGGTTCTTGTCGATGTCATTGGATTCGGCATTGTTATTCCAATCCTGCCCTATTACATAACTGAGTTTGGCGCTTTGCCATCTACCATTACGCTGATGTTTGCCTCATTTTCGTTCTTTGCATTCCTCAGTGCTCCACTCCTCGGAGCGTGGTCCGACCGCATCGGGCGGCGGCCCGTTCTGATCCTGAGCATTATGAGCACAGCGATCGGTTGGTTTGTCTTTGCGAGCGCCGGTTCGCTCTGGCAGCTTTTTCTCGGACGGATCATCGATGGGGCTGCGGCCGGCAACTTCACAATTGCACAGAGTTATATGGTCGATATTGCGAAGGACGAGAAGGAGCGAACAGCAAATATCGGAATCATCGGAGCGGCATTTGGTATCGGCTTCATTCTTGGGCCGCTCATTGGCGGTTTGTTAAGTCAGGTGTCGCATTCCTTTCCGTTCTGGATCGCAGGGTGCATGGCAGCATTCAATGCCGTGATGGCATTTTTCATTCTTCCCGAAAGCAATAAGAAACGTGACCCTCACAAACCGATGAGTTTTAATCCCATTGCTCCACTCGCCCGTGCAGCACAAGATAAAAAACTCCGGCCACTGTATTTCACCTGGTCATTCTTTGCCTTTGCAAATGTCACCGGCCAATCGGTGTTCGCACTCTTTACGAAGGATGTCTTTGGATTCAGCTCCTTCCAGACGGGAATGCTTTTTACGGTGGTTGGAGGAACGCTGGTTTTGAATCAGGCGCTTCTCCTGAAAAAGTTCTGGATTGCCAAATTTTCAGAGTCGACACTCGAAATGATCATGCTTGTTATCCTGTCATCCGGTTTGCTCCTGATCTCGTCGAAAATGCTTCCCTTGTTTTATTTCGGGCTGCTGGGAATGGGAACAGGACAGGCCGTCCTCAGAGTCGTGCTGACAAGCCAGGCTGCAGGTGCATCGGATCCAACGAAGAAGGGGGAAACGATGGGTATTCTGACCGCACTCATGGCGGCACACATGGTCATTGCTCCGATTCTCTCAGGGTATCTTTATGAAGCTGGCCATTCATTACCGTATATCTTTTCTGCCATACTTCTTTTGCTCGGACTCTATTTCGCTGATCGCTTTAAGCGGCTGGCACTTCAGAAATCGAGTAGTTAAGTCACTACTGTTACGGAAGGAATTTTTGTTTATTCATGAGCGTGAAGTTGAACCGAAAAAGACACCAAGGTAAGAATTGATGTTTACCAACTCACGTTACGTAAAAGCACAAAAACCTATAGTCGCCCCTCCGGGGCTCGAACACTGATGCTCGTGCGTTACTACAAACATTTTGCTCCTATCGGAGCTTTAAAAATTGGGACTATGTCTATCAAATTCCATTGAGTAATAGTCCCGTAGGGACGAGATATTTGTAGAACGAATGATGTATCTGTACTAAGACAAAAAAATCCGGATCGTAGCATGTGATCCGGATTCGTGATGATCGTGGGAATCAATCTACTATTCGTTCTTGATCTTGTCCAATAACTCTTTCGCTTCTTTTTTAAACTGATCATCATCTTCATCAAGTTTTGGAAGCGATGCCATCGCAGTGAGGTGAGTGCGTGCTTTGTTGAATTCATCGAGTTCAACATACGCTCGTGCACAATCCAGTTTATACATGGCAAACTCCGGACGTAAGGCAATCGCTTTCTCGAAGAGTTTGACCGATTCCTCGAGGTTAGCCCAGCCAAGACCGAGTGGCCAGCGAACGATTTTTGGTTTTTCGCAGACCTTCAGGTGTGTCCGGGCAAGGACGTAGTAGACAGCCGCATTATTTGGATCGAGCGAAATCGCTTTTTCACAATCTGCCTTCGTTTGTTTCACCAGATCGAGCGATTCCCAGATACCTTTAAACAATGCAATACGGCCATTGGCAATCGCTTTTCGGGTATAGCCCATCGATCCCGATGCGTTAGCGGCAATGGCTTTCTTTGCGAAGTCGAGAGCCTTTGCATAATGATCAAGCTGGGCTTGTTTCTCCATTTCAGTGCCCGCCGGAAGATGTTCACCAATATCGACGTAGGCACGGCTGATCCGCCAGAGCAGATCAAAGTTATTTGGATCAAGAGTGAGTGCTTCCTGGTAGCTCTTCAGCGCCTTTTGATTATCAAAGGTTTTTTCAGCAAACTCATCCCCTTCGGTCATGAGTTGTTTTACCTTTTCAGGATTTTGGGCAAGCAATGGTCCGGCAAGAAGCAACAGGCAACACAGTGTGAGCAGCATGGTGAGTAGTTGTGCTTTCAAAATGAGACCTCCAGAATTATTGAGTTGGTGAGTAACGATAATGCTTATGTATTTCGTGATTCGAGTTTATGGATTTCGTCTCGGAGTCGTGCCGCTTTTTCGTATTCCTCTTTGGCAACGGCATCGAGCAACTGTTGCTGCAATTGTTCGAGTCTTGAGGTTTTCGGTTTGATCGCTTCGCCTTCTGCCGGAGCGGATATTAATGGGGTGATTTTTTCCTGGTCTTCGTTTTCCGGAACGAATGAAGCTTCGTCCATCACTTTATCAGCAACGTAAATGGGCACTCCGAAACGGACAGCAAGCGCGATTGCATCGCTTGGGCGTGAATCGATTTCCTGAGCATCGACGCTCAACTTGGCGAAGAATGTCCCTTCGCGGAGTTCATTGATGAAGACATCGTTCAACTCTGCGCCGAGCGTATCGATGATATTCTTGAGCAGGTCATGAGTAAGAGGCCGTGGCGGTTTGATGCCTTCCATCTCAAGGGCAATGGATTGAGCTTCGAATGCACCGATAATGATCGGGAGCCGACGCGGTCCGTTCAACTCTTTAAGAATGAGCGCGTACGCGCCTCCGCTCGATGGACTTGTTTGTAATCCGAGAATATCGACCTGAATTCTCTCCACAACTGCCTTTCGTCTCTCGTTATTTTCCTAACAGCTTCTTTACCTCTACTGTGAGAGCAGGAACGATCTCAAACGCATCGCCCACAATGCCATAACTGGCCACATGGAATATCGGTGCATCTTTATCCTTGTTGATGGCTACAATATACTTCGAAGAAGACATTCCCGCAAGATGCTGGATCGCGCCGGACACGGCAACCGCAACGTAGAGTGTCGGTGAAACAGTTTTTCCGGTTTGCCCCACTTGTTCGCTATGTGGACGCCAGCCTGCGTCGACAACAGCACGCGAGGCTCCAACGGCACCACCTAACGCGGCGGCGAGATTTTCAATCAACTGGAAGTTCTCCGGTCCTTTCAATCCCCGTCCACCGGTAACGATGATATCCGCTTCAGCCACATCAAGCTTGCCGGTGGATTGTTTGAGCTCTTTGACAACGACGGAGAAGTCCTGATCGGTGAGAGCGACACCTGCTTTTTCAACCGGAGCGGCAGTATCTTCGCTGATGCCCGGCTGAAAAACGTTCGGACGAAGAGCAAACACTTTCACGGGAGATGAAATTCTAATGTCGAGTGTTGCCTTACCGGCATACACCGGGCGCGAAGCAATAAGTTCTCCATTCTCATGTTTGATGCTGACGCAATCTGAAGCAAGTCCCGCACTCAGCTTCACTGCAACTCTGGGTGCAAGATCTTTGCCCATTGCTGTCGCAGGGATGAAGATAATATCCGCCCCCTGCTCTTTGGCAACTTCAGCAATGCACTTTGCATAGGCGGTTGGAGAGTAATTGGCGAGCCGGGGATCCTCAATGGTGTATACTTTACTTGCCCCATAACCTCCTAGTATTGATGCAATTCCCGTCACCTCTGAGCCGATCAGGAGAGAGATCACTTCACCGTTCATGGAAGCAGCTAGGGATTTTGCAGCAGTGATGGCTTCAAAGGCAACCTTTTTGAATTTATTGTCACGCTGTTCGGCAAATGCTAAAATTTTCATAAGAATATCAGATCGTTAATGAATATTGGTGAATAGTCAATAGTAAATGGTGAATCGTAAACGGTATACGGTAAACTGTCCACTGTCTACCGTATCCAGTAAACGGTATACCGTTATATTACCTTTGCTTCTTCATGTAAAAGACGGACAAGTTCCGGGACAGCCGTTGTATCGGTTCCGATAATCTTGCCGGCGCTTTTGCCTGCCGGTTTGTGCATACGGATGACTTCGACCTTCACTTGAGGCGGCGTTGGTTGACGTTCTTCGATAGTCTTACTCTTCGCCGCCATGATTCCTTTGAGGGAGGGATAACGCGGTTCATTCAATCCCTTCTGTGCTGTAAAAACCGCCGGGAGTTTTGTCTCAACAATCTCGAATCCGCCTTCGATTTCCCGCTCTGCCTTCACAATGCCGTCTGCAATTTCAAGTTTTACGGTCACGGCAACGGAAGGGAGTCCTAACATTTCAGCCACCATCACGCCAACAGCAGAGTCGTCGTAATCAACCGACTGTTTGCCGAAGAACATTACATCAGGTGCGAGCTCTTTCAGGTACTCGGCAAGTGCCTGTGCAACACTGAAGGAATCGCGTGTTGTATCGTCTTTCAGAAGAACCGCCTTATCAACTCCCATGGCAAACGCTTTGCGGAGCGACTCTTTGTGAGAATCGGTTCCCAGAGAGATTGCATACACTTCGCCGCCATTTTTTTCTTTCAGCCGGAGGCATTCCTCAATGGCGATTTCATCATACGGGCTGATAATGTAGGTGATGCCGGTTTTATCAATAGTTTTTCCATCAGGGCCGACATTGATTTTTGCGGCCGTGTCAGGAACGTGGTTGATACAGACTGCGAGCTTCATAAAGTTTGTGCTTTAATAGTGAATGGTGTCTAGAGTTTTTCTCAGCGACAGAAGAATCTTATTGGGTACTTCAATCACCGTCTATCTTTTTCAAACAATAAACTGTCTCAAATGAATCCGGTGGTTCAGAAAATAGGAAAGAATTTATCCCCTGGCAAGTAAGAAAGTGGTAAACCTGACTATCATCTGGTGTGGAATAGAGCCTGAGCGATCTTCGTATGGTGGAACGCTCTACGCCGTGATCCTCTGTTCGATCAACTATTTTGTAGGAACTCAGCGCAAAATAGCGTATCTTAATTTAGCCGCAAGCAGCGGCTACCGCTTTTTTGCACTTGTGCATTGAGAGCGGACATTTGAGACTCGCTCTCTGATGATGACAAGCTAAGGTACTCACAAAAGGATGCTGTGTTCAGTTGTCTTGAACCTGGCGTTCAACCTGCCGTGATTTCATCTCTGCCAATTTCCATCTTTCGCAGCGTGTTTCTTCAATATTTTTCTTAGGATACATTTATGCCATTTTCAAAACTTGGTCTCTCAGACCAACTCGTTCAGGGTATTCTCGCCACCGGGTATACCGCACCAACCGCAATTCAATCTCGTGCGATTCCCCTTTCCGTCGCGGGGAAAGACATTATCGGCTGCGCACGAACCGGTACAGGAAAAACCGCAGCATTTGTTTTGCCGATGCTCGATAGATTTATCAAGCATCATATTACCAGGCTCCACGTGCGCGGGCTCGTTTTAACACCTACCCGTGAACTTGCTCAGCAGGTCGAAGAATTTGTAACCCAGTATGGTCGGTTTACATCCATTCGCTGCCTGGCTGTTTACGGCGGCGTCAATATGGAAAATCAAGTAAAACGCCTCCGTCGCGGCATCGATATCGTTGTAGCAACACCGGGGCGCCTCATCGATCATATGAACCGCGGATCAATCTCTCTTTCCCAGGTTGAGTTTCTTGTGATCGATGAAGCAGACAGAATGTTCGATATGGGATTTATCACTGATGTCAGGAAGATTATCGCACAGATTCCGGCGAAACGTCAAACCTTGTTGTTCTCCGCAACAATATCCACGCAGGTGAAAGAGCTTGTGAGCTCGGTACAAAAGCATCCCGAACTGATTGAGATTGGCGAGCAGCGCAAACCGGTCGATTCGGTACGTCAGCATTTCTATGCTATCCCCCATGAGTTGAAGTTGTCGCTCCTTGTGCACATCATCAATAAACAGGAGATGGATAGTGTCCTGGTGTTCTCCCGCACGAAGCACGGCGCCGATAAAATCACACGACGCCTCGAAAAAAGCAATCTGAAAGCAATTGCAATTCACTCCAACCGGACCCAGGCGCAACGCCAACAAGCATTGGCAGGATTCAAACAAGGGCGCTATAGAATTCTTGTAGCGACTGATATTGCTGCGCGTGGGATTGATGTGGAAGGCATCTCGCACGTTATCAATTACGACACGCCAACCTTTGCTGAAGATTATATTCATCGCATTGGCCGTACAGGCCGCGCCGAAGCGACAGGCGATGCAATTACATTTGTTTCCCACCAGGAGCGGGAGTACATAAAAAGAATCGAACGATTCATCGGAAAACGATTCGACGTGAAGGAATACCATGGCTTTGATTACTCGAAGAGCCCTGCCCCCGCACCGGAACACAAGCAGCCTGAAAAAGCTGAAACTCATAAGGAGCAGAGGCCTCACAGGCAAGAGCGTCGTCATGAGGGTTCCAGGCATGAACATCGAGGCCCACTCCGTCAGAAAGACCATGGTGTGGATAAACACAAGCATGAGCATACAAAACAGCCGCATAGGTCGAAATCTGACTCTCAAGCGAAACGAAGCGATTGGCAGCAATTAGTGGTGGAGATTGAAAAAGAGAAAGATAACCGAAAGGGATTCAAAAAGAAGATTACACAACTGATAAAGAAAAACAGCCTGCTTCACCTCTTTTTCTAATAGCGGGATATGATCCAGTAGTCGGGACTATAGCTCTGAAACAAAGCACAGCCGCGGGAAGATTCGGCAGGATCGCAGTCAGCTCAATCCCTCGTTTCAGTGCTCCTCTGTCATAGGAGTTTCTTCAGAAGTTCCATGTTGATGTTCCCTCCACTGATGATTGCGCAAGCTTTCTTTTCAGAGAGTTGAAGGATGTTATGGTAGATTGCCGCCGGTGCAACAGCACCGGTTGGTTCTACAACAATCTTCATTCGTTCGAGAAAGAATTTGATCATCGCAATGACCTGAGCATCAGTCACTGTGATGACATCATCGACATAATTCAGGATAATCTCAAAATTCCGTTTTCCCACTGCCTGTGTGCGCATGCCGTCGGCGATAGTATCCGGCGGATTGATTTTCACAATCTCCTTTTTTCGGAAGGACTGCTGGCAATCGTTCGCCGGTTCTGTTTCGACACCAATCACTTTAATGGAAGGGAAGAGTGCCTTGGCCGCAATGGCATTCCCGCCGATCAATCCTCCTCCGCCGATGGGAACGAACAAGTAATCAAGGTTCTGAAGGTCTTGTGCAACTTCAATCATTGCCGTTCCCTGGCCTGCAATGATCTTGTCATCATCAAAGGGAGGGACAGGCACGTAGTTGAACCGCTGCTCAAGCTCCTTTGCTATTCTCGCCCGTTCATCTGATGAATCTTCACAAAAAACGACTTCCGCTCCGTATGCTTCGGCTCCTGCAACCTTGTTCGGCGGTGAGTTTTTCGGCATCACAACAGTCGCTTTCATTCCCAGGAGCGATGCTGCAAGAGCGACACCCTGGGCATGGTTTCCTGAGGAATGAGCCACGACTCCCCGCGAACGTTCTTCCGGCGTGAGGGTGGCGAGTTTATTGTAAGCCCCGCGGATTTTAAATGCCCCGATCCTCTGGAGGTTCTCCGCTTTCAGAAACACTTCGTTTCCGCAGTGCCGATTGAATATCCGAGACGTGAGAATGGGTGTTTTGTGAACGATGGGCCGAACGAGACGATAAGCAGCTTCAATATCGGCGTATGTGATCATGGTTGTTTTCCTTTCGTGGTGGTAAGCATAGGAAATATTTTCTTGTATATCGAGAGCCACCCCATGAAAAAAGATATCGACGATCTCTATGAAGTAATTATCCCGGATGTAAAGACTCACCAGATGCTGGCGGCGGGGTTTATGAATCGTGAAGTACTGCAACGGACAATTCAAGAAAAGAGTGTAACTTTATAGAGCAGAACAAGGCAATGGCTGTATGGAACGCTTATTCTTTGTGGACGAATTCGTGTCCGGCTTGCTGAAGCGCCTGAACTGCATTTACCAAAAGATCTTCCATAATAAAAATATAATCGGTATTGAAGGTACTGATGGTGAGTACAGGAATATTGGCTTCCTGGAGAGGATTAAGTACGGCGATGATAATACCGAGATCCTGCAATTTATATTGCCCTTCAAGACGGATGCAGCGCAAGCCTGTTTCTTGCTGGACATTGTTCGGTGCCATGAATTCAGGACAAATAACTGAGAGTTCTTCATCTGTACGTGCAATGAATACCATCTCTCCCCGTGTGAAGATCGAAGGAATTTCGCCAAACTGGGGGAGCTTATTAATGGTAAATGTTTCGTTGAGGAGATGAAGTTGTAGTTTCTTTTCCATGGTCCACTTTCAGATCAGATCCCATCCCAAATTTCGAGATCAGGAAATCTTTTGTATTAAATGTAACATTTGGAGTAGTATCCTGCAAGCAATTCTTATTGGCATCTGGATATTTCCCTTTTCACCAAAGCTATCTTCATGTAAAAATGTCTGGATTTCAGAATGTCATCATTGAAGAGGGGTGTAAATTTTATTAGCTTTTAAATAGCATAGCGGGTCAAGCACCGTCGTTTCAACCTGAGAAGAACCACTCCTGTATCGACGTTCTTGCCTGCCCACTTTGGGAGTCGATACAATGTACTGGAACGAACTATCAGAAGTTTTAATGTGAAAGGTAATTCATGAGAATGAAATTCGTGATCCTCTTAGTGAGTGCTGTAATTTCGGGCATTCAAGCGCAAACGATCGATACCTATCAACCGGTTGCCCAGAATATTCTTAAGGAGGCATTAGGCTCCAACTATTCCTATGAGATGCTGAACGAACTTGCAACCAAAGTGGGCCATCGGCTCGCCGGATCCCCTGGTGCGGAAAAGGCAGTTCGCTGGTCAAAACAACAAATGGAAAAACTTGGGTTTGATCGTGTCTGGTCCGAACCTGTTATGGTTCCTCACTGGGTTCGGGGTTCCGTAGAACAAGCAACTCTGATCCGTGAAAATGGAAAGAGGGAGAGCCTGAAAATCACAGCGCTTGGTGGGACAATCGGGACCCCCAGGGCCGGGATCATAGCTGAAGTTGTGGAGGTCAAATCGTTTGAGGAACTCCGAATGCTTGGATCGAAGGCACATGGAAAGATAATCTTCTTTAACCGGCCGATGGATCGGACACTCTTTAATACTTTCCCAGCATATGGAGGTGCAGTAGATCAGCGGAGTGCAGGTGCAATTGAAGCGGCGCGTGCCGGCGGAGTGGCAGCATTAGTCCGTTCGATGACGACAACCATCGAT
This sequence comes from bacterium, assembly GCA_043803945.1. Classification (GTDB taxonomy): domain Bacteria; phylum Bacteroidota; class Ignavibacteria; order UBA10030; family UBA10030; genus JAZDJN01. The sequence goes on along the minus strand of JAZDJN010000072.1, from coordinate 41,955 downwards.
GATGTCCCGCACACCGGTGCAATGGGCTATGTCGATTCTTTAAAAAAAGTAGCGGGAATTGCAGTGTCAACAAGGGATGCAGAGAAACTCAGTATAATTCTCGCATCGGGCGAGAGGGTGAAAGTACAAATCAATCTTTCAGCCCATACTTTGCCTGAGGTTGAATCGGCAAACGTTATCGGTGAACTACGCGGAACAGAGAAGCCTGAAGAGGTGATCGTCATCGGCGGGCATCTGGATAGCTGGGATGTTGGGCAGGGTGCGCATGACGACGGAGCCGGATGCGTGCAATCCATTGAGGCATTGAGGATTCTCAAGAAACTTGGATTGAAACCGAAGCGAACTATCCGTGCGGTGATGTTTATGAATGAAGAGAACGGCCTGCGCGGCGGTACTGCCTATGCTGCAAAAGAGCGTCCCGGCGAACGGCAGATTGTCGCAATCGAATCTGATATGGGGGGATTCAGCCCGCAGGGATTCGGTGTGAGTGACTCAGCAGCCTTCGAGAAAATATCTCAATGGGCACCACTATTCAAGCTCTTCGATGCGGGAAAAATTCAACGAGGCGGAGGAGGTTCCGATATCAGCCCGCTTGGAGCAAAGGGAGTTGTCCTGATGTCGATGATTGTCGATGTGCAGCGTTATTTCGATTATCATCATTCTGCAAATGATGTGATCGGGAACGTAAATGAACGCGAGCTTGCACTTGGTTCATCGGCAATAGCGTTGATGGCGTATCTCATGGCCCAGGAGGGATTGTAGAATCTCTTGCTCGATGTACTATGCAAAGCCATTCCTGCAAGTCCTCCTGTAGAATTACATACGGTTTCTTTTTTAGAAGTCCGTCTTTTTCCTTAGATTGCTCGGTGTGAAAAGATAGACTTCTGATTTTTGAATTATCGAAAGACAACACATAATCATGAAAAAAATGAGCAGCTTTATTCTCCTTATCCTCCTGGCACTCGTGTACAAGACATCGGCACAGAATGAAGATATTGTGCAGATCTCCATTTCCCAAAAAGGAATCAGAGGTAAAGCAGGTGAGCAGTTCCAGGTCACACTTCAGGTGAATATCAAATCAACCTGGCACATCAACTCCTGCACACCGAAAGATGAAAGCCTCATCCCCACGCTTGTAACAGCAATGGCTGAGGGGATCAAGCTGGTCAAAGTCGACTATCCCGAAGCCCATGATGTGATTCCTCGTTTTTCCAAAGAAGCACTTTCTGTGTATGAAGGAGACGCGGTCTGTCAGATGACCTTTGAGGTAGAGAAGACAGCTAAGGCAGGAATGCACAAGATTGAGGTGCAACTCAAATATCAGGCCTGTGATGCCGACAATTGCCTCCCTCCTAACAAGGTGACAACGATACTGGAAGTGAATACCGCAGGTGGTGCAGCGAAAGAAGCAGCACCGGTATCGGTCGCAACAAAGGAGGATCCGAAGACTCCGGAAAAACCAACCAAGGATCAGCCGGTTCAGCAGCAGAACACACCGGCCACAACAACTTCTCAACAGGCACAAACGCAAATGAGTGAAGAACAAAGCTCACTTGGTTCGACATTGGAGAAAAGTGGAATGGCCATAAGTCTGTTGCTCATCTTCCTCGGCGGGCTTGCCTTGAACCTTACTCCATGTGTCTATCCTCTTATTCCGATTACCATCGGATACTTTGGCGGACAAAGTGAAGGAAGAACAAGCAGGCTTTTCCTGCTCGGTCTTCTCTATATGCTTGGTATGGCTCTGACCTATTCGGTGGTGGGTGTTGTGACTGCACTGAGCGGAGCGATGTTTGGCGCACTGCTCCAGAATATGTATGTCATCATCGGTATTGCAGCGTTGTTCGTGGTGCTCGCCCTCAGTCAGTTCGGTGTGTACGAATTCAAACTTCCCGATTCACTAACAGCAATGGCAGGCGGTGCGAAGAGCGGAACCTTTGGAGCATTCTTTATGGGACTAACCATGGGCATCGTTGCCGCTCCCTGCATTGGTCCGTTCGTCTTAGGGCTGGTGACCTATGTCGCAGCGAAAGGAGATCCGTTCAATGGATTTCTGATGTTCTTTGTGCTTGCGCTGGGATTGGGTTTCCCGTATTTGCTGCTCGCTCTCTTTTCTGGAAAGATCAAAAAACTTCCGCGCTCGGGCGAATGGATGGAAGGGGTAAAGCATTTGTTTGGATTTTTGCTTTTGGGTATGGCATTTTATTTCGTCAATCCAATTCTGCCGAAATCGATTCAATCGTATGTTCTTCCTGTCTATGGTATTCTCGCAGTGCTTATCTTTGTCCTCTTCGATAAGACGGCGAACAGCGTAAAGTTCTTCAAGCGATTCAAGTATATCTTCTCGCTGGCAATACTTGCACTCTCTATTTATGCTTTGATTCCGTCAAAGAAAACAAGTCCGGAGTGGCAGAAGTTTTCCATTGAGGCTTATGATGCATCGTTAAAGAATCAGGAGCGGATGATCATCGATTTCTATGCCGATTGGTGCATTCCGTGTAAAGAGCTGGATGCGATGACCTTTTCGGATTCAAGAGTTGTTGACGAGTTGAAGAAGTTCACTGCCTATAAAGCTGATATGACACAATCGGAGTCGGACGAGACGACCAAATTAACTGAGCGGTTCAAGATCAAAGGTGTACCGACTGTGCTGATTATCAACGCAAAGGGAGAAGAGGTAGAGCGGTTAACCGGCTTTGTCAATGCGGAAGAGTTTTTGAAGCTGATTGCAAAGGCGAAGTGATAAATGAAGAAGTCCGTCTTTTCGCTCTGATAAATCTCGGATTAAAGACGGACTTCTACCAATACATCCTGGGAGGGAGCCCCGCCGGCAACAATTTGCTCGTTAGCCCTCGGCGTGACGCCTTCGGGCTAGATAAAGAGCTTCGGTTCCTGACCATCGCGGAAAGATGTCCGTTCCCAATCTGAGAGGGAGTTGTACTCCCGACCAGGTTCGTGATGGGGGCAGGTCTGCTCCCAAACAGAAAAAGAGCGCCCTTCGGAAGGTTCCGCGGATTTCATTCAGACCTTCCGAAGGTTCCAAATAAATATCAACCTTCCGAAGGTCTGAGTGGAAACCAAGGAACCTTCGGAAGGGTTCACTAAGTCAATCCTTAAATCCCGCACGCCGCTGCTGGCTGTACCGCTCGAGTGCTAACTGAATAATTGGGAATGCGTCTTCTGCCCGTGCAATTTCATCCACTTCAACCGCCTTACCCTCGAGCTGCTTGTAATCCTGAAAGAATCTTCGAAGCATACTCATCAGATGCGGCGGCATATCTAACGCGCAGGTGTATGAATTGTACGTCGGATCCTGCGTCGCTACGGCAATAATCTTGTGGTCCTTTTTGCCGGAGTCGATCATGGTCATGAGACCGATCGTGCGAGCATGGATGATCGTCAATGGTACCACAGCTTCCTGACAGAAGACAAGTACATCTAGCGGGTCATCATCATCGGCGAGTGTCTGTGGAATAAATCCGTAGTTTGCCGGATAAAATACCGCCGAGTACAGCACACGATCCAGTTTGATCAATCCGCTTTTCTTGTCCAGCTCATACTTTACACTGGATCCATACGGTATTTCGATAATTGCGTTGTACTCTCTTGGGGCTTCATCGCCCGGTGTAACATCGTGCCAAGGGTGAATGACCATAATTTCTCCAGGTTGTCAATAGTGAACCACAACTGCTTGCCGAATATAATTCGGTGATTCGAGTTCGTTAAGAATATACTGCGCCAAATCTTTTCGTGAAATCTTTGAAAGAAGTCCGACTTCCAAATCTGGTGCTGCCTTGACCTTCCCGGAAACAGGAGAATCTGTTAGTCGAGGCGGTTTGACAATGGTCCAATCAAGCGAACTCCGTTGAATTACATGCTCTTGCTCGGTTCGATCCTTTGCTAATTCGGGTGCGTGGCTATTGATAAAGTTCGTCAGCCTCTGGAAAAATTTTGTACGTCGAACCGGTAAGTCACCTATCATCGCTCCTGTAACACACACCAGACGTTGTACACCTTCCGCCTCCATTGCTCTTATAATATTCGTTGTCAGAGAGGCAAAGATTGCAGGAGCATTCGATGAGCGAGGCCCAAGAGCGATAATGACACCCTGTGAATCGCGTATGACAGATCGAAGTGATTCACTATCATCGAATGTTGTTTGAATCGCCTCAAGCGATTCGATCATACCCGGGAACGGAATGGGAGTTCTCGTGGGAGCTTTGACATGGAATCCCCGAGTTATGGCATCAGCGATACATTTACGCCCTAGCTTTCCACTCGCTCCGAAAATTGTTATTTGCTTCATTACTCTTTCAAGTTCTTCCAATCATCTGGATTCCGTGTAGAAGCATCACGGAATGACATGTTGTTTTTAGGAAGCCGCCGTCTTTAGCGGTGGCCATTCACTCACTATCTTATTAATGTCCGCCCCTGCCTTTGGGAACCACATTCCACAAGCGCACCATGAGAATGGCACCGATGACTGAGAATCCAATCATACTCGGTCCCCACACACCCCATCCCCATGTTTGCAGCATCCATCCCATACCGGTACCGACTGCTGCGCCGCCGATATATTGCATACCATCGAACATACCTGTTGCCGTGCTGCTGCTTTCTTCCCGCCAAAATCCATCGAAGCTGTGCCGGAGAGCATCGAGTGAACCATACTGATGGCAAAGGAGTTCACAACAAATGCTCCGATGATCCACTCCAGGCCTGGCGCCATCCAAATGATGGCGAGACAGATGATCTGGAGAAAATATCCAACAAAGGCCACCGGTGGCCTGCGTGATTTGAAGATCCAATCAGAAATTGTCCCGGCGGCAAACGCACCGACAATTCCTGCGACAACGACGCTCATCGCTCCCTTTTGAAACACTTCGGAATCGAGCGGAAGTTGCTGTGCCTCCTGCATATAGCGGGGAAACCATTGCTCGAATCCATGCCGCACGAATCCCGTGCAGAACTCAGCCGCGGCAATTGTTAACGTGATTGGATTGCTGAACACCTTCTTGAAGAGATATTTGAAATTGACTGTGTCTGTGTCGCCGCTTGATGCGTCTGCCGTATCGAATGCCGGATGGCCGGTCTCTTCTGGAGTATCCCGAACGAAAAAGTAGGTAAGAATACCGAAGAGCAGCATCACACTAGCCGGAATGAAAAACACCCATTGCCAGGGAAGGAACGTCACAGCAATTCCACCGACGAAGAAGATCAATGCACGTCCGCTCTGGATCATCGATCCAAAGATAGCGGAGAAGACACCCCGCTCACGAACATGGAACCATGCCGAATTGACTTTGATGAGGGCTAGTGCGCTATACGATTGGAAATACATATTCATCGCCCAGGCCGCTGCGAAATAACTTATGAGCAGCGTTCCTGTTCCGAGGAAGCCGATGTATGCTCCAAGCCCGAACGCCAGATTGAAAACGACGGCTCCGGATATTCCGATGAGCATTGCCTTGCGCCCGCCAATCCGGTCGGCAATTGGCCCATTAAACAATGCCGATATGCCGTAGATGGTCAGGGCAATAGTGATGATCGATCCAATCTGTGTTTTATCCCAGCCATAGGTATCGGAAAGGGCTTTGTTGGCAAAGGAGAGATTGTAGCGACCCATGTACATTGACGCGTAAGTAAAACCGAGTGTGAGCCAATTCATGGAACGCCGCATACGGAATTCACGGCTATGGACTGGTTTTTCAGAATTCATAGGATCCTAGATCTGTTGAAAAGAAAGTTGCTCACTCACGTTACGAAAAAACTAAAAAGAGATTCTTTGGAGAAAGAACTGACTGCCAAGTGCGCCAAGAATATTAGATGTATTTGTTTTTCACTAGGATGTGAAAATAATTCATAAAAAATTATTGGAGTTTTGGCGTTCTTGGCGGCAAGTATTTTCCTTTTCTATTCTAACTCAGTTCGCGAACTGCTGCGAGAATATTCTCGATGGTGATACCAAATTCTCGATACACTGTTTCTGCTGGAGCCGACGCGCCAAACCTATCAATACCAATAATACTTCCTTGATCACCGGTATATTTTCCCCAGCCCATTGTCACTGCTGCTTCTATTGCGACCCGCTTTTTCACAGCAGGGGGCAGAACAGAATCCCGGTACTCTTTCGACTGCCTTTCAAATAATTCCCACGACGGCATACTCACGACACGGACCTTAACATTTTTCTGAGACAATTGTGTCGCAGCTCCGAGGGCAAGATGGACTTCCGATCCGCTTCCAAGGAGAATCAGCTCGGGGTTGGGTGAATTTTCCCACAGGGTATATGCACCGTTCGCAACATTCTCAGCCGATGGAAATTTATTTTGATCGAAGACGGGTAATTTCTGCCGAGTGAGGATTAAAGCTACCGGGCCGTCCCTATGTTCGATCGCAACACGCCATGCCTGTGCGGTCTCATTGGCATCCGCAGGGCGGATAACGGTAACATTGGGGATGCAACGCAGCGCTGCTAAATGTTCAATGGGCTGATGCGTCGGTCCATCCTCACCGACACCAATACTATCATGTGTGAAGACATAAATTGGTCTGATCTTCATGAGCGCAGCAAGGCGGATAGTCGGACGCATGTAGTCGGAGAAGACGAAGAATGTGCCGCCATAGGGAATCATCCCTTTCGAAAGAGCGAGGCCATTCAGAATTGCTCCCATGGCATGTTCACGGACGCCGAATCGGATGTAACGGCCTGAGTAGGATCCGGGTTGAAAATCCGAGAATCCTTTAATGGCTGTGTTGTTCGAAGGTGTCAGGTCTGCCGAACCACCGATAAGCGAGGGGAGATGAGGCGCTAACGCATTGAGAACTTTTCCCGAAGCTTCCCTTGTAGCCGCCGAGCCTGTCTCGGCGCCGAATACCGGAACAGCTTTTTTCCATTGTTCACCCAACTCACCAGAAAGAATCTTTTCAAGTTCCACCGCTGATTCAGAGTGGATCTTGCGGTAGTTCTCAAATTTTGTTTGCCACAGCGATTCCCATTTCTTTCCCATCTCTACCGCGCGGCGGAAGTGTGCCAACGCTTCATCGGGAATATGAAAAAGCTGTTGGGGATCGAATCCAAGATTTTTCTTTGTGAGCCGAACTTCCTCTTCACCAAGAGGTGCGCCATGAGCTTCTGCAGTATCCTGTTTATTCGGACTCCCATAGCCGAGGTGTGTGCGGACTTTAATCAGCGATGGGCGCTGTGACTCTTCCTGCGCTGCTTTGATCGCTACGTCAATTGCTGCAAGGTCATTGCCGTCACTGACAATCTGGACGTGCCAGCCATAAGCCTCAAATCGTTTTGCCGCATCTTCACTGAACGAGAGAGAGGTCGGCCCGTCGATACTGATATGGTTATCGTCGTAGAGGTAAATGATATTCCCGAGTTTAAGATGAGCGGCAAGCGAGGCTGCTTCAGAAGCGACACCTTCCTGTAAATCGCCGTCACTGACAATGGCATAAATGCGGTAATTCACCACATCGCAATTCGATTTGTTATAGCGTGAGGCAAGATGTTTTTCAGCGATCGCCATACCAACACCGGTTGCAAATCCCTGACCGAGGGGTCCGGTTGTAACTTCTACACCCGGCGTATGGAATGCCTCAGGGTGGCCGGGAGTTTTGCTTCCCCATTGGCGAAAAGATTTCAATTCCTCCAGGGGCAGATCGTAGCCTGTGAGGTGGAGAAGGCTGTAGAGGAGCATTGAGCCATGCCCGGCAGAGAGCACGAACCGATCACGATTGCTCCAGTCCGGATTAAGCGGGTTATGTTTTAGATGCCGTGTCCAAAGGACATAGGCCATTGCTGCGGCACCCATCGGCATACCCGGATGCCCGGATTTTGCCTTTTGGACGCCGTCCATACTGAGTGTTCGGATCGTATTGATGCAAAGCTGGTCGAGTGGGGTTGAGGCTGAGGTCATGCTATTCCGCAAATGTGCTTAATGGATTCTTTACGATAATTTTGGAAGGAAAGATAATGAAGTGGGGCTTAAAATCCAATGTGGTTAGAAATCTTCAGGATAGTGAGTAGTTTAAAAAAAAAGAGTATATTTCTTTTGGTCGGCTTTCTCCAACAATCGCATACATCATAATTCACTACATTCATCATAAGCAGGAGGTCCTCATGAAGTGCTTTCTTCAGCGTCTCTTATTGTTACTCACACTCTGTGCTGCAGCCGGTTTGCTCACAGGGAGTGTTGCACAGGAAAAAGTCTGGAACGTCAATGAAACACTTGTGCCGGATCCCGCCACAATTATCGGCAAGCTCGATAATGGGATGGTCTATTATATCCGGGAAAATAAAAAACCGGAAAAACGCTGCGAAGTCCGTCTCGCGGTAAAGGTCGGTTCTGTTGTTGAAGATGATGACCAGCAGGGATTAGCACACTTTGTTGAACATATGGCATTCAATGGAACGAAGAATTTTCCGAAACAGGATATCATCAACCTGCTCGAGAAGGCTGGAATGAAGTTTGGGCCTGAGGTCAATGCAGGAACAAGCTTTGATGAAACCACATACATGCTGCAGCTTCCGACAGATTCGATTCACATCATGAAAAAGGGTTTTCAAATTCTTCAGGAATGGGCGGGCGGTGTTGCATTCGACGATAAGGAAATCGACAAGGAGCGCGGCGTTATCATTGAGGAGTGGCGGCTTGGCCGCGGGGCACAAATGCGCATGCTGTTACAACACCTGCCCTACTTGCTGTACAACTCTCAGTATGCAAACCGTTTTGTCATTGGTAAAAAGGAAATTCTGGAAAGCTTTACTTACGAGACCATCAAACGCTATTATCGGGATTGGTATCGACCGGATTTGATGGCGATCGTTGCCGTGGGTGATTTTGACAAGAAACAGATCGAGGCGCTCATTAAGGAGAATTTTTCCGGTTTGAAAAATCCAGCGTCGGAACGGCCGCGGCAGGAATTCCCTGTCCCCGATCATAAAGAGACGTTCGTCTCCATTGCAACCGATGCTGAATGGCCTATGACCATGGCACAGATCTTCATCAAGCGTGAAGCGCGTGACACTTATAAGGCAGGCGATTATCGTGACGAGATTATCGGTCAGATCTACGACGGAATGCTTTCCGCACGTTACATGGAACGCACGCAAAAACCAAATCCGCCGTTTCTCGGGGCTCAAAGTATCGATCAGCGGGTTATCGGTAAAAAACAATATTACATCCTGGCGGCAAGATTTAAAGAGACTTCCATTCTGGAAGGCCTTGATGCACTAGTATCTGAAGCCTATCGTGTGAAACAACATGGCTTCACTGAAACCGAGCTTGAGCGGCAGAGGAAGCAAATGTTGAGCAGCTTCGAGAACTCATTCAAGGAACGGGACAAGCGGCAATCACGTGCCCTCGCGGATGAGTACGTCAGAAACTTTTTAACCAATGAAACGATTCCCGGAATCGAAGTAGAGTATGAGCTGGTGAAACAATTTTTACCGGGGATTGCATTAGCTGAGGTGAATAAACTTGCATCTGTCCGTCTTCGCGATGAGAGCCGGGTTATCACACTCTGGCTGCCGAAAAAAGCAACTGTGAAGGTGCCGACGGAAGAGGAAGTAAAGAAAGTCTTTCTCGAAGCGAGCACAAAGCAACTGGATGCGTATGTCGACAAGGTAAGCACGAAACCGTTGATCGCCAAGATGCCGCAGCCGGGCAAGGTCGTCGGTGAGAAGAAACTTGAATCATTGGGAGTGACGGAATGGACACTCTCCAACGGCTCGCGCGTTGTTCTCAAGCCGACCGACTTCAAGAATGATGAAATACTCTTCTCGGCGTACAGCAATGGCGGAAACTCACTTGTAGCGGACAAAGACTTTCTCACTGCCACGAATGCCACCTCTATTGTTTCACAATCCGGGGTCGGTGAATTTGATGCGATCGTTCTTCAGAAGATGCTCACCGGTAAGCGCGCGGGCGTTTATCCCATGATTAGCTCACTATCAGAAGGATTCTCGGGAAGTGCATCGCCTCAGGATCTTGAGACGATGTTCCAGTTAACCTATCTGTATGGCACGGCTCCGCGGAAAGATACTTCCGCGATCTCCTCACTGATGACACGGATGAAGGAATCCCTGAAAAACCGCGGTGCAAATCCCGAAGCGGTGTTCAGCGATACAGTCCAGGTGACACTGACGAATTACCATTTCAGAGGCCGCCCCATGACGATTGACCGGATGAATGAAATCAATCCAGACAAAGCACTGCAGATTTATAAAGACCGGTTTGCCGATTTCAGCGATTTCACATTCTTCCTGGTCGGCAATTTCCAACTGGAGAAAATCAAACCGCTCGTCGAGCAATACCTTGCAAGTCTGCCAACCACAGGTCGGAAGGAATCGTGGAAGGATGTCGGGGTGAAACTGCCCGTTGGAAAAATCGATAAGAAGGTATTCCGAGGAATGGAACCTAAGAGTACAGTGCAGCTTATGCTCTCGGGGCCATTCGAGTGGACAGCTCAGAATCGATATGATTTCACAGCGTTGATTGATGTTATGAATATCAAGCTGCGCGAAATAGTGCGGGAAGAAAAGGGAGGCACCTATGGAATTAGCATCGGTGGATCTCCATCGCTTTATCCGCGGAAAGAATATTCCATCATGATACAATGGGGATGTGATCCCGGCCGCGTCGATGAATTGGTGAAAGCAGTATTACAGCAGATCGACAGCCTGAAGATGAAAGCGCCTGATCAAATCTACATCGATAAGGTGAAGGAGCAACACCGCCGTACCCGAGAAGTACAAATGAAGGAGAATGGCTTCTGGCTTTCGGCTTTCAGAACGTATTATGCAAACAATGAGAATCCGGAAGAGATTCTGAATTATTCCAAACGTGTTGAGAAGCTGGATGGGAAGTCAGTACTGAATGCAGCAAAGAAATATCTTTCGACAAAGAATTTCGTAAAGTGCGTGCTGTACCCGGAAAAGAAGAAATAACTATTCCAGGTAAACACCGAATCGCAAAAACCGCCAAGGGATAGAGAGTAACTTTAGCGCTCGGCGGGCCTGCCCGACGACCTGTCCGCCGAAGCACCGCGCAGGCGGAAAACACAGTGTGAAGTCGGGGACGCCTTCGCACTTTTCCTCTAGCCCGAAGGCATCCTTGCCGAGGGCGAAGGAATATTTATGAGAAGCGTGAGAAGTAAGAAGAAAGATGTGAAATGCATTTACTCCGTATGATGCTCGGCGGGACGCCTTCGCTCTAGTTTCTTTTTAATAAAATCTAATTATTCTCTTGGCGTTTTGGCGGTTCAATAAAACAGAAGAGAGAAACTCGATGGGAACAAATCAACTAGCAATCGGAACCGTGATACCAGAATTCTCTGCATTGCCGGGAACTGACAGCAAGCAATATTCCCTGAGCACCTTCAACGAAAAGAAGGTTCTCGTGATTGTCTTCTCCTGCAATCATTGTCCCTATGTGAAAGCCTATGAAGAACGGATGAAGGCGTTTCAGCAGGACTATGAGGGGAAGGGAGTGCAACTGGTGGCTATTAACGCGAATGATACGAAGGATTATCCCGATGACGATTTTGAGAGTATGGTGAAACGTGCACAGGAAAAGGGCTTCAATTATCCTTATCTCCGGGATGAAAATCAGATCGTTGCCAGTGCATTTAACGCCACGCACACTCCTCAGTTTTTTGTCTTCGATGCGGAACGCAAACTTCGCTACATCGGCAAGATGGATGACAATTATCAGGATCCTTCCGCCGTAAAGTCGACCTACCTCCGGAACGCTGTCGATGCAATTCTTTCCGGTCAGGAAGTCGCGGAGCCGGAGACATTTTCAATCGGGTGTACTATCAAGTGGAGATTATAGCGCTATGAGTCATACGGTTTCCTATCCACCGGCATTCGCCCGGTTTTATGATATCATTTATAAACATCTCCGCACGGTGGATACGGACTATTTTCTGAAGAAGATTCATGAGACTCAAGGCCCTGTTCTGGAAATCGGTGTCGGAACGGGGCGGTTTTTCCTTGATGCGCTCGCATCGGGAGCCGATATCTATGGCATTGATGTCAGCCCGGAAATGATTGATGTACTGAAGAAAAACCTAGCTCCTGAACACCATCATCGGGTGGGTATTGCTGATGCACGAAATTTTACTCTGGAGAAACAGTTTGCCCTCATCGTTGCACCCTTTCGGATGTTTCTTCATATCGTTGAAGTGGAAGATCAATTGAGTATTCTCAACAGAGTCTATGATCACCTTCAGCCTCATGGCAGATTTATCTTTGATCTCTTTGTACCGGATCCATTGATTCTTTCTCAAGGCCTGGATAACGTGATTGATTTTGACGGCGAATATGCCCCCGGAAAAAGACTTCGACGCTTCGTGTCCTCTTCAACGGATATTGTAAATCAACTAAGCCGGTTGACGATGAAACTTGAATGGGAAGAAGAGGGAGAGCTCAAGCAGGAAGTGTGGGAAACACCGATGCGGATATTTTATCGCTATGAACTGGAACATCTTGTTCGCTGCTCCAAATTGAAATTGAAAACAATCCACGGCGATTATAACGAGGGTCCTCTGGATTCAACATCAAAAGACTTCATTGTTGTTTGCCATAGAGAACCATAACAGGATGAGAAAACCTGGTTAGCGTACGCTATGACAGCACTCCATGAGATACTCCAGTCGTATGATGCGATGAAGAAACAACATAGGAGCGGAGTGCTGGCCATGGTTGTCAATGTCCGAGGATCCTCCACTTGCCGGCCTGGGGCGCGGATGCTGATTACGGAAGAGGGAGAGACAACCGGCACTTTAGGAAGCAGCACGCTGGATGCAGCGATAGTAAATAAGAGGGCGAAGAGCATTTCCAGCGGAAAGATTTTCACCTTAGCCTACGATAATGCACCGGAAACAGAAAAAGAGAATCTGACGCAGGGAGGTATATCCGTACTTCATCTCATCCTCGAACCAATCCCGACGTGGGAAATTTCGCCCCACCTTGAATTCATCCGGCGATCACTATCGAGCGAGAGTGTCGGCATCATAGCCATGATATTCCGCGTCGACGGGGAGATAAAAGTATCGGCAGGTGAGCGTGTGATGGTTAAAGGAAATGGCATAGTAGAGGCAAGCACATCGAATCCATTTGTCAATGCGGCCCTGCTCACTGATTGCCGCGACATACTTCAAACTCATCAATCGAGTATTAAACGCTATAATTTTACCGAAGGTGTTGTCGAAGCATTTATTGAAGTGATTCAATCCGATACCTCTTTACAATGGAAATGACAACCCAATACCAGGATAGAACTTCTATTCCCATTCACGATACCTGGGATCTCACCGCTATCTATCTTTCTGATGAAGCCTGGACATCTGCGAAAGAATTGCTGAAGTCGGAAATTGCAGCGGTTGCAGCGTACACTGGATCGCTGGGCCAATCAGCTCGCCAGCTCACGATATGCCTTGAACTCGTCACGAGACTCAGCAAAGAATATATGCGCCTCCAGTGTTACGCATCGATGATGTCCGATCAGGATACACGCAATTCGACCTATCTCGGAATGCAGCAGGAGATCAGCCAGATTGGTTCGGACTTTGCGGCATCCGTCGCGTTCATTGAGCCGGAATTGCTGAAAATCGAACGACCGACGATAGATCGATTCCTAAGTGAGGAAAAGAAGCTTGAAGTCTATCGACACTATCTCGATGACATCCTGCGGCGGAAAGATCACACAGGGACCAAGGGTGAGGAAAAAATCATTGCTGACGCCGGATTGATGGCAGATAGCGCTCAAAGCATCTACAGTATATTTTCTGATGCAGATTTCCCGAATCCTGAAATAATGCTGAGCGATGGAAAAAGTGTGAAGTTGACTAAAGCAAACTTCAGCCTGGTTCGGGCCAGTATCGTTCGTGAAGACCGAAGAAAAGCTTTTGCCGCATTCTTCGGAAAGATGAATGACTATCGACGCACGTTTGGCACGCAGTTGTATGCCGAGGTGAAAAAAAACCTCTTCTACATGAAAGCAAGAAAGTATCCCTCAAGTCTTGCCGCTGCCCTCGATGCAAACAACATTCCGAAAGAAGTATACCATGCGCTGGTAAACAGTGTTAATGAAAACCTCTCCATCTTCCATCGCTATCTCAGTTTGAGAAAGAGAATCCTTGGTGTTGAAGAACTTCATTATTACGATCTCTATGCGCCGTTGCTCAGCGAAGTCGATCTGAAGTTTTCGGTCGAAGAGGCGGAACGACATATCATGGAATCACTCGTTCCGCTGGGTGATGAGTATGAGTCGGTAACGAAGAAAGCGTTCAGCGAACGCTGGGTTGATATGTATCCGACGGAAGGAAAGCGGTCCGGAGCTTACTCGAATGGATCGGTCTATGATGTTCATCCGTACATTCTCATGAACTATAATGGGAAGTACGACGATATGAGCACACTGACGCATGAGCTAGGCCATACCATGCATAGCTTTTTTTCCAATAAGGCACAGCCATATCCAACAGCCCACTATCCCATCTTTGTCGCTGAAGTCGCTTCGACATTCAACGAAGCGCTCTTAATCGATTATATGCTGAAACAAATCAAGGATGATCAGGTCCGGCTTTCTCTCCTCGGGAATTATCTCGAAGGGATCAAAGGCACTCTCTTCCGCCAGACACAGTTTGCCGAGTTTGAATTGCAAATCCATGAACGCGTCGAGCGCGGCGAATCCCTGACCGGCGACTCGTTGAACGAATGCTATCACGAACTCACGAAGCGCTATTATGGTCATGAAAAGGGAGTCTGTATCGTTGACGATGAGATTAAGGTGGAGTGGAGCTACATTCCACATTTCTATTATAATTTCTATGTCTATCAATATGCCACATCGTTCACTGCATCGACCGCGATCATTGAGCAGGTTCTCTCCGGTGATCAGATAGCAACAAAAAATTTTCTCAAGTTCCTGTCGTCCGGCGGATCGGACTATCCGATCAATTTGCTGAAGAACGCCGGAGTTGATATGACCACATCTGTTCCTTTCACACTGACAATGCAGAAAATGAATCGTGTGATCGATGAAATTGAGTTGATCCTGAACCGTCTAAAAAAATAACCAGAGACAAACTAAAGAAGGAGTAAGTATGTACTCATCCATCGAATCATTTGAAAAAGATTGGCAGTATGAAAGTGATTCAACGCTGAAAATTCTCAATGTATTAACGGCTCCATCGCTAACACAACGGGTAACGTCAGAAGGCCGTTCCCTGGGTTTCCTGGCTTGGCATCTTGTGCTGACGCTTGGCGAGATGGGAGGAAAAGCCGGACTTGATATCACTGCACCGACCGAAGGCACACCGGTTCCATCCTCTCCTGGTACTATTGCAGAAGCGTACGACACCGCTGCTCAATCGCTGAAAGAAAGTCTGAAAGCAAAGTGGACAGATGAGATGCTCAAAGGTGAAATTGAGATGTATGGTGAGAAGTGGACGCGTGCCGCAACACTTCATGCGCTCGTAAAGCATGAGATTCATCATCGGGCCCAGATGACTGTGTTGATGCGGCAAGCGGGAATAAAGGTTCCTGGAATTTATGGCCCTTCCCGTGAAGAATGGTCACAATTTGGCATGCAGGCGCCGCAATAATCCTCCAGGTGTAGTGAGAACTCACAGCATCTGGATAGGTTGTCGAACGACCGGAAGGAACTATGACTTAGGGTAAGATTGGATCTTCTGTATCGTCTGATGCAAGGTCAAAATCAGGCTCTAAGGTGAATATCTTCGACCATCGAAAAGAGTCTTTCCGCGCCATTTACCGAGTGTCTTACAGGATTCACCGAAATCCCTGTAACATCTTGGCCTCTCTCAAGTATCTTCATGCAGAACATAACATTATTTTGGAGATCGACCATGACATTCCTTAGAGCCCACAGACCAATAGGACAAATTGCTTTCGGTGTAGTTATTCTTGTTCTTGGAATTCTTTTTTTACTCGATAATCTGGACATTTACTATGTCGGTTCATTCTGGCAATACTGGCCGCTTCTTATTATTGTATTCGGCGTGGCAAAGGCGGTAGCTGCACGGAATTCGGATGATCTTGGGGGCGCGGCATTCTGGATTCTCATTGGTATCTGGTTACAGATCTCAATTGCAAATCTTTGGGACTTGAGTTTCAGAGAAACCTGGCCATTGGCGATTGTTGCTGTGGGTGTGAGTATGGTGATTAAAGCATTCCCCTGGAAAATACAGGAAGAGACTGTGGAGGAGCAAAAAAATGCAAACTAAGAAAATGGATATCAGTTTCCAACTGATTATTGGACTGATCATCATCGGAATCGGTGTTGTCTTCACGCTTGACAACATGGGACTCATCGAGGCAGGAGAATTCCTTGTTTACTGGCCTGCGCTTTTGATCCTGTATGGTACCGTAAAGGTGGTTCAGTGTGAAGGATTGCCCTGCAGGCTCTGGGGAGGATTATGGATTCTCGTCGGTTCGCTAATACTTCTGCGCAGCCTGGATATTTTCTTCTTCCGTATCTGGAATCTCTGGCCATTATTCCTCGTTCTGCTCGGCTTCAGTATGATCTGGGGCAGTATGAAACGAAAGACTGTGGTCAATATTTTCTCCGGTGAGCGGTCTAAGGATAGCAACTCAACGATCAGCGGATTTGCTTTGATGGGTGGATTCAAACGCACTAACGATTCACAGGAGTTTTCCGGCGGTGAACTGACGGCGATTATGGGTGGAATTGAAGTAGACCTGCGTCGTGCATCCATTAAAGAAGGCGAGGAGGCGGTTCTTGACCTCTTTGCGTTTTGGGGAGGGATTGAGATTCGTGTGCCGGAAGACTGGATAATTGTGCTCGAAGGAATTCCGTTATTGGGTGGATTTGAAGATCGGACCATGCCTCCGAAGGGCGGACCGAGAAAAAAACTGGTCATCAAGGGATACGCGATTATGGGTGGTGTGGAGATTAAGAGCTAACCGATGCATCCAATACTTGCTCATCGCGAACGATTCGCGATTTACATGGCTGGTTGGCTGCTGTTTGGTGTTATGCTCACAGCGATGCTTACACTGCGCGGCGGAAGCTTTACGCTGCTTCAGGCTGCTCCGTTGGCTCTTCCTCTGACGCTGATTTACGGCCTGATGTGTCTTTCCTCCTGGTACCTCTGCCGGGTTTTTCCTCTGCAAAAAACACCCTTCCTCCAACTCTTTCTCCTTTTCCTTATTGCGAGCGTTGTCACCAGTATAATCTGGATTCTCCTCGGATATGGATGGCTGCTTGTTCAGCGGTGGCTCTTCTCACTTAAAATTGAGAACGAGTTGTATTTCAATCAGGTACCCGTCATGCTCGGACTGGGCATTGTCCTTTACATCATCAGCGTTGCACTCCATTACCTCATCGTAGCATTTGAGTCGTCCAAAGAGTCCGAACAGCATGCGTTGCAGATGCGAATTCTCGCTCAGGACGCTGAGTTGAAAGCCCTGCGCGCACAAATCGATCCGCATTTTCTTTTCAATAGCCTCAACTCCATCAGCGCATTAACCACACAGGATCCTCACGGTGCACGGACGATGACTCTTTTACTTGCTGAATTTCTGAGAAAGGGAATGAATTATGGCGGTGAAGATACCATCACCTTCGCTCAGGAATTGGCATTGATTTCAAACTTTCTGGAAATTGAAAAGGTTCGGTTCGGCGATCGGCTGCGATTTGAAACGAAGATCGATCCGATCACAAAAAACTGCCTGGTACCGCCGCTGATTCTCCAGCCTGTGGTGGAAAATGCCGTACGCCATGGGATTGCCCATCTTATCGATGGCGGCGCGATTCAACTCACGGCAGAATGGCGCGGCAGCAGGCTGCATCTTGTTGTCGAAAATCCATGTGATCCCGATCGGCCTCCAGGAAAGACAAACGGTCTCGGCCTCGATAATGTAAAGAAACGACTTCGGGCAGTCTATGGCACCGATGCTTTCGTGGATTTTCATCCGGCGCCGGAATCCTATCGCATTGAAATTATTATGCCGGCCCGCACGGAAGGGTCAGCATTCCTCACGGCAAAGCGTCCCAACGGCCATTCTTAGTCATTTGTACAAACGACAAGAACTGTTTCATCTCAAAATCATGAACAGTGCACTGATCGTAGGTGCCGACGGCATTCAATTTTCATTTAAATATTTGCTTTGTCATTTTGCCTTTTTCATTTTGATTTTTAATTTCATACTCACACATCAGGGTAGAGTGAACATGTATTCGACTATGGACATTAACCGGAAAGATGGTTAGAATAACCCACCTTGGGAACCCAGCAGGAAATACTCCATGCCATCATTGTCGACGATGAGCAGCTTGCACGAAGTGTGGTTCGTGAGTACGTGCAGCAACACACCGATATCGAAATTATTGCAGAGTGTTCGAATGGCTTTGAAGCGGTAAAGGCGATTACCGAGCTGAAACCCGAACTCCTCTTCCTCGATGTGCAAATGCCAAAACTCAACGGTTTCGAAGTTCTCGAACTGGTTGAGCAGGAACCTGCTGTCATCTTTATTACAGCCTACGACCAGTATGCACTGAAAGCATTTGAGGTTCATGCCGTAGATTACCTCCTCAAGCCATTCGACGTTGAGCGGTTTGGAGAGGCTGTGGCACGTGCGAGAGAGCGGTTGAAACTTCATCAGCGGATTCCGAAATCTGAACTGGTCCATGAGGCGCAGGGCCTTCAACGCATTGAACGCATCCTGATTCGCGATGGCTCAAAAGTGCATGTTATACCAATCGATAAGATCGATTATATCGAAGCTCAGGATGATTATATTGCTGTACAGTCTGAAGGAAAAACACACCTGAAGCAACATCGCCTCACCGATCTCGAGGGATCATTGGATCCGAAGCGATTTGTCCGAATCCACCGCTCCTTCATCCTCAATGTTGACCGATTGGCGCGTATCGAGATGTATGCACGCGACAGTAGGATCGCCATCCTGAAAGATGGCACAAAGCTGCAGGTGAGCCGGTCTGGTTATGAACGGTTAAAGGTGCTTTTATGACCTCGCTTGCGATTTCTCCCGCCCGAAGGCTGTGGATTCATCCACAACGAATAGATCAGGCCAGGCTCTCCGTCAGTGGCCGAGAAGATGCAGCTAGCCCCCGAGACATTCAGGAATAAATCTTAGCATAAGGTTGCCACGCAATGGTACTTGACCGGTTACAGAAAATTCTTAGCGCTATTCGAGAGGTAAAAATCGGGGTTATCGGTGACTTTTGTCTCGATGCCTATTGGGAGATCCATGAGGATACTCATGAAACCTCGATCGAAACAGGAAAATCGATTATTGCCGTTTCATCGCAACGGTACTCATTGGGTGGCGCGGGAAACGTTATCCATAATGTGGTTACGCTGGGTGCGGGAAATATCCATGCGTTCGGAGTTCTTGGTAATGATCTCTTCGGAAATGAAGTTATCCGCCAACTCGCGACACTCGGTGTGAATTGTTCGGGGATGATCATTCAATCGTTATTCTTCGATACACCGGTTTATGCAAAGCCTTTTCTGTCCGGTGTTGAGCAGCGCCGCATCGACTTCGGGGGGAAGAACACTCTTGGTCCTCAGACAGCAGACATTCTGCTCGAGAGCGTAAAACGGAGATTGCCGCACCTTGATGCACTGATTGTGAACGAGCAATTGTTAAAGAGTATCTATACACCATCTGTTATTGCGATGCTGAACGAAGCAGCAGACGGTTACAGGGAAAAACTCTTCCTCCTCGATTCGCGTGATCGAACGCTCGACTTTCATCATATGATGTACAAAATTAATGCAATTGAAGCGGCAAGGATATTTGGTAAGAGCGTACTGCACAATGAGGATGTACCCGTCGAAGAGTTGCAGCAGTATGCACGGCTTCTTTATGAGCGTTTTGAAAAGCCGGTCTATATCTCGCGAAGCTCGCTTGGACTCCTTCTATTCGATGGAACATCATGCAGAGAATTGCCCGCACACATGGTAAGCGGTCCTATCGATCCGGTCGGTGCAGGTGATACAACGGTCGCTGCTATTGCATGTGCCCTTGCGGCTGGTGCCAGCCTTGATGAAGCAGGTGTTTTTGCAAATCTTGCGGCAGCAGTTGCAATTCGTAAACTGAAACTAACAGGTACCGCAACCCCAGGAGAAATCCTCCATTTGGCATCGTCTTAAAAGCCAGTACGATCTGCCATTCTGCAATAATCGCCAGAGAGTAAACAATACTCTGAGAAGCACCATTTCCTGAAGATGCTGAAATACTTTGACTTCAGAAAATCGGTATGTATATTGACGTTGAATCAAGTAGAAAATATTTCGTCGTTCATTCATCATAACTTTTTTTGCAGGCGATGCCCATTCCATCAGAAAAGAACGAGAAAAAAATTGTTGCTCTCAGTTCAGTTGTCGCAGCCGTATTTCTGACGGCGTTCAAACTGTATATCGGGATAGAAACAAACAGTTTGGGCATTCTGTCGGAAGCGGCACACTCCGGCCTCGACCTCCTTGCGGCAATTATCACACTTGTTGCAGTTTCGGTTGCCGATAAACCTGCCGATGAGGAACATCAATATGGCCATGGGAAGATTGAAAACATATCTGCTTTTGTTGAGACTCTCTTGCTCGTCCTCACATGCACCTGGATTATCTGGGAGGCTGTTGATCGATTAATTACTCATAGCCATCATGTGGAGGCGAATGTCTGGAGTTATATTGTTATGGGTACGGCGATCGTAATCGATTATAGCCGTTCACGCGCTCTGTATCGGGTTGCGAGGAAATACAATAGTCAGGCACTGGAGGCCGACGCGTTGCATTTTTCAAGCGATATCTGGTCGTCGCTGACTGTACTGGGAGGTTTGGCGTTTGTCTCCTTTGGGTATCCAATTTTTGATTCTGTCGCTGCTATTGTTGTCGCATTCATTGTGCTCTTTGTGAGCTATCAACTGGGCCGGCGGACAATCGATGCATTGATGGATCGGGTACCGCACGCTGAGAAAATGAAAATTGAAGAAGCCATCAGGAGTGTCAAAGGGATTGAGAAATTACGTTCGATTCGCCTCAGGGCATCCGGTCCAAAAATATTTGTCGATACAACTGTCGCGATTAGAAGAACCCTGCCGTTCGAACGGGCCCATGCGATCATGGACAACATTGAGCTGGCGGTACGAGATGCTGAACCGAATGCCGATGTGATTATCCATGGAGAACCAGCGGAAACTCAAGATGAGACAATCATCGAAAAGATACGAATGATTGTAGTGAACAAGGGATTACGGCCGCCGCATAATCTTGAGGTCTATCTGACCGACGGAAAATACTATATCGATTTTGACGTCGAGTACGAAAAAGGTCACAGCTTTGCCGAAGCGCACAGCATCACTTCAGACATTGAGCAGGAAATTCAGCAGCAACTCAAACCGGTTGGGAAAGTGACCATCCATATGGAGGAATATCATCCGGCGGAGAGGGAATTGAGTAATGTCACTGCGAGTGAATTGAAGCTTTCGAAAGAGATTCAGGCAGTCGTGGAAAAACATAAAGGGGTACTGACTTGCAAAGACTTGACGCTGCTTCAGGAGGGCCCTCAATACACTGCGACACTGACATGCCATCTGGAACATAGCAAAACACTGGGAGAGGTGCACAGCATCATCTCTGAAATCGAAGGAATCCTTTTTAAACGATTCAAACAGCTTCGCCGAATTACCATCCACGCCGAGCCGGAATAGGTTCGGTGATCGAAGCAAATCTCATCTTTCTTCTAACATCTCTCTTCTCACTCCTTCAGATTTAAAACTATCCCTTGGCCCTCGGCAACCAGCCCGCCATGCGTTCTGGCGGGGATGCCTTCGGGCTAGTGGGTACAAAACACACTAGAGCGAAGGCGTCCCGCCGAGTATAAAGTCAGCGCTTCTCTAAAAATCTCTATGATAAGGGAAATGCCTCTGGATTCTTAATTTCGAAAGTTATCGCGTTTATTAAGTGTATCTTTTCTCAAACCAGAGTAGTAACTTTTTTCCCTTTTTCGCATCTTTGCTTATAAAGCAATTTCCATATCCTCAACATACTTTCCTTAATGGATATTCAAGTCGATAGTGAATTAATTGAGAAAATTCGTCTTGGCGACGAGACGGCTAGAATGGATCTCTGCAAACGTTATTGGCATCGTATATTTGGCTATTGCTATCGATTACTTCAGGATCGATTTCATGCAGAAGATGCAACTCAAAATACATTTCTTAAAATGTTACAGGCTCTCGATACACTAAGACATGCTAATACATTTCAGTGTTGGCTTTTTACGATTGCACGCAACGAGGCACTCTGTTATTTACGGAAGAGGAATAATAGTGAACCATCGGAAGAAGACAGTATTTGGACTTCGACAACATCATTCGATGAGGAATATTTTCGAGCAGAGACATCGGAGATTGTGCAAAAGTACCTGTCTCTATTAAAACCGGAATATCGCGAAGTGTTGATCTTACGAGAGTATGAACAGCTATCATATGCTCAGATTGCTGTCATTACGCAAATCTCTGAGGCTAACGTGAAAGCCCGCATACATAGAGCAAGAATCGAATTGGGGAAGAAATTAAAACCATATTATGGATGAGAGGTGAGCTATGGATTGTGAGGAATTCCAACGAAAAATAAGTGAATGGGTAGATAATGAATTAAGGATAGATGATGAGGAGAGAGTCTTTACTCATCTTGCATCTTGTCCACAGTGTCGGGATTTCTTAAGGATTACGGTCAATCTTCGCACGGATTTATTGAAGCCATCCGGTATCCCGACTCCAGAATTTACATTGGAGGGGAGGTTAGAAAATTCCCTTCACCGTAAAATTAACCGAATGGAATATCCACCTGTTTACCTTCCGCTTCAGAGAGCGACAATACCACTCTCTGTGAAAATATCATTCTTACTTGCCTTCCTGCTGGCAATATCGTTTTTCTCTTCTCCACCTTCCGCGAACGGCCGGCAGGAGAGCTCAAGTTCGTTTGAGAGCCGAGAGTTAATTCAGTGATCATTTTTAAGATCGGAGGAAGAGTATGAAAGCATGGTTGAGTAAAGAAACTTTGAAGATCGCTGCGATCGCTATTCTTGGAGTATTGACTATCTTTCTCTCATTGCGGATAACTGATATCAATATGCCGGATATGTTTAGATTTTTCCTTAGAGTGAGAGAAATTGAATTCATCTTTAAAGCAGTAGCAGTTTATTCACTTATTTTGCTCATTAATATGTTGTTGAAGGCACTTCATCGACGGGTGAATTTTCGAGGATTCTTAGGTCTGGTATATTCTTATGGCTGGATTCCATCGGTGTATCAATTGAGTTTGGAAAAAGGCAAGAATTTAAATTTTCGACTCGTTTCATGGGCCTCAATCATTTTAGTGGCATCGTTTCTCTATTTTTCTCTCAATGATTCTATGCATCAAGAGTTGCTGAAATTAGAAATGTCGACTTATTCTGGTAAAGCCAAAAGGAACAGGACAACTGAATCCCCCGTCGTAATATGTGATGTACTTTCCCCTGGACAAACGGCAGAATCATTTCTTCGTTTCTGTTCGAGATTCATCGCTGAAATGGAAAGCCTGGGTGTAAAAGCAATTCTCATGGATCAAAAACAATTTCCACAAGGGGTACCGTATCAAGAGATTTTAAAGCTTGCAGCAGGTAATGTAATTGTCGGTGACCATGGGAAACTTCAGAAGCGAGGTCATACGGAAGATGGAACAGTGATTGTAGAAAGAACGTCTTATAGATTCACGGCAACACAAGACCAAAAATATTTGTCTCCATTAGCAGACTATCCTTTCAGGATCATGCCATTTAAATCTAAGAATGATCCTTTTTCAGAAAATCCCAGCATATTTTTAGATGTTGCCATTGAAGTGCTTCGGAAGTATAGCGGATATCCAGATTCGCTTAAACCAGTGAAAGAAAGTAATTATCTGATCTTTGGTGGTCACAAAATACCAGTACATTCTAATGGTTGGATATATTTACGATTGCCCTCGTATGTAGGTCCTCCGAGTTTTTTTGTTGAATACAGCACCGAGAGTGAGAGCCTGAAATATCGAAAATGGGGAGCGTCAAAAAATGAAGATTTTAATTCGCAAAAGGAGCTTCAAAAATTGTTGAGAGGCAAAGTTGTTTTCTTGATTAATGGGAATACTTCTTTTCGAGGCGATATGATGGCTTATACATTTATCATGGAAGACCTTCTCGCAAAGAGATATGTCACCTTCTATTCATGGATCGGATGGATTTTGGGAATACCATGCCTGGGTATTGCATTTATTGTTACGATTCGGTTTCGTCCCTCGATAGCGATACCAATCATCTTGGTGCAGGCAGTAGGAGTATTGATCCTCGGTCACATCGCCCTCGAATATCGAAACGTTTTTATTGGAATTACGTTTCCATTCATTTGTTCATTACTCGCAATGTTTATCCTTCCAGCTTCGAGGTTCGCTTTTGAAGCAAGAAAAACTATGTTTCATAACGCTAATTAATTCCTCGCCCTCGGCAACCAGCCCGCCATGCGTTCTGGCGGGGATGCCTTCGGGCTAGAGTGGAAAAAAGACACTAGAGCGAAGGCGTCTCGCCAAGCAAGCTGACTAATACTTCAATTCACATCTCTGCCCTCGGCCAGAGGCCTTCGGGCTAGGCGAGAAAAAGAAACTCAAGCGAAGGCGTCTCGCCGAGCAATCTGGTTGATGATTCAATTCTCATCTCTGCCCTCAGCCAGAGGCCTTCGGGCTAGGTGAGAAAATGAAACTAGAGCGAAGGCGTCCCGCCGAGCGTTCTGACGATGGTTCAGTTCACATCTCCACCCTCGGCAACCAGCCTGCCATGCGTTCTGGCGGGGATGCCTTCGGGCTAGTGGGTACAAAACACACTAGAGCGAAGGCGTCCCGCCGAGCAATTCCTCGTAGTTATCAATATCAATAATTGGATTTTTCCCTAAATCGTAAAAACAGGCAGAAGAATATGCGTACTCACTGCGTTCATCCACGAGGCGCCAATGCTTGTTGACAGGATTGTTGTGTATGTATTCGATAGTCTCAAGCAGAACATGTTCTGTCTCAATAATTCGGGCAAGACTATCCTCCCAAATCAAAAATTCTCTATCACCCTTCTTCCTCCCGGCAACAGCGAATTCTTCAAGAAGTAATCTCGACCCCTCTTTATACAATTGATGAACAAGCTCAAGCCCTGTGAATGAATGGAATTGTCCCATCACCTTCTCAATTGGTCTCTTATCGATTTTCTTTATTAAGATATGTAAATGATTTGGCATGAGGCAAAAGACGTATAATTTCCATATACATTGCTTACGTAACCATTGAAGTGATCTTAGGGGAATGAGAGCACAGTGCTCATCGAAGAAGAGATTAGAATGATTGGTAATAGCCGAAGTGACAAAGTACAGTCCACTGTGGCTTGGAATTGTTTTATACTTCACAACACTTATTCCCTGATGAAAATACATTACGGTGCAGATCTCATTTCAGAAGATCTAGGGACACATTCCCTGTTCCCCGATCTGCTGATAATGTATCCCCGCCCTCGGCAACCAGCCCGCCATGCGTTCTGGCGGGGATGCCTTCGGGCTAGAGGGAAAAAGACTAGAGCGAAGGTGTCCCCGCCTGCCAATAAAGGTTCAGATCGGCGGGCAGGTCGTAGAACATCATACGGAGTAAATGCATTTCACATCTTTCTTCTTATTTCTCACGCTTCTCATAATTATTCCTTCGCCCTCGGCAACCAGCCCGCCATGCGTTCTGGCGGGGATGCCTTCGGGCTAGGCGGGAGAGAGTCTCAAGTCATCTCACGTCTATCTTCTCCCGTCTACCGTTTCACCTGGATCTCCCATAATTTCTTCGCCACCCGATCCAATTCTTCGCCAATTAGTTTTGGATCGAGTGTCTTTTCGGGCATGTTCTCAAACACGGCGTAAGGAATCTTATGACCTTTGACCTCGATGTAATTCGGATCTTTCGCTTCGAGCTTATCCCAATCGTTGGTTTTATAGTAGTAATCCATCTTCTCGTCGGGAAGGGAGTGGTAGAGGATAGAATCTTCCTGGCCTTTGCGAGCCCGGCGCTGATTTTTCCGAACTGATTCCTCGTACGACACCCGAATATACATTAACGAGGCTTGATGGAGAATGTCATCGCTCAGGTAACTAAGGGCTTCAAAAATTCCGTTCTCGCCGCCGCGAGCAAATTCAACGAGCGTTGTCGTCGTGTCGTGATAGCGGGGATTCCTGGCAACTTTCTTCTGATACTCGAGATTGATTCGCTCCATGTACAGATTCCAGATGTAGTGATCCTTGAACCAGTATTTCTCATCCGACCAGATTCGCGGCTGGCCGAACTTGGCCATCAGATCATCCAGTTCGAATGTTTCCCAGACATAGAGGAAGTCGTCGAGTTCTTCAAAATCAGTGATATGGAACCGTTCCAATCGTTCCTGGGGATTGCACTTTTTCAAAAAATCGATCACTTCCGATTTCCCCGCTGCGGGCCGTCCGGTAATAATCAGTATGGGAACATGCTTGCTCATAATCGACTCCTTCTTTCGGTCTGGTTATTGCACTTTTCGAATTCGGTTTTCTACGTGGGAAGAGATACTTTTTAAAGCCCGGATTTTTTTCTCGACAGTTTCAAAGAGAGTATAATTTGTATAGGTGAGCTTCGGAGTTGGGATCCCAAGATAGCGGTCCGATTCTCCCATCATATAATCATTCGCCGCAGCCGTGTAGGTCTTCGCTTCGCCGAAGGGTTGCCCATTGATAAGGAGTTTCACAATCTCGACCTCTCCTCCTTCCAACTGTTTCCACTCACAAATAATCCCGGAGGTTTGGATCGATTCCGATCGTCGTTTCTGATTTTCGATAATTCCCATGATAATCGTTTTCAATTCCTTGCCGCTCAGTGTAAAGGTTGTCAAAATGTTCCGGAAGGGAAGAGCTTCAAAGAGATCACGCTTCGTCAGTAGGCCTTTTGCGGCATCTTTCCGAATCCCTTGTGAATTTGTAAAGGCGACATCCGCCTGAACCGCCTCCCGCTGCGTATCGGTTACAAAATTGCCAATATTGCCTTCAACGCCGCGTCCACGGACCCAATCAGTCTCTAATGTCCCAATGATTTCCGCATAATCGTGATCGATCCTGGTCTGGATAGAATCAATGAAGAGCGAAAGCGCCGTCTTCGGTCGCTCACTAGTATACCATAATTGCACGAGTCCGCCGTTGAATGCGGTCACCTGATCGTTTTCCACCGTGAGATCGAGCACGCCGAGGTTTTCACAATTGGACCCTGTTTGTACGATGATGGTGCCGTTCACAACTTTAGGAGTTCGAAGACGGGTATGAGAATGTCCGCCAACGATAACATCGAGCCCGTGCACATTCATCGCAAGTACTGAGTCGTCTTCAATCCCCACATGCGTCAGTGCGATGAGCAGATCAG
Organism: bacterium; assembly: GCA_043803945.1. Classification (GTDB taxonomy): domain Bacteria; phylum Bacteroidota; class Ignavibacteria; order UBA10030; family UBA10030; genus JAZDJN01. The sequence goes on along the minus strand of JAZDJN010000072.1, from coordinate 14,457 downwards.
TTTTTGGATCGAGCTCATTCACAAGCCGTTGTAAGGTTGCCATCGGATCCAACAGCTTGATACCGACCGTGCTGCTTTGGCTGACCAGGTTGTAAAATAAGCGCGACATAACACCAATGACACCGATTTTCAAACCGTTTTTCTCGAGGATGAGGTACTCTTTATTGTTATAGGCGAGTTTTCCGTTAGCATCTACCAGATTGGCAGAGAGGGTCGGAAATGCCGCTATCTTCGTCAGGGCTATGAAATTTTCTTTTGAGATATCAAAATCGTGATTGCCTGCAGTCCAGACATCGTACCCAAGTCGATTCATCATCTCAAAGAGTATTCCCCCCTGTGCTCCATGATAATCGTACTCGGTGATGGGATTACCGGTCATTACATCACCTGCATCGAGCAGAAGCGCAGAGGCTTTGACTTTACGCAGGCTGTCGATCACAAATGAAAGTTCATTGAATCCACCAACCAAAGGCTTGGGCTCCGACCGGATCCAGGCGGCTTCATGAGGAATAAAGCTTGCGTGCATGTCATTCGTATGAAAGATGGTAATAGTCTTTGGTTGTCCATGAGCGTCGCTGGTCAAAAATGCAATAGCGATCACCAGAAACACTGTCTGTTGAATCATGCTGGTTACAGTCCTCACGTCCTTTTATTCTCCAAAAATATTTTGTATGATAGTGTGAAAGTAAGATAACGAGAAAACTTTTCTTTGGGAAGGAAATTGTTGAATGTTTATGAGCCGGAATCACTCTTTCCATGAAGTACGACGCTGGTGTCTCGGCATTACTCTGCTGCTCTTTGTTCTGTCAACAACAGTTCTCTCAGGGAAGAATCCAAAGTTGATCATCTTCATTTCAATCGATCAATTTAGTGCTGACTATCTGACGAAATATCAAAAGGAATATTCAGGCGGATTAAAAACATTAACGGCTCAGGGAGTTTGGTATTTAAATGCCGATCTGAATTATGCCATTAGCGAAACAGGGCCGGGCCACGCAGCATTGGGTACTGGCACCTATCCCGGCAATAGTGGAATTCTCTCAAATGAATGGTTCAATCGGCTGACAGGTCGGGAAGTTTATTGCGTGGAAGACAGTCTTGCGAAGCCGGTCGAAGGCGAGGGAGGCGGATTTTCAGCGAGAAATCTCATAGTCACGGGATTGGGAGACTGGATGAAGCAGGTGTCATCCTCATCCAAGGTGATTACCGCTTCAGTCAAAGATCGGGCAGCAATTCTCATGGGGGGGCAGCATCCCGATTATGTCTATTGGTATGACAGGAAGAATGGCCGCATGGTAACATCCAGCTACTATACGCAGGCCCTGCCGGAGTATGTAAAGAAGTACAATGCTTCGAAATGGCTTGAGCAGAATGTACCTGGCCGCTGGGAACAATTGTTGCCGGAAGGAGTCTACGGAAAATACGGTCCGGATGAATTAATGGGAGAAGCGAAGAAAAACAGTACGACAAGTTTTCCCCATCCCTTCGATCCCAAAACAATGAAGGAACAAATTGTTACCAGCCCGTTTGCGGATCTCTTTGTGCTCAATTTTATCCGTGAAGTCATGAAGTCGGAACAGCTTGGTATACGTGGGGTTGCCGATCTTCTCTGTATCAGTTTCTCCGGAGGCGATTATGTGGGGCATGCCTATAGCCCCGATAGTCATGAAATGCTGGATTACCTCCTACGCCTTGATCGCGAGTTAGGGAAGTTTATTCATGACGTTGAGAACTCTTTTGGTAAAGAAAATATTCTGATTGCCCTTAGTGCCGACCATGCCGTTCAGCACATGCCGGAATATGAACAGCAATTTGGAAACAAATCTGCACGGCGATTACTGTTTCAACGTGATATAGAACCAAAAATTGATTCGCTTCAGAAAGTCTTCAAAGCTGAATTGCATACTACCGAAACACTTGTCAGGAATAATGCATTTCTCAACTACACTGCTGCCGCACGAGCCGGTCTTGATAGCCTCGCATTCGAAAAGAAAGTGAGGGCAGGAGTGTTATCCATCGATGGTGTTGCTGATGTCTATTTCCGTCGGGATTTGCAAAAGCGATCATGGGCACCGTCATTTCTCGGCTGTTATCAACGAAGCTATTACCCGCCCAGGGGTAAAGATTTCCAGGTTCGATTTCGAGAAAATTTTTTAGTCACCACATCCTTGACCGGTTCAACTCATGGTTCACCCTATCGATATGATACCCATGTGGCTCTGGTATTCTGGGGAAACGGACTCAAGCCACGGAAAGTAGAACGTGCTGTTGCAACGGTCGATATTGCTCCAACCATTGCGAACTTGTTGCGAGTACCTGTCCCAAAAACCGCAAATGGAAAAGTCTTACAAGAAATTGTAAAAGGAAGATAAGATTATGCCATCATTGTCCAAGCTTCTCATCCTGTTATTACTGCTCTTTCCCTCTGATTGCTTGTTTGCAGATGGTATCTCAGACTATCTCCGCAAGGGGGATGAATACTTTCGAGCTTTTGATAATCAGCGTGCATTGACAGAGTATCAAAAAGCATATAGCCAGAATCCTCGATATGCAGAGACTCTGCAACGCATGGTGCGGGTGTATAACGATTTGGGGAGAATTGCCCTTCGGCGTGACAGCACCTCCGAGCAGCTCTATCTGAAAGCAGTTGCCTATGCCGAGTCGCTCCTGGTCCATCATCCCAGGAATGCGGCGAGTCATTTTTGGGTAGCGCTTGCCAAAGGGAGTTTAATTCCTTTCAGGAGCACGAGGGAAAAGATCCGCATTGGAAAAGATGTGCGGCTCCATGCACAGCAAGCGCTCGCGCTCGATTCTACCTTTTCAATGACGTATGTCGTGCTTGCCATCTTCGAACGCGAGGGGGCACGGTTGAAATGGTACGAGAAAGCGATTGTACGAGTGGTGTTTGGAACAGATTTATCCGGAACACTTTTACAATCCGAACAGTACCTCCTGACGGCATTGAAGTACGACCCCAAAAATTCATTTGCGTTGTATGAACTTTCTTCCACCTATCGTGCATTGGAGAACAAGCAAAAAGCGATCGGTGCGCTCGAACAGATGATTCGCCTTGCACCCCAAAATGCGCGTGAGCGGCAGCTTCAGGAAGAAGCGAAACGACGCCTGGAGCGGCTTCGTTCAACATGAATTGACGTTGATAGTATCCCTGGAAGTTAAAAGAGGAGGAGTTCAATGCGAGTAAATTCCAGCGGGGCTACATTCCTCGAAGGATACCCCGTAACCAGCGCTGCGATTTCTTCTCTTGCATGTTTCTAAAGACATTATAACATTCTGTCAGTTTTGACATCCCGGACTGGCGTTTCGCTTTCCATGGACTGAAGGAAAGGAGTATTCATCAACAGAGAGAATCAACCCCTGAGTTCCTGCTCAGGTTCACTAATCGATCAGCTTGTATCGGAGGACGCGTATGGCACACACCTATGAAGAATTAAGTAAGATGACGGTAGCACAACTTCGCCAAATTGCCGATGGAATCGACCATGAAGCGGTGAAGGGCCACAGCACCATGCATAAGGAGGTGCTCCTTCCTGCGCTCTGCACAGCACTCGGCGTTGATGCCCATGCCCACCATCATATTGTGGGAATAGACAAAACGAAAGTGAAACAGGATATTCGAGCGCTCAAGCTCGAACGTGATGGTGCCATCGCACGAAAGGATTATAAACAACTCGACGATATCCGAAAAAAAATTCATTTATTGAAACGAAAGCTTCACAAAGCCACCGTGTGACACTTCTCTGCTTCACATCGCGTGATGCATCGAGGTTATTCTCATCATGAGCAAAGCCGAAGCCAGAACGCGGCTCCGGCTTTTACCCTACCACTGCAAACAATCACCAAACGAGGCGACCTTCCGACGCCTGGACACTCTTCGTTGTTAGGAACTCTCTCCGTTCTTCAAAGTTCTCTTGCAGCTTCAGCCATCGCAACAACATTCTCCGGCGGTACATTGGGAAGAAGAGCCTCGTGGCTGGGGCTGACGATCAACCGTGGTCCGAGGAGACTTTTCACACGCCGCACCTCTTCCTTGATCTGTTCCGGAGTGCAATGAACGAGCACATGCTGTGTATCGATACCGCCGAGAAATGCTATTCTTCCTTTGCAGTAACCGGACAATGTCGCAGCGTCCATGTTGTATGCTCGTGCCTGCAATGGATGTAAACAATTCACACCGGCATCGATGAGCCGATCGAGAACACGATAGATTGACCCGCAGGAATGGAGTATCACCTGATACCCATGCCGGTGCGCCTGTTCAGTGAAGGTACGGAACCATGGGAGAATGAATTGATCGAACAGATCGAGCGAGAGGATGAGGTCGCGCTGCGTTCCAAAATCATTACCGAAAAAATACCCATCGATGAGAGAGCCAGCCTGACGATACAAGAGCTCATTTGCTTCAAAGTAAAATTGGCACACTCTGTCGGTCACCGTTTGGACAATTTCGGGGTGCGTGTACATTTTCGTGAGGTATGCTTCCATGCCGAAGATATCGCTCACATCATGAAAAAAACATGTCCAGAATCCGCTTGCCCGATAATAATTGCCCGCATTCTGTAAGGCGGTGATGCAATCGGTGAGATCGAGGTAGCGAACATCGGGCCAATCGAAGGCCTCCACCTCTTCCAGACTATCGCAATGTGCCAGGGGCCCTGGCTCGCCCAGTTCTTTCTTGTATTTCCAGAGGTCGAAAATGCCTTTCCCTTGAGGATGCTTGTAGGTCGAGTTGATAAAGAGCGGCGTAATCCAGCGGAAATCATCACCAACCGCTCGCTGAAGTTCTTCAAGCGTGTTCGTTCCAAAATACCGGTGATAGAGCGGGAGAGTCTCATCGTGCGGATTGCCCAGCCAGAAACCGCACCGGTCTGCCGGTTCGCCTTGGATGATTGCTCTGATTCGTTCTCGACTGGTCATAGGATTATTTGTCATTGTCCATTAGTTCCGATCTTTGAAAATAGAACACTGAATCCGCTGAAACATCACAGATTGTCACTGATTAGTGAGCATCAGTTAAATCCGTATTATCAATGTTCAGATCTTAGAAGATAGAACACTGAGCCCACTGAAACAGCACAGATTTTCACTGATCAGTGAGCATCAGTTGAATCTGTGTTATCAGTGTTCCGAGCTTCGCTGAGCAGTTACTGCTATTGTATGAACAAAATACACAAGCGGAATCAAACCTTCAAATTATTCCTGTAGAGTTACGACTTCCTCTTGAGATAACGGATTTTGGTTCATACATTCAACAAGTCAGCCTGTTCGCAGTGACAAATTCATAATGACTACCATTTTGATATCAGAGACCGACTATGAATCTTCTTGAATTTCACCCAGAGATGGTGTTGCGGGTGATCACCGCCCTCCTGCTTGGAGCGTTGCTGGGATATGAGCGTGAACGCACCGGTAAACCGGCTGGTGTCCGTACACATGGAATGGTCTGCATAGGAGCTGCACTCTTCACCGTTATCTCCATCTATGGGTTTGGTGTCAGCACCGATACAAGCCGTGTGGCGGCTCAAATCGTCACAGGTATTGGTTTCATCGGAGCAGGTGCGATTCTTCGCAACCAGGGTAATGTGCAGGGGCTGACCACGGCAGCAAGCCTCTGGGTCACGGCCGCGATTGGCCTCGCCGTTGGGACTGGAATGATTGCACTTGCCGTCATTACCACGCTGCTGGTCTTCCTTTTACTGCGCTATGGACCAAGACCGGGCCCCAAGACAACCGACGAACACTCTGAATGATGCAAGTGCGGGCATTGCGGTCCGTCTTTACGTTAGGCAGCAAGCATCGATTGATATTACCATTGAATCGATGGTGTCTGGTACCATTGACTTCTTGATTCCATACAACTCGAAGGAGCACAGATGGATCTTCATTTCATTGACTTAACGATTATCATCGTCTATCTCATCGCTACTATCTTCATCGGTCTGATGATGAGAACCCGTGCTGTGCAAAAATTAGACTCGTACTTTCTCGCCGATCGCAGTGTCAAGTGGTGGATGCTGGGCCTCTCGGGTTCGTCGAGCTATATCGATATCGGCGGCACTATGCTGATTATCAGTGTCATGTTCTATGTGGGGATTCAGTCGGTATGGATCTTTCACATCTTCTGGGGATTTTTCATGATGGCGTTCTACATGGCGTTCCAGGCAAAATATATCCGGCGCTCCGGTGTGATGACACTCGCTGAATGGAACGAAACTCGATTTGGCGCCACTCGGGATGCTGAACATGTGCGAATTGCCACGGCAACATTCCTGCTCATTATCATGATTTTCAATTTGATGTATCTTGCCGTTGGTACTGGAAAGTTTGCCGAGGAATTTCTTCCGCTTACTCGCGCACAATCGACATTTATTATCTTCGCAGTGGTCGGCATCTATGTGACCTTTGGCGGGTTTTTCGGCGTACTGTTGACAGATATTTTTCAAACCATCCTGATCCTCATCGGAACCGTCATCCTCACCATCATGGTATTCAATATTCCCGATGGTGCCGCACTTCTTTCGATGAAGGATCCGCAGTGGAGTTCTCTCTGGCCATCATGGACACTCTGGTCGGACTACCTTCGACAAACTCCGATGAGCCATCAGCATTACTACTGGATGGGCCCGATTCTCATCGCTGGATTCATTTGGATGGTGTTTAAACTCCTGGCGGGCCCCATCGTCTGGGATTTTACGTTCTTTCTGACAACGAGAACTCCACGGGATGCGTCGCTGGCCGCGGGCATTTGGACATTGGGCCACACAGCCCGGTGGTTTCTTGCAGGCTCATTCATGATGCTTGGACTCTATTCTCTCGGCTCGACGGCCGATTTCGATGCTGAGAAAATAATGCCGCTGGTGCTGAAGAAACTTCCCGTTGGGCTGGCTGGAATTTTCATGGCAATCATGCTGGCTGCCCTGATGTCGACGATCATCGCCATGATCAACGTGACCAGCTCGGTGATCCTCAACGATTTTCTTAAACGCTACTTCGCGAAAAATATGAATGAGAAGCAGCTTGTTCGGCTCGGCATGGCTGCTTCCGCAGTCACGATCGTCTTCAGCTTTTCCTTCAGCTTTCTCTACGATCAGATCGTGTCGATCTGGGAACTGATGATCTTTGTTATTCTGACGATGATGCTGCTGCCGGGGACATTCCGGTGGCACTGGTGGCGGTTCAATGCAAAATCATTTGTGCTGAGCATGGTTGGCACAGCGATTCTTGCTTTCGCCCAGAAAATTCTCTTTCCGGAATGGCCGGTCTATACTGCGGTCGGAGTTGTCATGACGGCGGCCTTCGTCTGGACAATCGTTGCAACATTTTTGACGAAACCCACCGACATCGAGGTTTTGGTGAAATTCTATGCAAAGGTTCGTCCCTTTGGATTCTGGAAACCGATTCGGGAAGAAGCAGAATGGCGCGGGCTCATTCCACAGAATGACCCCATGCCGAAGATCGACATGCTGAATGCGCTTATCGCATCGCTCTTCCAGCTCTGCCTTGGGATTATTCCGTTTTATATTTTACTCAGAAATTGGATGCAGGCCAGCATTTGGGGTATTGTCTGCCTGATTACTATGATCGTTCTTTACTTTACCTGGTATAAAAATCTCCCTTCACCGGATGAACAATGATCAATTCAAAGTGAAAAATTCAAAGTTAAAAATGGCCGATATGAAGTCCTGGTTTTTCAGGATCCCATTGATCATTCTTGCTTCTATGAACTCAGGATGCGAAATGCGGAAGTCTATACCTATTACTTCAGCGCAGTATGAATGGCTGGAACAGGAATCAAAGCGACAGATCAACGGCTGCGCTATGAGAAGCAGAAGCGGGATTACGATCTTCACACCGGATGGTCACGCTAATTACAATGCGCAATGGACACGCGACTTTGCGTATATGGTTGAAAATGATATCGATAGTTTTGAGGATTCCAAACTTCGTGTTGCCATCCAGTATCTCCTCGATTATCAACGAGAGGATGGATGCATTCCCGATCGGGTCGATGCCGATCGGCTTGCCGTGTATGAAGCCGGCCCGGTTGGACATCCCGTCGGTCTGCCACCGGCTGATAACTCACAATTCATGGTCAAGCTGGTTGCAGATTATGTCGACCATACCGGGGATCTCGACTTCTTCAAACGATCCGCCGGGAGACTCATCGCAGCGATGAACTATCTGCCGCGCGGTGAGCGCGGATTAATTGTTATCGATTCAACGAAACTCCGCTCCCCTTATGGATTCACCGACACGGTTGCCGAGACCGGTGAATCGCTTTTTCCTTCACTGCTCTATTGGGAAGCATGTAAGAGGCTTGAGGCATTGTTCATGAAAACGAATGATCATTCCTTAGCAGATGAATTTTCTCAACGTGCTCTGCTCATAGAAAAGAATTGCGTCAGGCTCTGGGATGATGAATCAAAGATGTTTTTTGCCGCAACGGGCCATTGTCGTCAGATTGATATTTGGGGAAATGCATTTGCAATATATATCGGTTTTCCACTCGGCCAGAAACGGGAGTACATCGAGCATTACCTTGCTGTGAATTTTGATCGCTATACCTATAAGGGTCAAATACGACACCTGCCGAACAAAGAACACTGGGAGCGTACATTAATTCCAATCGATCCTGAGACCTATCAGAATGGAGCGTATTGGGGTACGGCAGCGGGCTGGCTAACATATGCCTTGAATCGAAATCACCGTCCACTTGCCCGGAAACTCATGCATGATCTCATCGAAGATTATCAGAAGAATGGTGCACACGAATGTATCAATGTGGGCTATGCAAAACTCAAAGATTATGTTGTGAGTGTGACGAATCCACTGGGAGCGATAAGGAAAATAGTGAAGAGTAAAGAGTAAAGAGTGAAGAGTAAAAAGTAGTAAGTAGAAAGTAGTGAGTATCACAGACAGCAGATGACAGTTGACAGACTACAAAAAACAGAGAAGAAAAATGATACGGCTCATTGAGGCAGTGAGTGAGGAAGAAATCAAGGAGGTTCGAGAACTCTTTCAGGAATACCAGCGCGCCATAGGAATTGATCTCTGCTTTCAGGGATTTAAAGAAGAGTTACAGCGGCTTCCCGGAGATTATGCACCGCCGGATGGAGCGCTGCTGCTGGGGTACGAAGAGGATGTAGTTATCGGATGTGTGGCGTTGCGAAAACTCGAAGAGGGAATCTGTGAAATGAAACGTATGTATGTGCGTCCGCTCTTCAAAGGAAAGGGATATGGGCGTCAGTTGGCGAACGCAATTATTAATCGTGCCAAAGAAAAGGGGTACCTCCGAATGCGGCTGGATACCATGAGTACTATGAAGGAAGCAATCGCACTCTATAAATCCCTTGGTTTTAAATCTATTACACCATACCGGTTCAATCCATCAGATGAAGCGGTGTATATGGAATTGGGATTATGAGTTGGAGCAAAAAATGTTATCAAGGGATATTTGATAATTTTCAAGAAGGGGGCTGATAATACGAGCCCCAGCGACTAGGTATTCCACGGCAATTGCAAGCTTGTTGTTAATTGTTGGGCTTTTGATTATGTTGATAATAGCTTAATACCACCGGAATTCCAAAGATTTTGTTCATTGTAAAAATCACACTTGATAAATAATTCCGATGTTGCATGCGAATATTCTATTTCTCGAACGCGCCCATATATCACAAGAAAGAATGTATCAACTTTAAGATAAAACCTGTTGACAGTTCGCTTCACAGTGGCTATATTAACCCAGCAAGCCTGCCGCGCCTCTGCCTTGCATGCGAAATTCGGTGGGCGTTTTTTTTGTACGGGGTGATATGAAATTTGATAAACCACCGCTTACCCTCGATGCACAAGCTGATCTTCTCCTCTCCCGCGGACTTATTGCAGATAAAGAAGTTCTTGTTAATCGTCTTTCTGTTGTCAATTATTATCGACTGAGTACATATCTCTACCCTTTTCGAACACAGGATCAAAGGTTTAAAAAGAATACAACTCTCGATCTTGTTTGGTCACGCTATACCTTTGATAGACAATTGAGATTTTTATCAATGGATGCGATTGAGCGAGTTGAGGTAGCTGTCCGGACAAAAATTGCATATCACTTCTGCCATGTTTACAGCCCATTTGCGTATGAAGACCCAAGTACTCTTCCCGGTTTAAACGGAGAACAACACAAAAAATGGATTAATGAACTGCATGAAGAAATCGAGAGATGCTCGGAGCCATTTATTATCCATTTCAAACAAAAATATGGTGACTCGCATGTTTTGCCTCCCCTGTGGATGGCTGTAGAACTTATGAGTTTTGGAAAAACACTAACGCTGTTCCGTGGGCTAAACTATAAACTGAAACAAATAATATCAGCCCATCACAATGTGAGTGATGAAATATTTCTCTCGTGGCTGATTGCGCTGAATAGCGTAAGAAACATCTGTGCACATCATGGACGGTTAATAGACCGTGTATTAGGCTACCAGCCCAAAATCCCACGCAAGCAAAAATATCCTGAATGGCATTTCCCTGTGGAAGTAACAAGAGATAGAATTTTTGGTATCCTCACAATCCTCCGGTATCTCCTTCGATTCGACGCACCTACCAGTTCTTGGGAAAATAGATTAAGAACTCTTTTTTTGAATTATCACCAAATTTCGACCCAACTGATGGGCTTTCCAAATTATTGGGAAGAAAGCCCTATATGGAAAAACAAGGAAGTATGAAACTCACCGATAACGGAATACGCGATATTAACCGATATCTCGAAGCAGGGAAACCGTTACTTGATCATTACAGTTCATCCTGTTTGGAGAGAAGAGAGAAGTGGAGTTGGTGTTGTGAGCAGAGAGTACGTTTAGATATTCATAGTTGTTATTACTAGGGAGTTTGCATAAATTTTACCTGCACTTCTGGGGAAGACCATTGAATACCGTTAAAGATATCTTGCTTCAAATTCTCAGCGAAGCATCCTCCCAAAACATCTCTCTCGGAAAGACTCAGCTAGTAAAACTACTTTATCTCACGGAGGTTGAACACTACCGTGCTCATGGAAATCGGTTGACTGATTTGCAATGGCTGTTCTCCCATTACGGACCGTATGCACTAGCACTGGAAAGTATTTTTTCAGATTCTGAATTTGAGAAGAAAGAAGTGAAGATCCAATCCGATAAAGACCTCATCCTCTTCAGAGTTGCGGAGAGTATGGCAGCATATAAGCCAAAAGTTGATGTGAGTTTAAGCCTTATTATTAAAAAGATTGTTGGACAATGGGGAAATAAACCGCTTGAAGAGTTATTGGACTATGTATACTTCGAAACAGAACCAATGGAATCGGTAAAGCAAAGAGGGGATGTGTTGGACTTTAGCACTATCAAGCCGGCGAGCGAGATTCCGTCGATTATACCGTTGAAGGCTTCGAAGGAAGCTGAAAAGAAGGTTGCAATATTGCGTGAGAGGATAAAGCCATTCCTTGAATCGATGGGACAGGCACAAGTAACAGAGCCAGAACCTTCAAACGATTACATTGAAGCAATAAAAGCTTGGGATGAAGCAGAAAGTTCGATGCTCACAATTCCACCTGGTTTTGTTGTTCATATAACAAAGGGAGTGAGCAACTCTGGCAATGAAGGGGATTGACATATCGGGACTTGTAAGCTTGTTCTACGAAATAAAAGTAGACTTTTTGCGCTAGGATACAATTATCCTTCATCAGAGGGAATAAGCAAATGAAAAAGGATCAAACCCTACTGGAACTCTGTACAAAGTATGGAGTTCTCTACGAGACTATCGAGAAGATGGTCGAATGTGAAAGGAAAAAGCAAGGACTGGCTAGAAAGCATGGACTGCCTGACTCATTGCGTCAGATCATTGAGGATGAAGTGGACATCCTGTCCAAAGGAGGGGAGAAAAAATGATACTGAGAAAGGTCAAGATAGATAACTTCAGGTGCTACGGTTTACCGACTGAATTAGTCTTCGAAGAGCCGGATAAAAGAAATGGAAAGAACATTTACCTCATTGGCGGATACAATCAGTATGGTAAGACTACTTTCCTTAATGCTTTACAGTATTGCTTTTTTGGCCCTCCTCGAACAGAGGATATGTCCGCATTGATAAATTATAAACAAAGAGAGTTGGGCAATTACAATATAACTGTAGCAGTCTCTTATCGAGATTATGCAGACCATGATATCACCATTGAAAGAGCGTGGACTCCAAAGGGATCCCGAATAATCCGAAAAGATGATCCAATAGTGATGAAAGAATCGCTACTCCTTTATGAGGATGGAAAAAGGATTGATACATACTCTGAGGAAGAAATTCAGCAATGGATTGAAGGTGAAGTGCCGAGTTCCACTTCCAAGTTCTTTTTCTTTGATGGTGTAGAAATAAAACAATTCGCTGACGAAGAGACAGACGTCTCAAAACTTAAGGATTCGATAGAAATCCTACTTGGGATTGAACTCTTTCGAGAGCTACGTGAACACTTGAAGAAATACATTGTGGAAAAAATTCGTGAAGAGCGAACAGAAAATCTGGAAAGCCAAGAGTTACGACTGCGTGCTGACATTAAAGACTTAGAGGATAAAGCACAAAAAATAGATGAGGAATTAGAAAATAACGAGAAGGAATTAAGAGAATGGAAAGAAAAGGAACAAAGACTAGGAGTTGACAAAAGCAACCTTTTAAAGTTGATCGACCCTGCATCTCGGGTTGAACGAGATAAATTAGTATCGGATTGTGAACGAAAGAAGATTGAGAGTGAAAGGCTGCAAAAAGAATGTAAAGAGTTCATACAAACCACCTTCCCCTTTGCTCTTCTTGGGACAGACTTAATCGAAATGAAAAGGGCCATTCAAAATGAACGGACCATTCGTATTAATCAAGAGATTTCGGGGAGGCTTAATGAGATAATTGAAGATTTGGGTAACACACTTGGCATCGCAATATGCAAACTCACGAATATTCAGACTCAAGAGGCAGTGATATCTGTTACAGATCTCATAAAAGGACAACTGAGGATTTATATTCAAAATTCATTCGCAAACGTTGGCCCAAAGCCAATATTCAGTATATCGGAAGATGAGGAAATAAATCTCATTGGAATTGTTGATTCTATTCTTTCGACCGCTAAGGATGTTAAAGCCCTTATAGATGGACAAATTGACCTAGAAGGGGATATTCAAAAACTCGATTCTCAAATTCAGGGTTTTACACTCGATGAAAACTTGTTGGGTCAATTAAAGAAATTGGATTTCCAGCTACTTGATACCGCAAAATCAATTGGCCGTGAAAAACAAAATATAGATTATCAACGATCTCAACGAGAGAAAAATGATCATGAGTTAACAGAAAAGGAAAGAGAATTATCCGAAATCGAGGATAGGAAAACCGAACAACAGAGGGATATGTTTATTCTTAACCATACTAAGAAATATATCAATCTGCTTGAGGAATATATAAATATTGTTAAAAAACAACGTCTCATAGAACTGCAGAGGCACACAACTGATTTATATAATCAACTTCAACCTATAGAGGAGTATCGTGGTACAATCCGATTCGATCCTAAAGACTATTCTACACAAATCATTCGAGCTGACGGAAAAATTCTACCCAAGAGAGATCTCTCTGATGGAGGGAAAGAGCTATATGCAATATCTTTAGTTGCAGGGCTATGCAAGACTGCTAACAGAACCATTCCAATTGTTATAGATTTTCCTTTGGGACATTTAGATGGAATAAATAAACCTAATGTTGTAAGTAAATATTTTCCAATCGCTGGCAGCCAGGTTATTCTACTTTCCAAAGATGATGAAATTATTGGAGAGTATTTAGAAATGCTAAATGATCATCTTGTTCAGACATTCCTTTTAAAACGAGATAATCAAAAGGAAACAACTTATATTGAAAATAGATATTTCGGAGATTAGATTATGCCAGATAGATTCCATCCAAGCGAAAAACACGATGCAATACTTGATTTGCTTAGACAGCGTTTGGATATACAGAAGGTAGCTATTGCACGTATAGCCTTAGCCGTCTCATTGCGAGAAAAGGGAGCGTACAATTTCTCGACGGAACAATATGATCACCAAGGAAAAGAATTTCGGCTTCGAGATTTTGAGAAGGAGCAACGAAACCTTGTAAAAAATCTTCTCTCCTTTACTTATAAAAGAAAGCTCTCAGAAGATGAATGGGGTGAACTCTTAGTGAATCATATAAACGCGGGTGCTGAAATTTTGGAAAAAATATTCGAAGATTGCAGACAAGAACCTAACCAATTTTATTCTTGGCTCAACGAAAGATATGGTGCCCCATTTGCTAGCCCAAGTTCGACAGTTGTGAAGAAAAGATGGCGATTCCGTTGAGCATAGGGCATAAATGTTAAAAAGTCGGCACTACATTTTTGAGTTTCAATTCGAGCCGTTCAGGGGGTCTCAGATCGAGT
>JAZDJN010000071.1:0-2928 GCA_043803945.1 bacterium | reverse complement strand
GCCCTGCTAACCAGTTGAATTTATTCAACTTTTAACCGGACAGTAGTGGATCCATTCTTTGAAGCGTTGGGTTGGAATATTAGAAATCCAAGAGAAGTTCGTATTGAATCCGCTCTCGCTCGTTCAGATTCTACAAGGCCCGATTATCGTTTCCAGATCGAGGGCAAGACAAAATTCTATGTTGAAGCAAAGAAACCTTCTGTAAAACTCACCGATCCTGCTCCTGTGTTTCAGGCAAAATCATACGGCTTTAGCTCAAAGGTTCCGCTCGTTATCCTGACAGACTTTGAAGAGTTCCGCCCCTTCAGAACTTTAGCCCGACCGAAATATGACAGACCGCTCGATGGATTGATTAAGGAATATGATCTGATATGTGAAAATTACGTGGAGAAATTTGATCCTCTGTATGATACATTTTCGCATGATGCCGTTCTTGCAGGAGAACTGGAAAAACGAATTCCGACGGAGAAGAAAGAAGCTTCTGCGACTGTAGACAAAGAATTTTTAAAGGACCTTTCAAATTGGCAGGAAGAACTGGCAAAGAATATTGCTCTCCGCAATGCCAGGCTTTCAATAAGTGAAATCAATGAAGCAGTCCAGAGAATTCTTGACCGCATTATTTTTCTTCGCATTTGCGAGGACCGCCAAATTGAGGAAAGCGATATTCTACTCAGTTATAGCGATAAAGAAAGCATCTACCAAAAACTTTTGAAAGAGTTCACTCGATTACGATCGAAATACAACGGCTTAATCTTCAACGAGCACAGATTGAGCGAACAACTTTCGATTGACGATAAGCTGCTAAAAGAGATTATCAAGAATCTTTACCTGCCATACTCACCGTATCGCTTCAATGTGATCCCGATTGAAATTCTTGGTACGATCTACGAGCAATATTTGGGCAAAGTCATCACGCTTACACCTACGCATCGTGCAAAGGTGGAAGTAAAACCGGAAGTGCGAAAAGCGGGTGGTGTATTTTATACGCCTCAGTTTATAACGTCATACATTGTGAAAAACACAATCGGCAAACTCATTGAAGACAAGACTCCAGAACAGATCGCTAAATTGAAGTTCATTGATATCACGTGCGGCAGCGGATCTTTTTGTTTGGAGATGTTCGATTACCTGATTCATTACCATATCGATTACTACTCCGCCAATCCAAATAAAATAAAAACGGTAGATGGTGTTCCCGATGCCTTTCAAACTCCCGAAGGACTTTGGCATCTCTCGACGCGTAAAAAAAAGGAAATCCTGCTCAATAATATTTATGGCGTTGACATCGATCCACAGGCGGTTGAAGTGACACAAATGAGTCTGTTTCTGAAGCTGTTGGAAGGTGAAAGCGCAGAGACATTCGGCAAGCAGTTATCATTTGAACTGAAAGAGACGATTCTCCCTAATCTTTCCAACAATATTAAGTGCGGCAATTCACTGGTTGGAATGGACATTAAAGGACTTGGCAACAACCTTACGCTCGAAGAAGAATTAAAGATTCGCCCGTTTGATTGGGATACGGCATTTCCGGAGATCATGCGTCCTTCGACAGGCTCAGGAGGTGGTTTCGATGCGATCGTTGGGAATCCGCCGTATATCCGAATCCAAACGATGAAGGAATGGACGCCGATTCAAGTAGAATACTTCAAGAGCCACTACACTTCAGCGAGCAAAGGAAACTACGATATTTATGTCGTCTGTGTTGAGCGTGCACTTTCGCTCTTAAACAAGAACGGGAAGATTGGATATATTCTACCGCATAAGTTCTTCAATGCTCAATATGGCGAGTCCTTGCGCTCTCTCATTGCAAAAGGGAAACATCTTGAGAAGATAATCCACTTTGGCGATCAGCAAATCTTCGAGGGCGCAACGACGTACACCTGCTTGCTGTTTTTGAACAAAGCTGGAAAAGACCAATTTGCCTTCACTAGGATAGATGACTTGGTCGCGTGGCAGACAAGCGGAAAAGCGATAGATGCGGTCACTGAAGCAGGAAGTGTAAACTCAAGCGAATGGAACTTTGCAGTTGGGGCAGGAGTTTCAGTTTTCCAGAAGCTCAATAAATACTCAACTCGACTGGCTGATATCGCAGACAGAATTTTTCAAGGTGTCATCACTGGCGCAGACAAGATTTTTCTCTTGGAGAAATCAGGGGATGTTTACTATTCAAGAGAGCTTGGCAAAAAGGTTAGATTGGAAAAGGAATTATTACATCCACTCTTAAAGGGTTCACTCGATATTCGAAGATATTCGCAACCCGAACCAGAACTGGTTGTACTATTCCCTTACAAAATCGGTGTGGGTACTGCAATTTTAATTTCGGTAAACGAGTTCCAAGACAAATATCCCAGAGCCTTCCAATACTTGAAAGACTGCAAAGCAACCTTAGAAAAGAGAGAGCATGGGAAATGGAAACATTCACATTGGTACGCCTTTAGTCGGAATCAAAACCTGAATTTAATGAATGTGCCCAAGATACTGACACCATCGATCGCAAGCCATGCTTCATATACTATCGACTCCAATGGAGAATATTTCTTCGTCGGTAGTGGCGGAGGCGGTGGTGGCGGCTATGGGATAACGTTGAAGGAGACTGAACTCTCTCCTTTTTATGTCGCAGGTTTACTCAACAGCAAACTTCTTGATTACTACTTGCAACAGATTAGCAGCAAATTCCGGGGTGGTTATTATGCCTACAATCGTCAATACATTGAGCAACTTCCCATCCGCACGATTGACTTTAACAATCCAGACGAAAAAGCAATGCGCGACCGGATGGTGCGGCTTGTCGAGAGAATGTTAGACCTGCACACGAAGAAACAGCAAGCCAATGCAGACCGTGAAAAAGAATTGGTTGAGCAGCCGATCAAGGCGCCGGACAGGGACATCGATGAGTGGGTCTGTCAGTTATATGAACTCTCGATGGAT
>JAZDJN010000070.1:0-59048 GCA_043803945.1 bacterium | reverse complement strand
ATAATTGGACTTCCGCGCCCGTATCACTTCACCAAGACTGCCTATCTCACGGTTGAGAACATAGCGGTAAAGAAAGAGGATCGCGGAAAGAGCCTGGTTTTGCGTCGAAGCGCTCACATGTTTTTTTAAAGCCAGATGTGTGAGAAAAGCGTTAATCTCCGGTTCGGCCATCTCCGATGGGTGGCGTATATTATGGAAATGAATGAATCGTTTCACCCATTGCTCATACGATTCCTCCGTACGCCGGCTATAGTGACGGGAACGTAATGCTTCGCGAAGTTGATCCATTAACTTCGGTTTGCTTCCGTTACCAGAAGTGGGCTGTAGATTGTTCCGATTATTTTGCGAAGTGTTCATTGCCAACGGGTGCATGGCTTCTCTTAAAAGGTGATTGCAATATAACATCGTACAAATGAGAAGCAAGAGTAAACCTGTGAAGCAAGGAATGAGAATAGCCGCAATGAAACAGTCATCTATAGTAAATCCTGAAGCTTACTTCCAAAACACCTCTATGGCTCCCGGCAGGCATTCTACCTCAATCGGTGTTGTGCCGAATAATTCTCCATCCGGCGTCAGTATTTTCGGAGAATCGGAAACGATCTTGATGTGGCGGGCTTTGATCTGCTCAACCTCCGGCATGGTAATATGCGCTCCGGTGAATATTTTCGGAAAGCATTGCAGCAGCCGCGTACGCGAGAGTGTGCGAAGGATGGTAACATCCAGCAATCCATCGTCGATCTTCGCATTGGGTGCCATGAGAAAGTTCGATGTCCAGCGGGTATTGGAAATTTCCACAAATATCGTATCGCGTTCCAACAGTGCACCATCTAATTCAATTGAGAGGCGATTCGATTTCAGAAAGATCGTCCGCCAGAGAACTCCGATGGTATACGATACATTGCCAAGCGATTTCAGTTTGTTGGCGATCGCAACGACATCGGCAACAAAGCCGAGACCGAGAATGTTGAGATAATAGAATTCGTTTTCTTTGGTTCGGCACCTGCCGACGTCCATTCTACGCCGCCGATTGGCACAGATGATTTCCACAGCTTCGTGCCAGCGTGTGGCATCCAGGTCAAGGTCGCGTGCAACGGCATTCCCGGTTCCGATCGGAAGAATGCCCAGCGGGATTTCCCGCTGCGCCGGATTTCGATAATACCCGTTGATCACTTCGAAAAGCGTTCCATCTCCCCCGCCGGCGACAACACCGTCGTACTTTGTCAGGTCAAGTTGAAGCGTAAGCTCGGTTCCATGGCCCGGGAATGCGGTCTGAAAGACATCCAGTTCGACACCGCTTCGGGCAAATGTAGATTTAATTTCAGGAAGAAGTTTAGCAGCACGAAAGTGCGCCGATGCTGGATTAAATATGAGAGCGAGTTTCATAGATGCTCAGTGTGTGACCGAAATGCCGGATAACGCTTCTTGTCTTCGACACAACATACGAGTTCCAGAGGAAGTGTGCAAGTATTTGGATAGAGAGACATTTTCCCCCAAGAGAAAGTGTGTAAACGAATAGTTACTGAAGCCATCTATGCTATAATCCTACCTTCAATTCCACAGAGAATAGCCGTCAGGAACGCAAAAACAGGCACACTTTCGATAATTATTGACTTTAATCTCAAACTTTAATAGTTAGCGTAGAACAGAATGTAGAACTTGCGGCCGTAAATGAAGAGTCGGTAACCTCAATTCGTTGCTGTCATACAAATTTCCAGATCGTAGAACGATGAAACCGGTGGGAGATAGAAAATGAAATTGCTTCGTTCGTGCCCAATGCAGCAGGTTTCGCTGGTATTGGTCTTTCTCTTCCTATCGCAGTTCGCGCTTGCACAGAAATCGGGGACACCCGCAACATCGCAGGCGCTTGAGAAGATCGTGAAACAATGTTATGCCATAGATGCATTGTTTCACCGCGTCTATACACCGGGTTGGGAAGGTGCAAACGGCGCAATTGGAGATGCACATCTTTACGCGGTCACCAAGGATCCAGGCCTTCTGCGTCTCTACACCGGACCATTCGATTTGCGAAAGATGTTTAACGGAACATGGGTCGATGACCGTGCGTGGATTTGTCTGGCTGAAATGTATTGGTGGCATTTCACAGGCCGTACGAGGATGGCCTGGGTAGAGGATGCAAAGCAACGGTACCTGGAGGCACGAGCCGAGGGAAGGTTTTCGAACCACGAAGGTTACTGGAGCTGGTACAATTGGCCTCCAAAGGCAAAAGTCGAAGATAACATTTTCACAAACAGTAACATGAACCAAATGGTCAATGTGGGCTGCTGGCTCTATGAAGCAACGGGAGAACAACGGTTCATCATCGATGCACTGCTGGCCTGGGAGGGGGACAAGAAATTTCCCGGCATTGAAAAAACATTTTATCGGGGCAATGGAACGTGGACGGGAAAATCAGGGAGAGCAGCATTCGGCAAGCAGCTTCCATGGAATGGCGTTGAGTATTGTTCCATCGCTGCATCGCTCTATCGCGTGACACACCAGGCAAAGTATAAAGACATTGTCGTGAAGACCGCCAAACGCATGATGGATCCTGCATCCGGATGGATCGATCCTCAGGATTTCTATCAACTTCGCATGGATGGCAACGGTGCATTCGTTCACTATCTTCTTGATGCATACCTGGTTGCACCGGATCAACTTTCCGATATTCCTGGAAAAATTGAAACAATGCTCGATCATGTGTGGACCAATCATCATGGGAACAACTCGGTTGTGCTGCACCGCCTTTCGGATGATGGCATTCGGAATGGCTGGAATCCTTATGGAGGTGAGGATGGGTACGGCGTTGATGAGGTGGGAACGGTTCATGCACAATCGCAGGCAATCAGAGCATTCGGTGTATTTGCCTATGTGCTCTATCAACAATCTCTCTTACATTAAATCGACATCGGTTGTAAGAGTGAAGGATCCTTCACTAACGCTGCCGGAACAATTTGAACTCTTTGATAACTATCCCAACCCATTCAATCCGAGTACAACAATTCGTTATCAGCTTCCGAAAGAATCCCATGTATCATTGAAAGTTATGAATACTCTCGGGCAGGTCGTTGCCACGCTCGTGAATCATAAACAGAACGCCGGCACTTATCAGGTACAGTGGAATTCCCAGTTCCCGAGCGGAGTCTATTTCTATCAACTTCAAACGAGCGAGGTTGTTCAGACGAAGAAAATGCTCTTACTGCGATAGTGCCATTTGGCACTATAGACGATAAGGACATTTGTGGTGGATGCATCATGCAAAAAAGGCTCAGTGAGCAACTGAGCCTTTTTTTATGGATTTGTAAGAGCAGCGTAGTAGAGAGAGGCACGAATCGTATCTCCAAATTCTTTCTCTCAGCAATTGAAGACTCTATTCAACCGAGCCCTATCGAGCCGCCGTTCGCAACGGAATATCGGTTAACTGGCTTATTGAAACCGGTTTTCCCGAATCGATGCTGTTGCGTGCTGCAATGCCAATTAACACTGCCATCGCGCCCTCGCGAAGTCCGGCAGCTTGATTCAACGGATCAGGCATCGAGGGATCCTTAAAAATCTTCTCTTTCAAACGTACATCTCCTCCGCCATGCCCTTCTTCTGTATTCGATATCTGGATCAACTCTGTCTTGCCAAAGTTATCCGTCACCCGAATTTCATCGTAGGGATCCATCGGCCAGGGTTGGCGTTCATGAATCCATACCTCCATCCGCCCTTCCGTCCCGTTAAAGGCGATGCGATATCCCTCATAGGGCGAATAGGCTGTCAGCGAATAGCTGACTTGCACATCATTGGTATACTTGATCTGAACGGCCATTTTATCGAAGATATCGATATCCTCTTTCCATACGCAGCCATCTCTCATGTATCCATCGTACTTCTCGTTGGCAGCGTACAAACTCATCAGCCGTGCATCTTTCGTCATATCCCAGAAAAACCTGCATCGATCTTTATGAGGGCATGGACGGCAGTGAGTGTGACGGAACGAATTGTTTTTCCCATAGAATTCAAGTTTGCCAAACGCGTGCACAATGGCAGGATCGGCATCAATCCACCAGTTTAACAGATCAAAGTGGTGCGATGCTTTATGCACCAGAAGGGAACCTGAGTGTTTGCGGAGACGATGCCACCGGCGGAAATAATCTGCTCCATGGTACACATCGAGATACCAGTGAAAATCGACCGAAGTCACCCTGCCGATTCTTTTCAGCATCAGCAATTCCTTCAGCTTCGCCCGGTGCGGTGAGTACCGATAATTAAAGGTGACGATGATCTCCTTCTGATATTTTTTTTGTGCATCCAGAATGGTTTTCAACTTACCCTCATCTGTCGTCAGAGGCTTTTCTGTAACGACCGTGCACCCCATTGCCATTGCCTTCTCGATAAAGGTATGATGCGTTCCATCCACTGTGGTGACAATCACGGTCTCAGGTTTAGTTTGCTTCAGCATGGTATCGACGTCAGTGAACACCGGACAATTCACCTTCATATGCTCCTTGGCAAATTCCAGCCGGCCCGGATTGATATCGCACAATCCAACAAATTCCACAATCTCGCCGTGATCTTCGACGACGCTCTTCCCCCACATACCGGTTCCCCGATGACCTGTTCCCACCATGGCAAGCCGTTTGCGAGGTTTACTTTGTCCTGCTAGTATGGAACCTTGGAACTGTCCCAACATTGCTGCACCTGCGAGCGCTTTCGTCGTTGTCGTGACGAATTCGCGCCTGGTCACATCTTTCTGGGTATTCATAAGTCAATTTCTCCTTGTGAAGAATATTATTCGATTCCGAATCGTTACTCAGTAATCACCAGATACGCTCCTTTAAAATCCTGATTGCGAGCTTCTATGACTGCCTTCCCACCGGGAACAGGTTTAAACTCGATCGATGCACAACCATTCGACATTTCGATAACAGTGCTGCGTGTTGGTGTCCCATAATTCCTGTAGAGTTCTCCTGTTCCATCCGACGAAAAATAGATACGCTTATTGTAGTCCAGACAGCGGAGACCGTTCTTATCCACGGTCGTCGCAGTCACAAGAATATTCCCATTTGGTAATTGTTTCGAAGTTAATTCAATGCAATCAGGTTCAGTGCTTCGTTGCGTCGTGTACGAAAGGGTAAACGAATCCTCCGCAGCCTGCTTTCCATTATGATAGCCAACAGCCCGCAGATCATTCTTGCCGGCACCAAACGTGACGTTCCAGCTTAATCCGGAGGCAGGGTAGCTCTTAATCTCCTTATTCTTTTTCCCCTGAGACACGCCGTTCAGGAACAGTTCTACCTCATCACAATTACTATAGACATTCACCATGCGCGGCGTATTTGCCGGACCCGAACGTTCCGTCCAGGTGTGCGATTCGATATAGCAGAATAATGGTGAGGTTGTCCAATAACTCTTAAAAACAAAGTAAGCATCTTTTGGAACGCCCGCACGATCCACTAATCCTTTTTCATTGATATAGGGAATTGGATTCTCAGGGCGCAGCGGCGTTGGAAAATCCTTGAATGCCCATTGAGCGTTACCGGTAAACCATGGCGTTTGTTCGGAAACGCGAAGATACCAGTCGAAGAGATCGACGATGTAATTCTCGCTCCAATCACCGGTCAGAGCAATATTTTTTACCTTCTGCGGTTTGATATTCTCTTCCCACCCATCGGCAATTGCCATTCCTTCGCCGTTGATCGGATGTTCAGAGTGGCGGCCGACATGGCTATCTCCGCCATATTCTGCATGGAAAAACTTTTTGAAATTCTTTTTCGCATCTGCGATCGCTTTTTCGAACGTCGTATAGACACCGCTGTACCAGCCGGGCCACATTGATGGTGAGACAAGATCGACAAGGTCGGCACCTTCGGTAAATTTGCGGGTGGCTGTCACCCGGTATGGATCAAGATCATGGGCAATTGTATTCAACTGCTTGATCATTGACCGGAGCGCACCCACCCCATCACCGCCGGCAGTGTCGGGCAGCCAGTAGAATTCGTTCCCCAGCGACCAGATAATAATAGAGGGATGATTGAAATTCTGAACAATCTGCTCACGGAGTAATCGCTTTGTATGTTCTTCCCATTTGCTTCCTCCCTTTCCGCCGCGGCACCAGGGAAGTTCATCCCACACGAGAATGCCGAGCTCATCACATGCTTTATAGACTTCGGGATCCTGGGGATAATGAGCAAGTCGTACAAAGTTCGCCCCCATCTCTTTAATCATCTTCATGTCTGTCCAATGGAGGCTATCGGGCATCGCCATACCATAGCCGGCGAAATCTTCATGGCGGTGAGTTCCACGAAGCAATAACCGTTCACCATTTAAATAGAATGGTCCATTATCCTTAAATTCAAACCAACGATAGCCGACGCGTTCCTCGACCTGATCGACAGGCTTTGCATTCTCGTTCACCGTTATTGAAAGTGTATAGAGTGCTGGATCCGATGGCGACCAGAGATTCGGATTCTTTATTGAAGGGAGCGTAAAAGCATGGTTGGATGTTCCAACACCCAGTGTCACCTTGCGCGAAGTCTGAGTGACCTCCCTTCCTTTCCTGTCACGAAGTACGACATCAAGCTCGACAGTTTGCTCTCTGCCACTCTTATTTGTCAGAGCCGCCTCAATGGCTGTTTCGGCCTTCTGTTTGCCTACCGTCGGGGTAGCAATTTTGACATGGTCGATAAAGCGTGACGCCACCACCTTCAACCAGACATCTCTCGTAATACCTCCATAGATATGAAAGTCGGATTTCTGGGATGGTATGACATTGGGATCATAGGAATTATCAGCTTTTACAAGGATTGTATTGATGTTTCCCTGCTTTACAAACGGTGTAATGTCAACATCGAACCCCACATATCCGCCGATATGGCTGCCGGCAAGCTCGCCGTTGACATAGATTTCGCTCTTGATGTTCACACACTCGAAATAGAGCATCAATCTCAAGTCTGCCTTTAACTCCGGAACAGACAATTCCTTCTTGTACCATCCGATGGAGCGGCGGTAACCAGGTTCCTGATCAACGACATCAAACCGATTCCAGGTATGAGGGAGATCGACCGATATCCACTGTTGCCTCGATAGGCTCAGCTGATCGACAGACGCTATATTCTCCTCAAGATAACTCCATTGATGGCTGATCTTCACTAGTTGCCTTTTCTCAGCATCCTGTAACGTCTGTGCTGAAAGGCTGTTCATCTGGAGGAGGACAATCAAACATGCGGGAAGAAAAGAATAGATCATTCGGAGGGATGCAATACCAGACGATATCGGTATCATGGTAGATTCCATAATTTTCATTGTGCAATTTGTAGGATAACTGTTGTAATTCACTGATGACTAATTATAATTTATTGCATTTTATCAGCCTGTATAGTACTCCTATTACCAGTTCTCCTCATGGGGTTGTCCAAAATGTAGGACGAGTTGCCAACTCGTCCACATTGGGATTGCGATATTTCATTGGATTGCGAACTCTTGAAGTGTGAAATTCATCTGATAAATATTTTTTTGGACAACCTCAAAAGGTTCGCTCAAAAGAACAATCATTCATTGAAAAAATCAACTCATTATCTTACCCAGATAAATATCACTGGAAAACAAATTTCCTTTTAAATAAACCATGCTAAATAATGACATTTATTTCGATTTCAAATATCGCATCATTGCTTCGATGAAGTAATAATCGGCATAGATAAGCGAAACATCAACTTCCGAATTGCCCGGTTTACTGCCCACAGCATGATTGAGAACAGCACGTGAGTTGGTCCCTTTAGCAAGATAAGGGGGTAAACAGAGCGAGCTCAGAATATTCTTTGCCGCAGTCAAATATCTCTCTTTCACTTTTGCATTCTTTACAAAGGAAGAAAGTTCAAACAATGCCGAGGAAGTGATTGCTGCTGCCGATGCATCGCGTGGCTCATTCGGAATTGCCGGGGCTTGAAAATCCCAATATGGCACATGATCTTCCGGAAGATGAGAGAGGAAATAGTCTGCAGCCTTCTCTGCTGTCGTGAGGAATCTCTCATCTCTGGTAAAGCGATAAGTCATTGTGAATCCATAAATTGCCCATGCCTGCCCTCTTGACCAGGTCGATTCATCGGCGTAGCCTTGATGAGTATTTCGAGCAACAACCGTTCCGTTTGTTGTATCGTAGCTTAGTACATGGTAGGTGCCCCCATCTGCACGAAAATGATTTTTCATGGTGTTCTCCGCGTGACTCACCGCGATCTCATGCAATCGTTTCGTACCGCCATGCTGCGATGCCCAGAAGAGCAGCTCGAGATTCATCATATTGTCGATAATCACCGGGTACTGCCATTTGCGATTATCCCAGGATTTGATGCAGCCCACGGCTGGATTAAAACGAGTTGTCAGCGTTTGAGCGGTCTGAAGAATTACTTTTCGATATGCTTCGGTTGGTTTCAACCTGTACCCATGACCATAGCTGTTGAAAACCATAAATCCGAGATCGTGCGTCCGTCCATAATACTGAATGGAATCCAGAGCCGCTGTCCAGCGCTGAGCAGCTTTCGCATACAGGGGATCCTTGGAGTATTCATATGCATACCAGAGGCAGCCAGGAAAGAATCCGCTTGTCCATTCACGGGCGGCACTTGTTTTCCAGGAACCATCCGGAAGCGTGCAGCGGGCATATCGTGTACTATCATTGATCTCCGAAACACTCCGGAGAAGCTGCTGTTGAGCAAACTGCATTGCATGATCAACGAGTGTGTCAAGGCTCTGGCTCCAGAGCGGAGAGGACATCTGCATACCGAGAAACCATAAAATGAGAAGAGTACTTCTGAGAGTTTTCATGGTAAGTTATCTCCCGAAAATATTGGATTTGCTGAGAAATGCCTTCATGGTTGCCTCAATTTGCAAATTTTCCTCCTTCGTAAAGCGGCCGTGCTTGCCTCCGGGAATCGTCATCAACTCATTTAGTACTGCCGCTTTCTCTAAAGCTTCATGAAGACGCACTGAATGTGAGTATGGAACATTGGCCGGCAGCATACCAGTCATTAACGCCAGATGGCCGCCCGCCGAAGTACCACCCAAAACAATTTTCTTACTGTCAATATGGAACACCTAATCATGAATCGGTTGAATAAAAAACATTTTCCGGGCCGATTGTACATCCCGATTCCACACAGCTTGGGCTGTTTTAGCGTAGGATGCGCTGTTGAATTTCTCGGCTGCTATTCTTAATGCGTAATACATCCGGTCAGGGTTCAACGGAACGATTTGCCGCCATGTCCATTTCTTTACGCCGAGTGCATAGGGTATGAGAAAATTGACTGCCTGGCGAATACTTCGGCCGTCCTTCGTTTGAAAATTCCAGAGATCAATACCAACGCGTTCCCCCAGCAACGCGAGTTCGATTAAAGCATCGAGGTTCATGACTGAATATCCCCAGGATTTCGTCCGCGCTAACTCTAGCGGTTGGGACCCATCGGGCTCAATTTGCACAGCGATACGTTTTGTCCCTGCTTCGCTAAGAATGCGTTTCGCGATTGCCGGTTTTCCAAGGTAAAGTGCGATACATGAGACCTGCACATCGTATGCGCTGCCATGGTTGTTTTTTTCCACTGATTCATCTTTTCCATGACCACTCTCGATCAACCAGCGGAGATAGTCAGAAAACCAGCCTGTGATTCCTTCATCAATTTCTCTTGTCCAGAATGGAGAGTGTTTCAACAGGATGAATGCATCGATGAGGTCCCTCAGTTGATACGTTTCAATGATTCCTATTCCCCGTCCCTGATTGACACCTTTGATTGCCTGTCCATAATTCAAATTGGGATTCATTTTTGTCGCTTCATCCAGGAACCACACTTGCAGATGCTTCGATGCTTTTTCAGCATATTTCTCATCTTCCGTTATACAATATGCCAGTGCCAACGCCTGCACTTGATTCATCATCTTCCCCATCCGCTCATTGTCCCCGGAGCTCCGATACTCCGGATTGACTTCGCCATCTCGGCGAATGTAGGGAAGGCCATTCGGTTTTGTCGTATCAGGCCACCAGTAAGGGCCAAGGCTCATGTAATCATGTTTATCACCGCTGGGAGGTACATCGCTTTTCTGCATCACAGAGACCGGTTTTGCATCAAGTGCACTCTTCGCATCGCTCAGAAGCTGCACAACCATCGGTGTAGCATGTTGTAGATTTTTCTGGTATTGCTGATGTTCCTTCAGAAGTGTTTCACGGTTCAGTAAAAGCACAGAGAGCGGTTTTTCCTGAGCTATTCCGGTGAGGTGAATACTTACAACGAGAACGATATTCAAAATTGTTCTATATGTTTTACCCATTCGTTAGCTTTAGTGAGCAATGGTCGTCCGAGAAAAGCGTTATCGTGAAGTTCAATGATTATTACTGACGAAGTACAAATCCATCCTTCTCCCTCGTGAAGCGCCATCTATACTTGGTAGCCGACGCATCGATACTTACTTCGAGCTGATCGGGTGTTATTTGCAAAACCTTCGCCGTGTTCACCACGCCAGCAGCTTCCAGGTTATCATGCACCGGAAGGATAATCGTTACAAGAATCGTTGCATTCGATGCGGCTTTCGTCATCGTAGAGAGATAGGGAATCCATGTCAATTGCGGTTCCTCGGTGACCGGCATAGCAGGCAGTTTTCCTTCAATAATATTACTCACGTTATTCAGTACGAGGGGAATGAGCACCATGCTCCGTTGCTGAGACGATAATACGACATGATCTCGGAACATGGTACACTCTACACCTGCAATGGATGGAACTCTTGCCTCACGTCCGGGACGGATCGGTTGGGATGCCACAGCCGGAAAGAATCTCGCCTCGATTGAAGCACCGGGTGCCGTTTCTATCTCATCCACGATCACTGTTGTAACAGGTTTCTCCAGAATGATACTACGCCTCCACTTCTTTAGTTCTTCACCGGGATAGGTATGAGTCGGGTCCATCAAAACATAGTCCCGTTTTGCATCAGATTCAAATTTCAGAATCTCGCCTCCAAGTCCTTCCCTCCATGGCTTATTTTTGAGTTTCGCAGGGAGTTGCTGCTCGCCGTTGACAAAAATAAGGTTATGCCCCTCGCTTGAGGCATAGGGATAAAGCCAGCGTTCTTCGTTGAAATAGATTTCATCATATCGCATTCTTCCAATATCTCGGATAAAGGGGATATTGTGCCATGTCAGCACGAATTGACCACAGTCGAGGTGACCATGATGCGGGTCATCATTGTACCCTGCCTTACACGCAATGGTCACCGTTGAAGGATCAGAAAAATTACTTCGCATCATCGCCCAGTGGATGCTCTTAAACCACATTGATTTCTGTCGAGGCTCGAGTGCTTTCACTTTCGGCCTTGGCCAGAGTATATCAAAGAGAGTCGTTCCCTCTCCAAAAAATTTTTCCCTGTACCAAGCACCCGTTGTACTACCGGTCTCTTCAGTTAATTTGTTCACCATCGCCGAAGTGCCGACAACGCCGCCTTCACTATCCTCAAAATTCGCGGTCATCCCATAGAGCAGAAAGTCGAACGGATGATGTATAATACTCTTGTGCGTGAAGAGATCGCACCTTCCACCGGAGAGTCGCTTAACAATCTCCATAAACGGGACAGTAGCACGCATCATATAGCCATAGTACCCGCGGCCTTCCTGCCAGCCACCGTCATTGCCCACCTGATCGAATGTGAGACCAATGCGATTGTAAGCTTCCACGACCACATCGAGTAATTGTGGATTTTCCTTCAAGAGACTGACCGCTGCAATACCGAGGCCCGAAAAACAAATCGCAGACCAATTGCATCGATATGCTGTCGACCACCAAAAGAAATCGTAATTCCCACGCACTCTCGTGATCACCTTCTCAAGCAAACCGTTGCGTATCTTATCCCTCTCCCATTTCGTCAGGGCAGGATATACCCAATCATACACCGTAGCAACCGCAATGGCTTTATCAGCGGTGAAGATATCATAAGAAAACACCACCTGATCGTCGGGCACGTTCCAGGGCCAGACTCGAGGATAGATAATATCGAATTTGTGTGCTTGTTCGACCCAATCGTCCAGGTCGCACAGGGCGACCGCGAACTCAATGGCTTTCCTTGCGTAACGGGACTCACCGGTGAGCTGAAAGAGAAAGGCAAGTTTTACCGCTCCTTCGCTGAGCTCGGATGCGTAGGAATTATACGCATCGCCGCTTGCAGCATACCGGGGGTGTTTCATCCGTAGCGGGGGCGATTCCTTCACTGGAACGTACAGGAATCGATGCCCTTCCGCCAGGAGACCCGCCATGATCGTCTTCGCCTCTGGATCAGTTTCGATTCTATGAAGAAGCACCGTCTTCTCTTCCTGATTGAAGAAGAGATATGGATGACGCAGCGTATCGATCTTCATCGATTTCGCAAGCTCTTTCAGTGTAACCTGACCAAGCATTGGAACCACAGCGAGGATCATTAGAATGGTAAGTCTGCCGATCAGATTGTCGTATGATTTGTATGATAAAATAGCAACCATAAGAATTGTTTTGTTGCTCGATGGAATTTCGTTTATATGATGATACACTCTCGACTATGGTGAATCTTAACGACAAGATAACATTGAATCAAGAGATACTCTCATATTTCTCTCTTTTTCTCTCAATGCCGTCGCAGCAATACTCCTCGATCAGTGTAAGACAAACCGGCAGACAAATCCACCTCCATTGATCATTTCTATTTTGAGTTTTTCGCTTCTCTGAACGTCTGAGGTTTCCATTTTTATCGCCCCTGAGTTCTGGAGATCATCCCGGATCAGCGTTGCCCGATACGTACCTTCACCAAGAAATGACAGAGGAATACTCACCGTTTGTGCGCTGAGACCGTTCATGAGGGCGATGTACCATGTTGAACCTGTCCGGCGCGCAAACACGACAAGTTCTCCAATCTTAGATTCGGGGAGGACGATTGTCTCATCCCATACAGATGGGATATTCTTCATCACATCCACTGCGGGATTATTCAGAATGGATTGAGGATGCGCTGCGATCGTAAGCAACGGACTTGAGAACACTACCATTGTGGCGATCTGGTGTGCCCAACTGGAGTTACGCCTCCGCTCGCTGAAGAGCATAGTCGTATAATCGGCGGGTCCCGCCAGGTAACGAGTGAACGGCAAAATTGTCTGATGCCGTGCCCGTTCCATCATCCGACTGGATTCCAATCCACGAATTGCCTCACGCACCAGTTCATTGGGCCACGTCCTCTCCCTCCCTGTCGGTTTATTGGCACCGTGAAAGACGAGCAGAATTTGGTGCTTGGCTGCCTGTCGGAGCGTTTCTTCATAGAGATCGATCACTTCCCTGGCTTCATGGTCGAAGAAGTCGATCTTTGCGCCGGTGACACCAAGTTTATTAAGCATAGCAAAGAACTCCTCGCGTGCTTGAGGCGTGCGAAGATCCCGGCTATGCTTCCAGAACCAGACACCAACACCATGGTGCCTGGAGAAATCTACCATCTCTTTCCTCTGTTCCATGGTCCAACGACTCCAGACTCCTTCGATCACATGATGCTCATATCCAAGCTGGCCTGCAAGACGGGAAAATTCTTTCAAGCCTTCAAAGGTGCCCTCCCCGCCATCAACGTAGCGCCACACTGCACGACCAGGTTTGATCCAGGAGGTTTTGATTCCTTCAGGGAAGAGGAGTGGATCAGGTGGTGGACAGAGATTCGGAACAATTGTGCTATTGACCAACATATTCAAGTCCCGACCTACAATGAGGACGCGCCATGGAGAAATAATTGTTCCTTCGATCGCCGCAGCCATCCCCAACCTTTTGCCTTCCTCTCTGCCATAACGCAATTCGAAAGGATAGTTCAACGGTTGTCGATGGCCAAGCCCTATAATCCATCCTCTTCGTCCATCCGCTTCCAAACCCATGCCGCTATAATTTACAAGGTTCGCCTCAGTGATGGATGCATAGCCTGCATTGCCAGGAAGTTCAAACGTCACGGGCGGACCGGCCCATTGTCCTGCCCTCACCTCCGCAATACTTTGTTTCAGATAGTCTGCCTCATAGTGGCCATCCATATCATGAAAC
This sequence comes from bacterium, assembly GCA_043803945.1. GTDB lineage: Bacteria > Bacteroidota > Ignavibacteria > UBA10030 > UBA10030 > JAZDJN01. Next base: position 44,997 of record JAZDJN010000070.1, on the reverse strand, counting down.
CATGTTGTGGAACCTGCCGGGATTACAAATGTCGTATATTCGTCCGGTACGTGCGATGCAGAGTCAGGGGCAACAATGATATGTCTGAAAGCAACTCCATCGTCGAAAACGCGCACTTCAAGAGTATAGTCCGTAAACGATAAATCATGCCGCAACGAGATTTTTACCCCTTGACACTTATTCACGGCAACATTATGGGCACCCGTCCATGGATAGTGTTCGTCTATCCTATATGTCTCAAGAGTGTCGAAAACCACGCCGGAGGAAAGATCATACCCGTCCATCTTCATGACAATCGGGGATGGATCGAGAACGACGGTGTTCTCCATCCGAACCGTAACCGTGAGGCGTTCGGCATTTGGAAGCAGTGAAAAGGTTACTTTTCCGTTCGGACTTACGACGTCGATCTGCTTTAACGGAACGACACGAATCAGACGCCTTGACCTTTGTTCGCGTGATTGAGATTGTGCGACACACATCTCCAAGACGATTATGGAGACGATGATTCCAACAACAACATATCGTAAAGGAAATATTTTATTCATCTGCTTTATCTCTTTGCACAAGCGTTGTTATTTTTGCCAGATCCTGAAAAGTTCAGCGCCATGAGATCGGACTGTAGAAAGAAGCAGAAGACCTGTTTGGTCCAACAGTCCGGAACAGGTGCCATCGTATACTTCCTCCGACAGTGATCTCCACATTTATTAATCACCCACTTCGTAGTGCTAATACGACATCCCGATTGAGATCCGATGCACTGCATCAAAATACTTCATCGTGGCGTAAGCGTAGCCGATGTTAATACCAACGCCCGCAAGGTCCTGCTGAAAACCGATTCCAGCGGTGAATCTCTCATTATCATAATTGTACTTATATCCGGCGCGGAATGAGATCATCTTCATGAACGTGTATTCAGCACCCACGTGGAGCCGTTCAGTATAATCCCGAGGGTGCGTGGCATCGACAGAAACCAGAAGGGGATTCTCATGCTCGCCGAGCAAATCCAGAACATCCATGGAAGCGCCGATGACAAACGTGAGAGGCAATTCGAAACCCTCATTTTCATACTTGAACTCCGGAGAAAAATTACGGATGGACATACCGATCCTGAAATCCTTGAAACCGGGATAGAAGATCGTGCCGAAGTCGTACGCCATCCCCGATACTTTATTCTTTCTCACTGTACCCGCTGCATCGATAAAATTTTCGCCCAATTGCTGATAACAGTATTTGACCTGTGCGCCGATTGAAAATTTATTAGTCAGGGATTTGGCATAGGAAAAACCTCCAGCATACGAAGTAACGTTGAGGTTGCCTGTTTCGATGTACCCTGAAGGAGTATTGGCATATTGTGTCCCTATAAAATCGTCGCCATAATCACAGGTCATCCAGCTTGCACCGACGGTTCCCCAATCCCCAAGGTTGTATGCTACTCCGCCTCCAAGGTAGGAGATACCTGCAAACCATTGGGTTTTTGTTGCGAAGATATCCAGTGTCGATTCCATCCTGGCCAATCCTGCCGGATTGTAGAACATCGATGTTGCGTCATTGTTGATGGTGATGTAACTACCACCCATCGCTGCCGCACGAGAACTCATATCGATCTTCAAAAATTGAAGACCCGTTTGAGCCACCTTCTTTTCGATTGCGCCCATGGAACCTGATACGAGTACTATCATCATGCTTATACGTATTATACTCTTCCACTTTTTCATATAATCGTTCCTCCTTTCATGCGATTACCGCACTATAAGAAATTTTACATTCTTGGTTGCGCCGTCGGGTGTGACAATATTCGCAATGTAAATCCCGCTCACCGGTCGTTGTCCGGTATCGGTGGTCTGGAGATCGTTATTGATTGTTCCAATCCCCCAGAATTCATCGCCGGATCCTCTGGTGTGTTCGATGGTTTTGACAAGGTCACCGCTTTCGGAGAATATCCTGATTGTGCATTCAGGAGGAAGACCATAAAACACAATCTTATCTCTTTGTCCAGGAAACTGAAGCTTCTGCGCCGCAAGGCTAAACGGATTGGGAACAACACGGATACTATCCAATGAGCTCAGTACAGCCGGACGAGCAAGGCTAGTAGGGCGCGTAGTCATTGTCGCCAGCATATTGCTCTCAAGGCTCTGCTTCTTGCCATGAAAATCGGCAGCGTTGGAAACGCCGTCATCGAACGCCGTGACACTATAGTAGTATGCAGCTCCTCGAGTTGCCGATACATCATCGTACTCGTGAACCAGGTTCGCTTTTGTGCATTCAAAGATCGGAACCCAAGCAGAATCCTGATAGCTTCCGATTGTTCGATACACCCGATATCCCGCAAAATCTGGCACAGATTCAGATTCTTTACCCCACTTAATGCGAATTGCATTCGAGCGACCCTGTATTTCGACAGATGGAGGAGGGGGTGCTGTCGGTATGTTATAATTCTGACGAACATTCCACTGTGCCGCTTTTGCATTCTGGAATAGTGAGTCCTTACCCGTTGCGACCCAGCAATCCTTCGCCCAGTCATTCTGATTATTGTTGTAGAGGGCTGGAAATGCTTTGTATTGCGGTGGTAGATTGTCCTTTTTGGTAGCCCAGTCGAATCCAGAAGGTGGAGTACACATCTTCGCATACCAATCCCGCGCAATCTCAAAGGCTCTTCTTTTTGAAATGCTCCCTTCGACAATTGCATACACCAATCGTATGGAATCACCAGGGGCAAGTTTGAACGGTCCGATGGAATACATTGGCAGGGAATGATATCTGCCCGTTGGTCCCCATGGAACGATTTTCGTCATAAAATCAACATTCCCCCGATCCGGAGGCATCTCGATGAGGGTTCCGGGATAGAGCGGTGGTTTTGTATACGTCGGATCACCTGCCGTCCAGCTAGTGACGCCGCGCTTCATGACATCGTATGCTTTATCAAGTTCATTCGGGTGCAGCAGTGCGTTTTCTTTAATATAAAGTAGCCGGGCATCCCAGATGGTACGCATCTGCGGCTGTGCCGGGTTATCGTTCACCATGTCGTTCGGAGCTTTACTTACGAACAGCGTCGCTTCACCGCAATACTGTGGTCCGTACAACCGCTGTTGATTTTGATCATTACGCGGCCCGCCGAAATCGTCTGTCGTTGTACCCACTTGTCGGCTCGGATAATTATAATGCATCCGGAGCGAATCAGTAGGGGCTGTCCAACTCGCCCATTCTTTATCTCTCGATGCAGCAGGGAAACTCTGGAATGTGCGCATGAGATACAGGCTGTCTAAGATCTGAGTGGGAAGCTCTATTTTACTATCCCTGTTCACATTTCCAGTATTTTTAAAAACGATATCATAGATTACATAATCATCATGGTTATCTTGACTCCATCCTAGTACTTTCTGATGGATGTCAAGGCCGATCCATGTCCTTATATGCGATTCAATCATGACATCTGCACTGCCAGGGATCTTTTCAGGTGCCACCATTTCCATTTCATCATAAGGAAAGGGATCGTTGACATAGTTGCCATCGACGATGACCGTAGGGGGTTTACAGCGTACATATTTATAGATAGTATTGCCAAGGGCATCTGGAACCACAAACTGTATCTTCTCTGCATCAGATGTCCCTTGCTCAGCACCGGCCGTCATAAATGGCCATATGGTACCAGTCGTGTCTCTCCATCGTGGAATTCCTATATGGGTTCCACAGGTTCGAACCGACCATCGTGAAAACATTCTGTTCGTATTATTGTGACCGTCAAAATAGTAATGTGCGACTCCTCTGTTATCCTCTTTACCCGATTCCGTCTCACTCTGGTGACCGTTATCCACAACCCTGGTATGGAGTTTTCCAACATTGACCTCCTTGACAACACCCTGGGCGCTCAAAGGAGCATTGACGATTACGAACAGCATGAGAACTATATACACAGTGTAAATACGTCTCATAATTTTTCCTTCCTTTCGATAGGCTATAAGTTTACCCGGATACCGAATGTCACATAGCGGAGGTCCCTGTAAATGAGGAAGTCACGACTGGGCATGTGGATGTATGGTTTATCATCGCTTTTGACATCCCCAAGCTGGTCGTTTCCCGGCAGATAAAATCCGGGGTTTTGTTGCCGCAGTTGATCGAATGCCGGATTGTCATAGATGGGCAGGCACAGGGATTTATAATACGTCTCCTGATCGCTATTCTCACCCGTGCTGGAGAATCCAGTGGTATGGTCCATGAATTTTGTGTTGAACACATTATTGATGTCGGCAAATAATTCCACATTCATGTTGGCAATAGAAAATCGCTTATTGATTTTCAGGTCTACCGACCAGGTTGATTTCCATTGAACATTATTCGAGATAGCATCACCCAGAACATTTTTCGGATTAATCGTGGTATAGGAACCTGCCTGCCAGGTGAAATACGGGCTGATGATCCAATCGCTCAATGGCTGGATGCCGAAGACTTCCGGGCCCCATTCCACCGGCGTCTGGAGCCGTAAGTTTGCTCTCGCCCACGGTCGAATCTGTTCTCTTGTCACGTCAGGCTGTACATACCCCTCTTGAGTTCGTGGATCCTGGAAGTACGCATTGATTCCAAAATTTCCATGGTTCTCCACCTGGTACGTATAATTTGCAAATCCAGTAATCCATAAGCCAAAATTTCTCTCAAGCTGGATTTCGAATCCACGGATATCAGCATAATTGTTATTCGTATAGGTGGTGTAGGTTGGTGTACCGCCATAGAACGTGTAGGTCACACTGCTGATCTGATCCTCCACGTTTTTGTAATATCCAGCCAGATGCAACAGGGCTGCGCCAGCGATATCGTAATCGACACCGAGCTCATACGCTATTGTTCTCGGCAAGAGAATGTTCGGATTTCCGAGTTGGGTGATGGCGTCTGAAGCCCTGGCCTGGTTGATCACATACATGTTCGTTGAGGAGGGCATGGAATAGAAATGACCGTAGGAGAAGTACAATTTGACATCCTCTGAAATAGGATGAGAGATGCCCAACCGCGGACTGATCTTGAGATGCCCTTTGGCTTTTTCGGATGGAGCGCTGGTGTAAATCTGGTCTTTATATTTTCTTTGAATATATTTCATATACGGATCGAGGGTAAACCAATCGCTATTGGGCTCATTATAGTCCAACCGAATACCGATGTTCGCGATCATCCCTTCAAACTCGAGTTTGTCCTGCAGATAAGCCCCCAATCGATAGGGGAAATGGTTCCATTGGGTATTATAATCTTCCCAGTGAGATTCATAGCGAATCCTGGAAAAATCCGTATGGAGATCATCGTACGTAAAGTCAAATCCAGTCTTCACCTGATGATATCGATCAATCTGGCTGGTGAGGTCGAACTTGATGTTCAAGGTGTTCACTTCACCAAAATCCCGCTGGCCACCTCCGGCAGAACCTGTGACGGCATTGTCTCCGACAGTATTCTGACTTGTACCACTGCCGATGAAGAATCCCCATGGTCGGTTATCCATAGCTGCAGATCCGAAATATGCGAGGGTTGTGGTATCCCGATAAGCGTCCGGTCCCCATTCACCGGAATAATTTTTTATGTGAACACCAGAAATCCTCACATTGTAAAAAGTATTCCTGTCGATCATATGATCGAACGTGAGACCCAGCATGCTGCTATAAATATTGAACGGAACGGTGGCATACGGCCACCACGCCCATCGATAGTTTCCGGAAGCATCGTACATACCGGAATTCATAATATCGGTTCCGCTTGTCACATAGTCATTATCTGTACCACCGGAGTTGCTGTTTCCGATCGTGTTCGTTTCTCCATAGCTTGCCTCAATACCCAGTTTCATCAACGATGTGATATGCGATGTTAATTTTATTTGTGCGTTGTCGTTCTGGTAATAGTCCCTGAATGTGGGCAACGCATAGGCCTGCAGATTACTCCTGTACGAAACGAGAAACGCCATATCCCCTAACGCCTCTCCAATAATCGGGACACCTCCGGAGACGGTTATTTCTCCAAAAAGGTCAGGTTTATCACCATAGTTAATCAATTTACGTGATGGCCCGACTTTATTCCCCAGAGAATCTGTCACCGCCATCCCATGTTGCCAGAGATAGAGTTGTCGAGCCTGGTCGGGTGTCATACCTTTTCCTTTTGCATACGAAAGCCAACCTTCCCAATCTCGGAATGCAGTATATTCATATTGGCTTTTCGCCAAGGAATCCCAACTTCCTTTCTTGATTCCGGTCCAGCATACAGCAGGATCGAGAAATGGTCTGTTGTAAAAATTATCAGGACTCGTTATCGGAGCACCCTCGTGTTTCAACCTGGAAGGTGTCAATCGCATATCGACGGTGATATGGTATTTGTTCGGTGTAGGATCCTTCGTCACGACATTGATCAACCCCGACCGCAGGTTTCCATACTCTGCATTGAATCCCCCTTTGGTGATTGAAATCTCAGAGATTGTGCTCAAATTCACCTGCATCAGCGGGCGGTTCGTTCGGTTATCGATGGAGACCAATCCGTCGACGACATACCCAATTTGATCCAATCCACCGGCACGAATTTCATCTCCTGAAATGCCGGCCTGCATATTGACAAACGACATGATGTTGTTGATCATCGGTACAGATTGCATCTCGCTCTCGCCTGCAACAATCTGACTCGATGAGACATCCTTCTTGACGATCTCCCTCTGCGCTGTAATCACAACTTCAGCACCTTCGATAGGAGTTGGTTTCAGTGTAAAATCAAGCTCTGTGGTATGATTCGAGCTGACCTGAACATCTTTTTTAATCACCTTTTCAAATCCAATCATCGATGCCTTAACCGAGTAATTCCCTGGAGCAACATTAATGATAAAGTAATAGCCTGAGACATCGGTGATCGCCCCGAGTGTCGTCCCTTCAAGAACAACATTGACACCCGGTAAGGGTTGATTCGTGTCAGCATCTTTGATCGTCCCGGCAATTTTGCCTTTGATATCAGCAAAGAGTACTCCACCATGAATGAAGAGGCCCATTGCTATCCAAACCACCAAAAGTCTGGATCTCTTCTTAACTAGAGATAATCTTCTCATTGCGTTCCTCCTTACTTGATAATTGGTACACTCTGAATTGTTTCTTAGGCCACTTCTTTTTTTGTTCATAGAAGTCCATGAAGAACAACCACCTCCATTCTGCTCACTTAGGTTCATTTGGTTTCCAGTTCGAGGACCAGAACAGAGTTGATCTTATCGGGTGCGTTCTCAGGAAGCGACAGCGTTACCCGGTTGTTCTGTTGTTGAAATGCAACTGGTTGTTTAGCAGGATCGGCAAGGAAGAATGCTCTTCTGACTGTTCCATCGACATGGGAAAGTTCGAAAGTTCTGTTTGGCCATTTAAAGAGATGGATGAACAGTTTTCCCAGCTTGGTTGTACATCGCCATTCTGTACTCGTATTGAACAGTCGGTTACCTCGAGCATCTTTTTTTGTCGTGTCCGGGTGTGGTGAGCCGAATTCCGCTCCGAAAGGAGAGGGACCAGCTCCATAAATAGATTCACCGTTCACCTTCAGCCACCGGCCGACAGCACGAAGATTATCCTGACTTGGCTGAGGAAGGATACCCTCTGCTGTAGGGCCGACATTCAGCAGGTAGTTGCCACCTTTACTGACGATGTCGACAAGCTTGAATGTCAGGTCTTCCGGAGTTTTCCATTCCTGATCGTCTTTTTTAAATCCCCACGTACGATTGATCGTTGCAGGTACTTCCCAATCACCGACAACGACACTATCAGGAATCCGGTTATCACCCATTGAACGATAATCACCCTGGGTTCCCAGTCGTCCATCTATCAAACATGCGGGCTGCAGCGTGTGGACAATATCAATGAACCGCTGACTCCGCTCTTTCGTCATCATACGCGGAGTATCGAACCAGATGAGGCAGACCGGACCATAGTCTGTAAGTAGTTCCTTCACTTGTGGCTCGGCTTTATCGCGCAAATACTGGTCGAAGTTTTTCAATGAGTCGACACCAAAATCCCAGGTGTTGCCCGCACCGTTCGGCTCGTGCCAATCCTGTGCCTGCGAATAGTAGAATCCGAGCTTGATGCTGCGCTTTGCACAGGCCTTTGCTAGTTCCTTGAGAACATCGCGTTTGAACGGAGTCGCATCGACAATATTATACTTGCTCACTGTTGAGTGATAGAGAGCGAAACCGTCATGATGCTTGCTTGTAATAACGATATATTTCATGCCGGCGTCCTCAGCGAGCTTTACCCATTCTTCTGCATCGAACTGCACCGGATTGAACTGGTTTGCCAGCTGTTCATATTCTTGCACCGGTATTTTTGCCCGGTTCATAATCCATTCTCCTATCCCGGCAATCGGTTTCCCTTTCCATTCGCCGGCAGGAATACTATAGATGCCCCAATGGATGAAAAGCCCAAACTTCGCTTCGCGAAACCACTTCATCTTCGCATCCTGAGGCGATGTTTGTGCAAGCATACACTGGGTGAGAATACTTCCCAAAACGAATATGGCAATCGCTGTATGGAATATGTGTGCCAATCGATAACTGTAACGATGATTCATGAGTACGCTGCCTCGCTTTCTTCAATTATTGTATGTGAGATACCCTTGGAATTTTCTACCATGCAAAACGGAGACTTCCTTTCTTCTATCGGGTCAATACCATCCTCTTGACAACGACAAGGTTTCCTGCTTTCAAACGAGAGTAGTAGAATCCACTCGGTACATGCGAGGCATCCCAAGGAACTCGATACACACCTGCTCTCCTGAATTCATCGACCAACGTAGCGACCTCCTTGCCAAGCACATTAACTATCTGCAGTATCGTATAGCCGCTATTCGGCAAGGAAAATTCTATCGTTGTCGTGGGATTGAATGGATTCGGATAATTGGCCAAATGCAATGCAGGACTGAAGATCCGTTGTTCTTGTATTCCTGTTGTCCCATCTGTCGCAACAGTGGTGCTATTCGAGTAATCTGAATTTCCAAAGCTGTTCTCTGATCGTATGCGATAATGATAGACTCGTGACGCAGTCACATCCATATCGGCATACATCGTCACATTACCCCTTACCGTTGCCAGATAGGACCAGTGCGATCCATCCGTCGAGCGGTCGATCCTGTACAAATTCTCATTATTCGAGCGATCCACCCATGACAGGTTGATACTACTGTGAGATGTCGCGATCGCTCGAGCATCGCCCGGTACTTCAGGTACGTTGTTCAACGCTCCCTCGGCGAGATAAAAATCTGCAAAACGAACATACTCATCGCGAAGTATCGGTACGAGCGACAGTCCGGAACCCAAACTGCGATAGATGCCATACTTCGGTCTTATGAATGTGGAGCCGGTCCTCCACATGGCAATGTTATCTCGGTTAACATTGAATAGCACGGAGTCATCACGGACTCTCTTGATCGTGATGGAGTAGCTGCCAGCTTCGGTATACCTGATCCGTTCGTAAGCTTCTACCCATGTTCCTTTAAAAGGTGTGAGATCAACGATGTTGAGTTTTCCGCTTCCGCTTGCTCCCGAAGGAGCGGTAAAGATGAGTTCGAGTTTATCAGGACTTCCGGCCCGGGGCGTCAGTGTCATAAGTGGAGATCCTGCATCAGGTCCATCTCCAGCTTTGATCTGGTGAATATGACAAAATTGTGAGGTTGGAATAAAGGCTGAATCAATCTTGAATTTCCAGCGATAGGTGTGTGTCTCTCCATAGGATGCTTTCATTGTTTCCGGTGAAGGATCATAGGTTTTGATCTCATTTCGCTGTCTGTCGATCCTCTCATTCGAATCACCATCGATCTCTTTATGAAGCACGAATTCAAATACATACTTGTGTAAGAAGGGATCCCATGGTTCAGTAATGTGTCGAACAGGATGGAGAACATCGGGTACTTCCAATCCATACCCTTTCGATGTAATACGAGTGTAAGCGTCACCGGCGCTATCCGCATCCATGAAAACCTGGCAGACCATGACCGATGTCAGTAACAGCAACGAGCAAAGAATTGCTGCAGAACGAAACCGGATTCTCTTCGAACGAATCGTTGAAGTCATTCGTTTCTCGCTCGACTTCCTGTCAACGCTGTTCCCCATATTCAGGATCTCCGCGATCCCGTAACAGAGCCGATGCGCACCAGAGTACCGGCGCCTGACCATGGAAGTCACCTACATTTCTTTTTCGATCAAGATAGTATTGGAGATCGTTTTTCTTATTCGTTCCCTCACACACTTCTCGGATATCTCCGCTCTCGTTGATATACTTGATCAATCCGAGCCAGCCTTTTCGAGCAGCGGACCCGTAGGTGCTTTCATCGAGCCAGCCATTTTTTACACCTGTAATGAACGCGAAGGTAAACATCCCTGTACAGGAGGTCTCCTGCCACGATTCCGGATGGTCGATAAGCTGACGCCACATGCCATCTTCACCCTGAAACGTCAACAGTGAAGCCATCATGGTTCTGTAACCTTTCAAAATCCGCCCTCGACCGGGATGATCCTTTGGCAACGAACGGAGCAATTCGCTCATGCCGGCAGCCATCCATCCATTTCCACGCCCCCAGAAAAACGGCACATCGGAAGCATGATAGAAGAGACCGTTCGATTGCTGAAGCGAGTCGAGGTAGACGACCATTTCTTTCGCAGCCCGATCGATGTACATTCGATCGCCTGTTGCACGAAAGGCCTGTGCCTGGACGGCAGTGATCATGAACATATCATCAATCCACATCCGCGTCTGCCAGGTGAGTCCCCTCTTATAGTATTCCCAGGATTGCTCTGTTGCCCGCTGACCGAACGGTTCGCCCCACTGCCTGTCTGCCATATCCTTTCCTATTTCGAGATACCGACGATCGTTGGTTCGTATATAAATCTCAAGCGGTACAGTGGCAAACACGGTGTAGTCGACATGATCCGGTACAGGGATGAGGCTCTTCTTCTCTTGGAGCAGGGGTGCGAATCGCTGTATGAGCTTTGTTTTCAATTCTTCATTGGCGGTGAGTTCTGCAAAAGTTAGAGCGCCATACCAGGTGCAGGTTTCAGGATAGGTAATCGATTTGGGGGGAGCCGCTCTGCCAAAATTTCCAAATGGGCTCGCGCAATAACGCTCCGCGACGCGTTTTCCAATTTCTTGCGGTGAACAACCCCCCGGCCATTGTTCCAAATCTCCTGAAGAGGATACCTTCAATGTTCGTGGGGCACACCCGAAAAAAGAAACCATCATTATACCTACCAGAAGGAAGCAGAAAGTAATAGCCGATATTTTCATAGCTCTACACCAGTATTGAGTGTATTTTCATTTCATAGCTCCACATCGAATAAACAACCAATAAACTTCATCAGTGCAACAGTGTTCGCCTGTAGTCGTTGGGTGCAGTCCCTGCTCGAACAACGACAACGGTTTCCCCCTTTGTGGTCTGAATTTTCAAGACCGGATCTTTCATACTCTCAGCTTTTATTCCATCACGATAGAGCGTAACGCTTTTTTCAGGCCATGGATTTTTAAGCCGGCACTCGTTACCAAGCTGAGATTTGATTGCGACAAATTCTATCTCTCCAGCTCGCTGCGAAGACGAAACTAAAAAAGCTCCATGTGCTAACAGCTCGAAGACAGCATCCCACTCTTTTGGCCAGGAAGGAAAAACCTGAATGTCCGGATCGCCAGCAGGTGTCGAAGAAGCGTTTCCGAGCAATGATGTGTGGATGCCGGATGTCAATCCACCGATGTGCTCCGCATCGATGGCACCTGGTCCTTCACGCAAGCGCATCCGGTTGCGAAAGATCTGTGGCCCGCCAATGCCAATGCTATCGATGAATCCCCCCAAACGGTTGAAGTTGAGAAACATGCTTTTCAGTTCCGGCTCCATACCGAGAGGTTCGATGGCTCCGGGCCCGCCATAAACGAATGCACCATACCCTCCGCGAGTCGGTCCTCCACGGCGAGGACGTTCAGGCAATGGCACTAGGTTTTCTCTGATATCGTTCCAGAGCGGTCGAAGGTCAGCGTCAATATCCAGGATTTCGGATGCACGAATCGCCAGAGGAAAGATCATGGCCATGGTGGAAACCTCGTATGGACTATCGGAGGAATTCCAGTTTTCTTCGCCGTTATTGACATGGTGGATGTGGTATTTGCCATCTGCTTCCTTCTTTACGTTTGGAAAGGTTCGATAGAACTCTGCCGATCCTTTGATCATGGGGTACGCACGATTTCTCAACCAGTCCTTGTCTAAGGTCAATTGATAGCGCTGCCAGTAGAGATTTGCTATCCGGGCGCCGGAGCCGAGAATATGTGTGCAATGTCCAAAGATACCATTCACGGTCTCTGTGGAAGCAAAGCGTTCCGGCTGAATCGATGCCTTGGTCGGCACAACGTAATGCCCCTGCTCCCATGTGCCATCCGTTTCGAAGTTCCAACGCGCATGATGGCGATTCTTCGTTTCTATGAACCACTGAAATCGTTGTGATCGTTGTTCATAGGATTTCCGGACAAGCATAAGTTCTTGCAGTTCCACCGCAATGTCGTCAGGAAGTTTTTCCAGTCCGTTGAAAGCGACGATCTCGGGTATCCAGACACCCTGCGATCCCCACTGCTGTCGGGCAGCAATCGCGCACGACTCGTACATACCACTATACATGGAGAACATCGGATCCATTAATTCGAGCCGGTTGGCTGGCATCAGATTACTATAGTAGGCGTTTGTATTCGCCCACCAGTACTGAGAACCCCACCTCCTCATGTCACCCGTCGTATTGAAGAGGAGTCCACCGAACCGGGGCGGAAATGCACCGCGCGACGTAGACGCCATCAGGTAAAGAAAATAGGTGTACTGCTGCTCGATAAAATTTGCCTGCCCATCGCTGCTGTGCATATGGACAAATCCCTTCGACCAGAAATCATGCCACCACGCTCCATTATGAGCGGCAAGCCACGCGTAACTATTACCGCTCGCTGCAGACAGGTTCTCGAGGGCCAGTGCAGCAACGTCCTGACTCTCGTCAAACGTCGATGCGCTAGCGATAAGAACCATGAACCTCCCTTGTACGGGTGCAGCAGAAAGTTGGACGGTCGATTCGTTCAAATATCTTGCCTTCGATTGTCTTCCAACAATCTGTATGGCGACAGCAGTAGCATTATAGTACTGATGTTCACGGTACTGTTGCGTCAGGATAATTCGTCCATTCCGAATGTGCAGTTGCGATGTTGCGGTGTGCTCAGCAGTCCGTATCATCACTGCGTGCGTTCTCGCAAGCTCATAGCTCTTATTGGAAATACATTCTATCGCATACCGCAACATGCGTAAGTCGATATTGACTGCCGAAGGGTTTTTTCGCTGGTCATCGATCTCGAGTACCATCACATCTTTTTTGTGCCATGCAAAGAGTCTCGCGGTCGCCTGCTTTCCCTTCACTGTCATCAAGCCATCATACACCGAGAGATGTTGGCTGAAGCTCTTCCCAATAAAAACATCGTCTCCGGCATCTACCAGGTTGATATCTACATAGCCACAGCTGCTGCCATAATCGCTGTCGGCTCTCGGAAAACTAACCGATGATGCATCAGAGGCAAAGACATCGACACGGTTGATCTGGAATTTGATAGCGGAGGGCGTCGTCCAGACGAGGCTGCCCATTCGGCCATTCCCGATAGGCATCCCTTCTTCACTTCGTGAAGCCGGGGATGTGTAGGCTAAACCCGCTCGAGAGACAAGAGTGCGGTAATTCACATCGATCGGAACCTTGTCTTGAGCGCTTGCTCCGAACAAGAACGAGATCAGAAGCGAGGGTATTCTCCAATATCGTATATGCATTGCATGGCTCCTTTACTTCAACAAAGGTGAATTGCGGATGACAAGATCTTTGACCTCTTCAAATTTTACCGGTGCGATTCCAGGAGCCAGTTGTGCTTTGATGTTATCGATCTCCAGTCCATTCACATCAACACAAACCATTACCGGACGAAAGTCCTCCCTCTCAAGATTGAAGCTGATATCCGAAAGCTCCAATCCACGCACATGGCGGGCGAACAGACCATAGCCAGGTGTCACACCGATGCGTCGAGGTTCCGGATACCCTTTATCGAGCTCCGGTGGAATTCGGAGTGCTTGTTCGGTTGTGCCTCCACCTTTGAACGAGAGCCAAAGTCCCTGAAGCCGTACATTTTCAACAGGATAGCCAGGCAGTCCGGTGATGTGGATACCGCTCATCGAATCAATACCGGTCGCAATCACATTGGAGATGATGATGTTCCTGACGAGACCAATTGTGAGGCTGTCCGGACCTCTATTTCGACGACCGAGTGTGATATAGATCGGATAATCGTCAATATTCATCATGGTGAGATTGGAGACGATGATATTTTCCAGAATCCCTCCATCGACCTCTTCGAGGGCAAGCCCGCGACATTCGCGAAATGTACAGTTCGAGATTGTGATGTTTCGAAATCCTCCATTGGATTCCGTTCCAAACTTAATTCTCCCATTCCGGTTTTTGCTGGGCTTCATCGTGCCATCGAGCAACGTGCCTTCTTCATATCCTGACACCTGGCAATTCGTGATCGTAATATCTTCCGTGATCACCCTCTTCCCGAGGGCAAATGAACTCTTCGGACATAGCGCATCGTCATTTGGAGCATTGATACGGCAATTGGAAACAACTACTGCACGGCAACAGTCGAGATTGATACCATCCCGATCTGTATCAATCGTTACATTGTCTATATTCACATTATGACAACCGGTGAGGATGATTGCAAAATGGCCGCCATGAAATATGGTGAGACCCTGAATGGTTACCTGGCTGCATCTCTTGAGTGCGATCGCTTTGTCTCCAAGGCCGATCGGGCCTTCACCCACACCTTTATCTCTCCGTGTCAGGCCGCCACCGTTGATCATCCCATAACCGGAGATTGTCACATGTGACAGATCTTCACCCCAGAGTAGGCTGTTATGAAAATAGGTATGTCCACCGTCTTGATATGCTTTTCCTTCAAACGGCTCTGGTGGATCGTAGGCATTCATTTCCTGAGGTGCACCGAGAATGATCGCTCCTGCATCCAAATAAAGGTGGGCATTACTCTTGAGGTGAATACTGCCGCTCAGATATGTACCTGCCGGAAAGAAGACCGTTCCCCCTCCTCCCTGCACACTAGCCTCTATGGTACGATTGATCGCTGGACTATCAAGGATTTTTCCGTTGCCAACCGCACCATACTCTTTGACATTATAGACACTCTGTCTTCCATGGATTGATGCAGTAATTTGAGAGAACGACGGTACCCAGATCAAGATGAGGGATATGATAATCACGAAGAAATTCTTGATCATATGAACTTTCGGAAATATTGGGACATAAGATTGCTTTCGCGATTTCGATTCTGGCTCCATAGATGTAGTACGGATCTCATCACTCTGAAGATGTCCTTCGTAGGGCTCTGCTTCTCCATTTTCCTCTTCATCGTTCCAATGATGCCAATACGCCGCGAAGGTATCCGATCGATTCTGCCATTCCCGGTAACGGATCCTGCTGGTCCTTTTCATACTCCAGATGGAGTGTGCCGGAGTAGCGTACTCGTTTCAACGTTTTAAGAAACTTCGGGATATCGATTACTCCACGCCCAATCTCTACCGTGGTCCCATTCGCTTCAGAAGCACTGACATCCTTGATATGAATGTCAAACACACGATCACTGAATCGCTCAGCCTCGACTGACGGATCGAGACCCAGCCGTTGTGTATGACCGATATCGATACAGAGCCCTATCCGTTTATCCATTTTCGATATCAGGGAATAGGCGCTTTCCGGACTCGGGAAGCGTTGATCCGTGGGACCATGGTTATGAATCGCCAGGGCAATGCCTGTCTCCTTCACAAAACGTTCAGCGACATCGAGCAGTTCTTTATCGGGAACGCCCACCAGCATTTTCAACCCGGCAATTTTCGCATACGCGAAAGCTGCTTTAATTTCTTCTTCCGACTTCATATACACAACACCGCACGATTTCAGCTGAAGACCTCCCTCTTGAATTTTTGTAAGAGCAACCTTGATCTCGGCTTCCGAGCTCTTCAAGGGAAGGTGCATATCTTTTAATGTCAGGTTTTTCACTCCGAGCTTTCTGGTCATGGCGATCGTTTGATCGAGCGAGAATGCCCGGAAAGAGTATGAGGCTATCCCGAGCTCGAAGGAGACCCTCGACTCCTTTTCGATCTGCGAGTGTGCCAGAGATGCTGAGAGTGGAAACGTACTCGCTGTACCAATTATGCTGGTTAATCTCAAAAACTCGCGTCGGGTCGGTTTGTTCATCTTTCTATCCCCATTGATCAAAAAAAGTATTCAAGACAAGTGTATCTCTGCCTCTGGATTAATTCTTACGTAACATCGCAAGCTCAGATTTTTCCATCAAAGCCGTCACCCAAAGAAATCCACCCACGGCCTCCTTTGCATTGATAATTCTCGGCACCTTGATGTAGGTTTCGTAATCTTTCTTAATGGTGACCCCATCACCACCTCCATGGATATCGACAAGGCCCCGCTCATTAATCCGTGCAAACTCGAACAGGCTGTGATACCCGTTCAAAGCAATCTGTGCATAAGTGTTCCTGTCGAGCAGTCCGAGCTCGATTCCCCGTTGGATTGAATAGACAAACATCGCTGTCCCGGATGGATCGATCCAGTTATAAGGCTTATCACCTTTGTCGACGATCATAAACCATCCACCGGTTTTCGAATCCTGAGTTCGCTTGAGGCCTTCAACAAGCCGGAGGTAAATATTCTCAACTTCAGAACGTTTCGGGTGATCGTTCGGCAGCACAGCAAGTGTCTCCACCAAAATGAGAGCATACCAGCCCAGGCCTTCGCTCCAGACTTCCGGTGAAAGACCTGTTTTAGGATCAGCCCATTTTGTTTTATCAGGCTGCTCGGTCCATGCATGGTAGTGGAGCCCGCTGTTCCCTTTGAGGCAATGTCTTGCAAAAACAGTGATTTGTCGGATCGCCTCATCGAAACAGTACTCGCTCTCACCGATCGATTTACCGTAGCGAATTAAAAACATTTGGCCCATAAAAATACCATCGATCCACATATTTGGGGATTTGTTGCCATGCCAGAACTGCCCATCGCTTCTCGGATAATCATTCAACACACGACGAAATTGTATCGCGGCAGTTTTATACCGCTCATCATGAGTGTATTCATACAGCGCCACGATACTGTTTCCAGTCATGAGGTTATCAAGGTTTGTCAACTTATCTCCGAAAAAATTCCCACGATCGTCAATAAAGTGATCGATGTAGCGTTTGATATATTGCAGGTATTTCTGATTACCCGTCGAGCGATACAGCATTTCAAATCCATAGAACATATACCCCTGCATATACGTCCAGTCTTTCCAATACGCATGCCTGTAATCCGGGTAACGTTCCATGATGGATTCGGCTGTGGCAATCGACCAAAACTTGGGTGTGTGTCCTGGAGTATATTGCAGGCGGGCAGTGGAAATACCTTGAGATGTCCCCCTGCGAGGTGGTATCGATTGGTTTTGTTTCGTCGTATCCGACAACGTTTTAGAGGCGGTTCCCTGTCCCACTTGCGCAAATGTTTGAGATGCCGATAAGAGGAATACCATGATGAGAAAGTTTAAATCTCTTACCTTCCCGAACAAATTGCTTGTTTGCATAAGACGTATCTCCTGATCAAAGTGCAAGGTGAGGGTCAGTTGAAATGGATTCAGCCGAATGGCCTCCTCGGATTGGCCATAAGAGTCGATCCAGCATTCAATCTCGCTTTAGTGCTTTTCCAAGAGCAGTAAGCTGTTCAATAAATGGTTGGGAGATCAATCCGTTTCGCTGGAGTGGAACATCCCAGGTGATCACACCTCCTTCAGTCAAAACCTTCTTGCTCCAATCAAGAACTTGTTCGGTGGTAAACCGAGGCGATCCCATCCCCCAACGCTCTCCAAGAAAACTTAGAACATGAATTTGCGCTTCATCTATTTTACCATTGTTTGCGCGCTTGATGGAAATCCTGTCGGGTTGATCTATTTCCCCTGCAATATAGTCTTCAAACGGGGTGATTGAGAGACTTCGATAGACTACACCCGGATTAAATGCGATGAGACTTTGAGGATTGCCTGCTCTCGCAGCCGCGGCAAAGCTTGCAAAGTTGGGTGGTTCGGTAGAACGATACATCGTATTGGGCCAGTAACAGCCGTCGAACCACCATCCTGAAATCTTTTGTCCCCATCGTTCGGACCACTCGCGAATCACCCGTTCCCATTTGATTTGGAAATCTCTATTCCTGTTCGGACCATTCTGCCATTGTAATCTCGCTCTGGAAATCGAATCGCCTGCAGGAGCTCCTGAAGGAAGATACACCATCAGCTTGATTCCCTTGTCATTCAACTCCTCGAACAAGTCCGCTACCAGATCCCGGCGTGAACATTTACTTGGTGTACTACCAACGAATCTGTCGTACGTCGCATTGGGTGCGAGATAATAGCCTGAGTTCTGTCCAATGGTGATGAGATAGTACCCTGCTCCGACTGATGCAATTTGTTCGGCAAGTCCTTTGACATCGAAATGATCGATCATCTCATTCCAAGTGTCGACACTCATGGCTTCATTATCGACCCTCGCTCTCCAATCGGCGAGATAATGAGTCATGATACCCCATTGAGCATGTTTCAGCCATTCGGTTTTCTCCTGTCCGGTGCCGGCAGTACATATAAGCGCGAGCAATATTGCACCCTGGAGCAATCGATGTTTGCCGAGACAAAGCGAAATTGTCATCATCGATTTTTCCCTTTCCCTTATCATTCGATTTCCTTCTATCCGCTGCATGGTGGGGTATATGGTTATCTCTGTAGGATCAGTTTTTTTGATTCTGTTTCTTTCCCCGCTGTAAGTCTATAGAAGTACATGCCACTGGGGACGGTACGAGCATTCCATTCAATGGCGTATTCACCTTTCTCTTGCATTTCATCCACAAGCGTCGTGATTTTTCTTCCCTGAATATCAAAAATATCTAACGTCACGATAGAAGAAATAGATAACTGATAATTGATCGTCGTCGTCGGATTGAATGGATTGGGGTAGTTCTGAAAAAGTCTGAAGGATTGTCCAGGAATTGTATAAGTCGACTGGATTGAAGTCAGGGTTTTATTGATCCAATGCAATTCGATACCGGCACCGGGACCAAGATTTTTCGAATACTGCTTGTTCATCGCATTATTCCAGTGTTCACAAACACCGAGACTAGGGATTGGACTTCCATCATTTTCAGGATCATAGCGAAACCCCGCCGGCCAGTAGGTAGCATCTGCTGCCTGCAGAATATGATCGTCCGCACCCGGCACCTGTGGATATGAACCGTATGGATTCGAAGAGGTGTACTCTGCTTTCAGAAAATCGAAACAGACCGATTCGATAGCGACCTGATCTTGAGAAGCGAAGACCGAGGAGGTCCAATCCTTGTTGAAGGGAGGTATCTCGAATTTCCTTGGTGGATCGTTTGCTTCCGAGCCGCCCCAGAGTGCATCGATTAGGAACAGAACGGTTTTTTCTCCAAGATCCTTGTGCCCCATCAGGTCCACCTGCACCCGATATAGTCCGTACCCCGGTCTCATCGTGCTCGTATTAGTGACTTTCTCTGGTGCGATTAAACCGCCATGGAGATGTGTCGCACTCCCCCTCAAATTAGAGCCAAAATGGATCTTCCCGCAGAGTGTCACGCCTCCCCTCGCATGCGCCTTCAATGCCGGAATCGTAATCAGGTAACTTGCTTCTGTGATCACCGTCGGGTAGTAATCCGAGAGGATCGGTGTACCGGTTGAACCGCCTGACTTGAGAATCTGCCCCCGATCGGAGTAGTAGATGACCGGTTGATTGCTCGCTCGTGGTGCTGTTCTTCCCAACCTCGCATCTGCATCGATGTAGACAATATTCGGGAATTCATTGTGCCAAAGGTCGTACACATGTTTATACATGTGCTTCATCGGATCACCCACTGAAATGTTTTCCTGTTTCACACCGCATGCATTCACAAGTTGTCGGAGCACTGCCAGCACAACGTGTGGAGATGTTTCAGCCATTCCGTAACGACTCTGGTTTTTTATTTCGTAAGTATTGTCATCATATGTTCCACTGCTGGCGCTGACCTGGTTCGTCCGGATGAAGATCTTTTCTCCATCGGTATACCCGACGTTCCCCTTTCCATGTGCCTGGTTAAAGTATTTGAACAAAGCATCCCATGATTCTTTAATCGTTCCTTTACCGGCCAGTTGCGCTACAGCATCAGCAACCATCGTATTCACGACACTGCCATTCGTGTTCTTATCCATAAACCACCCGTCGCCAAAAACATTCGTGCAGCTCTCATTTGTCGACTGCGGATCCCACACCCAGACGACTCTTCCCGGAAAGATCCCTCGTGGTATTCCGACTGGCTGGTTGGGACCAAGCAGGAGTATCGAATTAGCGAAGACGGGACGCTGATCACCGGTGAACGATAGAAATATTGTCCCCAGAGTGATAAAGAGGAGAAGTGCAGCTGTACAATATCGCGCGTTTCGGAAATTCCGCAGAGCATTTTTAAACGCCAGCAATGTACCGGTAACACCGAGGAGATAAAGAATAAAGCCCGACATCACCGGCGCAGCCGCCCGTACACACGGGTAGGTGACCCGATTCGGTTTCGGAATCACCCGGAGGAAAAACCAGAGCATTGATACTATGCCAATGATAATAAATACTAAACGGCTTCTGACTTGCGCTCGTGCTTCAACGGATTGCTTATTGGCCTGGGCCGGCATGATGATTCGATGATGATCGTTCATTGAAATCCAAGAACCTCTCAATCGTATACAGGTATGCGTGATGGGTACCAATCAACGTACAGAAAGGACAGGGGGATTGAGATACTCTCCCAATCCCCCGTCGGGTCACTCTTATTTTACCAGTGTCATCTTTTTTGAGGCAATGGAGTTTCCACTTGTGAGCGAATAAATATACACACCACTACTCAACGCGCCAGCATCGAACTCAACCTCATATTTGCCGGCGAGGTAATGCGCATCGACGAGTGTCCTCACTTCTTGTCCGAGAACATTGAAAACCTTAAGAAGGATTCTTCCACTTGCCGGTAGTGAGAATGAGATTTTCGTATTCGGATTAAAGGGATTGGGATAGTTCTGAGCAAGTGAAAATGACTGCGGAATGTTCTGATCTGCATCTTTCTCGACTCCGGTTAATAACATTTTCCACCACATTAACGAGCCGGCCGGCTGGCCATTATCCGCTCCGGTATATGCTTGAGCGGTGGTTTGGTACCTCAGGTCGAGCGTGTCGGTGTAGAAATTCCATTCATTCCGATCAAAATCAATGGCAGAGGTGAAACCCGTGTTGACCTTCTGCTTATTCGCCCCATTGGGATCGTAGTACCATGTCGCAAAAGGCACCAGATATCTTGTGAGCTTATTGAAGGTGATTGATTCTTTCTTAAATGCATTCACGGAGTCGGCACCAAGTTTTTTATTAATGTGCCACGTCAACGGTACAAGATTTCCAATGCTAAGGCTGCTCTTGGAATTGTACCAGGTTTGCACTGCCGAACTCACCGCATAATAATTATTCCGTACAATCCACTGCGTAAGCACTGCCTGACCGGCTGTATCCGGCACACTGCCGACAAATGTCATACGATATGCTCCGCTGGGTCCTTTTTCTTTCGTATCTCCAAATTCTGACAACCGTACCGCATCGGAACTATCATTCCCGAGAACGAAATTGTCCACAAAGAGGTTGTTCGTAATAATCACCTTTTCACCAACAATCCCGAGGCCGAGACATCCATGCATTGAGAGCGAGTTCGCAATTGTATTATGATCGAAGAAAACATATTTCAGAGCTCCAATACTTGAATAATGGCGAAGGATCCTGTCGGTTCCATCGAGGAACGTGCAATTCCTCACGATCACGCTATCAATTGACACATTCCTGCAATCAATCGGTCTGCCATTGCCGATATTGGTCGCAAAGAGATTTCCGGATTGGGCAAATGTTGTATTGGTGACCTGGAGTCTCTTTGTGGCTGAAGGTGTTTCAATCGTGGCTGCCCTCGTTCCCACGAGCACACAGCTATCGACCTCCACCGTATTCCCCGTGCTATTCACCTGAATAATGCGGGGAGGCATGACAGAGAGATCGGTTGCCAGGGTAGACCATCCGACAAATGCTATATTTTTAAGCCATAAATCACCTCGGACGTCGAATTGCATACCGATGTATGCATTTGTGCTTGGATTCTTGAATGTATAGACGACCGGTTTTTTTCCTGTTCCCGCTTCAGCTCTTATGCGTAATTTCCATGCAGCATTTCTGATGGAGGAAACGACAATGTAGATCTCATTCCGCTTTAAAACGTATGTACGGTTCGCATTCACCCTTGCACCGGTAGCGGTTGTATCACCCATAATCTGGTCATTGAGATACTTCATTGATGTTGCATACCCCGGAAGAACCACTTCATCCGGAGTCTGACAGAGAGCAAACACCGGAAGAAGGAGCATCCATGCACAAAGAAGAACTGTGAATCTCATGATTACCTCCTACTTAAAAAGTTGAGGATATTAGTGAATTGTGACTAGAACTCGATTCGTACTCCAACATCTGCAGTGAATCCATAACGGGTATGGACATCGGGCAAGACCCACTCGGAGTGAAGCCTGTTTGCGATGGCTGTGCCCTCCTGCACGTTTGAAATATTATTCAGATTGACGATGATGGAGATGTTTTCCATAACACGCTGTTTCAGGGCAAGGTCCCACCGGGTATAACTATCTTGTGTTCCATCACTTCGTTGATTCGAGGAGAAGGTTGTGTTGTAACTTCCCTGATGGAAAACCGAGAGACGGAAGGAAAAACCTTCAATGTCATATCCCAGTGAAGCGTTCCCGAAGAACTCCGGTTGATCCTGGAGCTTCTGCTTCTTCTCGATGAGAACATTCTTGGACACTGGCACGGGGAAGGGAAACGGGAACTGCACCACGTACGTGGTTTCGACTTTCGATGTGGAGATCCACGTTTCGGATCGAACGATAGTGAAATTGTAGTTCAAGACGATATTTTTTAACCGTCCGGGGAGGAAGTTGAGATCGGTCTGGTGTTCCACCTCAAATCCCCAAACATGTGTCGGTTGATTCGAGTTATAGGGATACGAAAGGTTGTAGATTGTATTGTCCGTAGGAAACGGTTGTTTCCAGTGAATGCCAAGACTATCAAGAACTCGTTGACCGCTCAAAGGGATCCCATTAATAAATTGATGCATATGTGTAATATCTTTGTAGAATGCGGAAATGGAAAATAAGCCAATCGCATTCCCGAAGAATTGCGTTTGCACTTCATAATTCCAGGCGACAGCATTCGTCAGGTCAGTATTTCCAATATCGAGGACATTGCCACTTGCCGATCGGGCAACGAACTTCAACAGGCGGTGATTGAAATCAGGGCGGGAAAGTGCTTTATACATCGCCAGACGGACATTCATGAAATCAAATAGCCTGACAATTCCCTGAACATTTGGGAGCAGCGTGGTTTCTGTATGTGAAACCGTCGTATCCCGTAATTCACCAAACGGGAAAGGGAAACCACTCAATGGCTTAGCAGTATACTTGGACATGTAGTCATTATCATCACTTTCCCAACGTGCACCGAGGATCAATGAAACCGTCCTGCCAAAATTTATGGTGTTCATGAGATACCCCGCGGTAATGCGTTCCGTTATATCATAATCATCACCTTCAATCTCAAAATTGTTTTTGTACTCTGCTTCTGCACCTCGTTGATCGAGTACACCGTCAACATTCAGTTGCTGCCAGTCCCGTAACGCATCACGGTTGATCAATGGATACATTGCATATTCCCCAAAAACGTCCCGTCGTACCGGAGAAGGATCAAGAAAATTGGAAAAGATGACTAATCCACCCTGTGTTAATTTAAGATTTTCAAAACGTGTCCCTGCAAGACTTTTCTTGACGATAGTACCATCTTCGGGTCTGGTCCACTCAGGCCATGCATACAGGTAGTAGTTCGATCGTCCTTCATGGTGTACCGCAAATCGTGACTTCATTCTATATTTCCCACCGATCTTGAACTCACCTGAGATACTCTCTCCGAGTGTATACTCCCTGGTGAGATCAATCGACGCCCCTTGCTCTTCATCCAGATTTCCCTGTGAGCGATCATTCGCCTGATTAATGTAAGCAGCCTGGAAATTGTTCATCGCATAGGGGATCCATTCTTTCACGGGTCCCTTCACCAAGGCATCCGGTACATTGCGCATCCCCGAAAAGACATTGCCCGAACCATCGAGGGACGATGATTCAGTCATATTCAATTCAAAATCGAATGGATCTTTCCTCCTTGCCTGAGAAAACGACAGACTCCAATCGATCTTGAACCCCATGAGATAGTTGTCGCCATGGAGGAAGGTGTTGATCGTGGTGATATCTGTCTCCCGATCACGGTAATCATATGATACACCGCTGCTCTGTGCATACGTTCGGTAGGAGGTGAGATAATCTCTGGAAGTTCGGTTGATCACCGCATTCAGGCGGATGGAGCCACCATCGGGTGAATCATAATCAAGCAGGAGGTTCCCTCCGCCACGCTTCCGGATTTCGTTCACATAGGTAACCTGAAGCTGCGTTATTTCATAATCATTACCACTCTTGATGTCGACAAGCTCGTAGTCGAGATTTGTTGTCTCGTGGCTCCGAATTGTCCGTTCAAGATTTGCCGAGAGCTGGACACCCAAACGGTCATCAAAAAACCTCTCTCCATATCGGGCTGCCAGATTATATTGGCCGGCAGATTTCTCCATCGCATTGTAGGAACCTCTTGGTTCGAATCTGAGATAGCGTAAACTTGGCGCTTTCTTGGTTACCAGGTTTACACTTCCAGCAATTGCATCAGCATCCATATCTGCCGTGAGCGCTTTGGAGATCTCAATCCCTGCAAGAGATCCCTGGGAGATTGTGCTCAAATCGACTCCCCGCTCATTCTCATCCGTGGGAGCCATTCGTATCCCATCAATCATCACGACAGAATACTTATCGCTTAATCCACGCAGAACAACTTTACTTGCCTCACCTCCACTGCGAAGAAGTGAAACCCCCGGCAGCCGACCGATGGCTTCTGCAGCGTTTGCATCGGGAAGCTCCTGGATCTTCTCTTCTGATACAATATTCTTGATGGTGTTGGCTGTCAGCTGTTGATTGATCGCTGCGAGCTGACCTCTCAATTGAGCGGTTACGATTACTTCACCGGCAATAATTGCTACTGCCGTCAATTGGACATTTAACTCTATCTCCTTTCGATTTCTGAAATCCAATTCAATAATCTTTGCCTCGTATCCAACACAAGATACCCGGATTGATACTACCCGTTCCGGGATCCCTGTTATTCTGTATTCACCTTCGATATTCGTGGGGCATCCCAGGGATGTCCCAAGAAGATGAACATTCACACCGATCAGTTTTTCCTGACTGATAGTATCGGTAACAACACCTCGTAATGTACTTTGCCCAAAGACAATAGCAGGCGCTAAAAGAATGATGAGTATTAGAATCAAGGATGTCTGTACCATTTTCATGTGTAAGTTCCTCCTTCTCCAGTCCCATCAAGGGATACTGGTGTGATTATTTATTTTGCAGATATTACCGAAACAAATCGCCGTTGTGCTCCCATCAATTAAGTTTGCTATAAGAGAGGCATAGAGTCGCTCGTGAAGGGCGATCTTCCAGAAATAGCGTCATCAAACCATAGCGAGAGCTGAAATAGTTACGTGAGTCTACATCAACAGCGCGTGGAGTGCTGTAATCGAATATTGGGAAAAACCGTCTGAACTTGAGCCTGCCATGCCTGGCTTCTCCTGTATTAAAACCTTGCAATCAGTGTTTTTCTTCTCCATGTATATGGTTGCGAACAGGCCTTGAGAGAAAGCGATCCTTACGAGAATACCCGAATTTTATCCAGAATGGGGGCAGCACGTTGAAGGATTCTTGACTTTGGATCGAAACATTGATTGCAATAAATACCGAATGTGCCGTAAAGGTACTGATCGCTCGATCCGTTACGCAAGATAAAAACCGTTGCGGACTATTGAATTAACGGGTAAATTACGGTAGTATCTGCTTGAGGAAACTGCATTGGTGGACCGAGTAGAAATACAGAGTGTTCTTACCGACATCTTGGAGAGTCCTGAATTCAAAGAGGCTCAACGGTATCGTGAACTTCTCCAATATCTTGTCGAAGAATCCTTAGAAGATAGGGTACCGAAAGAGACCACGATTGGCATGCGTTTCTTTGGGAAGGATGCCACATTCAATTCGAAGGAAGACGCCACCGTCCGCGTCTATATCAATAACCTTCGCAAAAAACTAGAACATTATTACTATACCTCAGAAAAACCTCATACTCATAAGCTATGTATACCTGTCGGCCACTATAAAGTTGAATTTGTTCCAATAGTGAAAAAGAGAATTCTGGGAAGAAAAGGCAGACGACTGGTTCTGTCTGTCTTCATAACCTCTCTAACGCTGATCTCGTTTCTCCTTGGCGTAAAGTATAGTACTTATCTTCAATCAGATCGGCAGGCTATCGAGGTTCCCAATTCGATTTGGAATGACTTCGTTAGGACCGGTGGAAGACCGACACTGTTTGTGCTTGGAGATTATTATTTCCTTCGCGACCAAACTGCTCCTGTCAGTACGTATTATAGAACAATCACAATCAATACTCCAGAGGATTACCAGCAGGCAATTGCTAAGAATCCCTCTTTTGCTGCTCGATACAAGCAGAACAACTTTACATTTATTCGCCCAAGTGCGCCATTGGGAATTGCACAAATTTTACCGATCGTCCATAGAGCATCGAATGGATATTCAATAAAGCTTGCATCACAATTTACCGATAACGATTTCAAAACAAACAATATCATTTTCATCGGTTCGTTTAAGACGCTGTACAGCTTTAAGAAATTTCTGCATACTTTCAGGGTAGAATATTCGTCGATGCCAGAGGCAATCAATATCCTTGGTGAAGGGGGGGATTCACTCTGCCAGTATTCTATCAGGGATCAGCGAGGAGAGGATTTTGTGAAGGATTTTTCAGTAATCGCCAGGGGTGCAGGCCCTGAGGGAAGCACGATTTTATTGCTAATCGGTTTTCACGAGACGGGTGTCATAGCAGCAACGCATGCAGCATGTGATAACTCGCTTATCAATGCCATTCAGACAAAGTTTCCGCTCTCCGCTGTTACAGAACCTTTCTATTTTACACTTGTGTTGAGTACAGAGGGCCTGACCGATGCTATCTTCAACTACGATATCCGGCATTTCTTGCCGAACAAACCTCTCCATAGTCTCTCCAACATCGGCGAGAACGATTCACTGCATGCAAAGTAATTCGAAAATTAAAAATTGGGATCCCATCCTTTTTCATAGTTGCGCTTCCACAGTCCCATTGCCTTTGCGCTGTTTGTAATGTGCCCATTTTTGGGATTACACGTCAGGACTTCACCAGTGCGGTAGGCGATATTCGACAAATGACAGAGAAGGGTACTGGTAGCCCCTTCATCGATGGGTGCACGTTGTTTTTCTTTTCCACGGATAGCTTGAAAGAAGTTTTGTACATGCAAGGTCGACATGTCGCCGCCGCCGCCTAATTGTGTCCCCTCTTCATTTCCTGAGGACTGGCTCCTGCGGGTCTCTTTGCCGTTACGGTCATACAGTTTGTAGCCTCCCCTGTCCAACCATACGGAACCTTCGGTTCCATAGATAATGGTACCGCGCCCCGCATTATAGGTCTCCATGTTATTGCGGCTCTTTCCATCCCACTTGATGGTTTTGTTGCCGGGGAACTTAAACGTTGCATCCATTGTGTCGTACATCGTCCAGCCATCATCGATCCAGTGGTATTTTTCTGCATCGACAATCACCTTCTCGGGGAACTCAACCTGCAGGGCCCATCGAGCAATGTCGTATTCATGTGTCGCATTATTGCCGGTCTCCGCCGTCCCATAATCCCATCCATACCAGTGCCAATTGTAATCCCAGGTGTCATGCTCGTATTCTTTTCTGGGAGCCGGACCCTGCCAAAGGTTCCAATTTAATCCTTGGGGTGCGGGGGCTTTTCTTGGATTAACCACCCGTCCTCTATTGTTGGAATAGAAAGCTTTCGCCAGATAAGGAGTGCCGATGATTCCCTCGTGGATCTTTCCGATGATCTCTATCGACTCGGCCGCTGAACGTTGTTGATTTCCCATTTGGATGACCTTGCCGAATTTTTTTTGGGCCTTTATTAAAAGTTCGCCCTCATAGGGATTATGGCTGCATGGTTTCTCAACGTATACATGTTTGCCTGCCGCTGTTGCCAGCCAGGTCCCGGGAGCATGCCAATGGTCTGGTGTTGCATTAATAATTGCATCGATTGCAGGGTCGGCAATGACTTTAAAGAAATCCCCCTCCAGCTTCGGCTTATAATCAATATGCTTGGAAAAGTTCTCCGCCGCTTTGCTCATCTGGCTCTGCATTACATCGCAAAGGTACAGCAATTGTACGTTGCTGTTGTTATCGGCGATCGGTTTGTAATAAGCACTTAGGCGGCGGCCAAGACCAACGATGGCCACATTAAGCCGATCGTTTGAACCAAGAATCCTGGCATAACTCCTGGCACTCATTCCCAATGCCCCCAGTGTAAGTCCGGCTGCACCAAGAGCGGTGGTTTTAAGGAAGTCTCTTCGTGAATTCTTTTTGGCTTTCATTGTTCCTCACTGTTAATGGGTGGAAACACAAATGTTATGATACTCGATTTCTTATTTCCAATGACTAATGATACTCATGCTATTGGAGCTCTTTAATCTTGATATTTTGGAATTTTACTTCATTGCCATGATCCTGCAGCAAGATATTTCCAACCTCTTGTTCGCCAAAGTGAGGCCAATCCTTGTATTTGCTGCAGGCGACCAACACCCGCCAAAGCTGGGTGCTTCGATCATACTCAACCACCTTGAGGCCGTTGAGGTGATGCTGTACGAGGCTGCCGCGCACCACGATGCTGGCGCGGTTCCACTGATTGTAGCCATTCACATATTTTTCGCGCGGGAGATAAGGATTATACTCTTTGCCGTTGGCTCGGATGAGGTCATATAGCGATCCCATTGTGCGATTGCCGTTGACACCCAATTTCGCGTCGGGGTGAATTTCATCATCAAGGATCTGGAATTCGCATCCGATCGACGAGCCCTGGCCTTTGTTCAATTCTGTATCGACAAAATACTTGATGCCGCTGTTGGCACCTTTTGTTATACTAAAATCGACCTCCAGAATGAAGTTCCTGTATTTCTTTTCGGTCACGAGGTCGCCTCCATTGATCGATTCGCTGCCATCCGACGGCTGCACCTGAAGGACTCCCTCGTTGATGAGCCATCCTTGATCGGGGAACTTGGTAAGCTTTGCGCCGCGCCAACCATTGGTGGTTTTCCCATCCCACAAAAGTTTCCATCCATCCGACTTTTCACGGTCGGTGAGTTCATTGGAGAGGTAGCTCACTTCAGGGGCATCGATCTTCCCGATGGTTTTAAGATCGGTTGCTGTCGCCGGCTTCATACGAATGTTTCTCCACCTGATCTGTTTCCCTTCCAATGCTGTGTCGTTCCCTATGTCATGAACCTGCAGTCCGAAAAATCCTGTTTCCACTTCCTCTTCCAGCAAGTTTGCCGTGGGGATACCATTCACCCACACGATAATACGATTCCCGATTGCAGCCACCTTAAACTTGTTCCACTTCTCCATGTTGTAGGCCGATTTCGCTTTGGGATTGTACTCCAAAGGATATCGCCAGCCTTTTCGAGCTTCATCATAAATTCCGCCGGCCCAGCTCCGTTTGGAATCTTCGCATTCAATTTGCAGTCCGTGCACACGTCCGTTTTGGTACGATTCAATGCTTTTACTCCTGATCTGAACCCCTGAGTTCAGACCCTCGTCCATTTTAATATCATATTCGAGGATGAAATTAGTATAAACCTCCTTGGTCACGAGAAATGAGTTGGGAGTTTTCATTTTCGATGTACCGACGATCTCACCGTTTTCAACAGTGTACTTTGCTGTACCATTTAACAACTGCCATCCGTCAAGATTTTTCCCATTGAAAAGTGAAACCCAATCCCGGTTTTGAGGGGACGAGAAGAGGAACGAAATAAGAATAAGCGATAAAAGGAATAGACGCTGAAGTATAATCAAGAGTGCTTTAGCTCGATTGTTCACTTGATGATCATCCTCACTTTCATTAATTGTTGACATGGGCATTACATTGTAAGGCAACAGTAGAGCATATACTGATGAATATAATATTTTATCCTTGTATAATTTTTAATCTCTTGAAATAATACTAAAGTTTTAACAGCGCCTGCAATTTTTCGGCATAGTCGTCGGTCATCCCGCTCGGTGTGTCCCACCAGAGCACGGACACTTCCCCATAATTGGTCAAGAGTTCTTATATCTGCGGCACAGAAACCTTATCGATATATTCAGCCATGCTGGCGGAGGTCTGGACAGGATCCCAATGACCATTGTTATCTTGTGTGTATTTATCAATTTTTACAGAATCGGGATTAAGTCAACTCTCTGATGTAACTTTTCGCGCTGCTGATCCGCCCGAATTATTCCAATCCTGTGCTTGAGAATAATAGCTGCCAAACTTAAGTCCATATTTTTTGCAGGCGGCGGCAAGCGGTTTCAGAACATCTTTCCCATAGGGTGTAGCATCGACAATATTCCATTTGCTCGCCTTGCTGTTGAACATGGCAAATCCGTCGTGATGTTTTGCCGTGATGACCAGATAGTTCATGCCGGCATCTTTTGCCATTTTCACCCAGGCCTCCGGATCATAGTTCCCCGGATTGAATTACCTAGCGAATGCCTGGTACTCGGCAACGGGTATTTTACCCCTGTTTATTATCCATTCACCGATGCGGTTAATCTTTTGCCCTTTATACACGCCGGCCGGCACAGAATACACACCCCAATGGATAAACATACCGAAGCGAGCATCACGCCACTATTGCATCCGCTGGTCATGTGATGCTTTTTCCTGCGCATAAATCTGACAGGCATAGTATAGAGTCAGAACGAAGATCAATAATAATCTTTTCATGGAGGTCTCAGTGTTATCGTTGTTCAAAAAATTAATTGGGATTCTATGCCGCTTGAAAGACCCGCAAGAAATTACACCATGCATATCACACCACCCTGAGCTAATGAAATGATGATAGCTCTATAAATGTTCCTCTAAGTGTCTGGAACTGCAGGGGGGATGTTCCCATATTTTTTTGGGGGAGATTGTTCTTTCTTCCTTCCGGGTAACTATTGCACTTTTCCCCAATATAAGAGTAAGCATGAGAAAATAGGATTGTCAGTCCGTTACGCAAGATAAAAACCGTTTTGAGGACTTGAATTAACGGGTAAATGACGGTAGGTTTTGCACGAGAATTCACCTTTGATAGATCAATCCCAAATACGAGAAATCCTCTCTGATATTCTTGAAAGTACTGAATTTGAGGATTCTCAACGATATCGAAATCTTCTACAATACCTCGTAGAAGTGACTATAGAAGGTAGATCCCCCAAAGAGACCACTATTGGCATGCGTATCTTTTCATACAAACTTAGTATCCCCGTTGGCCATTATAAAGTTGCATTCATTCCGGTTGTTGAGAAGTTTCCAGCAACCTTTGCCATCGACGGGAATTACATCGGTTTTGCAGCATACACTGTTACGCTAAAAACCCCTACCCTGCTTTTCTTAAACTCCCGCAATTGTTCCAGTGTGAGAGCCTGGATGAGCACCTCATTCGGGATATCGATCTTCCGTTCTTTTTGTACAACGACCTCGGTAAATCCTGCGTTGCGGATTGTGGCCAGATATTCTTCCCTCTGCTGTGCGCCGGCAACACAACCGGCATAGAGTACTGCTGCAGTACGAAGGTGATCGGGAAGTTCACCTTGAAGCACAATATCTGAAATGCTGAAATGGCCCCCGGGCTTTAGGATTCGAAAAGTTTCTGCAAATGCTTTTTGTTTGTTGGGAACAAGATTCATGACGCAATTACTCACAACAACGTCTGTAATGTTGTCTTCAATCGGAAGGCTCTCGATGTCACCAAGACGGAACTCGACATTCGAAAAGCCGAGTTTGATCGCATTGACCCGTGCCTTTTCTATCATCTGCTCCGTCATATCAACCCCGATGACCAGCCCGGTGTCCCCGGCGATTGAGCGAGCAACAAAACAATCGTTGCCTGCCCCCGAACCGAGATCAACCACGGTATCACCCGGTTTGATTTGAGCAAACTCTGTTGGCAATCCGCATCCGAGCGAAAGGTCCGCATCGGCAACATACCCCGGAAGCTTTGAATAATCCTCGGCCATAACCGAAAATTCAACATCGGAACAGCCGCAGTTGCTTCCGCAGCAGGATGTTTGATTTTGCGTTTTTGATTGATCGGCAATTGCACCATACTTCTCTTTAACCATTTCTTTAATCTCTTGATCAGTACTCATCATGATTATCCTTTCAGATTAATTATCGCCATGCATGATGACAAACGAAATTATCAACAGCATTGCTTAATGTTGGTAAGAAATTGTGAAAGTAATTGTTTTGCTTCGTTCCAAGCCCGACGATCGATGCAATAGCAGACACGGGGCCCTTCTACTTCACCTGTAATAAGGCCGATTCGCTTTAATTCTGCCAGGTGCTGCGAAACAGTTGCTTGTGATAATGGAAGTTCATTCACAATATCGCCGCAGACACAGTCATTTCGTCGGGCAAGAACCTCAAGGATCGCTACTCGAGCAGGATGCGCCAATGCCTTTGCGAGCTCCGCAATCCGGTTGTGATGTTCACTGAACGCTTCTTTCTTTGAAAGTCCCATAGTCTTCTTATCGTAATATTACGATAAATGTTTCAGAAAAGCAATAAAAAATTTTCATGAAGTTCGTCTTCGGCCATTCCATAGTGAAGGCACAAAGAGAAGAGAATGAAAGAGCCTGCAACAGCAGTGTATTCACCGGCTGGCCGAAAGGTCAGAACTGCGCTTCGTCAATCGAGTATGGATGATGAGATAATAGGCAGTGAAGCAGCAGGTAATGCTCACAAATCCAAGCATTCGTACTGTGCTGTTGGAAAACGGAATCCATCGCAGTAAAAATGCACCTCTGGGCACCTCTCCTCCAAACCAGAGCGGTGTGAAAGACCAATCGGTATAGAGTTGGTCATGATTAAAGAGATTCGTTCCTTGGCCACTGTAGAACCATTCGATCATATACAAATATTTAAACACATCGCCCACGGCAAAGATCCATTGTTGTGTCGTCGCCAGAATGAGAATAATAAAAACGCCCGCAATGAGTGTCGTTTGTTTCTGTTGTAACATTGCTGCGTACCAGGAGGCAAAGACCAGAATGAAAAATGGGATAACCATCAGGAGAAAGCGGGGTCCCACACAGAATCCGCCATGCCAGTCACTCCGACTCGCGATAAACATCCAGCGAACGCCCATCATCGCAAGAAGAAGCCAAGAAAGCTGTCTATGCTTCGGGTGAAAATAGACCCATCCGAAAACCCCTAAAATGATTGCCGGCGAATAGAGGAACAAACCCTTCCCGGGCCCTATGAGCAATTGAGAAAGAGCTGGTAACGGTGAAGTAAAAACACCATATCCGAGGATCGAAGGAGCGAAGTTGCTCATCCCTCTTCCTGTTTCAAAGAAACTGTGAAAGCGAAGATAATTCCATAATCCGATGGCAAAGAGAATGAGGAACGTCCCGGCTATGAAGAAAATCGCATTTCCATACCGAAGCAGGAATCCTGATTTCTGCTTCTTACCCCGCACTGCCGCAATTAGAAAAAAGAAGGGTATGAAGAGCACTCCGGTGATGTGTGTTGCACCGGCAAGACCTGCAAACAGTCCCGAAAGGAAAAATCGTTTCGGTGTGTAGTCATCACTCGCTTGCTGGATATCGCACACAAGTGCAAGAAACGAAAGCAGCATAAAGAGTGAGGCCAGGGGCTCGCTGAAAAAGGTCAGTGCATAATTCCAGTACAACGTACCAAGCCCAAGCACTAGCGAACCAAAGAATGATGCCGGTTCTGACAAAGTAAACCGGAGCACAATGAGATAGAAGACGAGCACCAAGAGTACGGTGACAATCAGGTTATAGAGCGATGCTCCGGTTCGTACCGCATGTGGCAGGGGTTTTGAGGCTTCGAGTCTGTACAATCCTTCCAGCAATCCATTTTCGATCAGATGGCTCCGCGGTTGTTTTTCACCCATCGTTTGATACCATCCGGTCGATGCGAGCACCTCGCCAAACGCCACAAACGGAACTAACACAACCGATTGTACCGGACCGAAGATGGGGTATGAATGACCATTTGCTGCATAGGCAATACCAAATCCGGGCCAGGCATCCAGGCCGCCATCGACAGCAAAGGTCCCTTGATGAAGCAGGTGTTCGGCACTCGTGAAGACCAGCTCATTATCCGGCGAGCGAATTCCACCATAATTCGTCATGAAGTAGATGCTGAAACAGATAAGAGCAAGCAGCAACATCCTGCGGAGCGATGGTTTTAGATAGATCATCTTAAGCTCAACACACTAAACTTGTGATCGGTCAACCGTTCATCAGATTTTGGAAATCAAAATACCACAAAGGAAGGTTGATAGCAGCTCATGGACATGCTTCAACCTTGCTTCATGGAAGAGCAACTTACTTTAAAAAAGTGGAAAAGCAAAACGGTAACAGCGTTTCGTTTAGGAGCTAAATATTTTTCGCAATGTGCTCTGAATTCATGACGATTGAACCACGTTTTGATGTGAGGCTCTCCCTTTCTCCGCCCTCGATTACCCAATGTTTTCATCTCGAAAATAGTAGCTTTTACCATGCTTTTCAGTCACTTGGTAGGAATTGTCATGCAAAAACTAGGGTTGTTTTGTATCCTTGGTGTAAATATCGGTGGGAGGATCAAAGCCCAGATTCATGCATCATGGACGCAAAACAACCACGGCAAACAATGGCTAAACATACGTTGCGGCAGACACTCGCAACAGTGCCCCAGTTCTATGTACATCAAGTAAAGCCTCCCGCTCAATATGTGCAAGCGAAAGAACAACTGAAGAAAGGACAACAGTATCGGCCTGAAGATTCCGTTTTCTTAAAGCTAAACAACCGGTACCAACTGATTCGTATCCAGGCAATCATTATCATCACTTCTGCAGGCCACTATACAATGCTTGTCACTACCGATGGACAGAAGGGCCTGGTTTCGAAATCGATGGGTGCCTGGGAGTCTGAATTGCCAAGCTATCTCTTTATACGCATCCACCGTACGACGATAGTAAATCTGAATCGTATTGCACGAGTTGAAAATACTTCCAGAAATATCCACCGGTTGTACCTTGAACACTTTTCGGAACCTCTGATCATCAGCGATCGGTACCTGGCAACGGTGAAGCGCTTTCTCAAATGATACTGGATTGCTCGAATGACGAAGATTCTTTCTGATGCTGCTGCACCGGCTCTCGCCTCCCATTGCGGTGATCATGATCCTATTCTGATTCCAGCATTGATCTCCATCATCGTAAGTGCTAAGTTATAACAATGACGCTGTGTATTCGTCTCTTCGTGACACTGTGAGCAGCGATGTTCAATACAGTGAAGCTCTGATATCATCTTCCATTCTGGAGAGATTATGAATCCATTCACTCGAGCTGGTATCTTTATACTCATCGTTGTTTTCCTTCCATGCTATTCCCTCTTTGCTTCAGATCCACTCAAACCGATTCGTGTCACAACTCCTCCTGTTATCGACGGCGTGCTCAATGATGCTATGTGGAAGAATGCCCCGACTGTCACAAACTTTAAAACCTTTGCACCTGATTTTGGCAAGGATGCATCCCAGCGAACGATCGGGTATATGGCTTATGATGCTGAGAATCTATATTTCGCCTTTCACTGTAGTGACACCGAAGCCAACAAAATTAAAACTTCGGTGACAAGCAGAGATAAGATGATGAATGACGATTGGGTTTGTATCAATCTTGATTCATTTAACGACCGGCAGTCACTGTATGCACTCTATGTGAATCCATTTGGGGTTCAGGGCGACAGCCGCTACGCTGCAAACGTTGAAGATTTTTCTGCCGATATCATCTGGTATAGCGCTGGGAAACTCACCGACGACGGATATAGCATTGAGATTCAAATACCGTTGAAGAGTCTTCGATACTCCGACAACAACCCAACGCAGATGTCGATCTTCTTCGAGCGCTACATCAGTCGGCTCAGTGAACACAGCAGCTATCCCGAGCTGAAAGCTGAGCTGGGTATGGCGTTCCTCACTCAGATGAAACCATTGCTCTATTATAATCTGAAGCCGTATATGTTGTTCGAGGTTCTACCGGCATTGACTTATTCACAACACTATACCCGCGAGAAGAACAAGCTCGCCAGTGATGAGAATCGGGCTGACGTTAGCCTGACAGCAAAGTATGGCCTTACCTCGGATTTGATTTTGGATGGCACCTATAACCCCGACTTCAGCCAGATTGAAGCGGATGCCGGTCAGGTCGACCTCAATCTTCGATACCAATTATATTTTCCTGAGAAACGCCCCTTCTTTCTTGAAGGAAGGGAAAGTTTTCAAATCGGTTCAACACAATCCTCGGAACTCGATCCGATCATCTCACTGGTCCATACGAGAACAATCATCAACCCGGTGGCTGGAATCAAACTTACCGGCAAAGTTACCTCTAATGATCACCTCTCAATCCTTTACGCCCGGGATGAATTGAATGCTCCGCTTTCTTCCGGAACAGCATATTCCCACGTACCGGCCATCCGCTATAAGCGAGCGCTCGCCGACGAGAGTTACATCGGCGGTATCCTGACAAGCCGTGAACTCGATGGCACCTACAATCGTGTGGGGGGAACTGATGGAATTCTTCGCATCGGCTCGTCCAGGACACTGGGCTGGCACCTGCTTGGTTCCTCAACCCTTTCGTCATCTTCACCGGACAGGTTCTCCGGTTATGCTCTTGGCGCTGCGTTTCTTGATAATACAAGAGACCTGGATCTCTTGTTCAGCATGAAAAAGATTGACGAACACTTTCAGGCAGATATGGGCTATATCACACGGACCGGAATACTTATGGGTACTGCGCTCATCAGGCCAAAGCTTTATCCTCAATCTTCCATTATTCAGCGTATCGATGCCGAAGCATTCTCGGCACAGACGAAAGATCTGATCTACAATCAGTGGGAAACATTCAATCATCTTTCAGCACAGTTCCTCGTCTGGGGCAGCCTCTCCCTCAAGGCAAAGTATTCCTATGCCACAGAAATATTTTCCGGACAACGGTTTGAAACCGGCGGGTACCATCTCCTCTGGGGAGGGCAATTTCACAAACAATTCCGGTTCAGTGTTTTATACCGATATATCAATGCCATCTATTATTCGGCCAGTCCCTCACAGGGAAAAAGCAATCGCGTAACCGCCGCCTTAAACTATCAACCGACCGACGAGCTGCAAGCTGACCTTAGCCTTGTGTTTTCCGATTTTATACGATCCTCTGACAACCAGCGTCTCTATGATTACACGATCACACGTGGAAAAATCACTTATCAATTCAACCGATATCTTTTCCTTCGCGGCATTGCTGAATACAATAATTTCAGAAAACAGCTCATCACCGATTTCCTTGCATCCTTCACCTACATTCCAGGGACCGTTGTTCATGCAGGGTATGGTTCCCTGTATCAAAGGCTTCAATGGGAGGAATCGTCCAACCGGTATAATCCAGGCGATACATTGTTAGAGATGCAGCGGGGTTTCTTCTTTAAGATGTCTTATCTCTGGAGGCTCTAAATATGAATGTTTGGAAAGACTTCATTTACTCTCGATGAGAGCAAAATCCAAGCTTCTCATCCCGGCCTGATGAACCAACTGCCGGTTCCAGTCACCAAGGGAGTCTGATTATACTATCCATAGTTATTGTTCAGAATATAATGACCAACATTGAGGCATATTCATGACATCATCAGCACGGCTGTTCACTCTATTTGCTTTTTCCCTTCTTCTATCAATCTGCTCGCTTGCCCAACAGAATACCGCATTTCCTCTCTTCAAGGGGCTGTACCTCGGTCAAAAGCTGCCTGGCATGACTCCTGAAATTTTTGCTCCTGGCATTGTCTCGACCGGTATGCTTACCCGTGATGTTGCGATGACACCCGATGGAAAGGAAATCTATTTTGGCGCTGCGATCGGCAACTATGCTGTCTCGACAATTCTTGTCACAAAATACATCGATGGATGTTGGACAGAGCCGGAGGTGATGAAATACATGGACGACCCAAAGTACTTGCAGCTCGAGCCCTTCATCTCTCCCGACGGAAAGCGCTTTTTCTTTCTTTCGACGCGCCCCGATCAGGATGGTGTTGAAGGTGATCAGGATATCTGGGTTATGGACCGAACAGGAGATGGCTGGGGCAAGCCATATAACCTTGGCAGTCCGCTGAATACCGAACAGAGCGAATATTTTCCGAGTGTAACCCGGTCGGGAACCATGTACTTTACACGCTCTGAGAAGGGAAGCCGCGCCAGTTTTCTCTATCGCTCAAAATATATCAACGGCCAGTACGCAACTCCGGAGAAGCTTCCTCCGCAGGTGAATTGCGGGCAGTCGCAATTCAACGCCTTCATCGATCCCGATGAACGATTCATCATCGTCCCTGCGACAGGCCGGCCGGACTCGCGGGGATCGACCGATTACTATCTGGTGTTCAGAAATCCCGATGACACCTGGCAGGAGCCTATCAATATGGGTGATGCAATTAATACACCCAGCGGCCTTGAATACTCCCCTTACGTTTCGCCTGATGGAAAATATTTCTTCTTTATGTCGAGCCGGTTGCTGCCCAATGACCAATGGCCTCCGGTGATTACACGCCAGTTTCTGCTGAATCTTCATAATCAACCGCAGAATGGAAATCCGGCCATTTATTGGATGAGTGCCGATGTGATTGAACAATTGCGCTCGAAGAAATGATAGAAATTCATTATCATCATGCTATCAAGATATAGCATGGAGAATCAGAACTCTTACGATAATGAAATTCACTAAAGCACTTGTCCGTCGGCCATGCGCGAACGTCGTCCATGGCCTTGCAACTCTGCATGCCGAACAGCCTGATTTCCAGAAGGCATTGGGTCAGCACGACTCATATATCGATGCGTTGAAGCGATGCGGCCTCACCGTTACAGTCCTCCCTGCCGATGAAGAATTTCCAGACTCTACCTTTGTTGAAGATACCGCACTCCTCACTCCAGAATGTGCAATTCTTATGAATCCCAGAGCTCCCTCCCGGAACGGAGAGGTGGTTGCCATTGAGCAAACACTGCGACAGATGTACAGTCGAATCGAACGGGTTAGTGCACCAGGCACTGCCGATGCAGGAGACATTATGGCCGTCGGAACTCATTATTACATCGGCCTATCTACCCG
Source organism: bacterium (assembly GCA_043803945.1). Classification (GTDB taxonomy): domain Bacteria; phylum Bacteroidota; class Ignavibacteria; order UBA10030; family UBA10030; genus JAZDJN01. Next base: position 5,393 of record JAZDJN010000070.1, on the reverse strand, counting down.
AACGAATAATTCAGGATCTGCACAGATTATTGAAATACTTGGCCGCTATGGATATACAGGATCCACAATCCCTCTCCAACATGCACTTCATTTGAAGTCCGGTGTTGCCTATCTCGAAAACAATCTTCTTGTCGTTGCAGACGAATTTCGAAACAATTCCGCATTCACAACCTTCCATTGCATTGAAGCCCCCGAACAAGAGTCCTTTGGGGCAAATTGCGTTTGGATCAATGGTACGGTGCTTCTTCCGACTCATTGCCCAGAATTGAAATCACAAATCGTTGCTCATGGTCTTTCTGTTCTCGAGCTTGATGTATCGGAGTTTCAGAAATTGGACGGTGGATTAAGCTGCCTTTCGCTTCGATACTGAACGAGATCTTTTCACTAGGGGTATCGGGAACCACTTCCCGACTCTTATTGCGGAAGCTGGTCAATAATGATCCTGCAAATCAAATGGAATCTCTCTGAAAGAATTCCTATTTTCATCCGCTTTCAATTGCACGAGAATACGAGGAGCAATGATTAAAGGAGTCATTTTCGATCTAGACGGCGTCCTGGTTTCAACAGATCATTACCACTACCGGTCGTGGGTACAGCTTTGTGTCGATGAAGGATTCACGTTTTTCGATCATGAATTTAACCATAAGTTTCGCGGCGTGGGGCGGATGCAATGCGTCGATATTCTCCTTGATGCAGCGGGTAAGAATCATTATACCAAAGAACAACGGCAGGAGATTGCCGACCGGAAAAACCGTTATTTTGTAGAATCTTTGGAATCGGTGACTCCTGGTTCGCTTCTTCCCGGCTCCCGGAAGATGCTGGAAGCGCTCAGGCAACACGGCATCAAAATCGCTATCGCCTCCAACAGCCGCAATGCAAAACCGATCATTGAAAGGACAGAGATTGGACATCTTCTCGATGCCGTTGTGGATGGATTTGATATTGAAAATTCCAAACCGGATCCGGAAGTATTTCTCCAAGCAGCGGAGCGATTAGGATTAAGTCCGAAGGAGTGCATTGTCGTAGAAGATGCTGTTGCCGGAATTCTCGCCGCGGAGCGGGCTGGTATTCGGTCATTGGGCATCGGTACACACGAGATACTTCCAAATGCAACGACCCTTGTGAAGGACTTAAGTGAAATTAATGTTGAGGAATTGCTGCGGCTGTAGAATCAATCACACTCACTCTGTTCCGACGCTCTGGCGTCGAAACAACTCTGTGCGCCACCTTTTTCTCATTCCATTGCTGCGGGATTGGAACTAGCAGCTCCTCATCTCCGATCGAGCAACTCCCTCATTTTCATCAGGAGTTCTCCAAGTTGATAGGGTTTGAGAAGCAATTCATTGACACCGACTTTCGAGATCTCATCTTTCCGTTCAGGATCTAAAAATCCAGTCATTAGAATAAAGGGAAGATTTGGTCGTTTCATCTTTACTCGCCGACAGACCTCAGTGCCTTCACATTTTGGCAAGCCAAGATCTGAGATGACAAGGGAGATCTCTTGTTCCCTGCTCTCAAACAGCGAGATTGCTTCTTCACCGTTTGCTGCTGTAAGAACGATATATCCTTTTCCCTGCAGCAGTTCACGAACCATTTCTCGCGAGGACGACTCATCCTCGACAAAGAGAATTGTCTCTGTTCCTCCAGGGGAGGTGGAAATTTGAGATTCTACATTGGGAGATGATGACTCCTTTTGTTCCGAGCATGGTAAATAAATCCGAAACTCCGTACCAGATCCAAGCTTACTTTCGACCTCAATGAATCCCAGGTGACTTTGGACAATGCCTAACACAACTGCCAATCCCAGTCCCGTCCCTTTCCCTTGCTGCTTTGTTGTAAAGAACGGATCATAGATTTTTCGTAAGGTACTTTCATCGATTCCCGCACCGGAATCTTTCACCGTGATGACAGCGTATCGTTGTGACGTCGGTTTGGGGATTCTCATCTTGAGAGCATCCGTTGAGAAGTCTTCTGTCGATACCGTGAGTAAGCCCCCATTCGGCATCGCATCCCGAGAGTTGACACAAAGATTAACGAGCACCTGGTGCAATTGATTATGATCACCAAATATTTCGGGAAGGCCGGGCTTTAACTGTAGCCCTACCTCAATCGTTTTTGGAAAAGTCTCATCAATCAGCTTTGCTGTTTCAAGGATAATGTTGTTCAGAGAGATCGGATGCCGATCGATGGTTGCTTTCCGTGCAAAGGTCAGGAGCTGTTGAACAAGCTGCGATCCCCGTTCTGTTGCACTCAATATTGTTTTGATCCGACGGGCAGTTTTCTCCGTATCATCGATCCGTTCCGCCAACAACGAGGTGTAGCCTAAAATGATATTGAGAATGTTATTGAAATCATGGGCAATGCCTGCTGCCAGGGTACCAATCGACTCAAGCTTTTGGGCCTGCAATAACTGTTCCTCATACTTCCTCCGTTCTTCTTCCGCCCGCTCCAACTCTGTAATATCCTGAAGCACCCCTACTACTTTTACCGGATTTCTGTTCGCATCTCGTATCAGCTCCGCTTTCGAATGGATATGCCGGACTTCTCCATCGTGTACACGGATTATCTGAAATTTTTCATCATAGACCCTTGTTCCTGTCAATAATTGTTGCAGTGCCTTATCTAACGCTGGACGGTATTCGGGCCGGACACAACTTTGGACCACCATGAGTGGCAGTTCAACCCCGACTCTTTCAATACCATAAATGTTAAAGGCTTCTTCAGATCCCCAGATTCGTTGAGTGTGCAAATCAATCTCCCAATTCCCAACGTGTGCCATGGACTGGGCTTTTCTCAATCGTTCTTCGCTTTCCCGTAACGCAGTATGAACCTTCTTCCGCTCTTCTTCGATCCGAAGTGATTCAAGTGAAAAGGAAATATCCATTGCAAGCTCTTCTATTAATCGCACCTCATCAGAATCGAAAAAATGTTTCTCTCCAGAATAAAAGTTTATGACACCGATAAGTTTATCCCCCGCATGGAGAGGGAAAGCCGCTGATGATCGAAATCCCAGAGCAAGTGCCCGCTCCCGCCATGGCAAGAAACGATCATCATGTTCGATATCATTACAGATGATGCTGCAATCTTCACGGAGAGCGATTCCGGTTGGTCCCCGTCCTTCAGAAGTATCAGCGATCGAAATCTTGAGATGTTCCAAATAGCCATCTGTCACCCCCGCGTAGGCAACGGGCGTAATCTGTCCACTGAGTTCATTCAACATCCCAATCCACGCCATGCGAAACTGGCCATCCTCGATTGCGATTCTACATGCTCCTTGAAATAATTCCTGCCTGTTGCGCTCACGGACGATTAATTGATTAATGTTGCTTAACACGGCAAAGGTACGGTTGAGCCTCAGTATCTTCTGTTGGGCGCCCATCTGAACTGTAATATCCTGCGTGGTTCCCATAACACCGGTAACATTTCCCTGACCATCCAAGACTGGTACGCCAGATCCTTTAATCGTGCCATCGAACCATCCCTGGTGATGACGCGAAGATCTATTGGATCACGAAATTCACCTCTGACGGTTGCAGTAATCCAATCTTGTAGAGTTCCTCGATCATCAGGATGAATGCGTTCAAGCAGCGACTCAACGGTCGGTTCAAATATCCCGGGTGTTACATCATAGATACGGTACATTTCATCAGACCAGTCTAACTTCCCGGTTTGTAAATCCGCTTCCCAACTCCCAATTTTGGCAAGTTCCTGAGCCCGTGCCAGGTTTGCCTCACTCTTCCGAATTGCATCGTCCGCCCGTTTTCTCTCCTCCTCAACGAACTTACGTTCGGTAATGTCTCGAATAATACTCTGATAATAGTTATGCCCGTCGATCACCATGACCCTCGAACTTACCTCAACGGAGAACTCCATCCTATCCCGACGCATGTGCGTTGATTCAAACACCATTCCATCCTGAGATGCGACTTTCTGCAATTGTGCTGAAACCTGAGATCGGGATTCCGGTGATCGGAGTTCATACACCGTTCGCTGAAGTAGTTCTTCCCGTGTATAGCCATAGCTTCTGCATGCCTGCTCGTTCGCTTCCAGAATAACTCCGTTTGAATCCAATAGTAGAATGATGTCATTGGCATATTTGATAAGGTAATCAAAGTGCTTCATCAGTGCCTGACGCTCACGTTCATTCTCATACTGCTGTTTAAAAAACTTCGCTCGCTGGTTCCTCCACCAGATGCCAAAGGACAATCCAACCGATATTATGAAGAGAAACCCAATGATCACGATCGTCAGCGCTTGGGAGCGAACAGGAGCGAATACCTCTTCCGAATCAATCTTCACAATGAGGAACCAGGGTGAATTATGAATCTTTCGGATCGCAGCAAGGACCTCGACGTTTCTATAATCGTTCCCTTCAACAACTCCTTCTCTACCCTGGACTGCCATTGCTGCTGGAAGTTGTTCATTTTCTATAGGAATGCGCATTGACAAGGCGGTGCCCGATCTATGACGTAATTCATTCATGTACAACACATTGGTCCCTTCGTGTTCAACGACCAACGCTTCAGAGCTGCTGCTCGGTATTGGCCATGACTGAATCAGTGGATAGAGCACTTTGAAGGGATCAATGCAGAATACAACAAAACCGAGGCTGATGCTTTCATTCCTTCTGACATCAACGAATGGCGCAACCAGATACATCCGAATCACACCGCTGCTATCCCGTTGCAGATCAGAAAATACCACAGAACGAGAAGATACCGCTTGCTGAAATTCATCAAGAAGCATCGTGGTCTGCGGTTGTCCATTGTCGGGATAAGCAAAAATCTGGTGCCCCTTCGCGTTATAGATTTCCATGCTCTGATAACGTTGATTCTTAAACATGGGTACCACCCACTTCAATATCTTTTGCCGGGCTGCTTCTCTATTCGCCGGTTCTTGAAATCCCTTTATTTGCGCAGGAATGTCGGGGTGATTATAAACGAAGCGAATATCTGACATTCGTTCTTCTCGCCAGGATTGAATTTGGTTAACTTTTAAGTCGGCAATTGCGAAAAGTTCGCTGTGCTTTTCGTCTTTAAACCGCTTCTGTTGAAAACGATAGTATTGATACCCTGAAACACCGACAACGATCACAACCAGGAGGAATACAATGATAATCCAACCATACGATCTATCAAAAGAAAGTATTCTTGCTACGATGGACCTCCAGCGGAATATGGATTACTTCAGTGTAGGTTTTTCATAAGTTGACTGGTTTGATAAATCACCTTGCCAGAGTAAATGTAGAGTATTTATACATAGCGACATAAATAATTGCGCATAAAATATCTTTCCGTTATATTAAAGAAAAAAGCGGAAAGATGAAATGAAACGGCTCGAAATCAAAGATGCAGACATTATTCGTATTGCTATTCAGCAAGAAATTGTCAGAT
>JAZDJN010000069.1:0-18478 GCA_043803945.1 bacterium | reverse complement strand
GATGCACAGAATAACCGCGGTCTCATATGAAGGGTTAAAACTCAATCTGCATTTACATGCACTGAAAACCGCATTCAAGCATTTGAGATCTCTTCAACCGATCGATTGGACCGCAAAACCTATTTTTGCGTAACATCAGTTAGTGTCTTTCCTCCAAGATAGACATATATTTTCCCTCTATAAGAGCTATACCAACTAGCACTCACCACAAGGTCATCAAATCCATCAGCATTTAAATCACCAATGGCAAAAGAGTAACCATACATATCTACTCCAGTTTCACTATAAAAAATAAAACCAGGGATTGTATCAAGAGATAAGGGAGAAGCAAGAGAAGGTTGTTTCCCAAAATATACAAGCAATGTATCGATATTGCCTGTTGTAACGCTTTGCCTAATAACTAAATCTTTCCTTCCATCACCATTCAAATCTCCAATTGACATTCGACCACCACCTTTAAGTACAATATCGGGGGCGGCATCCAAGATTTTTGGTCCTCCGAAATAAAGGAAGGTCTTATGTATACCAATTGCACTTACCGCAAAATCATCCCAGCCATCATTGTTGATATCGCCCAAGCCGATGATACCGGAGCCCAATCCATCATCCGAGCCGGGTGTCCCATATCCTTCAAGAAGATTTCGTAAGCTCGTTTGAGCGTTTGTGATAGTAACGAATAAGAATGTGGCAAATAAAAGTTCTAGTGGTTTCATCGGTACACCTTTATAAATGGTTTTCACTCTACCTCACGAAGTAATCACGCAAAGACACCTTCGTCCTCAGAATGTAAATGTTCTGTAGTCTATCTGAACAATGTATTTCTTCTCAATTTGTCTGGCGGACAAGCGAGTAGGAATCGTTTTTCACTCCGTTCATTGATCGGAGTCTAGGGCTATTCTTTATTAAACGATATTCATCTCATATGAACCATCTCCTTAGATTTATCTCAAACATCATCTCAAGTGGATTGCCTTCTTTGAAATCTCTGTTCGAGAACCAAGAATAAGTTTGTAATAATACACACCAGAAGAGACGTGGTTACCCTGAGCATCCCTTCCATCCCAGAGTACTCTATAATTTCCTTCATTTTGAATTTGATTGACAAGTTTTCGCACCTCTTTTCCTAAGGTATCATAAATAATTAGTGAGACTTGATTTCTCCTAGAAAGAGAATACTCAATTGTTGTCATGGGATTGAAGGGGTTGGGAAAGTTCTGTTGCAGGGAGTAATTTTCATTGAATACGTTTTTCTCGTTGGAGACTTCTGATACTCCTTTCTCTCCTGATAAGATGACAAAGTAACCCCTATCTAGCGCATCGGTAGGAGCTGTCATACCAAAATCATCTGCCCCATCACCATTCACATCACCAACACCAGCTATATATTGTAATCCAACAACTGCTCTTACGCCATAAGGTTTTGTCGGTTGGTTTGATTTTCCGATGTAAACTAGTGCGCAGGGAGCACCAATGCTGGCAGTGAGAATATAGTCCTCAATTCCATCTCCGTTGAAGTCTCCAATATCACAAGCATACGGACTCATACGAGTGAAAAATGTTGGATCAGGATTAGGATAAATCAGGTCGGGTGTCCAACGCATCGAGTCTTTCCTCCCTAAGAATGCGTATCCTTCTTTCCCTTGAGGATGACTGAAATAGAGGTCATCTATCCCGTCACAATTCACATCGACAAGTCTTGCTAGGTATAGATACGCACCATTAATAATATTTCGGGAATCTAAGCGGTGATTGAAAGCATTCTGTGTAAAAGAGAATCCTTTTCGACCATAGAAAATATCAAGCAGAGTAGACTCTTGGCGACGATCAGGAGAGCTAATAACTAAATCGTCAACTCCATCACCACTCACATCAGCAATTTGGATAATATAACCATAACCAGAAATTGTAGTATCACCCAATGCAGTAAAATCGGGGAGATTACCGAGTAATTTTTTTCCCATATATATATAGACTTTTCCATTCGAGTAATTAAAATATCTTGCACTAATAACTAAATCATCATATCCGTCTTTATTTAAATCGCCAATCGCCATGGTTGCTCCAAATTGATCTTCAACATTTTCACCAGAAAGTATTAATGAGGGGATTGTGTCCAGACCGATTGGAGAAGGTTGTTTTCCCAGATAGACTAGCACCGTATCAATGCCCCCAAAGCTATATCCGCTTAACCAGATCGCCAAATCTTTTTTTCCATCGCCATTCAAATCTCCCATCACCATTGTGCCTCCACCTTTAATGGCCACGTCAGGGATAGCATCTAAGATTCCAGGTCCTCCAAAGTAGATATATGTCTTTCGTAAACCGCTTGCACTTACCGCAAAATCGTCCCAGCCATCATTGTTGATATCTCCTAAACCAATGATGCCTGAACCTAAAGCATCTTTGGATCCTGGTGCTCCATATCCCTCAAGGAGATTTCGTAAGCTCGTTTGTGCCTTGGTGATGGTAATGAATAAGAGGGTGGCAAAAAGAATCTTTAGCGGTTTCATTGGTGCACCATTAATAAATGGCTCTCCTTGTCCATATTTTCTGCTTTTCCTCTAACACATTTTGGTGTATTCTTGCTGCAATAATAGCGTTTGGAGAGGGGGAGAGTAGTGAGAATCGGTATATGCATAGAACGAGAAGATTTGTTACATAACTTCTATATCATGCACTCGTACCCGGCAACGAAAAAAGAGGAATATTTCTTAGAATCGTCCCTGCTTAGAACCGGTAGACTGGTGAGAGCTTAGCTTTAACGTATATGATTCTTTGAAAATGTCAAGTTAATATTTCGATGATCAATTATAGTCTTAATGAATAAGAATCAACTTCCTACATTGAGCTTGACTGTTCTTGACCTCTATCTGATAGAAATAAGTCCCCGAGGGTAAATTACCGAGGTTAACAGGAACGCGGCATCTCCCCGGTCCATAGACTGAATCAACTAACACTCGGATCATTCTGCCTGTTATATCATACAGCGTTATCTTAACCGGTTCTTGCCTGTTTACTTCGAATACAATCGTTGTCGATGGATTCAATGGGTTTGGATAATTGCCTACGAGCCGCGTGCCTATAAGTTTTTGAACAAGATCATCATACACTGACGTCATCACCGTGTCTCCATTCTCATCTAATAGCAAACGGCTGACATAGATATCGTGATAGTTCGTATTGATGGAGTCTGGTGAGCGGTCAGTTTCAAAAAACATCCATTTCCCATCCGGCGTAACCGACGGAAAGGCGTCATAGCCGCGGTTCTCGGGATTATAAGTCGGTGTTGTATCTGGAGGATGTGAGTTAATATTCAAACGTAGCGGCATGGTGAACCGTCCTGTTGCACTATCTTTGTAAGACACCATCAACTCCCACTCAAAGAAGCCATTTACTTGAGTATATCGACCCACGTATAACTTCTTTTTGTTGCCAGGCATTGTAATTCCGCTTACTCCCCACCCTCGTGATACTCTTTCCTGGTCAAGGGATATCGGCGCTGACCAGGATTTTGTCGAATCATTCCAGCGTGAAAGAAGAATCTGTGATGTAAACACATCCCGAACAAAGATGAGCGTTTTATTGTCTGGTGCAAAAGCGCACCATTCATCTTTGCTTGTGTTTATCGTGGGGCCTAAGTTAATTACCTCGGTCCAATCCTTCAAGCTGTCTGACCACTCCGTCATCCACAAATCCCATCCACCGTATCCTCCATAATCAATGAAGTACAATCGCCGTTCGTCGGGAGTTATCGCCGGGTACCTAGCAAGAGATGAGTTCACCCATGCTGGCAGAGCTTGAGGCATTAACCATACACCGCTAACCTTCACACTGCGAGAAAGTCCATTCATGCCAAGACAATATAACGTGTCGCCTGTACTGGTGATCGCAGGATTTACGGCTTTACCGGTCGGGAGAATTATCTGTGGCTCACTCCAAACCTCCTTTGCCATACCTTCCAACGTTTGGGTACTTACACGGGTGGCGGAAGCGGCTAAGAAAACAGCGATCGTTAGAACTTTAAGCATTTCTCATCACCTCCTTGAGATTGAGTAGTGCTATAAAGCAAATAGCAATGAAGCGTTGCATCGTTCTCCCTCCAGTTCTGGAGTTTCTGGCGCTCATGGTACGAGCAGCAACGTTCTATAGAATGAAATTGATCGGTATCGTATGTATCAGAAAGGAGTGCACAACATTTTAATGCTTTAGTGTTAGACTAAAACATGTATTGTCGAGTCTTCGAATGCCTATCTCAAATCGACTGTTTCAGTTACGGTAGGCGGCCCTGATGAATGCAATGTTATAATTATAGAATATGAAAGTCAAGAGAATCATTAACTGCTGAGATCGCAAAGAATACAAAAGGATGAAGAATAATGTCCCTTATCTGCGCTCGGGTGAAGTATCTAAATGTATAGGGTGGCTTTTGGGTGGCAACCACAGGAGGGCTTATTTGAGTTGTGTCTTGATTACCTCAATCATGTGCGCAAATTCTTCCGACGTATATCCCATTCCCTGATAGACAATCTTTCCCTGTTTGTCGATAACATAATTTCTGGGAATCGATTGCGTTGCGAGTATGAGCGGCCGATGGATATTTCTCACACGTTCATTTTTTCTTCTATTACATTTCCGGCAGTAGAACGAACGGTCATATGAACTTTAGCGGCTTGCAGCATCAATGCCCGCAATGGTGAGTGCTGCGGAAATCGTCAGCAGGATGCTGCACAGGATCGTACCAAGGCTGATCCAGATAAGCAGTTGTCGTGGGCGCGCACCGAGCAATAACCCAAGTGCAACACCAAGCGGTGCGCCGGTGAGCCATGGCGCCAGTAATCCCAGTCCGATAATACCATACTTGAACCAGATTTCCCGGATGCGGGAAGATTTTCCTTCTTCCATCTGGCGCTTATACCGCCTCAGGATTAAATTCCTCACTGGTTCTCCAAGCAGGAAAACCAGTGCCACGCCAAACAATCCTCCCGCCGCCGAGATAAGAGCAATCTCAATCGGATGGAGGCCCAAATAAAATCCGGTCGGGACGGCAGCCCAGATTTCTACGATTGCTGCTCCGAAAACAGCAAGAACTTTTAATGGATCATCCATGATGGTACACGATTCTTCCCTTCGTTTCAGAGGGAAGATAAGGAATTGTCACGCTTGAACAAATATCTCCTGTCGTTAGATTATTGATGGGGCTGAGGAGAAAATAATCGTGAAAATCCAGTATAGGGACCGAGAGGTATGATTTCAAAGTCGATGAGTTTGTCTCTTACCAGCGGCAGTGTTCCGAGAATTGATCTTGCCGCTGTGCTATCTGCACATTCCAGCATCAGCACGGCGCCATGCCAATCCTGGCGAAAGTATATCTCGCGGATAATCCCGGACTGATAAAGCTCCCAAGCTTTTACTGCTTCCTGACGTAAGAGCTCCGGTGTGAATTGATCGTTTGTTACTCCGGGTACTTCTTTTTCAAGCGCAAGAATTTTCATACGTTCCCTATGTCCTGAATAAATTTCTCTCATTGCATTCAGAAATTCATGTGCGTCCCCCTCGTAGGGAGACGACAGATAGTCTGGTGTTTTGCATGGCTGTTGAGAAAATGTGACTCCGCCCCCGCTTGTACTGCCGCCCCAACAGACTGGGTTCGCTCTATACATTTTTGGGAAGGTCTGTACAAACTTTGAACGCCCGTACTATGATATATTGTCGCAATCTCACTATGGACGAGTCAGCGACTTGTCCTACAGTTTGGTCTGTCCTCTATAAAAAATCTGAGGTCGAAAAATATAATGATGTCCTCGTCTTGGGGGGAGAGAGTATGGGATCCAAAATACATCATTATATTTCAGTAATAGCCCTAATTAATTATCGCGCCCCAGCGTAATCAGCGCACGAAAAAATTTATAGCCGGCAAGATAATCCTGCGATTCAATCTGCACCGTGAGGGCATTCAGACGTTTCACTCCCGGTATTGCCATTGCATTGTCGGCTTGAGAGCTTCGGAAATATTTTAACTCATACATATATGGCGCCGCGAAGTTAAACGGTTTAACTTCTTTGCGTTTCCCGAGCGCTTGTTTTACCTGTTCGCGTATCAGTTGTTGTGCTTTTTCAAGTGAAAGGTTCTTGGCTGCATACCGGCCTATCGCTTCCTTCACAGCAACAGTTGTTATCTTATTCCCAAGGAGCACTGTTGCCTGTTCGCAGGTTGTTTTATCACCGGAAAGAAATACGACCGGCACACCGAAATAGCCTGCCACCAGAGCATTGATGCCCAGTTCCGGCAGCTCTTTGCCATTGATGATGATAGATGAGACCGTGGTACTCGAGATTGTATGATCGAGAACGCCGTCGATGGTACCGGCACGAGCGTGGTACCCTACAAAGAGTACGGCATCGATACTTTCGTCAATCCCCTGCATCATACCGAGCGGCTTTGGCGTACCGGAAATCAGCATTGCGGCAGGGTGAAGATCATTCATGATAATGTTGCGCATGCTGCCATGCGAATCGTTTACAAGAATTTCTGTTGCACCTGCATCGAGCGCACCCTGGACGGCCGCGTTCACATCTCCTGCCATCCACTTGCGTGCAAGGTTGTAATCGGGGCCCGGAGTAACCTGTTCGCTGTTCACCACGCCGGTAATCCCTTCCATGTCCACAGAGATAAGAACTTTGAGCTTCTGTGCATGCACCATTGTGATAGAAAACAGAATGCCCAGCATTACCGTTGAAAGCTTAAGAATGATTGTTGACTCCATGACAAATTTCTCCTTCTCCAATCTTATTTCTTATTGTAATCAAATGCTTTGTTTGGAAATTTCGGCGCCGGCGGTACTTCCACCGGGTGCAGTTTGATTTGCTCCTGCAGGTACTTTATGGCAGCTTCAAGCTGTGTATCTTTGCCCTCGAATGTTTCTTTCGGCAAATTATCGACCGCCATATCAGGATCGACACCATGGCCTTCGATGAGCCACTCGCCTCCAGGGCCGTACACTCCGGTCTCAGCCGCTGTTGCCATTCCTCTATCCTGCAGCCATGGCCGTGCAGAAAGCCAGATCTCGCCTCCCCAGGTGCGGGTGCCGATAACCTTGCCCAACCCGAGACGGCGAAATCCTTCGGTAAACGCTTCACCATCCGAAGCCGTGAACTCGTTGCAGAGAACCACCAGGTGTCCCCGGAACGCATACTGCATATTCCACGTTGGCATGGCCATTCTGTTCTTCCAGAAAAACCATGCTTTCCTCATCAATTTTTCCAGAATCCACGAATCGATATTCCCGCCCCGGTTATGGCGCACATCGATAATGAGCCCCTTGCGATTGAAGACCGGATAAAAATTCTTGACCCACTCGGTGTAGTTGCCCCCGCCCATTGCTCGAAGGTGAACATACCCGAGGTCTCCCTTGCCCGCATCCTCTACCCGCAACCGGCGTGTATATTCCCATTCGGAGTAGCGGAGGTTTGATTCTTCTCCCTGAGAGAACGGCTTTACAACGGCATCGTACTCTTTTCCAGTGCTTGCCGATTTGAGTTTGAGCAACACCTGCTGGCCTGTTTGATTTCTGAGAAGCAATGAAGGAGATTCCACGGAAAGTATTGGTGCACCATTAATCGACTTGATGATATCTCCCTCGCGAATTGTGAGGCCCGGTTTACTCAGAGGTGAAGCAACATCGGGATAATCCGGATCGGATTGATAGATATGTTGAATTCTGTACCCGCCGTTCGACTCATCCTTTACCAGAAGCACTCCGAGTGATGCCGGAGTAATTTGGTCCGGGCTTGTCCGCCGATCGCCGCCAGAAACAAAAATGTGGAGTGCGGCCAGTTCGCCGACGAGGCTCGAAATCAAATCATTCAATTCATCCCGATCTGTCACGCGGTGAACAACCTCGAGATGCCGATTCAGCAATCCCTGATAGTCAATGCCATGGAGGTTGGGATCATAGAAATAATCCCGTTCCATCCGCCATGCTTCAATGAGCATGCTGCGCCACTCCTGTTTTGGGTTGACCGTAAAACTCCAACTATCCAGATTTACTTTGCTCTTGGGCAGCTCCGAGGGAGGCGAGGATGCCGCATCAATGACATAGAAGTCGCTTCCTTTATGAACGAGAATCTTCTTCCCGTTGCGTGAAAGCTCATAGCCGTTCACTTCTTCGAGAAGGGTTTTCGCGGCAATATCTTTATTTTTGATTTCGAGAGCGACAAGCTTGATCTTCGCGTTGGCCGAGAGATCAGATTCTACCCAGAAGAGGTACTTGTCGTTCATCGTCAACTCACGATACCGGCCGGCTGGCACCGGCACTTCCATTACCCGGTCCTGAATTCCATCAACATCGATCAGAACCTCTATACCCTTGTCTTTTTTCTGCTCCTCTCCTTCCTTCTTTTTCTCTGCCCCCTTCTCTTTTTCCTTCTCCTCCGGTTGTGCCGCAGAAAGTTCATCAGACGGAAGGAATGGAGAGCGGCCCTCTTTCCTCAATGACACGGTGTAGAGTTTTGTTGTTTTATCAAAAAACGGCTCCGGCTGCCGTGCTCCCCACGGACTGCCAACGAGCGATTGAAAGAATCGATCAGAGAAGAAATAGATCCATTTGCCGTCCTCGCTCCAGACCGGACTGTAGCTGTCGACACGGTCCCGTGTAAGAACAACGCTCTTCCCCTCGGCAACATTGTACAGTTTGATCTGTGAAGTAAGATTTTTGGCAGACTCTACATAGGTAAACCACTTGCTGTCAGGAGACCAGTTGAACCCTCCGAATCCATCCACCTCGGACGATGCTATCTGCTTCATGCTCTTCTCGGTCATATTGAAGAGCCACAACTTCTGATCTTTGTCGCCAAACACCAGCCATTTCCCATCCGGAGAGAGTGTCCCGTCGAACTTATACACTTTGCCCTCCCGTGTCAGCTGCTCCGGATCGCCGATACCATTGGCGGGTATTTTCCAGAACTCAAGGTCACCCGTTTCATCCGAGAGAACAACAAGCGATTTGCCATCTGGCATAAATTGAGCGCTGTAATATCGAACTGTCTTTTTCCTGGAAGCTTCCGTCAACCTTCCCTGTTGGGCGGGTGCAACATACACCTGTCCGCGCGACACAAGTCCGATTTTATCTCCCGTTGGAGAGATGCTGCTTGATGTGAGATAGTCGAGGGGTTTCTTGACCCATTTTTCGCGCTCCTGATCGAAATCTGAGGAGAGCGTGATCGGTACGAGGTGGTCGGTGTTCGTTTCGATGTCATAGACATGAAGATCGGCACCAAGCTGATAGACAATTTTACCATCACGAAGTGCGGGAGACTTCACATCCCATCCTTTATGAACAGTCACTTGTTTGAGATCTTTACCGTTTTCGTTCATCGACCAGAGGTTCATGGTTCCATCGCGGTCGCTTGCAAAGTAAAGACGATTCTTCCACCACTGTGGAGTTTTACTCGTGCCCGGATAATCGGGTGTGAGCGGTACGGCCTCCGATGAACCGAGTACATACTTCCAGATATTTTGTGCTGTGCCTCCTTTATACCGCTTCGTGTGGCTTCCCTGAAACGGCAGCCTTGTGAAATAGAGTGTAATTCCCGTGCCATCGAAATACCCGTCGCTTGCCTGGCTCAACGGCAGCAAATTTACTGTTCCTGTTTTCAGATCGATTGTGAGGAGTTGTTTGTTCGGAAGTGTCGAGAAATGTCCGCTCTGATAAAGAATTTTTCCATCGGGTGTCCAGCCAATAACAATGGCGGCATCGCCGTCGAATGTCCGGCGCGTGGGAAGGCCGCCTTCAATCGGCATAGTGTACACTTCTGTCGGGCCTTCGTACTGAGCCGAGAAGGCAATCAGTTTACCATCGGGTGAGACAGCGGCGTATGTCTCTGAGCCAAGGTGTGAAGTGAGGCGTTGTGCAATGCCGCCGGCGAGATCTACTTTCCAGAGATCGCCCTCTGCGGTAAAGACGATTTTGTTTCCCGAGAGCGCCGGGAACCGATAGTAACCTTGCGGCGCATCGGCGTAGAGCAAGTGCGTTAGCAAGGGTATGAGGGCAAAAATGCACAGGAGACGCCCTGGCTGTTTTGTGAATCCAGAATGTTTCTGCTTGTTCATGGTTATCCTTTGTGGTTTTGAAATCAAAAATAATATTGAAAAGGGCAAAATGACAATGCAAACAATTGATGAATCACCGTTGTCTTCTGACTCATCCCCCAACCCCCTTCTCTATTTTTAGAGAAGGGGGAGAAAGGGGGGTGAGTCCGAAAAACAGCTTCATAATCATCCCAATCAGTTTTTACGTAACCATCTGAAAAGCACGTTATGCAGTTGTGTTAATTTTTGATACTCACTTCGTGCTGTCAGGTTACACTTTTATCTTATACAATCCTTTCGGGTTCGAGCCGAGCAATCCCGCCCGATACAACTTGTCATCAACACGCCGCAAGGAACGGACTTCAGCCTTTGTGATCAGAGGAATTTGTTTCATCTTCTCAAAGTGATCGGAGACATCGTAGAGATCGTCTTCACGAATCTGCCACTTCCCAAAATGCCTCTTCGACAGCAGGAGCGGCGGGGAATACCCTCGCAGCGTAAGCTCCTGTTTCACATTGAAGTAATCGTCGAAGAACGAAAGCGCGAGTTCGCGCAATGTCCGGTAGACCGGCGACCGGTATCGAAGACCTGTATAATTCGATTTCGCCACACACCCCCATTTTCCGTTTCGCTTATAGATGGCAATGATGTGATCATCATCGCGTTGAGCGATCAGATCGACAATCAGCGGCTTGTACCCAAGGAATTCAAGCGCGGCCGCCGCAAAGAGGGCTCCCTCCATACAGTGTGCTGCCCCGCTGTTCATGACAAACCGGGGAGAGTAACAGCTCTCCTTCGCATTATAAGGAAGATTGTCGAGATACTGCTGGACACCTTCCGGTGAGCGTAACGATGCAAGAAGTTTCCGTTCCTGCGGATTCCATAGTGTTGTTTTGCTCTTCATACTCCTCCGGATTCAACGATGAGCAGGTACATTTATTCTCTATTTGAGGCCACTGTAAAGAAATCAAACCGCCAAGAACGCCAAAACGCCAGAATGTTTTTATGTATTGATTTCGAATCCTTCTTAAAATAAACAATCTAAAATATTCTTGGCGGCTTGGCGGTTTCTTTTTCATGAGACGTTGAAAGTCTATTCGATAATCGGTGCAATCAGCATGCCTACGGCATACGTGATGAGTGCGGCACCGAGGCCGACCAGCGTCATTTCGATTCCACTCTTCATCCATGAACGGCCGGTAACAAACACTTTAGAGGCACCGACCAGAAAATGCGCCAGGGTGCTGACGATAAATGACAGCAGTAATGCTGTCTGTCCCGTGCTAAAGAGAAACGGCAGCACTGGAATAATTGCCCCAATCGCCGTGCTGATGGTAGCGCTCATTGCTGACCGCCACTGGTTCGGGAACGATTGCTCGGACAAGCCGAGCTCTTCGTGGGCAAGGGCTTTCAACAGATGATCGGGCTGCTCGGCAAGTTTTGCAGCGAGCAACTTTGCCTGTTCGGGCGAGAATCCTTTCAATTGATAGAACAATTCCATCTCTTCGATCTCTTCTTCGGGGCTCTCTTCAATTTCGCGGCGTTCCTTTTCTATCTCCGCTTCATAGACTTCCCGTTCCGATTTCGTGGCAAGGTATGCACCGCTTCCCATCGACAAGGCAGAGGCAATCGCCGCTGCAATCCCGCTCAGAAGAACAAATTCGCTGTTTGCCTGTGTTGCTCCGGCCACGCCGCTCACTACGCCGAATGCAGCCCCAAGCCCGTCGTTCGCACCGTAGATGGCTTGACCGAACCATCCGCCCGCGCGAACATGCCAGCGTTCTCTCCCCAGAATATGTTCGAGACGCGACTGCACAAAGGAGGGTTGATGCGAACCGGCAAATTCTTCCAGCATCTTGCTGTGTGTGTTCTCTTCGAGCTTCACTTCATGCAGCGCTGCTCGATCTTCATCGTTGGGGGCTGAGGCAAGCAGTGTTTCGTACAGCGTGTCTGCCGCCGATTCTGCTTCCTCAAGCATCTTCGCCGCAGATTCTGCGTCGCTTCGCATGATGATCCACCGGTGAATTTTTTCATTCATCGACTCGGCATACTCGGGAACCTGAACATTGAGCTCCTTCAATCGCTGCGCCCATCGGGAGGCGTGGCGTTCTTCCGCTTTTGCCATCCGCTCAAGAATTGCTTTTCGGCGATCGTTTTGCTCCCTCTCTGCCAATGCCCGATAGTTCTTTGCGCTGACCATCTCATCGCGCCATGCCTGTAACAGACCGTCAATAAATTTTTGTTGCTGTTTCATCCTGTTCTCAAAAAGTATTATATGACTAAATGAAAATCGTCAAGAGAACTCACAAAATCAATCATATTTCCTGCAGTGAAGAGCTTCTGCCTTTCCTCGTTCAACTTTTCTTATAGGAAATCGCAGTGGATGGAAAATGTCCGGTGCTGTATTCAAAGGATTGAGACACAGATTACTACCATCAAGGTGTCGGCTGACAATAGAGAAGGCCCAATTAAGGGCCTTCACTAATGATTTCTCTTTATCACTCTGACTGTTGAGCGATAATATCTATTTCTTTCCTCTCCTATTTTGTGAGGATTATTTTTTTCGATAGGTTCGTTTCTTTTGTCTTGAGATGAATGACATACATTCCTGATGGGAGGTGGCTCGCATCGAGTTGGACTTGATGAAATCCTGCAACTCGCGGCTCATCAAGTAGCGTCATGACAACTCTTCCGAGAATATCGAATATTCTCAATGTTACTTTTCCATCAGTTGGGACTGCAAACCGTATCATTGTCGTTGGATTAAACGGATTGGGATAATTCTCTAAAAGCGCCTCTTGATTTTGATTTGACCCCTGATCGGAGAGGCGAACAGTCCATACACCATCTTTTTCATATCGCAAGACATTATCTATCTTTTTCTTTGTGAGTACGTCATTCAACGGATTAAGTTCAATAGATTTTTCTTTTCCATCCTTTTGTGTCCAGCAGGTGAGGTTCAGAATTTCCCCTTTTAAAGGACCTTCTACCTTATCTTTTGTAATCTCATTCTGACCCCAAATGGTTATTACAGCTTTTCCAGCTTTGATAATTCCAGAACCAACAAGTCGTTTTCCTTTATCCCAAACGGCGATCTCATCTTCATCTTTCAATCCAGGAGCTTCGATTAATAGGGTTGCATTCACTCCTGTGTTGAGGTTATCCGATTTATAGTGTTTTGGTTTTGGATATTCAAAAACATTTGATGTCAATGAATGTGTTTTTGAAAGCAATTGTAGAGGAGCAGGAGATTGATTCGGTGGATAGGTGAGGGTTGCTGCACTTGAGAGGTATATCTGATAACCTTGTCCAGGTTTCATATCAATGAAGATATTGGGATAATATTCAGGCCAATAAGTTTGACCTTCATTGTTCTTCAATAGTACAAGAGTGGATGCTATACTATTTATTGCTGAATCACACCTCATTGGCTTATTCCGGAGATAAGCCGAGAGATTCCATCCTTGAATGAGTGCAATTGGATGTGTATATGGTTCTACTTCATTACCTTCGATCGTGAGTGTATCGGTTACATTCATATAGATTTGATATCCATGCCACCATTTCCACTTACCGATTGTATTGATACTAAATACAGGCCAATAGACTTGACCGGCTCCATTCTTTGCTATAATAAGGTGGGATTTGATTTTTACAAACACTGTATCAAGCGTCGAGTCTCGTGGAGCGACTAAGCTGGAGTTCATGTTCCAGCCTTGGGGAAGTCTAATGCTGTGATGAATTATTCCGGATTGGGTAGTAAACCTTCGCACCCACGACCAGCTACCAGTATCTGTCAAGGCTAATTCACGGACACGCCAAAAATAGTCTGTACTCGTACTCAACAATCCGCTGAGAGTATAGGAAGTATCATTTGATGAAGATTCCACAATAATATGAGTTGGAGAGAATACTGAATCGCTGGATACTTGTAGACGGTATGTTGTGGCGTAGTCAGAATGGTTCCAGTGAAATGTTGGCTGCAACGAGATATTGCTTGCCCCATTAAGTGGTAAAAGCACTTCTGGAGATCCAAGACCAATGGTGAAATTCCAGATTGAGGACCAGCATGTTGTATCGTTTGACAGAATGGCCCGGACGCGCCAGAAGTATTGAGTCATTTCACTTAACTCGGAAAAACCGCTTTTATAATTTTCAGTTACAAAAGCGCTGTCTTTTTTTTCCGTGAAGCCAAAGTCCTTAGCTATCTGAATATGATACATTATACAGCCAGTGACCAGTTCCCACCACAATTGAGGAAGTGGATCAACATTTGGTGCACCGTTTTGGGGTGAGGTGAGGTTGGGTGGATCAGGTGTACCTATTTCCGATCGCAATAACTTTCCATCACCGGGTAGAATTTAGATGGAAAATGTGTCATTAGATCTGATACGCGTTGATATGCCAGGTGCTATATCGATTATATTCCATGGTACTGTATTGTTAAAGGTTAGCTTGATTGTTCTTGACTCATCAGGCTTTGTTCTGCGATTGACAACATAAAAATAGTTAGTATTGTTATATTGAAAATGAGCCGTTTCGATATATTTTGTTTCAGTGGGATATTCAGTGTGAATCGAGGTTATTAGAGATCCCCAGGAACCGTACACCGTTTCATTATGCCAACTTTTTGCTCCAAGCCAAGTGAGATTTACTAGAGTAGGGCCGAGTGAAGAAAGCTTTTGATTGATCGCTTTGACCGTTTCCCATTTATTCCCTGCATATGAAGTACCTTGATGTATTATCTCTCTTTTTGAACCATCGACATTGGTTAGCCCAATGCCTCTGATTCGATCAGCTTGTGAATCATATGATCTGTAGAGAAAGTATTGTATCCCCTTCGCACCATAAGCAAGAGCAAGATTTACCTGGAGTCTTATTTCTCCAACCGTCGGTTCCCTCTGATCGCCATTCCATATACCATTTTCAAAGTTTTCCCAGGAGTGTGCCTGAGCTTGATACCAAAAATCCCGGTCGTTTGCCTTCGAATGTTTAATATTGATTGCAAGTTTATCAATCAGGTAGGTTTGCACCCACCATTGGATCTCGGAAGTATAATTGTTACTGCTGGGCCATGGAGTTTTTGAAAGATCGGCTTTAAACGGATAAATATCGGCCATGTTTTGCATGGTTCCGGTTATCCGGATATTTCTCTTCACCATTCGATCTGGATCGGGATTATCATAACCAATGTTATAGTGAAATCCGCGTTTAGTTAAATTTCCGGCAGTAAGATTTGATCGAATGATATTATCAACATATCCAACCAATGGCCAGTGTGGTGAAGCTGGCTCATCGTTGATTTTAAACTTGATAAGTTTTGTGCTATCCCTGAATCGTATGACCTCCCCTGAAATGGCTGTATCATTTGTTCCTAAGAATAAACGATTACTCACACTATCATCTATCGCGATATAATCGACGAAGCAAGAGACCTGGCCGGGCCAATAGAGTTGATAATCAAAAGCTGTGTTACTTGCGGTAGATATCACTTCATCGGGATGGCCTGTTGCATATCCTATCGTATCGCGTGGGGGGACATGGCTGACCCTAATTTCATTAATACTTTGTTGGGGTTGTGCTGTTTGGCCAACGGGCATTTTTCTAAATACGAGAGAGGGAACTTCCCTGTAGTTATAATTACTGAACTCATTGGCAAATATGGTATCCACCATTGTGGTGTCGGCACGAACAGCCTTAACAACAAGAGCTGGCTTGTTGTCAAACGGTGTATCTAACACAAGCCGCATTCTCACTTTTATAAAGTACCTAACGGAATCTGGTTGCTCTGAGTTCATTAGCAGTCCATTGGCAATATAACCAGAAGAATCTCCGCCACTGCCCGATAGAACTCGCCAAGCGTTAATATTTACTTGTGTTTGATCTAAATCGGCGTCGGCACTACCTGCTCCTTCCAAAGAGCCTTGGCCTCTCCTGCCCGTGAAGCCTGGATAATGCTGATTGTATTCAGGGTGATACACCCAGCGATGTCCATCTGTGAAACGTGAGAACCTGTATCCAAAAATTATGAGATCGATGGGTGAGCTTCCAAGAGCTGTAGAAACTGAGTTATAATAATCTTGAATATTATCTCTCTCAGGCAATGCAATCATCCCGCAATTCACACCGAGTGACGATAGTGTATCCCATTCTGCCTTGGTCGGAATGATGTTAGTGTACGGCGGACGAGGGGGCAGCGTTATCCAATCGACGCCAATTAGAAATTTCGACTGAGTCTGTGCTTCCTGTTCCATGTTCATAAGAAGAATGAAGATAGGAAATAGAATCGAGTAAAAGCATGCTTTCCTTTTCATTGTATTTCCTCCTTGATAAATCGTGAGTAAAAAGGTATTATAAAAACAAAAGCCCTCGGGGATACTTACACATCCCGAAAGATGTATTTCTTCTCAATTTGTCTGGCGGACAACCGAGCAGGGATCATTTTTCATCCCGCCTGAAAAGCGGGATCGAGGGCTATTCCTTTGAATCTACTTCATCTCATAAAAACCACCTCCTTGGTTTTGTTTTTTGCATTATTTTATGAGGATGGCTTTCTTTGGAATCATTGTTTGAGAACCAACAATGAGTTTATAGAAATACACTCCTGAAGGGACGTTGCTTCCCCGTGCATCCCTACCGTCCCATATAACTCTGTGTTTTCCTGCATCTTTAATCTGTTCGACAAGGTTTCGAATTTCTTTTCCCAATGTATCATAGATGACAAGAGACACCTTCTCTCGCGATTTGAGAGAATATTCTATTGTTGTTGAAGGATTGAATGGGTTTGGAAAATTCTGCCGGAGGGAATAATTTCTTGGATAAGCATTCTCCTCATGAGAGACCTCTGATACTCCTTTCTCTCCCGAGATGATGACAAAATAACCTCTATCGAGAGCATCAGTAGGAACAGTCATGCCAAAATCATCTGCACCATCTCCGTTGACATCCCCAACACCTGCAATATACTGTAATCCAACAATCGTTCTTACACCATATGGTTTTGTTGGTTGGCTCGATTTTCCAATGTAGACAAGTGCACAGGGGGCACCGATACTGGCATAAAGCACATAATCCTTAATTCCATCTCCGTTGAAGTCACCAATATCATGCGCATATGGGCTCATGCGAGTGAAAAATGTCGGATCCGGATTAGGATAGATCAGATCGGGTATCCAACGAATGGAATCCTTATTCCCTAAGAAAGCGTACCCTTCTTTCCCTTGAGGATGACTGAAATAGAGATCCTTTATAACGTCACTATTCAGATCAACAAGTCTTGCCAGGTATAGATACGTTCCATTAGAAACTAGTCTGGAATTTAATCGTTGATTAAAGGTATTCTTTGTGAATGTAAATTCTTCTCTACCATAGAAAATATCAATCATTGAAAAACCTCCACGATCATCTGAACTAATTAAAAGATCCACCCATCTGTCGCCATTTATATCATCAATCTGAACGATATAGCCATAGCCAACATTTGCAGAATCTCCAATTGCAACATAGTCCGGTAAACCACTCAGTCTTTTTTTTCCCAGATATATATACACTTTCCCACGCAAGTAATTAAAATATCTTGCACTAATAACCAAATCATCAAATCCATCATTATTCAAATCACCTGTTGCCATGGATGCTCCAAACTGGCATTCAACAACCTCACCTGTTAATATTAATCCTGGAATTGTATCTAAGGCTAGCGGGGAAGGCTGTTTTCCAAAATAGACTAGCACTGTATCAATCCCATAACCATATCCACTCAGCCAAATAACCAAATCCTTTCTCCCGTCGCCATTCAAATCACCCATCACCATTGTATTGCCACCCTTTATTGCAACATCAGGATTGGCATCTAACTTTCCAGGTCCTCCAAAGTAAATGAATGTCTTTCGCAATCCGCTGGCGCTTACGGCAAAATCATCCCATCCATCATTGTTAATATCCCCCAAGCCAATGATGCCCGAACCTAAAGCATCTTTGGATCCAGGAGTTCCATAGCCTTCAAGGAGTGTTCGTAGGCCTGTTTGGGCGTTGATGGAAGTAATGAAGAGAAGAATGGTGATAATAAGTTTTAGAAGCCTCATCGGTGCACCTTTTGTTTTTTCATAATATCTTAAAAACTGATCAGGTAACAATTATGCGGTCTACGTTTTCTCCATGTGTCTGGCGGACAAGCGAGCGGGAATCATGTTTCGCTCCGTTCAATGAGCGGAATGCAACGTTGGTTTCTAAGCTCTGCTTCGGTGATTGCTATACATAGCGACATAAATAATTGCGCATAAAATATCTTTCCGTTATATTAAAGAAAAAAGCGGAAAGATGAAATGAAACGGCTCGAAATCAAAGATGCAGACATTATTCGTATTGCTATTCAGCAAGAAATTGTCAGAT
>JAZDJN010000068.1:0-19280 GCA_043803945.1 bacterium | reverse complement strand
GCCCATCGTGCATTTTCAATTCTCTCACGTTGTAATCCTTTTTCCTGAGCTAGAAGTGGGGGTGGCGCTAAATAGAACAGAAGTGCAATGAGAAGAGGCGGGACAATCCGCCTTGAGGAATAATGAAATCTTGTAAGAATCATGACTTACCCTTTTTTTGATAGCATCTTAAACCTCTGGCCTGAGCTCTTCGGCCTGGACTCAGAGCGAAAGCTTGGCAACGGATGGAGAATGGTTTTTCCTTACTCCACAGTTCGACAAGCTCACTGTGGAGTTCTAAATAATATTTCCATCTATAAAAAGAAACCGCTTCCATCCTGAGCCCTTCGGCCTGAGCTCAGGGCGAAGGCTTGTCGAAGGATGGAGGAATATCCTACACATCTTTAGAAGACCTGCTACGTGATAATTTTATCAGTAATTCAAAATCATTTTTCATTAAAGCTTCTTTCTTTGCTCTTATCCATCCTTTTATCTGCCTCTCGGCACAGTGAGCTTGAAACTCGTTTGGAAATACATCATACCACAATAAATTCACAGGTCGACGAATTCTTGTGTACTCACTTCCGATCCCTCGTTTATGTTCTTGAAGACGTCTGATGAGCTCCGATGTTCTACCTGTGTAATATGAGTTGTCCGAACATAGCAAGATATAGACGTACCACGTCTTATTCATGTCCTCCCTCCTTATTTCATTTACTGCGCCTTCTTTCTCCACAGTTCGACAAGCTCACTGTGGAGTTTTTTTTCTTTTCCTCCAGAATCTCCATCCTGAGTTCATCGAAGGGTGGAGATTGATAGCTTTCACAAGATCTTCTGACTTCACAGTTCGACAAGCTCACTGTGGAGTTTTTCTTCTTCTCCTCCAGAATCTCCATCCTGAGTTCATCGAAGGATGGAGTGCATTATATTATCGTAAGTACATCATCTTCATGGTGGCAACAACCTGGTTATTGACCACAAGCTTATAGAAATAGACACCGCTCGAAACTGACCTTCCAGATTGATCCAGCGCATACCAAATAACACTGTGTTCACCCGGAGGATGCACCCTATCAACAAGAGTTGTAATATGTTGGCCAAGAATCGACCAGACTTCAATCCGGATCGCGGATTCCTTCGGAACCCAATAGCTGATTTGTGTCGATGGATTGAAGGGATTGGGATAGTTCTGGGCAAGCACAAATTCACGCGGCAATAACAGCTTTACCTGCTCATCAGCGTACGTTTGCTTCCCCACTATCAACTTGAATTGCATCTTCTCCCCCACCATCTGATACTCTGCAAATTTTTTCTGACGCAGATTCCTCGGAGTCGCATTCTGTTGGCATATTAAAATGACATCATACATGAGTGGGACGTTGTCGACATCAGGGAAACGGAGAGTGAATGTAGACCGCCTTGGATTCGAGACGACAAATTCCCACACCTGTCCGTCGCCCACCGAAGGACGATAATCTGTATTGAAATATCCATATCGCTTATCCCACTCAGGCCGTGAGAAATAGAGAAATCCCTGATCGAACATCATTGGTGGCTTAGGCTGATCGAACTCGTCAAGATCCAATTTCGCGGCTGGAGCAATGCCGAGATAATTCTCTGCATCCTTATTGATATCGGTCTCTAGAACAAGCTGAATCTTCCAATCGATTTGGGCTTGCTCCAAAGGCATAACGTTCATTGCCGGGAATGGATATGGAATTTTTAAGCTTGTCGATGCACTGTTAAAGTAATATCCTTTAAATGGCTCCAGTGTTACTGCACTTTGAAATCCTGCAGCACCTTCATACGAAGAGATGATTCGATTGGATGAAAATCCATTAACACTGCGAATGAGATCCCACGGAACAGCAACATCAAACGGATTGCCGATGATGTTCCATCCACTGCGGAGATTAATGCTGTATGTACCATCACTGGAGAGTTGAGGCATTGTGAGAGAGCGAGAGAAATTGAGTGTTCCTTTGCTGAGCAGCCAATATCCCTCACCGATATTTAAGGACGAGCTGGCAGAAAGCTCTGAAAGATGGTTCGGGACAGCAGAACCATTATCGCGATAGATTCTCCAGTCGGTGTTTTGAGAACCTGAAAATACCTGGGAGGTCATGAGCGATGTAGTACCAGGGAAACTTACCAGCCGGTAGTCAGTCGATGAGGTAGGATTAGAAGGAAATATAGTTCCTGGCGATGTGACTGTTTTGGATGCGATGGTACTAAAGCTATAAACCGAAGACCAACTTCCATATCCGGCAGCATTCTTTGCTCTGACTCGCCAATAGTATGTTGAATTTGTAGCAAGGTTACTTAACTGCTTCGAGTTCGTAGTAAGAAGAGAGTCTTCAATACTCAGAGAAGAGAACGTCTGATTTGTTGATACTTGAAGATGATAAAACGTTCCTCCTGAAATAGAAGACCATCCAAGAAGTACGCTGCTTGCTTGATTCGTTGCATTATTGGCGGGGGATGAGAGCGTTGGAGCAGAGGGTAAACTCATGATCGTTGTAAATGAACTCGTGGATGAGAATGAGCCTTCTCCACCAGTATTGGTGGCACTCACTCGCCAGTAATACGTAGTGCTGTTCGATAAGCCTGTCGCCTGGAATGAGAGCCCTGTTATTCCTGACTGATTGAGAACCAATGAGGAGAAATTACTGAGTGTAGAGATCTGCAAACGATATGAGGTAGCTCCAATTACACTGTTCCAACTCAATGTCGGGTTAATGGCTAAGCCTGTGGCATTATCTGCCGGCGCAGCGAGTGTGGGAGCGGATGGAAGGCCCGCCACGGTTGTGAAGCTCCATGTGGAAGACCATGCAGTGGTGCCCCCGGCATTCTTTGCACTGACACGCCAGTAATATGTGATGCTACCTGAGAGACCAGATAACTGCCGTGAAATTGTGGTGATTGTTGAATCATCAAGGAGCAGCGAGCTAAACAATTGAGATGTCGAGACCTGAATGCGGTAGGATGCTGCGCGTGCAGATGAGCTCCAATTTAATGTGACAGTCACGGGCTGGCTGCTTGCCCCGTTTGTAGGAGAAGAGAGTGTCACAACATCCGGGGCTTGAATGAGTGTGGTAAAGTTCTGTGTTGTTCCCCGCACAGTGCCGCCGGTGTTTTGAGCAAACACTCGATAGTAATAGGTCGTGCCAGGAGTAAGACTTGTTAAACTTGCTGAAATATTTGTTGCTGAAGTGCTTGAGCCAATGTTCTGCGATGACGTTGTGTTCAGTGGAGAGAAGCTCGAGTTTGTGCTCCATTCGAAATAGGCGGTGGTTGATGATCCGTTTGGATTGACAGAACCGTTCAGCGTAGCTGACATAGAAGCAATAGCAGATGCTGCACTTGTTGTGGCTGTTGGCGCTGAGACGCCGGTTTGCGGTATGGCACTCACTGCGTAGCTCTTTACCCCTTCAAATCCAGTTGAGTCGACTGCACTCACACGATAGAAGTACCTTGTCCCCTGCGCTAATCCGGAATTCGTGAAGTTCGTATTCGTTGTGGAATCGATAAGCCAGACATTTAAAGAATCGTTACCGCTGTAAATTTTGTATCGCATGAATGGAACTGCGCCGCCCCCATTTTGCCATGACAAGTTAACCGCCAAGGACGCCGAGGACGCCAAGAGACTTTTGGGCGGAAGCTGGAGATTGAATTCTTGTGGTGAGCGAGCAACATTCGAAATACGAAACTCATCAAAGACTCCCGACCAATCTTCGCCTCCTGTTTCGTTCAAATAGATTATCCCCGCGTTGTCTGTGGAGTTGACATTGGTAATTGAAGCTGTCCCTTCCAGAACACCGTCAACATACACCCTCATTTCCGTTAGGGATATCTCCAGCGCCACGTGATGCCATTTCCCATCTGCGAGAGAAGTGGGGCCCGAGACATTTGTTACATCGCTCTCTGTTTGGCCCGTGTTTGTCATTCCCCCGAACCGATAATTATTCGGGGTCAGAGCAAGTATCCATCCTCTATATGGCGGACCAGTATGGAACTTGCTTGCAAGCCGTTTCCCATATGTCGGCGACATTCTTGCTTTTACCCACATCTCGATTGTCATTGGTTCGTTGCCGGCGTTCAGCGTCGGATGGTGTTGAACGATGATTTGCTGGTTCTTATTCGTAACTCCCCATCCATTGCCGAATTTACCACTCTCAGGCTTAAGAGATTCAGTGGCTGTTCCGTGGTTTGATTTGCCGCTTTCATCAGTTAGTTTTGTCCCGCTGGTTTCGTTCATATGAAGAAGGAGAACTGTGTTGGAATCAGGTTGGTACTCGCCCATTATTTTAGGAGTACCAATAGTATTGCGAAATATTGATATGGTATTACTGTATTCATTAAGTACAGCCAAATCTGGCTTTTGGTCCATATCGAAATCTGCAACACCAACACTGAGATTCACAGGCAACGAACCGACTGTGAAATCTATCTTGGAGGAAAAAGATGTTGCATCAATATTGCCAATAGTGCTTTTATTCTTCAACATGGATAACGTTCCACTACCATTGTTACCTGTTATAATATCCGATTTCCCGTCGCCATCAATATCAGCAATCACCAAATGCTCGGGCCAGTTACCTACAACGTAGTCTACCTTTGGAGAAAACGATGAGGCTGTAATAGAACCGACACTACTCGTATTTCGCATGATTGAAACAACATTTCCTCCATCATTGCCAAGCACAAGATCAAGCTTTCCATCTCCATCAATGTCACTTATAACTACATCTCTTAAATTCGTACCCGTTGAAAAATCCACTCTTGTTTGAAAGGATCCAGCACTTATATCACCGATGGTGCTATTGTTTTTAAAGACACTTACTTTCTGAGAAACATAATTCGAAACAATTAGATCAACCTTACTATCAGAGTCAATATCAGCAAGTGCCACGCCGAATGGTTGCGATCCAGCTGTTGTCAAATCCACTTTGGTTGCAAAGGAGATATTGGAGAGATTCTGTCCGTTCTCGATATTTTTAAATACTGAAACGATACTACTTAAATAGTTGGTCACCGCAAAATCAGGTTTTCCATCCTTGTCGATATCTCCGACGGCTAATCCCCACGGCTGGCTGACAACGTTGAAATCTACTTTCGATCTGAATGATATATTTCCAATAGTGCTCGAATTCTGTAGAATGGAAACACTCGAGGCCTCATAATTCGCAACTAAAATATCTAACCTGCCGTCACGATTAAAATCAGCGAGTGCAACACTCACTGGACTGGCCGCTGTTGCGAAAGTCACACCTGCGGCGAAAGAACTAGCCTCTAGTGTTCCAGTTATCGCCGTATTGCGATATACAGATATTGTGTTTGACGTGTTGTTACAAATCACCAAGTCGGTTTTTCCATCTCCGTCAACATCACCGATGGCTAATCCACACGGATTAGTCCCCGTCGCGAAGTCAACCTTTACTGCAAAAGAGCTTGCTGTAACAGATCCACCACCTGTGAATGTTACATTGAACGGTGATGCAGAATACGCCATTAGGTGCGTAGTTGTATCCGTCACTGTGATCGGCGCATAGGTGGCTCCTGTCGGTGTGGTCACCGTGAGTGATGTTGAAGTGGCTAATGTCACCGTTGCCTTTACGGCGCCAAAGTAGACGATATTATTGGAAGCGGTGGGATTGAAGTTTGTGCCTGTGATAGTAACTGCTGTGCCAATTGGACCGGAGGTTGGGGAAAAACTTGTTATCGTAGGAATGCCAACCGCACCGCCTGTAACGAAACTAATAATCGATCCTTTCTGTGTACCTGCACTATTCTGTCCTACTGCACGAAAATAATAGTTGGTACTCAGAGTTAAACTTGATAAACTTGCTGAGAACGTAATGGCACTCGTGCCTGAACCAATCGATTGCGATTGTGTCGTAGAATACGAAGCAAGTGCGCTGCTTGTGCCCCACTCGAAATACGCAGTTGTAGTAGAGCCATTCGGATTAATAGTGCCGTTCAGTGAAGCGGTCGAAGATGTGATTGAAGTCGCAGTTACTGTTGTTACTGATGGCAACATGGAACCGGTCGCCCCTATAATAAACATACTATCACTGATGTCATTGATCAACGAATTATTGACATCGCTTACTCTTATCCTGCAGCGAGATGACGAGACACCCGGCACAAGCCAGTTATAGCTATCTGTTGTGGCGGCAATATTTGAGATAAACACCCAATTGCTGGTATCATCAAGACTGTACTCAAGACGTGAGCCACTTAAACCAACTGCAATCCAACTGATTTTACATGTTGTTCCCGGCTGGATCATCTCTCCGCCATTCGGTGAAAGAACTTTGATCAAGGGAGAGTCAGCGATGAGTACATCATCGATATACCAACCATCATTGTTGTTTGAGTCGTCAGATTTAAATCTGAACCGTACTTTTATAGTCCCACCGCGATAACTATTTAAACTGATTTCCTCCATTTTCCATGTGCTTTGTGTGCCATAGCTAATTGTTTTAATAGTAGTCCAGTTGCTCCCGTTGTTCGTAGAAACCTCGACATAAGAGTTCTCATAGGTAGCCGTAGCGTACTTATGCCAGAATCGTATAACGGGAGAGAGTGCTGATGTTAAATTTAATGATCCTGCGAGTGTGATTGATGCGTTTGAATAATCGGGATAATTCCCAAGCCGACTTTCCGTAATTGCATATTGTCCCGTTCGATAATTTTGTGATGTCGTGTCCCAATCCGACCCGCTGATTATCCAGTTACTTAATCCATTTTCAAAACCATCAATGAATGGAAGAGATACCATTGGCGCCGTTGTTCTCTCCTTCACTTCTACATCGTCAATATACCATCCATCAGCAACCGAGGTGTTCTCATCAGCATACAATCGAAACCGTATCTTCACTGTCGATCCACGGTAATTTTGGAGATCGAATTGTTCCATCGTCCAGGTGCTCTGGTAAAAATCGTAACCGTATTGACCTAATTTTGTCCAGACGGATCCGCCGTCCGTTGATATTTCCACATACATGTAATCATAATCATTGATCATCGCCTTGTGCCAAAAGCTTAGCAAAGGAGATACTGCAGAGCTCAAATTCAATGGAGTTGCCAATGTAACAGTCGCATTTCCATTCATCGGGTAAGATCCTATCCGGCTGTCTGTGAGCGAAGATCTTCCAGTTCTTGAGGTCGAAGACGTGGTGTCCCAATCCGATCCACTCACTATCCAATTGGTGAGTCCATTCTCAAACCCATCTTTAAATGGAAGAGAGAGCGTTGGTGTGGCTAGATTTTCCTTCACTTCTACATCGTCGATATACCATCCATCAGCTACCGATGTATTCCCATCAACATACAATCGAAAACGTATCTTCACCGTCGGTCCACGGTAGTTTTGTAGGTCGTATTGCTCCATCTTCCAGGTACTCTGGTAAAAGTCGTAACCGTATTGACCTAATTTTATCCAGACCGATCCGCCATCCGTTGATAATTCAACATAGGCATAATCGTATTTGTTAATCATAGCTTTGTGCCAGAATCTTAATACAGGAGATATAGATGCACTCAAATTCAACGGGGTCGCGAGTGTGATTGTTGCATTTCCATTCGCCGGGTAATATCCGATACGACTGTCGTTAATCGAATACCTTCCTGTCCTTGACGTCGTAGATATTGTGTCCCAATCCGATCCGCTGAAGAGCCATTTGCTCAAGCCATTATCGAATCCATCTGAAAAGGGCAAAGAAGCCGATGTCTCCAATTCAGTTATGGATACGTCATCTATATTCCAGCCATCGCTCTGGTTTGTTCCATCCGACTCCAGGCGGAATCGTATCTTAACCGCTGAACCACGATAGTTTTTTAAATCATATTGCTCCAGTGTCCACATGATTTGGATTGCTCCGGAGGAGTAAGGATAAAAACTTTTGAGTGCTGTCCAACTTGTTCCACCATTCGTTGAAACCTCGACATAGTAATTATCATTGCTTCCGAGAGAATATTTATGCCAGAATCTCAACACGGGAGATATTGCCGAACTTAGATTCAAAGGAACAGCCAATGTAATCGCTGCATTTCCATTCGCCGGATAATATCCAAGCCGGCTCTCAGTAATCGAACTCCTACCAGCTCTTGAGGTTGCAGTCGTTGTGTCCCAATCAGAGCCGCTTACAAACCAATTGCTCAATCCATTCTCGAAGCCATCTGAAAATGGCAAGGATGCAGATGCCTCTAATTCAGTTATGGATACATCATCAATATTCCAGCCATCGCTCTGATTCGTTCCGTCCGACTCCAGGCTGAATCGCACCTTAACTGTTGTTCCACGGTAGTTCTTTAGATCATATTGCTCCAGTGTCCACGTACTTTGGATTGCCCCTGATGAATATGGATAAAAACTTTTTAGTGTTGTCCAACTTGATCCACCATTCGTTGAAACCTCAACAAAGTAGTTATCATTGCTTCCCAGAGAATATTTATGCCAGAATCTTAGCACGGGAGCTATTGCCGAGCTTAAATTCAATGATGTGGCGAGAGTAATCGTTGCATTGCCATTGGCCGGGTAATATCCTGTGCGGCTCTCTGTGATCGAAGAATTTCCTGCTCTTGAAGTCACAGACGTCGTATCCCAATCCGATCCGCTGATGATCCATTTGCTCAATCCATTTTCAAATCCATCTGAAAAGGGAATGGATCCCGACGGCTCTAATTCGGTTATGGATACATCATCGATATTCCAGCCATCGCTCTGGTTTGTACCATCCGACTCCAGGCGGAATCGCACCTTCACTGATGCTCCGCGATAGTTCTTTAGATCATATTGCTCCAGCGTCCATGTATTTTGGATTGCACCTGAGGAATAAGAATAAAAACTTCTAAGTGCTGTCCAGCTTGTTCCACCATTCGTCGAAACCTCAACATAATAATTATCATTACTTCCGAGAGAATATTTATGCCAGAATCTCACCACGGGAGATATTGCTGAGCTTAAATTCAAAGGGGCGGCTAAGGTAATCGTTGCAATAATATTTGCAGGATAGTACCCGATCCGGCTCTCGGTAATCGAATACCTTCCAGTTCTTGACGTTGCAGATGTTGTGTCCCAATCCGATCCACTGACAATCCAATTGCCCAATCCATTCTCAAATCCATCTGAAAAGGGAAAGCCTACTTGAGGACTTGCAGAATCAAATGCATTGACCTGCGGTACGATGGTTTGGGCATTCAAATCTGCGAACAAGAGAAGATTGAAACCAAGAAAGAAAGAGAGCAGATACCTTTTCATATCGCTACAACCTTTCCACAGAGATAGACTTTATCCTTATCTAGAAATCCTGTATATCGAACGGAAATATTGCATACATGGCAATGCCAGCAACTTTTACCTTACAGACAAACAGGCGATAGAGTAAAGGGTAGAATCTATCCAACAATGTTTTCGCTTTAAAGGATGTGGAGCAGAACGCTCGAGCAATTCTTTGATCTGGATTCCCCGCCTGCCTGCCATGTCTACCGGCAGGCAAGTAACAGGCCCACCTTGGCGTGCAGGCAAGTCGGGCAGGCGTGTTAAAGCATCACGGAATGACTTGACGGGAGCGTAGAACTTGATGAAGGATTGCATCGCTCGATTCCTTCGAGGTCAAATCGACTTGCTCAGTCTACAGTCGAACCACAACAATATTTAGTCCTCTAAGTCCACACTTTATTTAGATTTTTACTTTTTCCTTTTATACAGCTTTTTTGCTTCTTTGACAGCAAATGTTTCAATGGTAGTTTTATACCGAGAAGATGTGGGGAGTGCTTCTCTCGTTTTTTCCATCCATGCAGATTTACAACCCTCAATAAGTACATCAGGGTCGATGTCTGCTCCATTCTTCCATACAATCGTGCCTAAATCAGGATCCACTGAGACCGTACTGAACAACTTGCGGTCGGACCTAAGCGGTTCAAATATGGGGCCTCGCAAATAGGGATCAAGGTCCACAATCTTATTCTTGCCGTTTGTCAGCTCCAACCGAACTCGAAACTTTTTAAGAGGCTTCACAACACGTATACGAATCATAACATCCCTCATTCAAGTCCTAAACAGTCATGCAGCTATATCCCCCATCTTCGCCTCATCCTTTTTCCCATCGACCTACAGGACAAGCTCATCCACAATCTCGTTCATTATAATGAACACTCACAATGTTCCCGAAATGTCTACCTTCGAAGGTTTTATCGAGGGCTTCTGTTCGGTATCTAATGCTCAGACCTTGAGCAGAGACCCCATACAAATACATTTTGGGGCAGGCATCTCAAGGCCACTGCTTGCACTGCCGGGAATAATCCCCCCATAGCTAAAAAGACTTCTTATACACATCTCCTCTATACCCGATGTCGTGAACTCTAATAACCTTATCTTTCTTGTCAATCTCCACATTAGGAGTCGATCCTTTTAAAATTCTGCTTTCTATAAATCTCTGGGGATCCAAAGATGGTTCTTATTTCTTCCACTTCTTCATTATCGGCGACCGGAAGATGCTGCAATTTGAACTCTACAATTCTTTCCTCAATAACTTCCGATACAGCTTTCTTGACAAGTTCGAAAAGTTTTTCATCATCAATTTGAATAGTCATTGAAATCTCCTTGTAAAGGGTTTTTATTCTTTATATTCTCGCCTTTATCCCCACGTAAAGACTCTCCTACACCTTCTGAGGATCGAGAATTCTGGTACACCGGGAATATCTCACCGGTAAAGTACTTGTTTCAAGGATGATGTTCAAGGTGCAAGAGAGAAGATTCTCGATAAGAGAGATTATCTTGCCTAGATAACAACAAATCATATCTGACATTGCAACTGTCAGACAACAAATAATTTCTGATCCTCAGGCTTTGAGTAAAGGCATCTCAAGGCCACTACAGCTGAATCTCTGATCTCCTCTTCAGCTAGCCGCTTAACGTTTCTAGAACTGAAGAACGGCTCATCGCGCAATGAGAAGAAAATCACTTCCAGGTTCATTACCTCCAAACTCACCATACCGCGGCTCCGGATTCACACGCTCGAGATAAACCAGAATCTCCTTGAGTGTGAGGATCTTATCTCTCCCGCCGAATCCGCGCAGGGCATCTAAGAATTTGCGCGCAAATGGCGAATGCTGACCCGGGCGCCCATCTGGCACATAACTTTTCCCGCCGGATGTCAAATATATCCTCGTTTTATATTTCATCTTTCGGAGAATAAACTCGGGGTCGGAGATATCTGAGTACTCATTATCCCCTCCTTTGCTTATTCCCATCGCAATAGAACGATCGAATGTTCCTCCGAAGCAGACATCCATGATCAGGAGGATGTGCTGACATGGGATTGCATCGATAATCGAGCGAAGACGCTCATGGGAGATATACGTTTTCCTGCTTAGATCATTCGACTTCGAATCGCTCGTCACAATAAATCCTTCTTTAAAATCTTCGTCAAAATGCCCATGACCTGCAATGAATATAAGCAATTGATCATTCGGGCCGAATTGTTTCTTGGTGTATTCTCTCAGCGTAGAAAATACCGTGTCGAGCGTTGGATTCTCTATCAGCGGACACTCAAAGCCATAAGAATCGCTTAACTCTTTCTTGATGGTCCGCGCATCATTAATCGGATTAATCAGGGGGGGCCACTCATTATAACGATCACTTGCAAACATGAGGGCATAGTTATCGCCAAGGCGGAGATCGGCAAGCGTTTCTCGTTGCACCTTCAACACGATGCGGTTGAAATTCTTATACTGATCCGTTGCCAGGACTTCGATCTCGTTCACGCCCGACTTTAGAAGAACGTCATCGACAAACTCAAAACCACTCATGGTTTTTCTCAGCAAGACATCCTTTTCGTTAATCGTCAACGATGCTATGCCGCTTGAGTCAAATGCGATACCTTTGATCCTCACCGGATTGTTCTTTGTTTTTATGACCACTCCCTCGTCTCGCACTATTTTGAGCCCTCGCTGTACCGTTTCTATAGGTTCTAGAAGCTCAATCGTGGGAGGTGTCGTATCTATCGGTTTCTTTCCGGAGAACCGGAGCGATCCAGTATTACTCTCACCTGTCACTATCTGAGCGTGTGCTGAGCTGAGAAAACACACACAGAGCACACAGACAATTAAAACATTCATAGAAGATTTCATAGGACCTCCAAAACGATATCACTATCAAATATCAAAGTGAAAAATGACAATGCAAATATTTAAAAAAGAAAAGTATCTGCTTGGCCCACCAAACACACTAAACATACAAAACATTGCTCATCTTCACAGATTTGGTTTGTTTTTACTCGGATTGTCTATTACCTCTTTCGTGTATTTTGCGTGTTTCGTGGGTAATATGGAACATTGAATAGTATCGAAAAATAATATCCCTCGCTGGATTGTCACAAAGATCCAATAAACATCAATAGCCGGTCGGTCGACCGATCGGTTTGGGGAACGTTCCTTCGCTGACGCCACTATCGGTCTTCTTCATCAGGAGGAAATATGCTGCAGTACCCACTACGACCGCCCCTCCCCCCAGATAGTAGAGAAGAGATGATCCCGCTGTAATTACCTCGGCTTCGATGCGGAAATAGAAATCATCACCATCCAGACCGTTCGGAAAGTCGCGTTCAATCTCCCAGACAATCTGCTTACCATACCCCCCGCTTCGGCCCTCTCCGACATCACCCGAAATTGCTTTTGGAACAAATTCGAACCGCGGATTTTTTCTTCTCTTGAGTAACACCTTAATGTTGTACTGCTGACCGGCAGGGCCGATGACATCGTAGTGAATCAACACTTTATTCCCTGTGAACTCGAATCGAATATTCTTCACGACAATATCTTCGCCTGCCCATCCTTTGGTTATCATCAGGGACTCAAAGAGTATAACGCCGCAAAGAATCAGACTTATTGACTTCATTCGATGATACATACGCTGCATGGCTTCAATCCTTATTTGTGATTAATCATCCCCACGGAACACACGGAATACACAAAATATTTCTCTCATTAATGTATGTCACATTCCATCTGTAGATTGATAGGTTGATTCTTTGCACCATCTGTAGTTAATATGAACCGCTCATACTCTAATTTTGGATAATGACCAAAGTTCACTAGCAAACCGAGTTGCATCTTGGTCGCATTGAGATAGTTGAGGACCTGTGCACGATGTTCATCAACAAGTGTTGATACAGCCTTTAATTCTATAACGATTTTCTCGTAGCAGACAAAATCAGGTTTAAAATGTTGTTTCAGTGGGTGGTCTCGATATTTCAACGTTAATTCAAATTGAGAGTGAAACGGAATATTCTGAGTACTGAATTCAATCTCGAGACATTCTTGGTACACCGCCTCCAGAAAACCACATCCCATTAGTTTGTAAACATTAAAGCAAGCTCCAATGATGGCATAACTCTCTTCTGGATATATGAGCTTTGATCTTTTAACACCTTTAGTGTCTTTCGTGTGTTTAGTGGGCTCTAAACTCATCTAATTATCCGTCCTCATTTAATTAAAAGCATCCTGGTCATCAGTGTTCGTTCCCCAACAATTTCTAAACGACAGTAATAAGCACCGGTTGGTACCCTCGATTGACGATCGTCCCTTCCATCCCACGTAAACCAATAACTTCCCGTTTCCATGTCGCCTGTGAAGAGAGTCCGAACGACCCGCCCAAGGATGTTATAAACCATAAGCTTCACCGAGGTAGGGCGCGGCATGATTACGTTGAAACTCGTTGAGAGATTAAATGGATTGGGAAAATTCTGGCTCAACGAATACTCTTTTGGCAACATATCTTTGACCTTCCCCCTGATCTTTTCCTCTGTGCCAATGAGGATGGAGAGCTGCAGGCTTTTCAAGGGCGTTGTAATGCTGTACATCGAGTCTTTCCGCAGATTGAGAGACTGAGCATTGGCATGATCGAGCAAGTAGACTTCGTAAGGAAGTGGAATTTCATCGACGCCGCTAAATGTAAGCACAACTCGTTTCAAGGGCTCGACATTCACGGTAAAATCCCACGTCTCAAGATCATGAATTCTCTCCCGGATGTCAGAAGCAAATGATGTATAGCGGTCATCCCAATTGGGTCGATCGAAGAACATATCATTAATGGCTCCGAGAGCTCGCGGTTTCCGAACATCGAGTTCGTCCATTTCATTCTTCGCGCTACGGGATACTCCGAACCATGTCTCGCTTCTTTGTCCTTGTTCAGAAGAAAGCATCATCGTTACTTTCCATCCTTCATAAACATTTTCAAACGGCTTGCCGACACTGCCATAGAGGCTAAAGTACGGCACCTTCAGTACGGAGAGGGTCGTACCCGGCGATCCATTGAAGTAGTAATACCCGACGTATGGTTCAAAGAGTGATGAGGAAGCAAAGGAGCCATTGAAGATGAAGATTGACGCTGAGGTCTGATTGGCACTTTGTATTCTCGACCAGGGAATTGTTGTTGAAAATGGATTCGTGATGAGATTCCATCCGGCATGAAGTGCAATCTCAGCTTCTCCGGAAGTGTTGAAGGAGGGGTATGTCAGCGATCGGTTGATTGTGACCTGGGATTTTGCCACAATCCAGAATGCTTTCCCTCGGCCAAACTGGAATATACTGCTTCCATCGAATTCGACGAAATAATTCGTCGATGCACCATTATCCCAGTACACCTGCCAGTCTTTTCCCTTTGAACCCGGAAGCAAATCGGTTAGAGGAACATCGGTCGATCCAGGCAGTCCGATGATTCTGAAGTCCGCCGCCGTGTATTCACCAGCCCTGCTCTTACCGGGGAACGTAAAGGTGTTACTGACACTAATTGTCGCGGGCGGTGTGGGAATCGTTGTAAAATCTGCTGTGGTCGAATAGGAACTCGTTCCTCCTGAATTCCCAGCGCTTACGCGCCAGTAATACTTTGTTGAATAGGAGAGCGCTCCGATCTGTCTAGAAGTCGATGTGAGTGTTGTATCGTCAACTAGCAAGGGAGAAAACGTCGAGCTGGTTGAGACTTGCAAGCGATAGCGAGTCGCGGTGAGTGAAGCTGTCCAGCTCAGGGTCAGATTCAACGGCTGGTTTATTGATCCTGATGCCGGTGCTGTAATTGCTGGAGCTGCAGGAGCTACTATTGTTGTGATGAAGTTCCATGTTGAAGACCAAGTGCTTGTGCCACCTGCATTCTTTGCGCTGACACGCCAATAGTACGTAACACCATTTGAGAGTCCCGAAACTTGACGGGCGGTGGTTGTTAATGTGGAGTCGTCCACTATGAGAGTAGTAAATGTTTGAGATGTTGAAACTTGAATACGATAGGATACTGCGCGCGCAGATGAATTCCAATTTAAGGATACACTAACTTGCTGGCTGCTTGCACCATTTGATGGAGATGATAACGTCACAACATCCGGAGCTTGAATAATTGTAGAAAAGCTCTGTGTTGTTCCTCTTACGGTACCGCCGGTATTTTGAGCAAACACCCGATAGTAATAGGTCGTGCCAGGAGTAAGACTTGTTAAACTTGCTGAAATATTGCTCGCAGTAGTTCCTGAACCGATATTCTGCACAGGAGTGGTATTAAGTGGAGAAAAGCTCGTGTTCGTGCTCCACTCGAAATACGCCGTAGTCGATGAACTGTTCGGATTAACAGAGCCGTTTAAGGTTGCAGATGTAGAAGTAATGCTGGATGCTGCACTCGTTGAAACTGTTGGCGCCGAGGCTCCGGTTTGCGGAACAGCACTGACCGCATAACTCATTGCCCCTTCAAAACCAGTCGAATCAACCGCGCTTAATCGATAATAATATTTCGTACCTGCGGTAAGACCTAAATTCGAGTATGAGGTTGAAATTGTTGAATCGATGAGTGAAACGTTCGTTGAATCGGAGCCGCGGTAGATTTTATACCGGAGCAATCCGACTGCACCGCCTCCATTCTGCCAGGAAAGATTAGCCGCCAAGCCCGCCAAGGAAACAGAGAGATTTTTGGGAGGAAGTTGAAGATTAAATTCCTGAGGCGAGCGGGCTTTATTCGAGATGCGAACTTCGTCGATTAGACCTTTATAATACTCTACGGAGCCAGGTTTATCGATGCCGATAGTTAATTCTTCAGTGTTGTTCGTAATTGGATAATAAAGAGTTGACTCCACACTTTTCACGCCATTGAAATATAACTTTACATTTGCTCCTGAAATAATTGCCGCAAGATGAATCCAAGTGTTCGATGGAATGGAATCAGCCATTATTGTACCACTATTACCGGGTGCTCCATTTGTGAACGCTAGTCGTTGACCCATCAAAGCAAGTGAATAAGCCCATTGAGTCGTTCCCTTGGTGATGCCTGCATAATTTACAGCAGAACTTATTCTAAAGAATCCTTCAATAGTCAATTCACTCAAATAGTTTAATGACGAGGAATGAGGAACAGAAATATAATCACCAGCACCATTAAAACTTCTCCCTTTACTAATTTTTCCATCTGAGATCGTTGTCCCAGTTGCGATGCCGTTGTTGCCATAACTGCTTGCATCACTCACTGTTGAGCCGCTGGTTTCGTTCATATGCATCAGGAGAACCGTGTTGGCATCGGATTTGTACTCACCGAGGAGCGTGGAGATAGCGGCCGTTGTGAAGCTCCAACTCCCGGAGAATGCACTCCATCCTGCTGAGCTTCCCGCCCTCACACGCCAATAATATGTTGTATTGTTTGCTAGAGGACCAACCGATCGTGATATTCCAGTGAGTGTAGAATCGTCAACAACGAGAAGTGTAAACGCCGAGGATGC
Source organism: bacterium (assembly GCA_043803945.1). Lineage (GTDB taxonomy): Bacteria > Bacteroidota > Ignavibacteria > UBA10030 > UBA10030 > JAZDJN01. The sequence goes on along the minus strand of JAZDJN010000068.1, from coordinate 2,547 downwards.
TGAGACCTGAAGATGGTACTTCGTCGCACCGGCGGATGCAGTCCAGCTCAATGTGAGCGTAGTAGGCTGCGCAGTTGCACCATTACTCGGGGAGCTGAGCACAGAAACCGCAGGTGCCTGAGTCTGATAGTACAACGCACCAATATCAGCGCGTGAGCCATCGGAGTCGAGAGGAGCTCCCGGGTCGCCGGTATTAATTGCCGGAGATCCAATACGGAGCCGATAATCTCCATCGATCTTATTAATAAACATCGGATCGCCTTCAATGTTATTCTTGCATTCTGCAACCGAAGCATGCAATGTACTCACTGTGTAGTAGTCCGATGTTCCTTCATCACGATAGACACCTGTACTATTAGAGTAAAAGAGATTGTACCAGATTTTCCCCGGATCGCTGATCGAGTTCGTTTCATTGATACCATAACCTGAATTCAAGGAGATAATGTTATTAATGATTGAATCCGGATTCGCCGAAGATATCACAATGCCATCGGTCGTATTGTCCGATATTGTATTATTGATAATCCTGGGTTTTGAGGAACCCTCGCAATTAATACCACCTTCGACATTTAGAGTTATGATATTGTTGAGGATTCTCGGAGAGCTGGTGGCTCCGGTAACATAGATACCGCTCCCGTAGCTCGTGTATCCCGATTTGTTGTTTGTAATTGTATTATTCTGAATCAATGGTGAAGAATTGTAAATATATATTCCTGCACCATTGCCAAATGTGCCGGGGCTGTTCCGGCTGATTGTATTATTCACGATAGCAGGCGAAGAATTGGCGATATACATGCCGCCGCCATTTCCCCAGGACTGATTGGTGTTCTCGACGATTTCATTGTCGGTAATTCGCAGTTTTGATCCGGCTGCAACAACGACTCCTGCCGCCGATGAAAAATTTAACGGGAGTGTTCCCCTTTTAATCGTAAATCCCTCAATTGAAGTTAAAGGCTCAACAATACCGATGCATTGGAGAACAAGGTTTGTATAGGAAGCATCAAGAATACTCTGATTTTTTCCGGCGCCAACCATCGAGACACTGTTCTTTACAACGATCGGAAAGGTCTCACCCAGCGTCGTATCATATGTGCCGGCTGCAACATGAAGCATCCGGCCTGTGCCGGTAATTTGACCGAGTGCAAAGGTGATGGTCTGCCACGGCCTCGATTGCGATCCATCTCCGGTTACATTATTGCCGCCGGATGCATTCACATAATAATCCGAATAATTCGGGAGATCGCTTGGTATGCTCTTCGCCGCTTCCGCTGTATTCCCATATGCCCCGATATTTACTCTGCTGCCATTCGGTGCGGGCTCGCTACCATATGAAGAGGCTGGGTTACCGGCATCGATAGCGAGAGACCCCGCCCTTTCATGATAGTCTCCATTCTTACGATCAAGAAAAAGCGGATCGCCCTCAAGATTATTCTTTGCTTCGCTTACCGTCGTGTTCAATGTGCTTACTGTATAGTACTCTGTCGTTCCCTCATCGTTATATACACCAGAGTTATTTGCATAAAAGAGATTGTACCAGACTTTCCCGGGATCGCTTGTCGTCCCGCTCTCATTGATCCCGTAACCTGAATTCAACGAGATGATATTATTCATAATCGTATCAGGATTGGCCGATGATATCATAATGCCGGGGCCGGAGTTCTCGCAAATCGTGTTGTTAATAATGCGCGGTTTAGAGTAGCTTTCACAGATGATCCCGCCCTCAGGATTTTTTATAATCAGATTATTTATTATCCTTGGTGCACTTGTCGATCCGGAAATGAATACTCCACCACCATAGTTCGCATTTCCGGCAACATTGCTTATGATTCGATTCCCCTCTATCACCGGTGATCCATTTGTGATATAGATCCCTGCTCCATCTCCAGAAGCTCCAACACTGTTGCCACTAATCGTATTGGTTACTACCCATGGTGAGGAGTTTTCTATATAGAGTCCTCCTCCTTTTCCCACTGAACCATTAATGTTTCCAGTGATCTTATTGTTTGCAACCTTCAACATAGAACCGGCTGAGATGAATATACCGGCGCCTGCGGAGGACGACGCAGTTACCTTTCCACCTTTGACCGTAAATCCTTCGACTCGTGTTGCAGCATCAACAATACTCAAACACTTTATAACCATGTCACTCGAGCTCGCATCAATGATGCTGACATCCATACCCGCTCCTATGAGCGAGATACCATTCTTCATCAGTATCGGGAATGTCTCACCAAGTGTCGTATTGTATGTTCCCGCAGCGATGTGCAGCGTGCGTCCAGTGCCGGTTATGTTGCCCAGAGAATATGTAATTGTCTTCCATGGCTTTGTCTGTGTACCATCACCTGTTGTATTACTTCCGGTGGACGCATTCACATAATAGTCTGTCAGTGTAGGCAAGCCGCCCGATGAGCTCTTCGCTGCCTCCGCTGTGTTCCCATAGGCACCAATATTCACTCTGCTGCCATTAGGCGATGGCTCATTAGCGTATGAGAATCCAGGATCACCAGCATCAATAGCTGGAGAGCCGAGTTGTTCATGATAATCTTC
>JAZDJN010000067.1:0-26156 GCA_043803945.1 bacterium | reverse complement strand
CCCGCGATGGTCGGGAGCGGACTTGCCCGCCGTTATTTTGGCGGGGCTCCCTCCCAATAGGTACAGAGGCGGTTCTGCGCTGAAGAAGGTAACCTTCCTCTGAGATATTCCATAGCTGAAGGTTACCTTCAACCATGGGGTTCCCACGTCAACCTCACGATGACCGACATTCAAAAGGTTTGGATCACCGCGCGTATTCGCGATCGTTTCGCGTGCGAACTTACCGGCCTTCCAAAGGTTCCTAAGGTCACCGCTGTTACCTTCGGAAGGTTCAATCTTTCCGGGATCACCGCGTGGAGCAACCTCACCCTTTCCCTCTCCTACGAGGAGAGGGTGTTTGTTTTTCGGATCACCGCGTGCGCAGGAAATTGTTTCGCGTGCGAACTTACCGCCCTTCCGAAGGTTCCTAAGGCCACCTCTGTGACCTTCGGAAGGTTCCAGGATGGGCGGACTACACCCGCGAAGATTGGGAGCGGACTTGCCCGTCTTAATGGCGGAGCTCCCTCTCAACTTATTAGGCGAATCCTCCGGACCTCCCAGCTTAATGGACAGAGTACTCCCACGAGGTAACGCCAGTTCGTAAACCTGCGCGTGCGGACGCGCCGGTATGGTCCTTATTGGTTGTTCCATATGTTTGGTCTCATTGATAGTACATATGTTCTACCTATGATTCCTTCATCATTCTTTAATGATGATTTCCACTAACACTCATATTTGAGGTGCGCTACTTCTGATGCTAGCATTCCCTCCAAGTAGAGTAAATTATCTTTTTCTTAAAACTATTCAACCGTGATACTGCCAGCATTCGAAAATGAAGCATTGTTCACAAAATCCGCAGCCTTTAATGCAATGACGCCCGTAGCACTGTTGACTAATTCAGTTGTTGCATCGTTCTGTAAGAAGTACGTTCCCAACGCATCACTGCCAAATACTCTTATGTTTAAGTTATTCGTAAGAGTTGCACCAGAGAACGTGAGGGATGCATAAAATGTCGGTGAAGCATTGTTGTGTCCGAGTGTTAAGTCACCATTATTAGTGAAGTTGCTCGAAATCGACATGCTTCCATTTTGTCCAGTATAGCCAACTTGTAATGACCCTGTTCCATCAATAGTAAGAGCACCAGTGGCAACTGTAACAGTTTTTGCTTCAACAGCAACGCCTGCTCCAATCGACTTTGCTCCCCCCGTCGTCATCGCTAAAGTATAGTAGTTACCGGCACGGACATCTTGGGCACCACCGCCTGCATAAGTGAATGACGTTGTGTTGCTGCGATAATCAGCCGTTGCGCCTGCATTATATGTACCAGAAACTGAGATCGCATCAGCAGGAGCGACACCCATCGTTTTTGCTCCAGCCGACAAAGTCAAATTAGCATATGAAAATGGCTTTACAACTTGACCTGCAGCTACTCGTCCATACTCAAATGAACCAATGGCTGTGAGAGTCATCGAGGATCCAAAAGAAATGTCGCCATAAATACGAACCCAACCTGAGTTGTCCAGGACTGAACTGCTGTTGAGTGTTAGGGTATAGAGAGATGGGGTCTCAGGAATAAGAAGTTCATTACCCGCATCGATTTTAAGTGCATTAGCAACGGTCACATCGCCACTGATCGTCTTTTGTCGTGTGCCAGCACCACTCAGAGTCAGTTTTGCATACGTAGTAGATTTAATCGGTTGTCCATCGGGACCTGCATAATCAACCTCAGTGGTCGTACTCCCATTAGCTGTCAAAGCACCAGCTCCTGCTACCCCTCCAACCCCTGTTACTGTCAACTTATAGCCACTACCGACATCGAAGGTTCCGGCAGTCAGGGTCACATCTCCCACAGAGATTGAGTTATCCATCGTTCGTGTTCCTGATGTGTTAATTTCGAGTTTACCATATGTACCAGTTGCAACTCCTGAATAGACTGTTCCACCCGTACCGGCATATTCAACTCTACCCGAGGAAGTTGTGAAACCCGAACCTGGCACTAATGCCCCTCCAGCTGCATTTACAAACCTGAATCCCTTACCCGCTGCTGTGGTAGAATTTGTTGTAGTTCCAGCTGTGTTATCATAAACACTGGTGGCACCTGACATGTTGATTAGACCGTTACTTGTGTTGGAGACGATTCCACCTGACAAACTATTATCAAATGTACTTGCCCCTGTCATAGTGATCGTACCCAGGTTATTGACTGTGGCTGCGTTATACTTGTTATCTAGAAGCGCCGAGACTGTGAGGGTTGCTCCATTATTGTTGTCCAATGTACCAGCAGCTCCATTATAATTCTGGAACGTCCCTACAGACATTATACCATTGTTGGTAAATGTTGATTTGTTCTTGATTTTTTGTCCAGATGCCACTCCGACGATTAAGAAGAGGGTAACGATGGCTGCGATGATTGACTTGGTATTCATGACTGTACTCCTTTTAGAATGTGTTTGTGAATTGTGGGTGAATTGTGAATGCTTGTTGCTTTTTCCCTGTGGTGTTTCTTGTTTGTACGACATTGTTGTAGCTCCTTTTGAAATTGTGAATAGCTTGCCCGCCATGCGTTACCTTTAGGCGAGTAAATAATTAATAGTGAATAGATACATTGCTCTTGCTCAGAGAGCAACGCTGAAGCTGACTCCCCTTGACCTAAGGCGGTCTGCATTGATCGGTTCGCATAGGAACCTCCTTTCATATTGTTGTGAATGTTCATCGTTAGTTAGCTGTAACCGTACCTGCGTTTGTAAAGACTCCATCGTTTTCGATATCACCGTTAAATAAAATCGCCTGGTTGTTCTGGAATGATGCTCCAGAAGCTACCGTCATGCTAATGTTAGAAATATTAGTCAACGTCATCGTGGTTACGTTATTCGTGACGAGCCCGCTGGTGGCGAGAATATCAAGCCGTGCCGCTCCAAGCGATGTCCCTGAAATCGGTTTCGTGGCCGCACCGGCAAACTGAAGTATGTAAAATGTTTCGGAGAGCCCGGAGATCGTCTGTGTACCGCTGGTTCCTGCAAATTGGAAGGTGCTCGTATTGGAAGTGTAATCCCGGCTGCCACTCCCATTGTCAATCGTATAATTACTCGTGACTGCCACAGTCCCGTTAGGAAATGTCTTTGTGCTGCTGCCACCCAGCCGAAGAGTTGCGTAAGTATTTGTACCAATGTTCTGTGAACCCGAACCGGCATAGTAGAATGACCCGACACTAGTAATCGTACCAACAAATGTCGCATTACCACCCATCTTGATGACATTGTTATTCGTTAGCGTCACACCCGCAGCGGAAAGATTCAGATTCCCTGTTACACTGAGAGTATCATTGTTCCCCACTGTCAGGGAACCGGAAGCACTGAGTGTCACATTACCGGTGGCTGTCTTCGTTCTTGCAGTCGTTGAGCCGGAAGTGATCAGTGTGCCGTATGTACCGGCGATAATCTGCTGGTCTCGGTCACCGGAATAATTCACTGTACCGGACGATGCATCCAGGGCGCCTGTTCCTTGCAGTGTAAAAGTCGCTCCACTAAAAGAAAGAGTATTAGTACTCGTTACGATGCTTGACGAACCGGCGATACGTATGGAATCCCTCACGGTCGTCGTTCCAGAGGCAATTGATTTCGCGCTTGCATTGCTCGTGACGAGAGCCCCATACGTTGTAGCAATAATAGTCTGCACACCGGCTCCATTGTACTCTACTTTCCCTGTGTCTGTATCGAATGTCCCTGCATTCGTAATGGATCCACCAACACGCAATACCGTTGAAAGTGTCAGACTATCATTATCAAAGATCGCTCCGGCTGCGTTGTTATCGAGATTAGTGGTGACATTAATCGTCCCACCACCCGAGCCAATATAATTGAGTACTTTTCCGTTTAATCCACCGCTTTGATTGAGAAATGTCGTGGTGCTGTTCAGCGTACCCGAATTGAGAATTGTTCCTGCTGATGTCTTGAAATTTTCAATCCGGGTATAAGTCGAGGTACCGGTGTTAACGAACGTACCGTTATTCTTCAATACTCCTTGTGCGAATCCCACTTTTAGAGCAAGTGTGAGCAACAAAAACAATGGGGTTGCTTTGCTCACTCTGTGAGATAAGAAGGTTTTCATGGAAGTACTCCTCTCCGTAATGAATCTATTCATATGAGTTGATCTCAAATTCTTTTTTCATAGTTCGATCACCTAAAATGGAATTATCGTTCCATCATTTCTGAAATATCCATCATTCAACAAATCACCCTGAAGATTGATAAGACCTGTGTTGGTGACCAGCACAGATGCACCTGCATTGACAGTCAGGTGAGAGTTTACAGTCATCGTTGCTGAAAGAGTTTTTAATCCGCTGCCTGAGAAGTTGAGCAGATGGTACGTCATACCGGCAATTGACTGGCTCGTTGTACCGTTATACTCAATCGTTGACGAATTTGTCGTTGCATTGGCAGCGGCAGGAGCGCTGATCGTTAGGTTACCACCGATGTAAGTTGTCCCTGAGGAAAAAGTTTTAGTTCCGCTATTTCTCAGTGTCAGATGATGATAGGCGATTGCGGCAATAGACTGAGCGCCATTGCCAAAATAGTCTATCGTCGAATTATTCGATGTAGCATCGACAGAGACTCCCGATACCGTGAATATTCCAGCAATCCCTAATGTCCCTGCCGGAATTGCTTTAGAGGTTGTGCCGCTGAGTGTGAGATTATTATACGTCCCGATGGTGATTGTTTGTGCTAAAGTAGTTCCGTTGTATTCAACTGTGCCATCTGCGAACAAGATGCCATTACTCGCACCGGCAAATTGCATTGTGCCACTATTTGTCTTCGTACCGGATATTACAAGAAGAGAATTGCCTACCGAAGTCGTAACGGAGTTGTTGAAATTCCCATTAACAGTTACATCGCCGCCGGCAGTCTTTCCTACCGATCCGCTGAGTGTGAGGTTGTTGTATATACCGCTCGCAATTGTTTGAGTAACACTCGTGCCGTTATACTCTACCGTACCATCCGTAAAGAGCACTCCATTCGCCGCCCCCGCAAACTGGACTGTTCCGGAGTTTGTCCTTGTACCACTTATAGACAATGAATGTGTTCCGACTGATACCGTTGACGAGTTTATGAAATCTCCCTGTACAGTCAGATCGGCAGAAAGAGTTTTAGTACCTGAACCGCTGAATGCAATATTCTGATATGTGATAGCTTTAACCGTCTGTGCCGTGTTACCACTGTAGGTGAGTGTATTCCCCACACCAAGGGTCGTGAGTGTACCGGTTGTCAGAAGATCTTGAATAACTGATAAGCTTGAACCAGCGGCATTGATCCAGGTAGACCCCGCAACCCCGCCTGTCAGGCGTGTAAGCTGAATTGCCCCGTTATTTGTCACGGCGTTTGCAGCAGGTATATCAATGCGGAAGAGTGTGAGGGTTGCAGAAACATCAATGGATTTATCGCCATTGGCCTGAAGCATGGGCGTGCCGCTCGTCGTGCCGGTGCCACCCAGTGATGTACCGTTGTTTCTCCAATCGATCATACCGCTGCCGCTCCAGGTTCCATTCAGGATAATATTGCCCCAAACGGTCAGCGTATTTGTGCCAATGGCAAATTCACCAGTAGCAGCCACGCTCAAATTTGTTATCTCCCTGGCATCCGTCAACGTTACTGTGTGCGATGCCGCAATGGTGACTCTATCATTTTTCTTCGGGACTCTATTTTTATCCCAGGTCGAAGCGGAATTCCAATTGCCTGTTGTGATCGAGGTGAAATCGGCAACACTCGGATTGCCCCCCTGGAATTTGCTGAAGCCAGTAATCCCTGTCGCCTGCATAGTCGTCGCTGTAACAGTACCCATCGTCGGGCTGGTCCAGGTTATGCCATCCAGTTTGGCAAGAACAATGTCACCCGTAACAACACCGCCATCGAGATCACCCGGAACGAATGTAAATGTCGCACCATACGTCGTGAAGCTGATTCCGTTATTTGTCACTGTCCATGTCCGGTTGATACTGAGGGCAGGATCAATTCCAGAGTTCGCGATATCGGCATGATCTCCAGGGTCTGTGCGGGCGGTGAGGTAGCCACCTGTGGAGACACTCGAAAAAGCAATCTGTGCAGGAGTATAATTCGTTGCATCGCCAATCTCGAATGTCCTGGTGGTTGCACCGGCGGCAATATATTTTTCGAAGTTGCCGACTACATGACCGCTGGTCCGTGACACTACTCCCGACGCAGCAATGGTAATCTTGTTCGATCCAGTGTTGATCGTGCCACTCGTGAAGGTCAAGGTACCGATGACGGTGGGACTTGTGCTGATCGTTAAACCTGCGGTATTGTTCATCACCAGATTATTGAAGGAGGTGGCACTCGTTCCGGCGATCGTTTGTGCAGCAGTTCCATTAAGTGTGATGGTGCCCGTGCTGGAGACGTAGGTACCTTCATTCCTCCAGGTTCCGCGTATCCGATGGTTGTACGATACACCGTTAAACGTCGAGCCTGAACTGATGATCGTACTATCCAACACCGTCAATGCTCCACCTGCGCTTTTCGCGTTGGAGCCGCCGCCCTCGAGTCGAAGTTTCCCATACGTAAATGTCGAGTTGATCGTCTGGATTGCACTACTGCTATACTCAACGGCACTGGATGCACCGACATTCGTCGGGACCTTGCTGTAATTCGTTACAAATTCTGCACCCCGAACCAGCAACGTTGTGCCATTAGAGAGAATAAAGTTATTGACGATCGTATGTCCGAACACACCCGGATCGTATGTGCCGGTCGTTAAGAACATTTGCGAAGAGCTGAGGATGCCCGAGGCAACTGCGCGTCCGCTTGCTCCAACGGCAATTTCGAGCGTATCAAAATTGGAGGAATAGATTTGCGGCAGCGCTCCTATGAAACTCACTTTACCAGTTGCTGTAAATGTCCCGCCCGATTTTATCCATACGCTGTCGCCGGTTCCAGTGACTGTAATCTTTGCGCTGTTTGCTGAGAAGGTTCCGGAAGCCAGTGTAAATTTCGAAGTAGTTAATCCGCCCGCGGCTAATGAAGTTGCCGCAGAACTATTATATGTGAACCGCCCTCCGACGTTCAGTGCTGAGGCAATTGTCTTACTTCCATTGCCGGAGAGGATGAGATTTCCGTACGATTGGTTGGTAACAGTCTGAGCCCCGCCATTATATTCTACTGTACTGGCGGCATTCAACGAGATCGTTCCGAATCCAGTCGGGAACGTTGATGTTCCGGTGAGCTTCAATGTCGCACCCGCTGCAACCTCCAATGTCATAGTGGGATTCCCTGCAATCCCAAAACCGCTGTTCGAGAATTGTCCCGATTGGACACGCAGGTTGCCGGTCACATTTACTGCCGTGACTGCAGCGTTGAGTGAGGCACCCGATGCATTCATATTATTGATATGCAGGTTGGCGTACGTAAAGTTGATGACATCGACCGTTTGATTGAGCGCCGAGCTGTTATAGTTCACAACGCTGGCACTACCTGGTGTGAATGTGCCGGCAGTACTCTTGGACATCACACCGCCGAGATTCATTGTGCTCGCTGCAGATCCTCCAACACCTCCCAGATTTACGACCGCCCTCGCTGCTATTCCTGTCGAATAAACAATATTGCCTGTCACATTGAGAGTTCCACCATCGACGTTGATGCAGGCGTACCTTGCATCGGTACTTCCGCCGGTAAGTGTGATCCCTCCGCTGCCGACGCTGAGTGTATTCGCACCAACATTGATTATTGCAGCTCCTGCGATCGTACCGGTGATATTCACCCGCTGTGCCGAGTGGTTTGCCGTCAAGGTAACGGTGAAACCACCATTAACATTTACGATGTCCGTCGGACCCGGATAGTTCACACCCTCCTGCGGAGAACCGGTAAGACTCCATGTTGCAGGGGTATTCCAATTACCAGTCACCGTTGCTGTAAATCCCACCGAGGGTTGATTGGCCAGCGTCCAATCGCCAATCAATGAGGTCAGTGATGCTTTCTCGACCCACTTATTCGTTTCATCCACCGAGCCGGTCCTGCCCTGATCGGCATATGATGCTCCTGACTTATTCCAGAGTGTCAGTGTTGAACTCGTATTTCCATTCAGCTCGGTGTCCAGATAATGGAGGCGAAGAGTTGCAGAGTATCCTGAGCCACCAGTCACGCTGACGGAATATTTTCTTTGGATGGCATCGGTCTTTTCCGCCGGAGCTGTTCCGAGCGCTATCGTGAACGTGATCGAAGTCGGCAACGTGCCGCTCGCGAAGTTGAGTGTCGTAAACTGATTGCCAAACGCATACGAAGTTGAGGATGCAAACGCGTGCTGACGGCGGACATTACCCGTTACATCTCCGGTTCCGGCAATTGCCGCAGTAGCCGCCGTGAGATCGAGGATATTCGATCCCATTGCAAGGGTGCCGTTGAGTGTCAGTGTTCCACTGACAGCGAGGTTGGTATTTCCCGTTACCGTTCCGGCAGCTATCGCAAGGTTGGTGAATGTTGATGTTCCATCGCGCGTGATTGAGGCGCCATTGTTCATTGTAATCGTACAGGGAGCCGCAGGATTGAAGGTCGCTCCGGATGCAACGGTCAATAAGCCTGAGATACTGAAGCTGCTCGAAGAGGTTACCGTGCCGGCGTCAATGCGCAAACCAGAGAATGTCAGTGTACCGGAATTCGTAATGGAGGAACTGCTGAGCATTGAGACTGTCCCGCCCGAAGCCGCAAAGCTGCTGCTTGCTGAAACGCTGAACGCATTCTTCACGGAGAAATTCGAAGAGGTCGAGGTTATACCGCTAAATGTCGCGTCATATAGCTCGAGGACTCCCTGATTCGTTATCGAAGATGTATTGCTGAAGATCACGGTGCCGCTTGTGGGACTCAGCACACCACTCAATCCAACGGAGAGGGCGGTAGAAATCGTGTAGTTCGTATTCGCTGTGACCGTTCCGGAAATTGAAAGTGTACCAAAGGTCAGGGCTCCCGAGGTGTTGGAGATTATCGAACCGCCATTCATCGTCACAGTTCCGGTGAAGGATGCGGTGCTCGCAGCGCCAACCGTCAGAGTACCGGCCACAGCAAAGTTTGATGCCGATCCCGCCGTTGCACTTGCAGCAGTCGTAAGGTTGGTGAAGGTGAGACTTCCACCGTCGACGCGGATTCGTCCGCCGTTGTTCAGCGTTATTGTGCCACCCGGATTGATAACGGTGCCGCTCACGATTAAGGTGTCGTTAATCGAAGCGATTGAAGATCCTGTAACCGTTCCGCTCACTTTGAGATTTGAGTAGGTCGGCGAGGTGAGCGTCGCAAGAGTCGAAGTCGTATTTGTATACTCAATCGTAGAACCAGTCGTAATTGTCGTCGGTGCTTTCGAGTAGTTACCGCCAAACGTTGAGGTTTTCACCTTCATTGTTGTTCCAGCGGCAAGTGTAAAGTTTGTTGTAATGGTGTGAAGCGACGTACCGGGATCAAACGTTCCTGATGTGAGGTAAAAATTCGTCGCGGACAAGATTCCCGTTGCTGTGGCAACGCCGCCGGAAGCAAGGTTGATACGCAAGAGATCGAAATTCGATGCACCAATTTCCGGAGCTGAACCGGTAAAGATCACCTCACCGGTAGCAGCAAAGGTACCGCCAGTCTTTGACCATGTACTTGCACCGGTTCCCGTAATGGTAATCGTCCTGCTATTAACATTGAACGTACCGGATGTCTGGTTGAACTTTGCTGCCGTTACGTTGTGTCCCGCTGTTCCGGAAAGCGATGTTGCACCGGAACTGGAGTAGGTTAATGTGCCTGCGGCAGAGAGCGAGGAAGTGATGTTGTGATTTCCGGTTCCGCTCAGGGTAAGGTTTCCATACGACTGGTTGGAAATGCTCTGGCTCCCTCCGCTGTAATTTACCGTGCTTGTGGAACCTAGAGAGATCGATCCAAATCCGGTCGGGAAGGCACTGCTTCCGGTGAGATAGAACGACGCACCGTTCGCGACTTCAAACGTCTTCCCGCTATTTCCTGTAATTGCATAGCCGCTGTTCGTGAAAATGCCGCTTTGGACTCGAACGTCACCGGTGACGTTCGTTCCTGTTATCGCAGCACTTAAGGTAACGCCGGATCCGCTGGTATTATTCAATCGAAGGTTGGTATACACGAAGCTCGTAACATTGACGATCTGTCCGGCTGTGGTTCCATTGAAGTTCACAATGCCTGAACTGCCCGGAGTAAATGTCGGCGATCCGGATTTCGAGAGCGATCCACCAACTTCCAGAATGCTGTTTGCACCCAGGCTCATGTCGAGAACGGACCGTACTGCACTGCTTCCCTGTAACGTCACATCTCCAAGGACGGAAATCTTACCACTTGCTATCGTCACTGTGGCAATCCTCGCATCGGAGGTTCCGCCTGCTATCTTCAATCCGCTCGATCCGACATTCAATGTGTAAGCGCCGACATCCAACCGAGAAGTTCCATCGAGCGTTGGAGCTTCCACCCGGAGGTTCTTGGCAGAATGATTACCCGTGAGTGTTACCGTCACGTTGTTGATGATGTTGGCGCTATCGCTCGGACCGGGATAATTCACTCCTTCTGTCGGTATACCACTCCGTCCCCAGGTTGCCGGGTCATTCCAATTTCCGGTTGCAACAGCGGTGAAGCCGATTGGATTTTGCCGGGAGAGCGTCCAGGTGCCTACAATCGACGTGATGCCGGCATCTTCCACCCAATTATTTACCAGATCATTAGTGGTTTTCCCTGAATCGGCATAGGAACTCACACCGACTTTGGCCCAGAGTGATAGTGTTGATGCATCATTGCCGTTGAGCTCGCCTGTCAGATAGCGGAGACGCAATGTTGCGGCATACGTTCCACCCGAACTTGTAATATCATAGTACCGTTGAATGGCATCCACTTTTTCCGGCGGTGTAGACCCTTTGATGATATTGATAGTTATCGATCCAGGTGCTGATGTGAGCGATGTGAATGTTACCGTTGTATACTGACTGCCGAATGCGTACGCTGTGGAAGCAGTAAATACGTGAGCACGTTTTACTCTTCCAGTCACATCTCCAGTTCCACCACTAGTTGCTGTGCTGCCAAACTCGAATGTATTCGAGCCCATTGCTAAATTTCCATCCAATTGCAAGACGCCTTGCATGGAGAAGTTATTATTCCCCGTAATGGTCCCGCCTGCAATCGTCAGATTATTCAGATTGAGTGTACCAAGATTGGAAATGGAAGTACCGCTGTTCATCGTCACAGTTCCTGCCGTCGAAGTAAGATTTCCTGAGGAAGTGACTGAGAGTGAAGATGCAATAGAAAAACTGGTATTGGCAGACACTGCGCCCGCAATGGATAAGGTGTAGAATGTGAGCGATCCGCTGTTGCCAACTTTGGCACCATTCTCCAGGGTCACCGTACCGCTTGTCTGCTGCAATGTACCAGATGCACTGACGATGAGTGAATCCTTGACACTGAAGTTGGTATTCGCCGTGACCGAACCTGTAATGCGCAATTTATAGAAGGAAAGAATCCAGGAGTTTACGATCGACGAACCGCCTGTCATCGTTGTCGTGCCTCCGGTTGGATTCAATTCGCCGTTCACGAGAATGTCCAATGTGCCTCCGATCGTGAACGATGAGGAGGTATGCACAGGCGCTGAAATTGAGAGATTATTAAATGTCAGGATGCCCTCGTTCAACAATGTAGGGTTGACATCGATGGAACCGCTTGTTACAAAGGAGACAGTCCCGGACGGCTGGAAGATGGCATTTTGTCCCACGATCAATGAATCGGTGATGCTGAAGGAACTTGCGGTAGTGACTGTCGCGCTATTCGATATTTGTAGTTTGCGGAATGTTACAGCACCGCTATTGACAATCGATGCACCATTATTAAAGATCATCTTGCCCGTGGCAGGTGTAAACGAGCCTGACACGATAAATTGTTCGATCACTGTTGCCGATGCTGCCCCGGTAACGTTACCGGAAATTTTCAGATTGCGATAGGTGAACGCATTACTGATCGAAGCGGCCGCATTGGTATATTCGATAATACTTCCGGGCTGAGTGGTGGGATTAGAACTATAGTTTCCGGGAAACGTTGTTGTGCGTACCAGAAGTGTTGTTCCATCACCAACCGTAAATGATCCGGAGATGGTGTGTGTATGCGTGCCCGGATCAAACGCGCCCGTCGTGAGGGTAAAGGTGGCGGTGCTCAACGCACCATTCGCGAGAGCCGTATTTCCAATGCCGACGTTGATACTGAGTGTGGCAAAATTCGAGGATCCGATTTGCGCTGCCGCTCCGGTAATATTCACAATACCTGTCGCTGTGAAAGTACCGCCCGTTTTTGTCCAAACTTGTCCACCAGTACCTGTCACGGTGATTGTTCGACCACTATCGATAAACGTACCAGCCGACAGTGTAAACATGCTGGCGGTCAGGTTCTGTCCGGCGGTCGCAGAGAGTGAGGTTGTGGCAGTTGCGGAATAAGTAAAGTTGCCTGTAACACTGATGGAGGAGTTGATAGTTTTGGCACCGGTTCCACTCAGTGTCAGATGTCCATAGGCCTGATCGGAGATGGTCTGGGCACCACCGCTATAATTGATTGTACTGGTACTTCCGATCGATGGAGTGAAACCGGTGGGGAAAGTACTCACACCGGAGAGGTAGAGCGTTGTGCCATTTGTGAGTTCAAACGTTTTACCGGTATTCCCCGCATTTGCGAATCCATTGGTATTAAAAGTACCAGATTGTAAACGAATATCGCCGATAACATTTACCGTCGTGATTGCGCCATCGAGTACGACACCTGCGCTCGAAGTATTATTGAGATAAATATTTGCATAGATTGATCCGGTAACATCGAGAGTCTGGCCGCCGGATGTTCCATTGAAATTGATAATACCGGTAGAATTGAATGTTAACGCTCCGTCGTTGTCGTCATTCCGCGAAATATCTCCCGTAATATTTATTCGGCTACCGACTCCCCCAGTCAGATCAATTTGAGCCTGCGCGATTGATTTGGCATCGATAAAGATGTTCCCCGCAATATTCAGAATACCACCGCCGACCGTGATCAGAACTTTTCGTCCGTTCTGGCGGCCGCCGCGAAGTTCGATTCCTCCTGTGCCTACAGTAAGTGTATACGAACCGACAGCCAATGTTGACGTACCATTTGCGCCGGCAGAGACCAAGATAATTTTCTTTGCCGACTGGTTGGCACGGAGCGTGACAGTATAGTTATTACTGATGTTGACATTGTCGTTGACACCGGGGTAGTTCACGCCCTCTTGCGGAGTGCCGGTGAGACCCCAGGTTGCAGGCGCATCCCAGAAACCGTCTGTGGCCGCTGTGAATCCAGTCGGCGTCTCAACTGCCAGCGTCCAGGTTGTCGTCAGCGTATCGACAGCAGATTGCTCAATCCAATTCGCGGTCTGATCTCGAGAAATATTTCCTTCCTCGACATACGTGGTACCGCTCTTTTTCCAGAGTGAGAGTATTCCCTCCGAGTTTGAATTCAATTCGGAGTCGAGATAATGCAGCCGGAGCGTCGCATTAAATCCGCTTCCTCCCGTTTCGGTAATCTCGTAGTACCGGTGGACAGCGTCGGATTTTTCAATCGGGGAGGAACCGATCGCGGCCTTCACAACAATTGAACTCGGCAGTACGGTTGCACTATTGAAGGTGATCGTCGTATACTGATTACCGAACGTATATGCCGTACCCGTTGTGAAGGGCGTACGACGGATTCTGCCGATGACATCAGCGGTTCCACCGGTAACTGCGCTGGAAGACATTGTTAGTGAATCTCCAACCACCGTAAGATTCGCGTCCAGGGTCAGAGTACCACTCACAGTTGCATTATCGTTCAATGTGGTTGCACCGCCGATTGTAAGGTTGTTGAGCGATAACGTACCACTGTTATTCATCACTGCGCCGGCGGCCGTCGAGAATATCCCCGAGGTCTGATTAATCGTACCGGTGTTAGTAAAGGTTCCTTTGAGTGTAAAGTTTGAGTTGATGTTGACTGTACCACTGCTGCTAAGGTTTTTGAATGAGAGAGTACCGCTGTTACTGATACTGCTTCCATTCGACAGGGTAACAGTGCCGCTCGTAGGATTAAGAACACCACCTGCATTAACACTTAACGTCCCTTTCACACCAAACGAAGTGTTCGCTACAACGGTACCATTGATGGTCAGATTATTGAAGGAGACACTCCCGCTTGTTGCGAGTGATGATCCGTTACCGAAGGTGATTGTCCCGCTGGTTGCATTCAGAGTACCGGCACCCGACATCGATCCACTAAGCGTAAAGCTGGTGTTCGCAGTGACCGTACCGATAAGCGAAACATTTTGGAATGTGAGCGTTCCTGAGTTTACGATCGTGGCGCTGTTCAGAGTCACCGTGTTCGAGGGAGAGAAGCTTGCTCCCGAGCCGACGGACAATGTTCCACCAACGCTAAAGACATTTGATGCCGTGACCGTTGCGCTATTTGCAATGGAGAGACTTGAAAATTGCGTAGTACCTGTACCGCTAAGCGATGACCCGTTTCCGAAAGTAATCGTCCCACCCGATGGTGTAAACGTTCCGGAGACCAGGAACGTACTGTTGACAGTGGCAGTAGAAGCACCCGTGACTGTGCCGCTGATTGTGAGATTCTCATACTGTTCCGGTGAGACAGCGGCAACCGTTGCACCTGTAGCTGTATATTCTATCGTACTGCCCGATTGAATCATAGTGGGAATGAGGGAGTAATTTCCACTGTACAATGCTGAGCGAACTAACAATTTTGATCCCCCCTCGATAGAGAGGTTTGAGCTTACTGTGTGGGTGTACAATCCGGGATCAAATGTTCCGCTCGTCAGGGTGAGAGTATTCGGAGTCAATGCACCAACAGCAGTTGCAACATTTCCGGATCCGACATAGATTTGGAGCGTGCTAAAATTCGATGCCCCGATCTCCGGTGCACTGCCGGAAAATACCGTGGTGCCGTTTGCTGTATATGTCCCACCCGTTTTTGTCCATGTTCCGGATCCGGTTCCGGTAACCTCGATCGTGCGACCGTTGTCAATAAAGGTTCCTCCGTCAATCAAAACCTTCCCGACAATGATATCGTACCCTGAAGTCGAGGAAAGCGACGAGGTTGTAGTTCCTGTCTGATGGAGTGTTCTCTGGATGGCAAGCGGCGATTGGATCGTCTTGCTGCCGCTCCCACCGAGTGTCAGATTTCCATATAACTCTTCACTAATTGTCTGATTGGTACCGTTATAGTTGACGGTACTTGTCGCTCCGAGTGAGACCGTCCCAAACCCGGTTGGAAATGCCGAGGTAGAACCGAGAATAAACGTTGCGCCGTTTGCTACTTCAAATGTCTTGAGAGGATCTCCATTTATAGAGTATCCATTGTTATTGAGTGTGCCACCCACTACACGAAGATTTCCGGCTATGTTAGCCGACGTCACATTTCCAAGCAGTGAGATTCCGGCGTTATTATTCACCGTCACATTGGCATACGTGAAGCCCGAGAGATTAATCGATTGGGCGGATGAACCATTGAACACGACAGTGCTTGAGATGCCGGGAGAGAACGTTCCGGCAGTGTTCTTTACCATCGCACGCCCGATATTAAGTGTACTCGCACCGGAGCTGATGTCCAGTACGACCCTGGCATCGGTGCTTGCAATAAAACGAATGTTATCCGATACCGACAGTGTTCCGCCTGCAACGCGTACGCGTGCAATGCGATCATCGGCATCATTTCCCTCAATATTCAGGCCTGTACCTCCGATACTCAGGGAAAATGTTCCGATATCGAGTAATGTTGTTCCAGAATTGCCTGGCGCATTGACTGATACGAAGTACGCAGAGTGATTTCCCGTAAGCGCTACCTCAAAATCATTGCCGATATATGCACTGTCGACCGGCCCGGGGTACGTTTCACCTTCGGAAGGCGTTCCGGAGAGACCCCACGTCGCCGGATTGTTCCACGCACCATCGTTACTAGCGGTAAAGATGTGAGCCGGTTTATTTGCAATAGCCCAATCGCCCGCAATCGTTGAGACATTATTCAGTCCTATCCAATCATCGGTTGTATTGAATGCGCTTCGACCGGCTGGTTGATATACCGATCCGTTCTTTCTGTACAGATACATCGCACTCTCTGAGTTCCCATTGAGCTCTCCATGACGATAGTGCAGATGGAACGAGGCAGAATATCCGGAACCGTTGAGAATGGCGATCGAATAAGACCTCTGGACCGCATCGGTCTTTTCAACCGGAGCGCTTCCAATCTGGATCGTATAGGTGATGGAGTCGGGGAGTGTTCCGCCTGTATCGAATGTGAGCGTCGTGAATGGGTTGCCAAAGGAATATGTAGTGCCGATAATAAATCCTCCGCGCCGCACTCCTCCGATGATATCAAATGTTCCATTTGTCGTCGCACTGCTTCCCATAATCAGTGCACCGCCAGACACTGTCAGATTTCCATTCAGCGTTACAGCACCGTTTACAGTCACTGTTCCATTGGCAGTTGTGGTCCCGCCAATAGTAACATTGCTCAGCGTGAGAGATCCCGAATTGTTGATCGAAGCACCGCTGATAGTGGTCAGAACTCCTGACGTCTGATTAATGGTAATTGTAGACATATTCGTGAAAGAGTTTTTCAGCGTGAAGCTTGTATTCATCGTCACCGAACCGGTGCCGCTGGTATTCAGATTATTGAATGAGAGACTTCCACTGTTGACGATGCTGCCGCCTGCGGGAATGGTGACGGTTCCCGAGGAAGGATTGAAGACTCCGGCGCCACCGATGGTCAACGTACCTTTCACTGTCATATCGACATTTGCGGTAACCGCGCCGCTGAATGTCAGATTCTGGAAAGAAAGGCCGCTAATTGTTAACGAGGATAAATTACCGAAGGTCACTGTTCCAGCAGTGGCGTTGAATGTTCCGGCACCGCTCAGGGTTCCATTCACGGAGTAATCGGTGTTCGCAATAAGTGCACCGCTGTTGAGCGTGAGATTATGGAAGATCATCGTTCCAGCGTTTGCCAGCGTGACACCGTTGTTCAGAGTGATTGTTCCTGTGGGACTAAATGAAGCGCCACTCAGGAGTGTCATTGCACTATCGATCAAGAAATTGCTCGAACTCTGAACAAAGGCACCTGCCGTAAGTTCAAGACCTCTGAACTGCAGGGTTCCTGAATTGACAATGGTAGAGTTGCCTAAACGCACCGCACCAACACTTGGGGTGAACGAACCGGTCACGGTAAAGGCACCATCGACTGTTGCATTTGAACTGCCGGTGATACTGCCGCTCACAATGAGATTCGAATGAGTAAAGTTGGCCAGCGAGCTATTAGTCCCCTGATAATCCACGGTACTGCCATTAGCTACACTTGTCGGATTTTTGCTGTAATTGCCGGTAAATAATGCAGTGCGTACCAGAAGGGTACTGCCGCTGCCTAAAGAAAAATTCGTTGAGATCGTATGAGCGAAGAGGCCCGGATTAAAAGTACCGGACAAGAGTGCAAAGTTAGTAACCGTTAGGATACCATTGGCTAGAGCACTATTCCCTGACCCAACGTTGATTTGAAGGGCTGCAAAATTCGAAGCGCCTATTTGTGGCGCCGCACCGGTAAAGATTGTGGTGCCGGTTGGGTTAAAGGTGCCTGCTTTCGTCCAGACTGCAGAACCTGTTCCTGTAACTGTAATGGTGCGGCCATTATCATTAAACGAACCTGCCTGAAGGTCGAATTTTCCGACTGTAAGATCGTGTCCTGTTGTCCCTGAGAGAGTTGCTGTAGTTGTTGCTTCTGTCTGCGTGAGTGTCCCTGCAACACTAATAGCACTTCCGGCCGACTTGGTGCCTCCACCGGAGAGCTTGAGATTTCCATAGGTCTGGTCTGATACGGTCTGCGTCGTTCCCGTGAGTCCGGCATAGTCGACGGTGCTGTTGGCATTCAACGAGATTGAGAATCCTGTTGGAAAAGCCGATGGGTTGACTGTCGTGGTGATGAACGAAGCGTTGCCGGCTACTTCGAAAGTTTTTGCTCCATTTCCGGCGATGGCAAATCCACCGCTTGCGAAGGTGCCGGTTTCTACACGAAGGTCGCCGGTGATATTTGTTGCGGTGATGGCTGCATTTGCTGTTACTCCGGCAGAATTATTGAGAGTGACGTTGGCAAAAATAAAATCGACGAGATTGAGAGTCTGTGCACTCGTTCCATTCAGGTTGACTGTGCTGGCAGTTCCGGCATTTAACACGGCATTGGTTCCTCCGGTCATGCTGCCGCTTATATTCAGAGTGCTGGTGCCAAGATTAAGATTTAATTCACTGCCTTTTACTGCGCTGATCGTGAGATTACCGCTAACGATTAAGATACCATTGCCGACATTGATCTGTGCTATCTTGGATCCATTGCCACCACCCCCCGTAATTGTAACATTGCCCGCGACTGCAAGCGTATAAGAACCGATCTCGAGTCTGGTGGAAGTGCTATTCGCCCCAGTGTTTTGCACCAGCAACGATGAACACGCCTCATTTCCATTCAGCGTGACTGCAAGATTTCCTCCGGCAATTGTTACCTGATCATCGGCATCGGGTATCCCGTCGGCATCTGTTCCAGAGGCAAGTGTCCATGTCCCCGAATTATTCCAGAGACCACCGCCAGCATTCGCCTGGAATACTGCTTGTCCAAGCGCTTCTGCAGTCATCCCTAAAACGAAAAGGAGGAGCACAAACGGAAGGAGTGATCTTCGCGATAGCGTCGTGGACCGACTGAATCGTTCTAACAAGTTCTCAATGAGAGACAACACCAATCCGATCAACCACACCGCTTCGCGATGCGTAGCGGCAGATCTTCGGTCCTGCGTTGGCGATATGGATCGTCTCCTAACCATTCATTAGCTTGCTGATGAAGATCGACATCAAAGCAAAGCATCTATGATATTGAATGCTGTTCATTACTGAGGACATCCTCACCTAGGCAACACTTGCATACTGTGCAGTAGACACCATGTTGTTTTCTCGATTTCGAAGAATCATCAGAAGACCCTCCTTCAAGTGGGTTTTGTGAATAAATCCATCGACCATGCATTGACGAGCTTTGAGCCGATAGATGTCATTCCCATGCATCGAGAGAAGAACAAGGTATGTACCCGGGTATTGTCGCTTAATGACCTGAGCCGTTTCAAATCCATCACGATCAGGCATCTCCAGATCGAGAATGACAAGATCCGGTTTCAGTCGTTCTGTTTGTGCAATGGCATTTGCACCATCGACTGCTTCTCCGACCACCTCGACATTCCGTTGTGACTGAAGAAATTTAGCCAGTGATTTTCTAAATCCTGCGTGATCATCTACAACGAGCACTTTGAGAGCAGACATGCTGATCTCCTTTCTGAATTGAATTATATGGTATTCTATCCGTCGCAATCATTGTTGACTCTGACTTAATGGACGGATATCACTTGATAAGTGGCGGTACGAATTCTTCTGTTTTTGTACCATTCGGCGGAATGCCAAGGACAGATTCGAGATTCGATTTCAATGCCGACTTCAGTACGAATTGATCCGCATGCACCTCTTGCGCCTGCATCCGGTAGATCGGATAGTCATACATTGTTGTGATGATGACCTGCACACCCGGCCACTGATGCTTGATGATGCGCGTCGCTTCGAGTCCGCTGCGCTGGGGCATCGCGATATCCATCAACACGAGATCGGGTTTCAATTCCTCGACCTTCTCAACAACTTCCACGCCATCGGAAGCCTCGCCGACAACCATTACAGATGGAAGATTGCGGAGAAACCTCTCAACCACACTGCGAAAATCTTTATGATCGTCGGCGATGAGAATTCTGACAGGTTTCATACAGTTACCTTTCACTTAAAAAAAAATGGACTTCTCCCATTACTAGGGGTTGCTATAATAATCCGATGAAATGTCCACTTACGATATCGATGGAAGACCGTATTTTTAAAAATACGGTGAGGTACGTAGTGATCTACAGTCTACACCGTAGATGGGTAGGAAATGAGGAAGGGATAATTGTCGAAAAAAGAGGAATTTGAGCAATGGGAGGTTTTGATGAGAAATGATGGGTGAGGAATAGTATATGAAGAGATGACCGTCACCTAAACGCGTTCAATCCATGCTGAGGTGCCGGTCATCTAGCTTAAATATTTTCCATCAGGTTGTCAATTACTGAGATGGGTAATACGAATGGTCTGAGTCTTTTTCTGCGATGGAAGATGTACACTGGTACTTATGCCAGCCTTCAAAGAAAGATTCTTTTGCTGGATCGATTGATGATCCTGAAACTCAACTTGAATAGTCGCGGAACCTTGAAAAGTAATCTCGTGACAGGACTGATTTGCCACAATTTTTGAAGAGGGATTTTTTTCGGACGGGGACACTTCTACCCAGACAGCCGGAACAACGATTGCACTTACGAGTGCTATACCCCGCGCACTTGTTTGCGCCATCAATCCTATCGGTAACAAGATTAAGAAGAGTAATAGAAAAAGCTTCATGGCCTTGCCCCAAATACGTGTGTGAATCCGTGCTTGATGGAAACAAGGAGACAGCTTTTGAGTTATGTTGTTTTTGCCTAATAGGCTCGCCGAGAAAAGAATAAGAATATCTCATATGAGTTGCAAGCAAATATTTACGGTTATCTGGCTATTTTGAATATTTTTTTTTAAAGGGGGTGTACGAACAGGGATAAAACTTAGGATTTCTTTCAGAATGGAGGATGAGGTCAACAAATTTGAAGTTGTATCAGATCACCGCTTCGCTTCACCCTCGGGAATGCGTTTCGTTTCACCACGATCGGAGAGAATGAAGTCCAGGGAGGTAAAGAACTGACCCTCACCACCGAATCCAATGGTGATCGTTCTCTGCGGCGGATCAGCCGTCACATTTAAAATTCTTAATTGCGCGGAATCCGGGGAGACAATGTATTCCCCAGGGGGGACTCCCATATAATAAAAGCTCCCGTTGGAGAAGGTCAGAATCTCCTTATGGAATTCCTTGGCTCCCCTAATATGGACGTTCAATCCCGGCACCGGGAGGAACTGTCCCCCTCTGCTCCGCTGAATGGTACCCTCAAAAATCGCAGAGGTGTAAAAAGGGAAATCGATGGGAAGATAACGATTGGGGGGAGTAAGAAATGAAAACGCCTTCACAGAGGGAACAATAAGTGGATTCTCTTCTGAAGCATCGCTTATCTCCACATTATAGCGATTATAGGGAAGTAATTCCCGCACACGTGTCATTCCTGATGGGTACTTATCAATGACCACTGACTGACTTAAATTGAAATTCACATCCGGGAGTATTTGTTCTCCTTGGTTGAACTGTCCATCGCCATTCGCATCCACATACATGAGAAATGTTGCTGCCGAACGCCCCACTCCCCCCCGATTATGAAAAAGCAGTTCTCCGTGGTTGCTGTCATATCCGATGGTCCCATTAAAAGTGTGATACAGTGAGGCGTTGGTATGAGCAGCACTCACTGATGTTGTGTAGTAGGTAGTGGGCAGGTCAAAGGTCAGGAGTAGAAAAAAACCCGACGAGTGCAGCCGGAAATCATGATCAAGCGATAACCGGATCCTTCCATGAGGCAGGAATGATTGAGCGCCATCGATACTCATCCGTTCAAGGGTTCCGGTGGAAACGGAAAAATCAGCTGTTCCATTGATGATTGCACCATTCAGAAATTCAAAGGCACCGGCTTGGGAGGAAACGCTATAGATCGCAAATGTCCTGATGCTGCTTGTTCCGAACCAACGGTCTGAAATCCCTCGATTAGCATAGCGCTGCAATCCCGCGCCGAGATACCAGGGGTAGAAAGCACTTGAGACGTCAATATTGTATTGATATTGTGAGAACCGTTCGAACTTCGTCAAATTACCGGTGATCCGATAATTGAATGGAATACCAGCGATCATCGTGGGGAAAAATCCTGATGCGTTGATTTCGGATGTTCGGTCAGCGGGATTGTAGTAGAGGTTGTGCAGGTAGTTAAGATATGAAACCTCGAACCCTGCATTTGATTGATAGATCGCCCGCAATCTGCCGCCATATCGTAAAGAGGATGCATACTCGAGATTCACCAGATAGGATGTCCAGAAACGGCTGGAGAGCATTTGATAGAAAATCGGTTTTGAGAATTTCGTTTCGGAGAGATAGTCGACTCCTACGGTCGTGGTCAGGAAATCTGTTAAACCATACATCAGGTTTCCCTGAGCCATCCGCGTACCGCTATACGATACTTCCCCCAAGCTTAGAGCATAGATCAACTCTCTTGCTGGGAGAAGCGACATGGGAATATCAATTCTCCTGGTTTCAACACCCCGTTCACCCTTCAGTCCAAAGTATCGCAGCTCCAATTGATTGCTTCCATATCCTAAAGGAATTTCAGTCGCGTATTTTCCTGCAGAATCGAGTTTGGCAAATGAGACAAGTTGATTATTCAGAAACAATTCCACATCCCAACCTGGAGAGAGAATTTTCTCTATCTGGTAGAAGGCAAAAAACCTTCGAATCTCCGTTGGTTCGTTTGAGAGTGCGATTCCCCGATACTGATGCTGATTGAGTCCCCCGGAACTGAGGTTCCCGATGTTCACCTCTGTGAGGAGCTTATTTGGCTCAAAGATGTAATTCCAGCGTGCCAACGCAGCGGAGCTTGGACTTCTTTGATTGATAATAGAGCCGAGATATTCAATTTCAAGTCCTCCGCCGAGTAGTTCACTGCCGCCCCGTAATTGGGAGGTGATAGACTGGTTCTGGGGATTGAATGCCGCCACAACATTATAGTCCAGGAATCCCCCATCAAAGAACGCCCGCTGAGGTGTGAACAACAAGGGGGCAAATGGTCGAACGGCAAAGGGCACAGCCAATGATTTTCGACGTAGCTCACGTTGAAATTCTTCCTCGATTGGCATCGGATAAGGCGATTCGAGGGCCAGGCTTAAATTGGAAAGATCCGGCAGGAATTTCATTTTAAAGATCTCGAAATATAAACGCGGTGTTAAAAATATATTTGCATCGGTGACGAGTACTTCTGAATCGCTGATTGGAGTTTGCTTACTGCGGTACTCAGCTGTATGCTGAGCCAAATCGATGTGGAACGAGGATTCGAGATCGAGGTAGGTTCCCGCAACGGTTCGCTTGTCGATCGATACTGTATGATCGATTTTCAGAGCAGTAAAGAGTTCGCCGATGGGAAGATAGATCGTGTCCCGATAAAGGTACGCATTGATAATTGTGTTCGCAGAGCTAAATCGAAACTCCAGGAAAATTTCCTGAGGCTGCCCTTGAGGACGATCCTGCGCCTGAACCCGTCCTGCAGGTCCAGTAAGGAACAACAGAAGAATGGCCAGATGATGGAAGAAGAGTCGTTGCAAGAATCACTGCAGAGTGAACTTGATTTTTTTTGTTAGCGGAGCAATCTGAGGAACATCCTGCTTGGGAATGTCAGATCGCTCAGAAATAATCTTTAATTCAGCTTCAAACTCTTTCCCGACGAACTTCCCTCGTGGAATTGAAAAACGTTTGGTGTAATTAAAATAGACTGAGGAGACCTCAAAATCTTCCGCCACCACCTTCCCAGTGGAATCGAGAACACGGAGGGATATCGTCCCGTAAAATGGTGAATTCTGAAGCCGTTTAATCGGAACAAGAATGTGAACTGCTCCGGTATCCTGCAGCACCTGGAAATCCCCGAGCGATAATTCTGTTTGAACGGTTCCACGTTTATACGCGGCTGTCGTAATCTGTTCCAGGCGAAACGTAATCTGTGTCGAAATTCCAGCGGTCAACGTATCAATCCGCGTTGAGGCAGGTTGCGATCCCACGATAATACGGGTCCAGTAAAGCCCCGGCTGAATTTGTCTCGGAGGCCGGGCTACAATTCGAATCATCTGACGCTGATTAGGCTGTACGACAAATCGTTGGGGAAATGCACGGATCCAGGTGTTGATGGAATACTGACGCTCCGCAAGAGAATCAACATATTGCATATAGCCATTCCCAAGAGTGTCTGAAGTAGGGTACCCAAACCTGAATGTGACCGTCACCTCCTGCGCCGTCGTTGTTTCATTTGCGACAAAGAAGATTCCATACGGATTCTTGTCGCTCATCATGACTAAGGTTGGTGCAATCGTGATCTGTGCGAATGAGTTCATCACAATAATGAGAACGAGCGCAGTAAACATCAAGCAACGGAAAGTTAGGTTGATCATGGACTCTCTATAATACTGTAACAATAATGGTAACAACGGCAGAGTATGTTCCTGCCTGTTGCGAACTTGGAGGAGAAAGCGATCCTCCCAGCCAGAGATAGATATCCTTATCTTTGGGCATGGTAAATGAAGTTCCTGTTTGGGGATTGAACGTCGTTCTTCCTGTGAGCTGATCCTTATCTGCCCATGCTGCAGCTCCTGCCGGGAATGCAACGGGCATCAAATTGCTTGAGGCGGTGCTTAAATTCGTTGGTAGCGAAAAAGTCACCTGCAATGCGGCGTTTTTAGAATAACGAACCCTGAATTTCGCGGCAGTCGGATCAGTGTGATTGACCAATGCATTTGTCCCGGCGATAATGGTGCCGAAATTGAGATCGAGCAGTTTTTGCAGAGTTATTGGCTGAGCAACAGAGTGCTGGACATTACAGATCGTGCAAATGACGATCATAACGATAAGTGGAAGATTGATCCGATATAGGAAGTTTGGAGGTATCAGAACACCTCCTCATTGATGGACTAATAACTGACAGAGACTGTAAAAACACCTGTATAGGTTCCAGCCGGAACATTTCCGACTGTTATTGAACCATATATATATATATAAAATTCTCCAATGTTGCCACTGGTATTTGCCGATGGCCTAAATCCGGCTTTTACACCGGAAGCGGGAATCCATTCAGTGGCTGTTGCCGGATTATCGGCAAGATTATTAAATGAGGCTTGTGCGGTATAGGTTATCGAGTTTGATCCATTCGTGAGGGTTGCTGGAGGCGTAAGCGTTGTGATAACATTCTTGGTCTTAGTACCAACAACGGTAAATTTCCCTGTCTGTGCATCTGTTACCGCAATTGTCGCTGTCGAATTTTGCGGTACTATTCCATAATTAAGATCACGAACCTTGAGAATTGTCAATCCATTCAACGCCGAAATCTTAACGGTCGCATTGCTTGAAAGCGAACTTTGAGCGTACGCATTCGAATTCATTTCAAGACCTCCGAGAAGGAGAATCATGATCAGAACTTTATTGAATGATTGTCGTTCGTTTTCCATTGAGAGAATCCACATTTACTATTGATATGTCACTGTTAACGTAAATGAACCAAGATAAATCGCTGTTGGAGCGCCGGCGGGAATCGTGATTGACCCACCGACAAAAATATAATAGTTGCCTGTCCCGTTAATTGCGCGAATACTTCCGCTCGCAAGAGCGGTCGAGGGAGCACTATTGTTGACGGTATGGCCCCGAACATCCGGTGTAAAAGGTACTGAGATTGTACCATCTGTTGGATCGACTTTTATATAGTCGATCTTAATATTTGCATTTGCCGCACCGGCAATCGTCAGAAGGATGGCATCGGCACTAGTTTTGGGATTAATTGTCGTTGTGGTATTAAGCGATTGATTGCCGAAATCCAACACTCCATCACTGAAGGTACCGCCGCTTGCCGCTATCGAAAGTGCTTGAAGGACCGTTGCTGTTGCTGTGACACTTGCCGAGGTCGAAAGCTGCGCGTGTACATTAGTACACAGAAGAATCAACCCAAACAGCAGGCTGATGTTCCTTCTTACAAGTTTTCTTTTATTTTGGTCGGCAAACATTATGCTTTATTGGATTCTTGGTGATTCGTTTTAATTTTTGCAACACATCTTCTAAATATCGCTGGCAAACTCTTGATTCACACATTCGCCCACGGGATACCTCCGCTTCTCTCTCCGTCTCGCCGTGGGCGAAGTGTGCTTCCTCTGTTCTTATCTGTATGCGACGCCGACAGTGTAGGTACCGGTATATGTTCCGGGAGTCTGTGCAACCGCTGCCGTCACTGAACCACCAACAAACACATAGTAGTTGCCTGTACCTGTTCCACCAGCCACACCGCTCAATGCCTTTGTGTTATCCGGGCTGGCTGCCAATAAGGCTGATCCACCAAATGCATCCGCGCTGTTTCCTTTA
>JAZDJN010000066.1:0-14968 GCA_043803945.1 bacterium | reverse complement strand
ACCCATTGGTGTTTCATCCGGCGACCTAACTGTGAAAGCATTAGATGAAGGTTACAGGGAAAGCCGTATGCGGGAAAACTGCACGTACGGTTTGACGAGGGGGAGAGCGGGTTTGTATGAACGCTCTCTCTACTCTACTGGCAGCTTTTTCTACTGGGTCTCTATATTTATTGTCAACTATTCTTACGGTTCCATCTATGATGAATAAGAAAATACTTCGCCTGCCGTTCCTCATCAGTCTCGCTCTCTCGTTCCTCCTGAGCCAACTTTCAGCTCAAGAGCAACAGCCTGGTCTCCAACTGAATATTATAACGGCACATGGTGACCAAAAGCAAGTCTCGATGCCCTTTCTTCTCAACGGGTATGCGAAATCAATAAGCGGCCAAAAGATTGACTATCGCTCCGCGCATCCGGAGGCACAACGCGCATTGCTGGTCCGCACTCGCAGCGATGCACCATCGATATCCTGGGAGACAGAACCTCTTCCAGCTACATCAGCCGACGGATTTAATCGCTTTCTCTGGGTTACGGCAATTGCTAAAGATGGATGGAAGCAGAGTGATGAGCCGCGTCGCTTCGATATGTTTATTAATGGCGAGCAGTGGTTCTCGTTTCGAAATGTGAAAGACTCCACTGCGAAAGAATGGACTGTCCGCGGTCGCGAGGGAAGCGAACTCTCTTTTCGATGCACCTGGATCGATGCCGCTGGCGATCTGCATGGTCTGATGACGATGAAAGTTCCACAATCCGTGGGGAAAGCCGGAATGCCGCTGCAACTCCGTGTTGATGGTGAAAAGGCTGATCAACCGGATTGGTATATGGTTTTTGAATACAGCTTCAATTTTACTCCCAAGCTGCGGCTGGAACCTGCACTTCTCAAACAGGGCGGGAGCGTGGTGCAGACTGTGAGAGTGAGTCTCGACAACCTGCAGCTGGGTACCACTCTTGAAATTATCTCTACAACCAACGATACACTTCGGAGCACTCTCAAGGTTGGAGCAAACATTTTCTTTGTCTCCATTCCCGCAGTCAATCGGGAAACAACGTTCCCAGTTGTTATCACGTGGAATGGAACTCGCCCGTTGCAGCAAACCTTGTTGGTGAAACCCGTCACGAAGCGGGAAATATTTCTTCTTTCCTATTCCCATAATGATATCGGCTATACGGAGCTTCAAACGGAAGTGGAGAAGAAACAGTCGCGCAATGTCGATGAAGCCCTGAAGATCATCAAAGCAACCCGCGACTATCCATCTGATGCACAGTATAAATGGAACATGGAAGTGATGTGGTCGGTGGAAGGATACATGAAACAGGCGAGCGAGGAGAAGAAACGGGAATTCATCAATGCCATCCGGAATGGATCGATTGGCCTGAATGGACTCTATGCAAACGAGTTGACCGGTCTTTGTAATGCTCCCGAGATGAATAACCTGATGGGCTATATGCGCACATTCAGCTCGGCATACAACGTTCCGGTAACAACAGCGCTCATCTCCGATGTTCCGGGATTTACCTGGGGGCTTGTTCCTGCACTTGCACAAAATGGCATCAAATATTTTTCTCCATCGCCAAATCCGTTTGATCGTACAGGCCATATCTATGAATATTGGGGCGACAAGCCATTCTATTGGGCTTCACAATCAGGCGAAGAAAAAATCCTGATGTGGATGCCGGCAACCGGCTATGCCTACTTTCATGAAGGCGATCTCACCAGAATGGGGGATGAAAAGCTCCTGAAGCTGATGCGAAAACTGGATGAGAGCCGTTATCCCTACGATATGGTTCAGCTTCCCTACACCGTCGGCGGAGATAATGGCCCGCCCGATCCAAGGTTATCCGATTTCGTGAAGAGCTGGAATGAACGCTATGCTTCACCGCGTCTGATCATCGCTACACACGATCAGATGTTCAACGAGTTCGAGAAACGATATGGATCCACCTTGCAGACTGTGAAGGGAGATTTTTCTCCCTACTGGGAAGATGGCGCTGCATCGACAGCATACGAGACTGGACTTAATCGACAGGCTGTGGATCGGATACTTCAGGGTGAAGCACTCTGGTCGATGCTCAAACCGAAGCAATATCCCGAACAAGATTATTATCTGGCGTGGCGGCATGCCATTATGTACGATGAACATACCTGGGGTGCTCACAATAGTATTTCGGAACCGGATCTGCCGTTTGTTCTCGGCCAGTGGGCGATCAAACGACAATTTGCACAGGATGCAGACAGCATATCGAGAGCGTTACTCCAGAAAGCGCTGCCTCCATCCGGAAAACAAGTGAAGAACAAGATTGTGCTGGATGTCTATAATACACTCTCCTGGCCGCGCACCGATTTGATCGTTCTTGCAAAGGGAAAAAGCTCTGTTGGCGACCTTGTCGTTGATGAACGGGGAAGGCAATTGCGTTCTCAGCGGTTAGCCACCGGCGAGCTTGCCGTGCTTGTAACCGATGTGCCGCCGCTTGCTGCAAAGAGGATCTTCATCACACCTGGAAAAGCGTTCAATCCCGGCTCCGCAGTAGCATCAGCGCTCTGGCTTGAGAATAAAACATTTAGAGCGTCGCTGAATCCAAAAACCGGCGCAATACAAAGCATTGTGTGGAAAAAATCCAATGTCGAATTGGTGGATTCATCGAAGGGCTTGGGTGGAAATCAATACCTCTATATTATCGGTACAAATCCCGACAGTGCCCAACGGATTTCCAAAGGAAAGAGCCTGGTGAAAGAGCGCGGGCCACTGGTGACCTCGCTGCTCGTCCGGGCAGACGCGCCGGGCTGCACCGACTATCTCTTTGAACTGCGGTTTATTGACGGCCTCGATCGCATTGACATTATCAATCACATTACGAAGAAGCCGGTGAGACAAAAAGAGGGAGTGCACATCGCATTTCCATGGAATGTACCGAATGGAATTCTTCGATACGATGTGGCCAACGGTATCGTCCGCGCTGAAGAGGACCAGTTGCCCGGCTCATGTAAAAATTATTTCTCTGTCCAGAGTTGGGTCGATATTTCAAATGAACGCTTTGGACTCACCTGGACGACCTCCGATGCCCCTCTCGTAGAAATGGGAGCCATCAATGCCGAGCAGGGATGGATGAAGTCGTTGAAACCATCGCAAACGTTTTTTTCCTATATCATGAATAACTACTGGCATACCAACTATAAAGCAGATCAATCCGGATTTGTTGTGTTCCGCTA
Organism: bacterium; assembly: GCA_043803945.1. Lineage (GTDB taxonomy): Bacteria > Bacteroidota > Ignavibacteria > UBA10030 > UBA10030 > JAZDJN01. The sequence goes on along the minus strand of JAZDJN010000066.1, from coordinate 11,763 downwards.
CTCCATCAAACCGCATCTGGCCTATGCTTCGGAAGAGGCGGTAAAGTTTGGCAAAGAACAACGAGAGCCGTTGATTGTGACACCGGCAGATCCTTCTCGACCGCTCCAGCCATCGCTCTTTACACTTTCAACATCCCCAATTATTACGACATCCCTCAAGCCGCTGGAGAATGGCAATGCATGGCTGATCAATCTCTATAATCCAACGGCTGATCATCAACGTGTGAAACTGAATTGGCGAAAAGGAGAGACGGTCGGGTTCTTCTCAAGCACTCCTGCTGGTGTGCGACAAGCAAACATCAGTACCATTGATCTTGCCGGCTATGGAAGCAGGTATGTGATAATTGAGAGGAAATAACATGGCAACCTCTTAGGGCGGCCATACAAAGCTGGAAATATTTCTTGGTTTTTGGTACTTACTCCGCTTGTTTACCAATTCTACTACATACACTTATATTTCTCCCCCTTTCTCAAATGGGGTCGGGGGGATTCTTCTTGGATGCTGCAAATATATCTCGTCGGGAGCTCCAACTCCATCGACAAATCCCCCTTTGAGGCTGTCTAAAATGAAAATATATCACTAGCACGATGGCGTCTCGCCGAGGGATGTAGCCAAATTATTATGCTCGGCGAGGACGCCTTCGCACTAGAAAATACTTTTTGGACAACCACAAATTATTCCCGCAGAAGAACAACAATTCATCAACAAATCACTCATTATTTTACACCTCAATAGAAACAAATGGGAAATATATTTTCCTTTAGTAAGGCATAGAAACCCACCGTCTCTGATGGTGGTTATGTACATATGGCTATGCCTCTCTTGCGTTTAAGAGAGAAGGCATTGATACTGGACAGCAGATCAGAAATCAAATGATTTCTTTGATCTGGATTCCCCGCCTGCCTGCCATACCTACCGGCAGGCAAGTAACAGGCCCACCTTGGCGTGCAAGCAAGTCGGGCAGGCGTGTTGAAGCATCACGGAATGACATTGAACCGTGAAGTATGCAAATTCTCAATCGTACTCAGGAGCATAGGTATCAGCAAAGGAGATCGGGTAACGATCTATATGCCGAGAATTCCGGAGACTGTTGTCGCAATGCTCGCATGTGCGAAAGTTGGCGCCGTGCACTTCGTCTTTTGGGAAGAGTCGGTGAACCGATTAATCCTGAGGCATGGCGATGGTTCCACAAGAATGTCGGAAAAGAACGCTGCCCGATTATGGATACCTGGTGGCAAACGGAAACCGGTGCGTTTATGATTACACCGCTGTCGGCGGTTCCGACTAAACCGGGCTCTGTAATTATTGCCTGCGGCACTTCTTGCCTTTCATTCCAATCTCGGTTACTTTCCTTCACGAAATAAGACAACATTGTCCTTGGGCATGCTAAAACGGTAGAAACTGCCTTACGCAGCACATTGTGCCGCGTGGATTACCGGGGTTCACACTTGAATCTGAACGGAGTATCGGTATGTATCGGAGAACCTTAAGAAGCATCACCACTTTTCTCTTTCTTGCATTTATAACAGAGTGTCTATGGACGCAGCAGAGTTCAACACGTGATTGGCTGCTCACTCCAAGAACCTACAAAGCTCAGATTCTTAAAACCACAAAGAACCTAACACTCACCAACGGCCTCATTTCGCGCCGGATACAACTTTCACCGAATGCAGCAACGGTCGATTATCGAAACCTGATGACGGGCGACGCGATCATCAGGGCAATCCAACCAGAAGGTGTTCTTGTCCTCAATGGCAGCAGAATCGAAGTTGGGGGACTCAAAGGGCAAGTCGAGAAGGCATACCTCAAGGAAGAGTGGCTTGATGCACTCACTACCGATTCGCATGCATTTCAATTTACATCGTTCAGTATTGGAGAAACACACGCTCGTTTTCCTTATGCACGGAAACGATGGGGAGGCGAAAATCCCTGGCCACCGCATGGAAAGTCGCTTGTCCTTGAATTTCATCATACCGATCCACTCTGGAAAAATATTACGGTTTCTGTTCATTATGAAATCTATGACGGCATACCGCTTCTTACCAAATGGTTAACGGTGAAGAACGGAGGAAAGGCTCCGGTACGTCTAAACTCGTTTATCAGCGAACTTCTGGCCATCATCGAACCAGAGGTTGCCGTCGACAGTCCGCCGCAATGGGATCCACCCAACATCCATGTCGAGAGTGAATATGCTTTTCTCGGCATGACCCCGAAGACTTCAAACAAAACAACGTTCCTTGTAACCGACAGCACGTTCACTTCCCAGGTCAATTATCAATTAAAAACTCCTTGCATTCTTGAAAGCCGGTTGCCCCTCGGACCTGATGTCGATATTCAACCCGGAGCGACGTTCGAAACATTCCGAACGTATGAATTGATTTTCGACTCCTATGACCGTGAACGGAAGGGACTCGCTGTCAGAAAACTCTATCGAGCGATTGCTCCCTGGATTATGGAAAATCCGATTTTTCTGCATCTCACCTCAACTGACCCTGTGATCGTCAAGCGAGCCGTCGATCAATGTGTCGATGTCGGTTTTGAGATGATTATTCTCAGCTTCGGCAGCGGATTGAATATGGAAAGTGCTGATCCGGCCTCCATCACAAAGATGAAAGAGCTTGTGGATTATGCTCATAGCAAAGGAATCGAAATGGGGGGATATTCTCTCCTGGCAAGCAGAAGAATTAATGATGAGCAGGATGTCATCAATCCGCAAACCGGCCGGACGGGCGGAGCCATATTTGGTAACTCACCCTGTCTTGGAAGTGAATGGGGCATCGACTACTTCAAACGGGTGAAAAACTTTATAGAGAAAACCGGGTTTGATATTCTGGAGCATGACGGATCCTATCCAGGCGACCTCTGTGCCTCAACCAAACATCCGGGTCATGAAGGACTGAACGATTCACAATGGAAACAATGGAGGCAGATCACGGAGTTCTATCATTGGTGTCGGGAGAGAAATGTGTACCTTAATGTACCAGACTGGTATTTTCTGAACGGCTCAAATAAAACGGGGATTGGGTATCGCGAGGTGAACTGGTCGCTGCCGCGAGAACGGCAAATCATGCTTGGCAGGCAGAATCTGTACGATGGCACATGGCAAAAGACTCCTTCAATGGGGTGGACATTCGTTCCGCTTGTTCAATATCAAGGCGGCGGTGCTGCAGCGACAATCGAGCCGCTCTCGGAACATCTTGCAGAATATCAGGCGCATTTAGTACAAAACTTCGGAGCAGGTGTACAGGCATGTTACCGGGGCCCACGGCTCTTTGATACCGACAGTACAAAGGCATTGGTGAAAAAATGGGTCGATTGGTATAAAAAGTATCGGAAGATCCTCAACTCGGATATTATCCATATTCGCCGTCCCGATGGACGTGATCTCGATGCGTTTATGCATCTGAATCCATCTCTGAAAGAGAAGGGAATGCTGATGATCTTCAATCCCACCGGTACAGAGATTTCAAAGACATTGAAGATTCCACTATATTACACCGGACTAACAACCGAGGCGAAAGTAAGTGAACGAGCCGAGGGCAAGAAACCATACAAGATCGATCGTCAATACAATATCGAACTACCGGTGAAAGTACAGGCGAATGGAATCAATTGGTACGTAATAGAATAATGTAACTGTGTCTAACCGTTTGCTTGATGCGGATTATTTGTTGTAGCAACGGTTAGGTCGTGCTGGGCTGAAAGGAATGTAAACTAACCGTTCGCTTGATGCGGAGTTCTTGTTGCAGCGAACGGTTAGGTCGTGCAAGGCTGATGGAGAGAAATGGAATCTAACCGTTCGCTCGATATAGATTTCTGCCTGTAGCGAACGGTTAGGTCGTGCAAGGCAAATGTCTATCAAAACTAATTATATCGAATCTTCAAATGAATCCTTCCATGTATATAACAGAGGCGTGAGCAGAGAAAAAATCTTCATTGAAGAGAGAAATTATTTATTCTTTGAGCAGCAATTTGAGAAGTATAATGATCCATACTCATTCAAACTCCTTGCATATTGCTTAATGCCAAATCATTACCACTTGATCATTCATCAGATAATTCCAAAAGCCATCTCTAAATTTATCGGTAGCGTTTGTAAGGGATATGTGCAAGCAATAAATATTGCATATCATCGAACGGGACATCTCTTCGAGGGGAAGTATAAAATTAAGCATATCGATGATACACCATATCTTCTCCACCTTTCGAGATATATCCATCTGAATCCTGTCAGAGCAAGATTGGTCGAAAAGGCTGTCAATTGGCCCTATAGCAGCTGCAAAGAATATTATGGCTTGAGGAATTTTAGTTTTGTAACAAGTGATTTTGTTTTAAATCAGATTGGCTCTTTTTCGGATTATGAACGATATATTAAAGAGTATAAACCTGAAGAGAGGGAAAAAATCAAGAAGTATTTATTTTAAAACATATCTAACCGATCGCTCGATGAATGTGTAGAAGTCCGTCTTTTGCCTGTGATTAACCTCTGTAAAAAGACGGACTTCTTAATAGAGCAGATGGTTAGGTCATAAAAAGAAAGGAGTACATTATGGAAAAAGAAACACGTAGTTCTGCTTTACCGAAGGTGACCGCAAGAACAACGCGCACCGATCTGTTAAAGGCTTATCAAGACGCTCTTGTAAAAATTGAGCAATTGTCGTCTGGAGGTCAACAGGAAGCAGAAAAGGAACCGGTTGAGCGAAGCGATGAGCAAGCTTCAGCTTATACCGTTGACAGCATCATTCGGAATTTGGCGGAACTCCAGGTCGGAGTGAGCAAAGCGCTCAATGAACTCGGACAGAAATTGACTGCAGAAGCAGGCAAACTTTCAGAGCTTCGTACGGCCATCTCATTTGAATCTACCAGGCTCAAACAACTTCATGATATCGAGTATAATGTCAATACCCTGACAGCGCTTCTCGACGCACAAGCTGAACGCAAGGCTGCATTTGAAAAAGAGATGGCAGAGAAACAGCAAGCGTTCGATATGGAGGTCTCACATCGCCGGGAAGAATGGAAGAAAGAGCAACAGGATCATGAGAACGCGATCAAAGAGCGCGATCTTTTTGTCAAGAAACAGCGCGAACGAGATGAAGACGAGTATAAGTACAAACTTTCGGTCGAACGCCGGAAGGAAACGGCTGACTATGAAACTCGAAAGACGGAGCTTCAACAACAGCTTCTCGAAGAGAAAAAGAACGCTGATCAGGATATAGTAGAGAGAACAAAGATATTGGCTGCGCAGGAAGCGGAGGTCGCTGACTTGCGAAAGAAGGCCGAGCGATTCCCGGCAGAGCTGGAAGAGGCTGTTAGAAAAGCAGAGGCTACCATCCGATCGTCAATGAAACAACAATATGAAATGCAAGCAAAGCTTGATGCAAAAGATACTGACGCGGAGAAGCGTGTTAATGAGCTTAAAATAGCCAACCTCGAACAGATTGTTTCCAAACAGCAAGTGCAACTAACCGATCTTTCGAAACAGCTCCAGCTCGCAACGAAACAGGTACAGGAGATGGCGCTCAGGGCGATCGAAGGTGCATCCGGTTTTAAGCAATCTATGGTTGCAGGTGAAAGTAGCGTCGAAGGATCGAAGGCGGCTAAGTAAAAAAACTATTCTTCAAATGAACAACCATCCAACCGTTTACTCGATGAATGTGTAGAAGTCCGTCTTTTACCTGTGGTTAATCTTTGTAAAAAGACGGACTTCTTAATATCGCGAACGGTTAGATGAAATCATCGAGGAGAAATCACAATGCAACGTTGCCTTTTAAATGTTATCGTGCTGTTCTGTTTTTTGACCACTATTCTTTACGCTCAGGATACCTGCCGTGTCCACGATTGGGAAAACCCCAAAGTCTTCCGCATCAATAAAGAAGATCCCCATGTTACCTATGTTCCATTTCCTGATGTGAAGAGTTTTCTGACGAAGGAAAAGAAACAGTCGCCGTTTTATTACTCACTGAATGGCCCGTGGAAATTCAACTGGGTAAACAAACCCGATGATCGGCCCATCGATTTCTACAAGGAGAATTTCGATGTCAGTAAGTGGAAGGAAATTCAGGTTCCGTCGATGTGGGAATTTCAAGGTTATGGAATTCCAATCTATGTGAATTCCGATTATGAATTTCCAAAGCCCTGGCTTCCCCCGCATGTGCCGCACGATTATAATCCCGTCGGCTCATACAAGCGGACATTCACCGTGTCGAAGGATTGGGATGGGAAACAAATCTTCATCCATTTTGGCGCTGTCAAATCTGCTTTTTATATCTGGGTGAACGGCCAGAAGGTTGGCTATAGCGAAGATTCCAAAACTCCTGCCGAATGGGATATCACAAAATATCTTAAAAAGGGAGAGAACAATGTTGCACTTGAAGTCTATCGTTGGTGCGACGGTACATATCTCGAATGCCAGGATATGTGGCGCATCAGCGGCATCTCGCGTGATGTTTACCTGTATTGCACACCCAAGGTCCGCATTCGTGATTTCTGGGTGAGAGCCAGTCTCGATAATGATTATAAGAATGGAGTGATCTCTGTCGATATCGATCTTAGAAATTATCTCCCCAATCGTCCTGCCGGCACAGTAGAAGTAGAGATGCAACTACTCGACGAGATGAATCAAGTAGTTGCGCAGGGATCAAGTATTGTGGAGATGATAGGGAAAGAACAAGCAACGACAACTCTGCTGTCGCAGACGGTGAAGAACCCAAAGCAATGGACGGCTGAAACGCCGAATCTCTATACTCTGGTTCTTTCCTTAATATCCGGCGGAGGAATTCAGGAAGTGGTTGGATGTAAAACGGGATTCAGAAAAGTAGAGATCAAGGCGGGGCAGTTGCTCGTCAATGGTATGGCAATTCTGATTAAAGGAACCAACAGGCATGAGCACGATCCTCTTACAGCACACGTGCTGTCGGATGAGGTTCTCTTAAAAGATATTATGTTGATGAAGCAATATAATCTGAATGCCGTCCGGACATCGCATTATCCGAATGATCCGCGCTGGTATGAGCTGTGCGATAAGTATGGCATTTACCTTATCGATGAAGCAAACATCGAGTCGCATGGCATGGGGTATGGTGATAAGACTCTAGCGAAGAATCCTGAGTTCAAAGAGATGCACCTCGATCGTACTATCAATATGGTGGAGCGGGATAAGAATCATCCCTCGGTGATCATCTGGTCGCTAGGGAATGAGGCGGGCAACGGTCCAAACTTCGAAGCGACCTACGCCTGGATCAAACAGCGTGATCTCTCACGCCCTGTGCATTATGAACGAGCCGGTGAAGGCGCCAATACGGATATCGTCTGCCCGATGTATGCATGGAATTATCTCGAGCGTTATGGCAGCCGGGTCAACACCAGGCCGCTTATCATGTGTGAATACGCCCATGCCATGGGTAACAGCACCGGCAATTTCCAGGACTATTGGGACCTCATTGAAAAATACCCGCAGCTCCAGGGCGGTTTCATTTGGGATTGGGTCGATCAAGGTTTCAATAAAGTGAATGAGAAGGGTGAGCGATATTACGGCTATGGCGGCGATTGGGGCCCACCCGGAACGCCATCCGATCAGAATTTCATGTGTAATGGCCTTGTGCTTCCCGACCGGACTCCACATCCAGCACTCATTGAAGTGAAGAAAGTCTATCAGTATGTTAAAGTGAAGCCGGTGCCAGTTTCCATCAATCAATTCGAACTCATCAATAAGCATGACTTCACCAACCTGGAAAAATTCAATATTGAGTGGGAGCTTATTGCCGATGGCAAACAGAATGCGGCGGGCACCATTGCTAAACCATACGTTCCACCGCATACATCCCGAATTGTTACGATCGATGTTCCCTCGGTTAAACCCGAACCGGGAGTCGAATACTTCATCAATTTTAAAACTGTTCTGCGTGAAGCGGAGCCATTCAAGCAAAAAGGATTTGTCGTTGCTTTCGATCAATACCCGGTGGGTTCGCCGCTTCTTATTCCTCCAACAAAATTAGCTGCTCTGCCGAATATAGAGATGCTTGAGAACGCAGAAACGCTGACATTCAAAGGGTATGAGTTCACAATGAAGCTTAGTAAGAAATCGGGTGTTATAGAATCGTATACCTATAAAGGAGCCGAATTGATTGAGCAGGGGCCTGAACCAAACTTCTGGCGCCCTCCGACGGATAATGACTTCGGTCAGGGATTTCAGCGATCCTCAGGTGTGTGGAGAAAAGCAGGCGATAACCGGAAACTGGTGAATGTCAACGTGAAGCAGCTCGGTAAAAACACTGTGAAAGTGACAGTGTTGTTCAATCTCCCCGATGTGCAGTCTCAGTTCAAGGCGGAGTACACAATTTACGGGACAGGTGATATTGTGGTGAACAACCATTTCATAACGAGCGAATCTCATCTGCCAGAACTTCCGCGTTTCGGTGTAAAGATGAGAATGCAAAAGGAGTTCGAGTCGATGGTGTACTATGGGCGTGGGCCGGAGGAGAACTACCGGGATCGAAACACCGCAAGCCACGTGGGAGTGTATCGGAGTACGGTTTCCGAACAGTATTTTCCGTACGTCAGTCCGCAGGAGAATGGCAACAAGACCGACATTCGCTGGATGGCATTTGTCAATGAACAAGGACTTGGTTTGATGGCAGTGGGGATGCCGCTGTTGAGCGGTTCGGCATTGCATTATACCGTTGAGGATCTCACGCAGGAAAGCCGCGGCACCCGGCACACCGTCGATCTGCAGAAAAATGATTTTGTAGCGTTGAATCTTGATTATCGCCAACGCGGTGTCGGCGGCGATGATTCCTGGGGAGCAAATCCGCATGCGCAGTATTGCTTGTTGGCAAAAAGTTATTCGTACCAATTCCGACTTAGTCCCGTTGCCCCGGGAGACAACTTGATGGCGATGAGCAAGAAACGGTTCGAGGGGAATTAAGCGTATCTTGATGTACTGATAACGAGAAAGCATTTCTTCTCGCTCCCAAACTCCGTTTGGGAGCGCCATTTGGGAATCTCTGCTTTTCAACAATATGAGCAACTTCAGCACGGCTTCTAACATCGTAAGCAGAGCTTACAATATAACGTTCCACAACGGAGTTGTGGAACGAGAACAGTATCGACAAAAACCATATCACCCCATGAAATATCTGGAAATTAACGTGTTGGTAAGAAGTCTTTCTACTGTGCTCATCATCTTTTTTCTGGTTCTTTTCATTCAAGACATTAGGGGTCAACAGCGGAGCGGGGACAGGATCATTAAGGGCAGAGTTACGAGCTCGGAAACGGGGGAAGCGTTACCGAATGCGATTGTCTATCTCAACAACACAACAATCGGCACTTCGTCAAAGCCGGATGGAACATTTATGATTGATCGGATTCCACCTGGCGAGTACACTCTTATCATAAGTCTTGTCGGATTCGAACGGCAATCCAGGGCTGTTTCTCTCCAGAGTACAACGATGCTTGAAACGAATGTTCAATTGAAACCAAAACAGATCATCATCGGTGAGAGGGAAATTATTGGAGGCGATGCAGCAGAGTGGAAGCGACTACTTCCAGTATTTCTAAAACAATTTATTGGAACGAGCGAAAACGCTCAGGCAAGCAAAGTTCTGAATCCTGAAGTTGTTGATCTGAAAGTCGACTCAAGCACCAACGAACTTATAGCATCCTCAGACAGCATCATTATCATCGAGAATTTCCGATTGGGCTATAAGCTTTTTGCGGAGATCGAGGTATGCCGATATGGATTGAATGATGGTCGGGTAACGTACGATGTTATGGTACGATTTCAAGAGATCAAGGCAAAGAATCAAACTGAAAAACAATCGCATCGTCTCAGGCGGCGTGAAGCATACACAGGATCGCTCAGGCACTTTCTGAAATTCCTTTTTGAAAGGGGACTCGAAGAGAATAAGTTTTATCTCGCAACTGGCGCCACAGTTGAACATCTGGCATCCGGCCGCGGCATTCGACTCTATGAGGATAGCTTGAAATTGGTATACTTCCGTGATAGTCTGTACTGTCAATTATCTCAGATGTTACCGGTTCGTGTCGACTACGATGAACCTCCTGGATCATATATCCTGAGGATGTCGGATCTTACATGTTTCTTTGCATTAAAGGATGGGACATTCATTATTAATAAGAATGGAGAAATAATGTCTCATCTTGGCATCATCGTCTATGGCCGTTGGTTCAAGTTGAGAATAGCTGACCTCGTGCCATTTGACTATTTTCCAGAAGAAAAAAATGTACGAGACTAAGTACAAAATTTGCAATTCCAATTCAAGACTCTATTGATCGGAAAAAAAATGAAGGCTGGATATTCACCAACACAAAAAGCAAAGCTCGCGAATTACTATAAGACTGCACTGCTGCACGATGTTCTCCCCTTCTGGCTGAAGCATGGCCTTGACCGTCAGTATGGCGGCTTTATCACCTCGCTTGACCGGGATGGTGCGATCGTCGATACCGACAAGTCGACCTGGTTCCAGGGACGAGGAGCCTGGATGTTTGCCACGCTCTATAATACCGTGGCAAAACGGCCTGCCTGGTTGAATGCTGCCGGGAGAACGATCTCCTTCATGCGATCCCACTGTTTCGATCCCAATGGGAAAATGTACTTCACGGTTACGCGCGAAGGATTTCCATTGCGGATGCGGCGGTACGTTTTCAGCGAGTGCTTTGCTGCAATTGCGTTTGCCGCCTGGGCGAAGGCAACCGGAGAAACGGAAGCAGTGAGCGATGCCATTCGAACATTTGAGACTTTTTTGCGGTTCAATCGTGAGCAAGGATTAATACAGTCGAAAACAGATCCAGCGGTTCGCCCGATGAAAGGCCTGTCACCGTTGATGATGACAATTGCAACTGCCCAGGAAGTGCGGGTGAACGTTGGCGATTTCGAAGTATACGGAGCTTCCTGCAGTACCTGGATTGACCGGGCTGTAGAAGAAATCACAAGGGACTTTTTAAAACCACGACAGAAAGCGTTAATGGAATGTGTCGGACCGAAAGGGGAATTGATAGATCATTTCGATGGAAGGATTCTGAATCCCGGACATTCCATCGAAGCGGCGTGGTTTATTCTGCATGAAGCACGGCTCCGGAATGATACCTCAATGAAAAAACTCGGGCTTACCATCCTTGACTGGATGTGGGAGAGGGGTTGGGACAAGAAATTTGGTGGCATTTATTATTTCCGCGATTTGAAAGGATTGCCAGTGCAGGAGTACTGGCAGGATATGAAATTCTGGTGGCCGCATAATGAAGCGATCATTGCCACACTTCTTGCTTACGAAATGACCGGCGACCGGAAGTATGCGGAGTGGCATCAGATGGTGCATCGGTGGGCTTTCAAACATTTTACCGATCCGAAGTATGGCGAGTGGTACGGATATCTGCATCGGGATGGAACGGTCTCAACAACTTTGAAGGGAAGTCTCTGGAAAGGCCCCTTTCATCTCCCTCGCATGCTATGGTACTGCTGGAAGCTGTTGGAAGAATCGTTGTAGAAGTAGCTGAACCATACCCACGCCCTCTCCTTGGGAAGTAGAGGGTATGTGAGAAAAAATTCCCCTCCTGAGATCAGGAGGAGAAGGGGTGGTTTGAAAAATGAGGAGAAGCATCAATGATAGGACGGCAAAAAGAAAGGTAAACACAAGTCGATGAATCGTTTTTAATACTATTCAATGCTCACACATGTTGTTCTATTCATCCAAGTTTCACAAATTGAAGCAACACGCCATCAATGTCAGGGAGGACAAGCTATGGGG
>JAZDJN010000065.1:0-96728 GCA_043803945.1 bacterium | reverse complement strand
ACCCCATGGTTGAAGGTAACCTTCAGCTATGGAATATCTCAGAGGAAGGTTACCTTCTTCAGCGCAGAACCGCCTCTGTACCTATTGGGAGGGAGCCCCGCCAAAATAACGGCGGGCAAGTCCGCTCCCGACCATCGCGGGTGTAGTCCGCCTATGCCGGAGCCTTCCGAAGGTCACAGCGGTGACCTTAGGAACCTTCGGAAGGGCGGTAAGTTCGCACGCGAAACAATTTCCTGCGCACGCGGTGATCCGAAAAACAAACACCCTCTCCTCGTAGGAGAGGGAAAGGGTGAGGTCGCTCCACGCGGTGACCCGGATCTGTGGAATGTCGGTCATCGTGAGGTTGACGTGGGAGCTTCCTCGGAACTCGGAAAGCGTTTCTGTCATTCCGACATGCAGTCAGTCGCCTGCCTGCCGGTCAGGCAGGGAATCCAGATCAGCGGCAATTATGCTGGATACCGGACAGAAGATCTCCGGTATGACAGAAAGATGCAAGGGAGTAGTCCGCCCGAAAGAAATGAGGGAATGCTGAATGACGAATATGGGAATGGAAAAGCGTTTCCGCATCGTCATGAGGTTCCGCATTTCAGCAGGGCACGTGAGACGATCGCTCATCCACGCGGTGATCCAAACCTTTTGAATGTCGGTCATCATGAGGTTGATGTGGGAGCTACAAAGCTGGGAGGTCCGAAGGATTCGCCCAACATGCTGGGAGGGAGTTCCGCCAAACAGACGGCGGACAGGTGTACTCCCGACCTTCGCGGGAGTTCCGCCAAAAAGACGGCGGACAAGAGTCCGCCTACGTGTGGACCTTCCGAAGGTAACAGTAGTGACCTTAGAAATCTTCAGAAGATCGCAACGATGATTTAGAAACAACAGAAGGAATACTGTTAGCGATATTTGACAGTTACGATATACTTAACTAACGATGTAGCAGCATGCTGCATGGAGACGTCATGATTACGGACTCGCGCACATGACACAACTGATGAGTTTACACAGGAGAGCTTTTCTCCCTCAAGGTACCGATGCATTCGTTTCGGCCCGGGAGATTTCCTGTACTCCTTCTCATTGGTCCGGTGTCGGGTGGCGGGATGAGTACAGCAGTAGGGTGAATTGCCTGCTAAAATATTCAGCAGGAGGTACTGAACCATGACAGGACGTTTCTATGGCATAAGGACAACGAATCACAAACCTCCGGCTATGATGTTCATACCGGGGAAACGAAGGCGGCCCCGCTCAGGCCACCCTCGTGGAGCAAGAATGGAGAATGGATTTATGTCGTCCGCATAACCATCTCACGATAAGTACGGAGAGAAGGCGAGTTTCTCTCCCGCAAATGTGCGGGACTCCTTTCTCGTCTTCTCTCCTCTTATCGATTTCTAGAGCATTATGAAGGAGTGAAAGAATGAACATGGATGAACATGGATTATCACGGATTTTAGATCAGTGAGTATCATGTTGGATCAGCCTGTCCGCCGACCCGTCCGCCGGAGCTTCAGCGCAGGCGGAAGCGACAGCGCAGGCGGATGTCATCAGTGTTCGTTTTTAAAAGGCAGTACGAAATAACGAATGAACTTTCGAAAAACATATTATCCTGTTCGCATGAGCGCAGGTACTGCGAGTCAGCAGAATCTCCGCTCTCCCTCCCGCGAGGTGGGAAAGCGCATCGAGCCATATCCGGTGGCATCGGTGCCCCTGTACAGGGGAAGGATAACACACCATGGACACAAAGGTGCTTCTATGCGTGCTCCAAATAGTAAGAGCAAATGGGCGAGACGCCTCGCCCGCTGGCGCAACAGTCGTTCGCCAATAAAAAACCTCTTCCTCCTGATGTTGTGGTCAATCATCATGGCAGCCGATGTACGCGCCGAGGGAGGAAACCTTAAAAACAACGGCACGATCAACAATACCGGTACGATCCGCGTAAAGAATCAGGCAACCGGTCTGCCATCGAGCGTTGGAGGCACATTTGAATTTTTTGGAGCGAGCCAGACGATTCCGGCAACGAATTATTCATTTCTTAAACTGACAGGAACTGGAACTGCAACCGCAACAGGAGGAGATTTTAGCGTTAACAACGATTTGATCATTGCCCCGACAATCACATTGAATGTGGAATCGGGCAGGGTCATCACATTGAATGGCAACCTGGTGGAACAGGGCGCTCTGACCGGCTCTATACAAAAAATTGTCAATCTGAGCGGAGGAACAACATCATCTTCATTTGGTAACATCGGCAGCACAATTTCATGGGTGGGCTCAGCACCCGGTACCACCACGGTAAAACGCACATCAGGTACTGCACTAACCGGCATGAGTGGACTCGGAGGTGCATCTCCGTATCAATCAATTAAACGCTACTACGATATTGCTTCAACGTTCAGCGGTAGCCTGAATGGAACATTTGTCTTTGAGTATAGCAACAGTGAGTTGAACGGCCAGGATGTAAGCACATTAGAACTCTGGCGTTCTACGGATAATGGAATCACTTGGAGAAGACAGGGCGGTACTGTGAATACAGTCGCCCGCACGATTACCAAGACAGGCCTCATGGGATTCAGCAGATGGACTGCCTCTGACGCAACACATCCGCTCGGATCATTGGACATCGAGGGTATCGCAAAGACACTTACTTTAACCTCAGGCAACGGTCAGTCGAATAGCCTGGGCGAGACACTATCGCCATTTGTTGTAACAGTTACGGATGGATTTGGAACTCCCGTGGCTGGTGCTACGGTGAACTTTGCCATCGCAGCTACACCTTCCGGTGCTAGCGGACAAACATTGACAACTCTTTCCGCTCTCACAGCGGCGAACGGTCAGGCAGCGACGACGCTGACGCTTGGAAATGCAGGCGGAACATATAGTGTCACAGCTACTTCAGCGGGATTAGTGGGTAGCCCGGCAAACTTCAATGCAACCGCAGTGGCGATCGCATCGGTGCCGACCACCATTGTATCGGCAACACCGAGTATTCCCAACACAACAGTCTTTACAACGGTCGGTACGCCGATAACAGCTAAAGTGTTCGATCAATTCGGCAGTCCGATGGGTGGAGTCACAGTTACCTTTACTGTCTCACAAAAACCAATTGGAACAACGGGTGACAGCCTCACAGTCGCCTCGGCCACATCGAACGGTTTAGGCCAAGCATCAACACAATTCAGGCTTGGAACAAAAGCCGGGACGTACATCGTGAAGGCTGCTTCTCCGGCATTGCCATCGAAGGAAGTGCTGTTCCCGATTGTGGCAGTCGCAGGACCCGCAGCAAAGGTAATTCCACTCGCTGCTACGGATAGCATCCAAACTGGTTCCGTTGGTTCAGCACTGACAAAGTCACTCACCATCACTGTTGTCGATGAATATGGAAATGGTGTGAGCGGTCAGGATGTATCATTCACGATTACTTCAAGGCCAAGTGGAGCCGCGGGCGACAGTCTAACGGTTCTGACGGTCAAGACCGATTCACTCGGACGCGCATCTGCGAGCTTCACCTTTGGTAATAAGACAGGTGAGTACAGCATCAGTGCTTCTGCTGCCGGTTTGACAACACCATTTGTCTTCAAGTTAAATGCAGTACCGAGCAACGCACGGCGCTTGAATCTCATCACTGGCAATAGTCAGAAGCAGCCGGTGACCACCACGCTCCAGCCATTTGTGGTTGCCATCATCGACTCACTTGGCAATCCGGTTGTTGGCGATACGGTATACTTTGCTCTCGCTGATAGTCTGCCGGATAAGCAGAATGCGAAGCTCTCAACGGTGATGGCGGTGACTGATTCACAGGGTCGCGCGTCAACAGCGCTTACACTTGGCCGGAAGATCGGGGCCTATCGGGTCACTGCAAAATCGGATGGATATATCGGCAGTCCGTTCACATTCGATGCAACGGCAATAGCGGCTCTGCCGGTTTCTGTAATCGCAGTGAATACTCCTCCGACTGGATACATCGGTATAGTTGGAGAACTCCTGCTGAATCCATTCTACGTCGACGCCAGAGACCAGTATGATAATCCGGCTTCAGGCGCGAGCGTAACTTACTCCATTGTTTCAAAACCGGTCGGAACAACACGTGATAGTCTTACAATCGTATCGGGCGTCACGGATACGTTAGGTCGCTTGACGTCAACATTACGCGTTGGCACCACAATCGGTATCTATTCCGTTGAAGCGAGAATCGCCGGTGTGACTTTGCCTGCGCGGTTTACGGTGACGGCATTACCAGGACCGTTGGCTGGTGTTCAATCACTATCCCAGTCGAGCTTCTCTGTTACCATCGGTGGTACGGTGGATAGCTCATTCGTCGCGAAGTTCATCGATCGATTTGGCAATCCGGTGAGCAGCGTCTCTGGTATTACCTGGGTTATAACCAAGTCGCCAGCAGGAGCAACCGGTTATGCACTATTGAATACGATCACGACTACTGACCTCTTCGGCAGAGTGAGCAGTAAACTCAAAGTGGGTAATATACCAGGGGAGTACGAAGTTTCTGTCAATGCCCTTACTTCAGATGGAACTCCGGTCACAATGAAGTACAAAGTCAACGCACTCGGTGGTGATGCGAGGAGAATGCTGTTGACCGCCGGTGATCTGCAGATTGATACGGTGTTCACAATGTTGGAGAAGCCGCTGATAATCACCATTGTGAATGAATTCAATCAGCCGGTTCAGGGCGAGACTGTTACATTCCGGGTCTTCAGCAAACCGGATACGTCCGATACTCGTGATAGTGTGACAGTGGTATCCGCGATTACAAATGAATCCGGCCAGGCAATTTCCAATGTGCGTCTGGGCGGTAAGGTCGGACTCTATAAAATCGAAGCTAATCATGGAAATGCTCTTGGTAGTCCGGTGACGTTTACGATAAAAGCCATTGCCGGACCTGCGAAGATTCTTGCAAGAATATCGGGCGAGGGGCAGGTGCAGCCTGTTGTGACCACACTAATCAATCCATATATCGCAAGTGTCACGGATGCTTTTGGCAATCCGATTGAGAATGCTTTGGTACAATTCGCGATCGCTGCAAAACCTGGTTCTTCGATTGATGAGTCGTTGACAGAAACATCAGTAAGAACTGATTCGCTTGGCTTTGCACAAACGACACTGAAACTCGGAACGAAGATCGGCCTCTATACTGTGGCGGCAACTTCCATAGGTCTCACAGGAAGTCCGGCGGCGTACACTGCCCGCGCAACAGCAGCCACTGCAGCCTCGCTGGCAAAGGTCTCTGGTGATGCTCAGGTGCAATCTGTCGTAACCACATTGGCAAAATCCTTCACTGCGATAGTGATGGATAGGTTCGAGAATCCGGTTGTGAACACAGCCGTGCAATTTACGATCCTATCGAAACCTGGTTCGACAACAGGTGAATCGTTGAGTCAGTTGATGGTGGTAACCGATACACTCGGCTTTGCACAAACCACGTTAACATTTGGCACCAAGGTCGGTCTCTATACTGTAACGGGTACGTCAACCGGCCTCGTGGGAAGCCCGGTGACATTTACAGCACGAGCGACAGCCGGTGCTCCGGTGATGTTAGCCAAGGTCTCCGGCGATCTGCAGAGCGACTTTGCTCTGAAGTTCCTGAAGGATAGTCTTGCCGTGCAGGTAAATGATGCCTTTAATAACCCGGTTCCGGATGTAAGGATCACATACGGCGTTGAATCGAAACCGCTTGGTGCAAAGGATGACAGTCTTACCACTGCCTCTGCCACAACAGATCAAGCCGGAAGGGCATGGACATTCTATCGATTTGGCGATCAGGCCGGAGTGTATGTCATCGCGGCATCTTCAGGTGGATTGAGTGGAAGCCCAGTACGATTCAGGCTGACCGCACAGTCGGCATCGATGTCTTCGAAGCTGGTGGCCACAGCAGGAACAGGCCAGAGCATCCCAATTCTCAGTCAATTGAATGCAAATCTTGTTGCGACACTGGTGAATGCGAATGGTACTCCACTCGCCAACACCACGGTAAGCTTTGCGATCGATAGTGTACCTCAGGGAGCAACCGGATATAGACCATTGCAGCAGAGTGTCCAGACGAATACGCAGGGCCAGGCAATTGCTCAGATCAGTGTAGGTAACAAGGTTGGCATCTACCGTGTGATTGCGACGACCAGCAACTCGATGGATACGGTGAAATTCCGCGTACTGGCAACTCATGGTGTTGCGAAGACATTGACATACTTTGCAGGCGATAAGCAGTCGAAGATGATCAACAATCTGCTTGAGACAGAGTTGAGTGTGAAAGTAACAGACATTGGTGATAATGCCGTTCGCGGGGCAACTGTTGCCTTCAAGATCGACGAAGTACCGGAAGGTACAGTGGGACAGTTGTTCCTCGATGTTCAGCCGGTCACGGATTCACTTGGCCTCGCATCGGCCCGGTTGCGGTTAGGCAGCAAGGTGGGCAGCTACCACGTCAGTGCGAGTGCTCCTGCACTGAACGGAAGCCCGGTGCTCTTTACTGCGACGGCAACAGCCGGTGCTCCTGCAAACATTCTCCTTGCTTCTGGAGATAGTCAAATTGAATTCACATTGACTGAATTGGCACGGCCCTTCGTTGCTCAATTGGTCGATGAAGGCGGCAATCCGGTTCAGGGTACGGCGGTTCAATTCATAATCATCGGGAAGCCGGCAAACGCTGCCAAGGAACAGCTCCGTATCGTCAGGGATATCAGCGGTGTGGACGGAGCAGTCGGAGCCTACCTCACACTTGGTGATCAGATCGGTCTCTATACGGTCACAGCCACAAGTACGGCGCTGCCAGGGAAGAATATTACATTCAACGCAGTGGCGACAAGGCTCATCAGTGAGGTGTTCCAGACAGCGGCGGAATACAACGTTGCCGATATTACGACGATCATCGATCAACTTCTGGGCAGAATACCTCCTCTGACTGGGGTGGATTCCGTCAGAGCCGACGTGAACATGGATGGCAGAATTAACCTGCTCGACGTCCAGAGCATCAGACAATTTCTCCTGACACATGATTCGTTGCATTCGATTGTACTGGGCATGATCGTTGAGGATTCAGCGGCAGCCACCATTCTGGATTCCATCGATCTCAATCCGAATATCAAGAGGGGATATGATAGCGATGTTCGTGGTACCTTCGTCGGATCCGAACAGGGGCTCATCTTCAAGATTACCAACTCCTTGCCGGTAAAAGGTGTCGACCTTACAGTGCGATTGAAAAATAATATCTCAATCACCCGGCCCGAGGTCATCTACGATATCGCGAAGATGAATTCGTTCTATGTGAACGTCAAGGATAATATGATGCATATTGTCGGGTATAATCTCGATAATATTGCGATTCCGGCGGGAGAAGATCAACCGATCTTCAGGCTGCCAGCTTCTATAAATGATATTGAACAGATGGTGAGTGGCGATCTGATTGTGAGTAAGGGTGATAATCAAGTCCAGGCCGACCGGCTGCTCAGAGGATTGATTGATAAGCGGAAAGCCAACACCGGCGAAATTCCTGTGGACTTTGTCTTGCATCAGAATTATCCAAATCCATTCAATGCACAGACCAACATCAGGTATGAAGTGACGCAGATTCCGAACGGCCTGGCACAGGTAACCATTGAAGTGTTCAATACGATGGGTCAGAAAGTTAAGACCCTGGTCGTTGCTAGCAAGGCGGAAGGTGTTTATCTCGTGAAGTGGGATGGAACTGATGAGCAGGGTCGACGACTGGCGACTGGCGCGTACTATTACAGAATGATTGCCGGCGACTTCCAGAGCGCGAAGAAAATGATAATGTTAAAATAGTCTGGGTGAGACGTACGAGGAAGTAAGAAGTAGTAAGTATAAAGTATAAAGTAATAAATATGAGAGATTGCAGAAGGCAGGCTGCAGATTACGGGCAAAGCTTCGCGTTAAGAAGTCCGTCTTTTTCCATTGTTTGATCAAAGTGAAAAGACGGACTTCTATCTCTGGGATCGCTGTTTTCTTTTTATTTCGTATACCTCATTCCGCATTCAAAATTACCCATCTCGCATTTCCATACATTGCATTTCATGACTCTTCTGCCTACTTTGCCCAAAAATATACGGAGAGGATCAACATGCAACTTCAATTTCTCGGTGCTGCTCGAACTGTCACGGGCTCCATGCATCTCATCAGTGTGAACGGGAGCCGTGTCCTGCTCGATTGTGGATTATTCCAGGGCCGGCGGGCGGAATCGTACGAACGGAATAAAAGGTTTCCCTTTGATGCTTCCACGATCGATGCAGTGGTTCTTTCCCACGCCCACATCGATCATGCCGGCAATCTCCCTAATCTCGTACGGAATGGATTTGAAGGGCCGATCTATTGCACATTGGCAACGCATGACCTCTGCCACGTGATGCTGTATGACAGCGCGTATATCCAGGAACGCGATTCTGAATTTGTCAACAAGAAACATGCAAAGCGAAATGAACCGGCGGTCGATCCACTTTATACGGCGGAAGATGTGGATCAAACAATGAGCCAAATGACCGGTGTTGACTATCGAAAAGAAATTGAAGTTGCCGGGGGTGTCGTCATCAGTTTCCATGATGCCGGGCATATCCTCGGCTCGGCGGTCACGCGTATTGAACTAGAGGAACATGGCAGAAAGATAACCCTGGGCTTCACAGGCGACCTGGGCCGAAAAAACATGCCGATCCTCAAAGACCCCGATCCGATTGGTGCTGTCGATGTCTTCATCTCGGAGAGCACGTACGGAGGTAAAAGCCACGATCCGGTTCTCGGCATGGAGAATGCGCTGCTCGAGGTGATGAACAGAACAGTAAAGCGGGGTGGAAAAATTATTGTTCCGGCCTTCAGTGTTGGAAAAACACAGGAGTTTCTGTATGTGCTGTTTAAACTCTATGATGACGGACGGCTTCCATCGATCCCGATCTATGTCGACAGCCCGCTGGCGGTCAATGCAACTGAGGTCTTTCGAAAACATCCGGAATGCTTTGATGAAGAGACAAGTGCGTACATCCAACAGCATGAAGATCCATTCGGCTTTGGCCGGTTACGCTATATTCGTAATGTTGAAGAATCAAAGAAACTGAATGATCTGAAGGAGCCCTGCATGATCATTTCTGCTTCGGGAATGTGTGAAGCCGGAAGGATCGTTCACCATCTTTCCAACTCCATCGGCGATGCCCGCAATACGGTGCTGGTGATCGGCTTTATGGCAGAACATACACTGGGAAGAAGGCTGGTGGAGAAAGCTCCTGAAATTCGCATGCTCGGCGAAGGGCATTTTCTGAAGGCAGAAGTGGTGGTCCTCAATTCCTTCTCTGCACATGCCGGTCAGGATGAACTGCTTCACTATATCGAAGACATGGATCGGAACAGGATGAAAAAAATATTCTTAGTCCATGGAGAATTGACACAGGCACAGAAACTTCAAGCTCTCCTCCAGGAGAAGCAGTATACCGGTATCTTTATCCCCGATCGGGGAGAGAAGGTTGAACTCTCTTAACTCAGTATCTTGATAGGATAGGAGAGGACTTCGGAGAGGAATATAAAGAATCTGTTTTTCGTTCTCTCGAAACTCTGATCAAATAGCGAGTTGAGGCGAAGAGGGAAAACTCGGTTTTTCTTCAACATGAATGACTCATGTTAACCACCAAATTCAAAGGGGCTAAAGCCCGGAGACGTTTTTATAAGATTGTATCAAATCAAGATAATAGCCAAAGGGATTTTTGCGCCGAAGTATGAGCTATGGATCAAACTCCTTATAAAAATGGGCTGCTTGAGATGAATGAGTGGGATACAATAATGGCAATGGCACGTCGTTGAACAAGCATCGTTGGATACCAGCGATCATCTGTGTGATCATTGGTATGACTATGAGCATGAATGCCCAGGAGATGAGTAGGCAGGCATTTCTTTTTTCCCGCGATAGTATGAGAGTGTCAACACTGAGTTTCGAACGCCTCCTCAACACATTTCTCTGGGATGGGGGCCTCTACGTTGCCGAGGAGATGGGTGGGCTGCAGATGAACCTTCAACAGCATCTCCGCTCCCGGCTCATTCGGGCCGAACAGCGTGCAATACAGGATGAGTATCAGACTACATTGAATCTCCGGTCACCCTTCAGGGATCAATGGAATGTGGTGGCCCGTCTCTCTTCGTCGGCGTTGTCGGATAACCAGGCTGTTGACCTGAATAAGCTCGCACAGCATTCAGCCCTGCTCGGATTTGAAGTCACACCCGCGCGATGGCTCTCCATTTCTGGTTTGGGCGGCTATGAAGTTGATGCGCAGCAGGGTGAGCAGGATCGGGGGTTCTCTTATCTCGTCGAAGGGGAAGCACGATCGCTGCGGGTTGAGGAATTCACCTCCTCAGTCAATGGCCGATGGCAGCAGGCAGTATTATCGCCCCGGACGATTGATGCAGGAGAATTGAATCTCACAATTGAGCGGGAGTTTGGGGATCGAACAAAAAATGTTATGGGTGTAAGCATTACGAAACAACGTCGGGAATTCTATACGCGGGCAGATGAGGCGGTACGATCACTTTACCAGATCACCAATAATATTTTTCAGCGTAATGTCTGGGGAATTCAGATTGCAGACAGTTTGCGGTATCAACTGAGTGATGAGGTGGAATTTCTGTTGGAGGGAGCTGTACTGAACCGCACCATCGACAGGGGATACCGGTATAAAAATTATTCATCTCCGTCCGGTATCGTGTTCAATACCCGAATTCAGGAGTTTCAACTATTCGGTCGGTTTTATACACGGTTTGAACTTGCTCAATGGGTGGGCATGGATTTTATGGCGACGTACCAGGAAAGAGAAGAGTCGCACGGAGTCAAAGAGGAAGGAGGCGAAGATCTCTATCAGTTGTTTGAACGGCAGAAACGGAGTGAACGCCGCCTTGAGAATGTTTCCCGGCGCACGGCACTAACTTCGAGTCTGCGCCTGCAAATTACTCCATCAGACTCGTTGAACGTTGCCGGGTCGGCATCCATTTTGCGTTACGATACTCCTGATACACTCAATATCGATGATCGCGATGAGCTGCTCCTGACATTTGGCATTAGTTCGTCGCACAGGATAAATCGTTATCTCACTATCGGCTTAAGTGTGGATGCGACGCTGGCCCATCTGGTCTATCTGAACAGGCTGCAAAGTGCAAGCAATAATTGGAACAGGATTCTTCGCTTTGCCCCTTCGCTGGACTATACACCCGCCTCCTGGATCCGGAGTTCAAATCGGGCCGAGGTGCTGGCAAATTATACAGTATTTGATTTTGAGGATGCCGCATCACTGACAAAAAGCTTCTCCTTTCGGCAGGCAGCATGGTCCGATTCAACGACGATCGTGATCAGCAACCTTTTTCACTTTCACTTCGTAGGTGAAGCAAGAGTCTATCAACGGGGAATCTTGCTATGGGATGATTTTAAGGAGCGGCCGCAGGGATATTTCATAGAGCAGACCTATTGGTCGCGTCTGCTGATGAAAGCCGCCAAAACTGTTCAACTTGGAGTAGGATTTCGATTCTTCAGGCAGGACCGTTATTCCTATCGACAAGCACAGCGTCGGTTCGAACAACGACTTGAAACAAATGGGCCTACCGTGAGCCTCTCCTGGACAGGAATTAGTCGCCAGCAAATAATGTTAGAAGGATGGAACGAGTCGCAATCACTCGATGGTAAATCGTTCCGGACAATCCCGAATCTTTCGCTTAGTGTCTCGATGGAGCTTTGATGAAGAAACCAAAGAAGAGTGCAAGCCAAACACTCCGAAAGAAAAAAGCCGCCGGCCAGAAAACCTTTGAGCTTATGTTGCGCAGCGACCCCAAGGAAATCCGCAAGATGGAGGATTTTCTCCAGTCGGTCAATGAAGTTGCCCGTCTTGATGACGGCACCATGTACCGGCTGCTGGTTGCCGGAACTGAAGCGGTGAATAACGCCATTCTCCATGCCAATAAATCTGATCCCGCCAAGCATGCCTATGTCTGCTGCATCCTGAAGGATAAACGATTCGTTCTGAAAGTTCGGGATGAGGGTTCGGGATTTGATCCGAGTTCTGTCCCCAATCCAATCGAGGAAAAGAACTTGCTGAAAACCAGCGGCCGCGGAATCTTCCTGATGCGCTCCTTAATGGATGATGTCAAATTCAAAGTGACAAAGAAGGGCACAGAGGTGGAACTGGTCATCAATCTGAAACTCCTGAATTAATGTAAAAGTCTGACATCTTCCTCAGATAACCAAGCGAGAGATGTCAGACTTTTTCAGAATAAAAAAAGCCTGAGAGAAAACCTCTCAGGCTTTTTGTCTTTCTTAAAGCTTTAATGTCTATTCAATTGATGACTTGAACAGCCAATCGAACGATTTGAACGCATCGGCTGGAATTATTGGGAACTGTCCTGGGGCTGCTTTTGCTAATGGGGCAGGGATACCAGGAATTGTCGATATGTCAACATACGGAATGGTCATGCCAAAGCTTGAGTTCATTTTCTTAATATACTCATTGGCTACAATGCCATACCCGCGTGAGGAGGGATGCACACCATCCAGGCTGAAGAGTGCACCGGTAACAAAATCGGCCTTATATATCTCACCCGCAATTGCATATCCATTCGCTTTAATGTTATTGAAGATTGAGAAAAAGTCAACAACAATAGCGCCATTTGCCGCAGCAATGGTTGCAATTGCACTGTTGAAATCAGCGACGGCTTGAGTAGCCATTGTTTGTTCATCTGAATCAAGCACAAGTGCATTTGGCCATGGATTCTGCGGATGAGCGCCAAAAGGTTTCGTGGTATCGATTCCCGGCGGTAAGGCAGGGAATTTATTATCACGATAGAATTGACCGTTTGGCACTCCTAAAAAGCTTGCGTATGACATTCCTTTCAAAGTGATAAAAGGAGCATTGGATTCATTCAGCTTAGATGTGCCTGTCGCAACACCGGTCTCACCGCGTTTTTGATAGTAGAGAGTTACAGCACCACCTGTTTTAGCAAGGATTGATGGGCCGACCGTTGTGAAGAACGGTACTGCTTTCACATCAGGAATATTGCCGACAACAATTTTTGCATTCGGAAATGAAGTGCGTAAAGCCGCGAATGCTTGTGTGTAAAGAGCGGTAAAGATTGCCTTGTCTGTTGGAGTGCTCGGGCTTGTTCCACCCGTGGTCGCAAAGCCGAGTACGTCATTTGCTCCTAACCAAAACGTGATCAGATTGGGGTTGAGTAATTGTGCCTGTTTGTAAACGCTTTTTGGAAATCCCCCGGTTGTGCGGAGAACCAGCGCACCGAGTCCGCTGTTGACCCCGTTATAGACACCTGTCTCATCGAGGAATCCCAACAAAGGAATTCCGGGAATGCCTAGGTTGTCATAAGGGCGGGCTAAAGCAGTGTTTGTCGGTGAACCAGCCGCTACTCCTCGCGGTGCAATCACTGGTCCGGTTAGGCTGATGAGTTCGATTTGGGCTGCTTTACCTGTTGCATCTGGATTTCCCGGATTAGAATAAATTGGCTGTTCAAAGCTGCCGAGGTTCGCACCGGCAACTTTAAGCTGTTGAGCAATCAAGTTGGGATAACTGTAATCCTGCGCTGATTTATAGAGAGCACCGGATTGATATCCCGCGGTAAGGCTGTTGCCAATGGCAACGTATTTGGTGATGGTATTGGAACCCAACGACGCTTCCGGTCCGGAAGGTACAGAGTCCGTGCACCCGCTGAAGAGGCCGAGCGCAAGTGCGAAAAGAATAAGTGAGATACTGAGTAAATGTTTCATAAAGTCTCCAAGAAGTCTATGTGAGTTTCAAGTTGAATGCTCTTAGAAGGTGTAGTTTAGATTGAATCCGATCAGATGAGCATACTGGTTATAGGTTCCATCAAAATTGACTTCGGTACCGATTGCCTTCCGCTGATCCATTTTCAGGAAGAAGTATCCGAAATCGACACTGATATTTTCGGAGAGCTTATATCCAAATCCAACATTGAAACCATTCCGGCTAGCATCCGGTAGCAGAGGCTCAACGTATTTATCCTTTACCGGGCTTTTGTCATAAAGATATCCCGCTCGAAGCTGAAGATCGTTCATTGTGTATTCGGCGCCTAAACGGATGACATAGGAGTCCTCATAATCCTTTGGAGATACCGATGTTGAATTGTCCTTTTTGAATTCAATTTTCAGCTCTTTATAGGAGGACCATCCGACAAATTGGTAGTCGGCAGAAAGTGTTAAATCTTCCATCGGTGTTACGGCGATACCGACAAAAGCATTAGCGGGCAGTGTCAAGGCTGCGGACATATCCCCGCCGGGATAAATGGAGCGATTTGGTGTAAACTCGGCAGTGCCCGTTGCTTCGATCTTCACTTCGCTGCGATAGGCGGCGCCGATAGAAAATGCAGGTGAGAACTTATACATTGCACCGACATTGAATCCCATCCCATCGTCGGAGGCGCTGATTTTGACCTTTGCATGAGGATCGAAAGGATCGCTCACAACCCTGTTGATATCGACGTTTCCGATGACATAGTTCAAGCCAACACCCACGGAGAGATCCTCTGTCACCTGGTAGGCAATTGTCGGAGAGATGAAAAATGTCATTAAGTCGATTTTGGTGGAAATGAATTTTCCAGCCCAATCCTCCGGCCATTCGGTTCCCAAGCCATAGGGATTGTTCACACCAATTGCGGCAACCAATCCATCGGCAAGTTCATACGAGACACCAACATTGATCGGTGTAAAGAGCTGATTGACCATCTTCGTCTCTGTGTTGGTGTTGAGTTGGGTGGGGCCGTAAAAGCTCGAACGAGGCATAATGAGAGTCGTTCCTAATGTTGCATGCCCGCCTTTCATGTAAGCGAGCCCAGCCGGATTGAAATAAAGGGCTGAGAGGTCACTGGCACGAGCCGTGAATGCTCCTCCAAGCGCCATCGCTCTGGCACCGTGCTCATTCAATTGGAATCCACTGCCAAGAGCAAGAGAGGCTGCCATCGCGGTGATAATTGCAATGACACCCAAATGTTGTAAGTGCTGTTTCAAGGGCACCTCCTTATTGGTGATAGGTTGATTGGATGATAGAGAGTGATGAGTAATTAATTTCTGAGAATTCGATTTTCGGGGACAATGTACGGGGAGTGCTGCAGAGAGACTCGTTCTGCGAGGCAGCCGCGGCAAGCTTTCCCCACTGAACACTGAAGACTTTGAGAAAAGTTGTTTTGAACGAAAGTTGAATGAGGTTCAGAGTTATTATTCTCAAAAATTGTACTGTGTACTAGGAACAATAAAGCCTCCATGAATAGGGAGGCTTTGTTGAAAACGATCAATCAGGCAGTATAAACGCTAACTTTTTGTCGTATTTTTCCTAAACGTTCGAATTTGACCACACCGGTGATGAGTGCAAACAGCGTATCATCACTGCCAATGCCGACGTTTGTTCCGGGATGGAATTTTGTGCCGCGTTGACGAACAAGAATGTTACCGGCAAGAACTGACTCGCCGCCAAATCGTTTTACACCAAGTCGTTGTGCGTTGCTATCACGGCCGTTTCTCGTACTTCCGCCGCCTTTTTTATGAGCCATACTTCTCTTCTCCTCAATAAATCAATTAAAGCTTTGTAATCTCAATTTCGGTGAATTGCTGCCGATGTCCCTTCAGGACCTTGTAGCCCTTGCGTTTCTTTTTCTTGAACACAATGACCTTATCGTCCTTCATATGACCCAGTACGGTCGCTTCGATAGAGGCGCCAGCGATATAAGGGGTGCCTATTTTCGTTTCCTTCTCGTCTCCTACGAGGAGAACCTTATCGAAGGAAAGTTTCGAACCAGCCTCTGATTCGAGCTTTGGAACAAAGATCTTATCCGAAGTGGATACTTTATATTGTTGACCAGCGATTTCGACAACTGCAAACATCTTTTTCCTCGAATCTTTTGTCACTATTGTTTTTTTACGGGTTGCAAAATATCAAAATTGTGGCTGAAAGTCAACGTAAATATAAAATTGGTCCAATAAACTGCTATCCAGAGGTTTTGTTTGATGATCTGAAGTGTTTTCCTTCCCAGGGCAATGCTATAGGGGATTTTTGTGATATCGTCGGAAAGCAGGATAATATCGGTAAACTCCAGGGCCGTATCTGAACCGATGCCTCCCAGGGCAAACCCCACATCTGCTGCTGCCAATGCAGGAGCATCATTGATTCCATCACCCACCATCGCAACTGCTCCAAAATTCTTTTTGAGTGATTTGATGGCCTGCGATTTATCACAGGGAGCATCGAATCCTGAGAGGAGACGATCTTGAGTCGATCAGCAACGAGTGGGCTGTACTTCGATTATCGCCTGCGAGTAATTCGATATGTTCGATACCAGAATCACGGAGAGATTGGACCAATGCCGGACTCTCAGCCCGAATCTGGTCGGAGATGGCAAAAATTCCCAGGATCCGTTTCTGATCTGCGAGATGATGAATCCCCTTCTGATCCTTTAAGATTTTACAGATCTTTCTCTCTTTGCGCTGCTTCACGAGGCGCATCGTTCGAAGGGTTCTCAATTGATTTTATTTCATCACTCAGGACTTCGTTCATACTGCCGGTTCTGTACCCTTGAAGATCCAGCGTCACGTAGATAAAACCGAGTTGTTTGAAGTGATTCAAGAGCTGTGTGCGGAATGCTTCGTCGAATATTCGGTTGAAATCTTCTTTTCCAAGTTCGATTCTTGCTGTCCGGTCATCGTGGTGCCGGACCCGGAACGATCGGAAGCCGTTGTCGCGCAAAAATGTTTCTGCACCATCGATCTTATTCAGATTCTCTTTCGTAATTCCATGGCCATAGGGAAAGCGGGAAGCCAGGCAGGCAAATGACTGCTTGTCCCAGTTGGGAATTCCTAATTCCCGGGCGAGTGCTCGAACATCGTTCTTGGAGAATCCAGCTTCGAGGAGAGGTGAACGAATTCCTTGTTCTGCTTTAGCCCGCATCCCCGGCCGAAAGTCTTCGAGATCATCCATGATGGTTCCATCGGCGATCCAGGGAATTTTTTCTGTTGTTGCGATGCTGGTTAACTTGCCAAACAATTCTGTCTTGCAAAAATAGCAGCGGTCCGGAGGATTCTCCTTAAACTTCAAATCGTCAATCTCTTCGGTATTGACAATCTGGAACCGGGAACCGAAACTTTTTGCCAGGGGAACCGCCTCTTCGAATTCGCGTGTCGGGTAAGTTTCCGACCGACCGATAACTGCCAGTGCTCGATCTCCAAGTGTTTCTGTGGCAATCCGAATGAGCAGGGTGCTGTCGATTCCACCGGAAAATCCCACCACGACGCTTCCCATCCCGGAAAGGATCGCTTTCAAACTATTGTACTTTGTCTCAAGTTCCTGGATCATATTCTTTTTTCTGCTTCCTTCATCTGTTTGGCTAATGCATTCAAAATCACTGGCCGAATTTCCTCCACCGGCATGCTGATTCCATTCCACAGTTCGAACGCCGATGCCCCCTGATGTAAGAACACTTCCAATCCGCTAAGAGTTCGCGCTCCTTTCGACTTCGCCAGACGAAGCAATGCTGTCTCCAAAGGAATATAGATCATATCGACTATGATCTGTTCTGCATGGAACACTGATGGATTTGTGATCGGTGAACCTGTGATGTTAGGGAACATTCCAACGGGAGTAGCGTTCATAACTAGTCCGGCTTCCTCGATCGTTGAACTCAAAGATTCTGAATTAAAGGTCGATGAACAGATTTCGACGTCAGGGCAAAGTTGTTTCGCGTGGAAATACAGTTCCTCTAGTTTACTGGCGGTTCGGCTGATGATTGTTAACCGGGAGATGGGAATGTTTTTCAGAGCAAAGATCATCGAGCGCGCAGAGCCGCCGGCACCGAGAATCACGACATTCCTTCCAGCGATTTCCAGCTCGAAAGGTTGAAGAGTCCGTCTAACACCGATGACATCTGTGTTATAGCCCGTGAGTATCGAACCGTCAAAGTGAAGTGTATTGACAGCACCGATCGATTCTGCTTCGTGATCAATTCTATCTAATCTGGGAATGACTGCCTGCTTAAGCGGAAGTGTTACATTGAGTCCCGTAAATCCTTCCTGACGGAATTGATTCAGTGAGGTCTCGAGATTTTCCAGTGGAACATCGTAGGCTTGATAGGAACAATCCATACGAAGCAGTGAATAAGCCGTTCCATGGAGCAATGGAGAGAGCGAGTGACTGATAGGATGGCCTATGACGCCGAATTTCTTCATCGTTGAATCTGTTCCGGTTGCCGGTGAATGGATGTCACTGTTTGAGGAGCTCGGAGAAGTCGGGATGAGCTTTCAAGCGGGGGAATTCGGTTTTGAAATGATCGATAAGTTCAGGCTCGTTCTTAAATGCCAGGTGAAGCGCTTCGATTGCCTGTTTATGTTGGTTGTTCAAAATGCAGATCTTGGCCCGGGTATAATGGGCCGGTGCAAATTCCGGAGCTAATTTCAGGCACTGATCGATTGCTTCTGTTGCCTCGCTGATCATCCCGATTTCAAAGAGGGTATCGCCATAGTCGAACCAGGCGTCGGAGCGCGTGGGAGTCAACTTGAGCAGCATGCGGTAACTCTCTAGGCTGTCAGAGAAATTCCCGAGATTGTATTCTAAATCGGCCTTGGCGTACCAGAGTTCGGGATAGTTACTGAAGAGGGAGAGGGCATGGTTATAATCGAGAAGTGCACGCTCGGGCTGTTTGAGGACTTCAAAGCAACATCCCCGTCCAAAGTAGGATTCATAATGCTGATCATCGCACTTTAACGCATTGGAATAGGCGATCACCGCCTCTTCGTATAACGCCAATTCTTCATAGGCATTCCCCAGGTTATGCCAGGAAGCGATATCCTCTGGTTCGAGATGCAGTGTTGTTTTGAAACATTCTATGGCATCGTACAATCTCCCTATGTTAGCATAGGCATTTCCTTTATTATACCAGGCAGAGGCAAAATCTTCTTTAATCGCCAATGCCATGTCATAGGTATCAATTGCCTTAGAAAACTGCGCAAGCCGGTTAAGTACGGTGCCCTTATTATACCAGGCATTATAATTATAGGGATCAAGATTCAGGTGTTCATCATAGGCATGAATAGACTCTTCAAGTTGATCGAGGAAATCGTAACAATATCCCAGTTCGTACCAGGCATCAGCGTGTTCGGGATTTGCCTCCAAAATTGAGTGAAATGCAGTGACAGCATCCTTGTATTGTTCTTGCTTTTCGAGCGTTACGGCTTTATGGAATTGTGCCTCCTCATAGAGGGGTTCGAGTTCAAGTGCCTCATCAAAACACAGCATCGCCTCTCCAACCCGATTCAGATTATCGAGTGTAATACCTTTATTGACAAAGATCTCAGGATCCGTTGGATTCAAGCTAAGGGCTTTGTCGAAGCAAAAGAGGGCATCCTCATAGCGGGAGAGGTTATTCAAAATCATTCCTTTGCGTTGCCAGGCATCGCCGCTAAAAGGCTCAAAAGAGAGCAGCCGGTTGGCAAATTGGAGTGCTTCTTCGAATTGCTCATGTTCGAAGTAAAACTGGATGATCTCCTCCAGCGCTTCGACGTTGTTGATATCTTTCTCGCCGTTCTTCAATTGTTCGCGAAAGCGCTTTAAATCATCTTCGGACCGTTTATTCGGGCGGGGAGGATGATCCTGATCGTCAAAATGATCGTACACTGACATTGGAAATTGATTACCTTCTATTGGAGAAATCTTACATCAATAAACTAAAAATTGAACTGGCAGTCAAGCGACGATCTTGAAGAGTTTTCCGCTGCTCTAAGCAAAGTTCCTCGGAAAAACCCGTTTTTCTAATTGATTTTCGTTGAATCTTGGGGTATATTCAGTCCCTCAAAAGTAGTAGAATGGTTACTGATAATATAGAATTGGTCAGGAAGGCCATCTCAGAGGTCTGTCTGCGTTGCGGCAGGCAGCCCGGCGAGATTACGCTTCTTGGAGTGTCAAAAACAGTTGGGATCGAAGCAATACGGGAGGCAGCTCAGGCAGGATTGATCGACCTCGGAGAGAACTATGTGCAGGATCTGGTCTCGAAGCGAGACGAACTTGCTGATGAGAAAATCCATTGGCACTTTATTGGGCACCTGCAATCGAATAAAGCAAAATATATTGCCGACTTCATTACTCTCGTGCATTCGGTAGACAGTCTGCGGTTGGGTGAGGAACTCAGTAAACGGGCTGAACGGATTCATCGGATTCTCAGCGTTCTCATAGAAGTCCATACGACGGGTGAAACAACCAAATCGGGAGTGAAACCCGATCAGGTTGTTGAACTGGCAAAGGGATTATCACAGTTGCCGGGTATTCATGTAAAGGGACTGATGACGATGGGGCCATTCTCAGATGATCCCGAAGATTCTCGCCCTTCCTTTCAGCAACTCGCTGTTTTGAGAAAGAAGATTGCTGCTGAAGGGATTGAGAATTGTTCAATGGACCACCTATCCATGGGCATGACACACGATTTTAGCGTCGCTATTGAGGAAGGAGCAACCATCGTTCGGATTGGCACAGCAATTTTTGGTGAGCGATAGACCATCGAAGGCTGTCATCCGGAAGAAGGGAAGGGGATACGATCTCTCACAATAGAAAGGTTAGAGAGAATGAAAATAACACCTTTGGAGATCAAGCGTCAGCAATTTAAGAAAGTGATGCGGGGGTTCGATCCGGTCGAGGTCGACACCTTTCTCGACATGCTCTCAAATGAACTGGAGGGATCTCTCACAAAGAATAAGGAGTTGAGAGATCGGATCATTGAGCTCGAAACACAGCTCAAGGATTATAAAAACATGGAGAAGACGTTGCAACAAACTCTCCTCCAGGCCCAGGAAACGAGCGGCAAGGAAATTGAGAATTCCCGGAAAGAAGCCAATCTCATTGTGCAGGAAGCCGAGTTGAAGGCTTCGCAGATTGTCGACAAGGCAAGAATGGACTTTGCCCGGATGAAGGAGGAGATCTCCAACCTCAAGGCAAGAAAAGAGAGTATCTTAAGCCGGTTAAAAGTTCTCCTCTCCTCTGAAATCGATCTCATCAGGGCATTGGAGATCGATGAAGATGACACCATGAGGCGGGATCGTTCCAAAGGTACAGGGAAGGAACAGATTCAAATTGATGAGATCTTAAAAAAATTATAGACATTCAGAGCGTTACTACCTATGTCCGACCTGCGAAACCAGATAGATGATGCAATCGGCTTTCTCCGAACCAAAACAAAGGCCCAACCTGCCATTGGAATTATCCTCGGCACAGGATTAGGCGGATTGGTAACGGAGATTCACAAGGCAGTGGAAATTGAGTATAAAGACATTCCGCATTTTCCACTATCGACCGTCGAATCACACCATGGGAAATTAATCTTTGGCACGCTCGCAGGGAAACCGATCGTGGCAATGCAGGGGCGTTTTCATTACTACGAAGGGTACTCGATGAAACAGATTACCTTTCCCGTGCGGGTGATGAAGTTTCTCGGCGTCTCACTGTTGCTGATTTCGAATGCCGCGGGGGCACTCAATCCCCTGTTCCGAAAAGGCGATGTCATGATCATGGTGGATCATATCAATCTGCTCGGCGACAATCCACTGATCGGGCCGAATGATGATTCTCTTGGCCCCCGGTTTCCGGATATGTCTGAACCTTACACAAAAGAGCTGATTGAAATTGCCGAAGAAGCTGCTCTTGATTTGAAGATCAAAATTCGGAAAGGTGTCTATGTCGCAATGCCCGGTCCGAATCTCGAGACCCGGGCTGAGTACCGTTTCCTTCGCTATATTGGAGCGGATGCTGTGGGAATGTCAACTGTTCCCGAAGTCATTGTTGCCGTACATATGGGAATGAAAGTGTTTGGCGTTTCAATTCTGTCGGATGAATGTTTCCCCGATGCATTAAAACCGATTACACTAGAGGAAGTGATTGCCGTGGCAAATACTGCGGAGCCAAAGATGACGGCAGTCATGAAAGAACTTGTTCAGCGTGTCAGCGTATAAACTCAGGGAAGCAGGTTCTTCCTCACAACGAAAACGAAAGTACGATTGATCCAATGCCATTCAAGCAACTCACAGATAAAGTCGATTACCATAAGCTTGAAAACGGTGTCCTGACATTTTGGGAAGAGAATGATCTCTTCAAGAAGAGCATCTCGACCCGCGAGGGGAAACCGGAATACACCTTCTATGAAGGGCCGCCCACGGCAAATGGGCGTCCTGGCATACACCACATGATGGCCAGGACCTTAAAGGATCTTGTCTGCCGCTATAAGACGATGCAGGGTTATCAGGTGCACCGGAAAGCAGGGTGGGATACGCATGGACTTCCGGTGGAGATCGAAGTTGAAAAGTCGCTTGGATTCAAACACAAAGATCAAATTATCGAGTATGGTATCGCAGCGTTCAATGAGGAATGCAAGAGATCGGTTTGGAAGTACAAAACCGAATGGGAAGAGATGACCAAACTCATGGGGTATTGGGTCGATCTCGATCATCCCTACATCACGTTTGAGAACAATTACATCGAATCGATCTGGTGGGCACTGAAACAGTATTTCGATCGGGGAGTGATCTACAAAGGCCACAAAATTCAACCATACTGTCCCAGATGCGAAACGCCTTTATCTTCCCATGAAGTCTCCCTTGGGTATAAAGATGTGAAGGATCCATCGGTCTACATCAAGTGCAAAGTAAAGGGAGAAGAGAACACATACTTCCTTGTTTGGACGACCACGCCCTGGACACTTATTTCAAACGTCGCACTCGCCGTTCATCCAAAAGTCGATTATGTAAAAGTGGAACATCATGGAGAAAACTTCATCCTCGCTGAGGCCCGGCTCTCAGTTCTGGGGGATGAGGTTGTTGTGCTGGAACGGTTTAAAGGTGCCGCGCTCGCTGGCAAGGAATATGAGCGGCTCTTCACGTATCACCAGGCAGCGGAAAAGGGATGGTACGTTATTGAGGCTAACTTTGTGACGACGGAGGATGGCTCAGGAATTGTTCACATTGCGCCGGCGTACGGTGAAGATGATCATCAAGCAGGACGCAAATACAATCTTCCGACAATCCATCCTGTCAATAAATCGGGAGAGTTCGGCGCTGAGGTTACAGACTTCGCCAACAAGTTTGTGAAGGACGCGGACATCGATATCGTCATCAATCTGAAACATAGGAACATTCTCTACAAGAAAGAGACGTACCTGCACAGCTATCCACACTGCTGGCGATGTTCGTCACCCTTGCTCTATTATGCAAGAGAATCCTGGTATATCCGTACCACTTCCTATGCTCAGCGGATGATCGAACTGAACAAGACTATCAATTGGATTCCGGCGGAGGTCGGTTCGGGGCGGTTTGGCAACTGGCTCGAAGAAAACAAGGATTGGGCGCTCTCACGCGATCGCTTTTGGGGAACACCACTTCCGATCTGGCTCTGTGAATCGTGTGGTAAACAGAAGTGCGTTGGCAGTGTTGAAGAGTTGAAAAAAGGAAAAAATGTCACCGAGCCGATCGACTTGCACAAGCCATATGTCGATGGTGTGACATTTGACTGCGAATGTGGTGGTACGATGAAGCGGACACCGGAACTTATCGATGTCTGGTTCGATTCTGGAGCGATGCCCTTTGCCCAGTGGCACTATCCCTTTGAGAATAAGGAGATTTTCGAGAAAGGATATCCGGGTGACTTCATCTCTGAGGGTATTGATCAGACTCGCGGCTGGTTCTATACGTTGCATTCGATTGGTACGTTTTTGTTCGACAAACCCGCGTTCAAGAATGTTCTTGTGAACGAACTTATTCTCGATAAGGCGGGACAAAAGATGTCGAAGACGAAAGGGAATATCGTCAATCCCTTTGAGTTGATCCGGAAGTATGGTGCAGATACCACACGCTGGTACCTCGTTACCAGCAGTCCGGTCTGGCGCCCGACATTGTTCGACGAAGAGGGAATCGGCGAAGTTCAGCGTAAGTTCTTCAGTACGCTGGTGAATACCTATGCCTTCTTTGCTCTGTACGCGAACATCGATGGATTTGAGTACCAGGATGCGCCAATTCCGATTGCCGAGCGTCCCGAGATCGATCGCTGGATTCTTTCCGAACTCAATTCCCTTCTCAGGAATTATGAGCGCTGGCTCGATGAGTACGATGTTACCCGTGCTGCGCGTGCGGTGAGCGATTTCACCATCGACCAGCTTTCCAACTGGTATGTACGGCGGAACCGTCGCCGGTTCTGGAAGAGCGAATTGGGGAAGGATAAGACAGCGGCGTATCAGACTCTGTACGAATGTCTGCTGACAATCACGAAATTGATGGCACCATTTGCACCATTTCTTGCCGATGAGCTTTACCAAAATCTCAACGGATTGACAAAACGGGAACCTTGGATTTCAGTCCATCTTTCACACTTCCCTGAAGTCAATGAGTCGGTCATAGATACTGAGCTTGAGCATCGGATGGAACGAGCCATCAAGATTGTGAGCATCGTCCGCGCCATGCGCATGAAATCGAATCTGAAAGTGCGACAGCCCCTCAAGAGGATCATTCTTCCGGTGGCCGGTGAGTCGGATCGCGAAGAAATCGAGAAAATGGAAGAAGTAATCCTTGAAGAAATCAACGTCAAGCAGATTGAGTATGTTACCGATGAATCTGGTATCGTGAAGAAGAAGGCAAAGCCGAATTTCCGGACATTGGGGCAGCGCTACGGTAAAGCGGTACAACCGGTAGCGGCTCGCATACGAGATTTTACCTCCGCGGAAATTACTGCCCTTGAAAAACAGGGCTCGCTCGCTCTGACGATCAATGGCGTTGATTATACGATTCAGAAAGAAGACCTTGAAATTCTCCATGAGGACATGAAAGGGTGGTTAGTCGAGAGCGATGGTTCATTGACGGTGGCACTCGACACTGAGATCTCACAGGAATTACTGGATGAAGGACTGGCGCGGGAGTTTGTGAATCGCATCCAGAATATGCGGAAAGATGCAGGGTTCGAGGTGACCGATCGAATCATCATTGTTCATACCTCTTCCGGTCGTTTGTTGAAAGCCCTTGAACGCATGGACGCGTATGTGCGTGAGGAAACACTTGCTGTAGAAGTTACGACCAATCCTTCGCCGGGATTCAGCCTTGTTGAAGAAGATCTGAACGGTGAAAAAACTACCATTGGCATCCAAAAAGCTTCAACCGTTTAAAATTAAGTTGACATTCAGTTGATTTTTTATTCGATTGCGATGAACGAACACCGGATGTAGTATTCCAATAACAGGAGATTTACTATGGCAAAGAAAATCAGCAAGAAAACACCTTCTTCAACGAAGAGTAAGCTCGTCAAGACAAAGACGACTGCCAAGGCGAAACCGGTAAAAACCAAGGCCAAGCCTGCACCATCGAAAACTCCTGTAGCGAAGAAAGGATTCAGTAAGACTGAACTTGCACGCTTCAAGGAAATTATCATTGAGAAGCGGAAGGAAATTCTCGACGAACTGGAAAGCTTAAAATCGAGTATGATGGATGTACAGACCGGTGAATATGTCATCGAGAATTCCACCTATTCTCTCCATATGGAGCAGGGCACTGATACCATGGAGAGGGAAAAGACATTTCTCTTCGCTTCGCGTGAAGGGAAATTTTTAAACTATCTCGATGATGCACTCAAGCGGATCGAGAAGGGAGAATACGGTTTCTGCAGCGATTGCAGCGATCTTATTGATCGTGAACGGCTCGAGGCAGTACCCCAT
The DNA here is from genome assembly GCA_043803945.1 of bacterium. Classification (GTDB taxonomy): domain Bacteria; phylum Bacteroidota; class Ignavibacteria; order UBA10030; family UBA10030; genus JAZDJN01. Next base: position 71,021 of record JAZDJN010000065.1, on the reverse strand, counting down.
GCCCAGCTTTGCATCAAATGCAAGTTGAAGCGAGGTAAGTAACATCTCTGAGCCATTGCCGTATCCATACCAAGATTCTAATCATCGATTGATCACTAATTAGATCTCTATGCGTGTCCTCTATGTTACGGTCGTTATTGTTGTGCTTGATCAGGTCTCAAAACTCCTTATCAAGGGATTTCATCTTCCCTGGGTGGATTTATATCAACCCGGAGTTCCAATCGGATCAAGCTACTCGATTATCGGTGACTTTCTCCGATTGACCTACATTGAAAATCCTGGAATGGTTTTTGGCATCGATCCCGGGGGAAAGCTCTTTCTCACCTTATTTTCACTTATCGCTGCAATCGGCATTTTCGTGTACTTGATAAAAATCCGGAAGGAGTCGCTGATCATTCGTATCTCACTCGCGATGATACTCGGTGGAGCGATCGGCAACTTTATCGATCGGATGTTCTATGGAGTCTTTTTCGGTGAGGCTCCGTTATTCTATGGTCGAGTGGTCGATTTCATCGATGTTGATTTTTTTACAATCAACTTCCTCGGTTTTCATATGTCGCGATTTCCGATATTTAATATTGCCGATGCCTCAGTGACATGCGGAGTCATACTGCTTCTCATCTTCCATCGACGGTTTACGATTGTCGAGAAATCTGCATCCCAGCCTGTGATTGAACCGGTTCCGGTTGCGGCAGAAACCCCCAACACTCCGGGACAGGCTCCGCGATCAGATTTTAATTCACCCTCTGTTTAACCTGTCCTCCTCCATGCCATCCCAAGGAACAGTGACTGAGCGGCACACACTTCATATTATTGTTCCACCGCATCAGAAAAAAACACGCCTCGACCTCTACCTGACACATCATGTAGAAAATGCCACGAGGAATAAGATTCAAACCGCCGTACGCGAGGGTTTGGTCCTTGTCGATGGCCGCAAGGTGAAAGTGAGTTTCCCCATTACGGGCGGTGAAGTGATCGATATTGAAATGCAGCACCCGCCAAAGATGGAAGCCAAGCCCGAAGAAATTCCTCTCGAGATCGTTTACGAAGATGATCAACTGTTAATCGTCAACAAGCCTCCGGGGATGGTAACGCACCCCGCGTACAACAACTATTCTGGTACATTGGTCAACGCTCTTCTCTACCATACACAGAATCTTTCTGCCGTGAACACGGAAATCCGGCCGGGGATCGTTCATCGATTGGATAAAGATACTTCAGGACTGATGGTAGTGGCAAAGAATGACATTGCCCATCATCTCCTCGCAAAACAGTTTTCCAAACGAACCATCACCCGGGAATACTGGGCAATTGTGTGGGGATCATTTAAAGAACCAAAGGGCATCATTGAGGCGAGTCTCGGTCGGAGTAAGAAGGATCGGAAAAAAGTTACCGTGACGGCCGATGGCAAAACAGCCATCACAGAGTATGAAGTGCTGGAGCGGTTTGAACATCTCTCGCTTGTACGACTGCGGCTTAAAACAGGCAGGACACACCAAATCAGAGTCCATCTTGCTCACGTGGGCCATCCTGTCTTTGGCGATGCTACGTATGGAGGGCGAAGTGCCACTTGGGGTGGATTGGAAGGAAAGAAATCCCAGCAGATCCAAAACCTCTTGAAAATTATTCTCCGACAAGCGTTACACGCTAAGACCATCGGATTCCTCCATCCGACAACCCGGAAACAGGTGTACTTTGAAACAGAGCTGCCAGAGGATTTTCAAACTGTGCTTTCACACCTGAAATAGGAAAGCCTCTGTGTACAAGGCAACGGCTCATCGATCGATGAGCCGTTCTGTTTTCTCACATTGTCGATCTCAGCCTCGCCGTCGGCCGCTTTCACGCTGCTTGGATTCCGTTCCCCTCGAACTCTCTCTCTGTGCCGGAGGATTGCTGCGGGGTGGCTCTATCCGTTGCGCCGGTGGCGAAGATTCTCGCCGAACCTCCCGCTGTTGTTCCCGCGTATTCCGCTCACGGGTTGCCTCACGGCGTTCCTGCTGCTGTTGAAAAATGTTGGGCTGCGACCGGGTTCCTTCACTTCTTTTCCCAGCTTCCGGCTGATTCTTCGAAGGCGCCATTTCCCGGCGTTGTTCCTCACGCTGCTGCTCCGCTGCCTTTCGTGATTCACGGATCCGCTCTTCGATAGTCGATGGCCGCTGTTCGGATTGCCGCGAGCGCGTTTCTGTTCGTTGAGGAGTTTGTTGCGCAGAACGTTCTTCAATTTGTTGTTGTCGCGATTCTGTTTCATTTCTTCGTGTTGCGCCTTCGTCGCTGCGAGCCGGTCTCTGTTCTTCAGAAGAGCGAGCAGTGCCTTCAGACCGTCGAATCGCAGAATCGTTGTCAAGGCGCCTGCCCTCCATAATACGATCGAAATCCAGTGAGGGGCTCCGTTCTGCTGTCCGGATCTCCACTCTGCCGCGTGATTCCGATAATTCTGTTCTGCCTGGCCTGTAGACTTCAATCCTTTCCCTGTCTCTATCACGAATTGTACGTTCGCCGTCCGTGGAGCGATCTATGATATCTGTCCGAGTAATGCGGGTTGAACCTCGCCTCTCGATCATCGATGGTTCGAGACCTCGATTCATGATTCGATCCTGGGTATACTCGAATTGTCGAATCGAACGGGTTGATCCGATGATCCGCCGTGTGTACGACATCGGTTCAATGTGATTAACCATGGTATGCGATCCAAAGTGACGGTACCGTGTGAAGTTCCAATAGTGAAAAGGCGAATTCCAACTCAGAGAAAAATGTAGGCCAAGATTAAAACTGAAATGTGCATAAGGAGGCAGCGGAGCCCAGCCGATGTAGTCGTCGTTATAACGCCACTCCACCCAAGCCGGTCCCCAAACCTCATCGGGTATCCAAATCCACCCGTAGTAATCGTCATAGTACCAGCGTCCATAATGGTAAACAGCCCATCCGTATGGCTCAGAGGAAACCCAGTACCATCCATAATCGGTCCATGCCCATCTTCCGTATAAGTATGGTCTCCACTGCGATTGGGTGCGATGGGGACGCCATACATGGAATCCAGCGCGAATTTCGAGCCATTCGCCATGAGAAGCAAGGGCGGAGAGGAATACACCGAATTCTATGTCAGCACCGGGTGTGATGGTTGGTGCTATTCCGTTCACGAATTCAATGTCACCGGCAAAGGAGAGACCGGAGATCAGTGAAAGTGTTGTTAGCAGTATTAGGAAGGTTTTCATTTGGCACCTCGTTGTTAAATTACTCTTGCTGAATAGTTAATATCAAGAGATGTGCCCGAATTTCCCCTCATTTCGAGTGGTTTTTCGCCATCATACCATAAAACAATGTACTAAGGTGTATCCGAAACGTGTAGTGGACTAAACAGGTGAAATGATTGGAATTTGTGTATTCCGCTTTGCGTTGTGTGCGGAATTGGAACTCATTCCTTGGTGGAAAAATGGATGAAGCAACTGCAAAAAAATCATCGGGCTTGGATACGTGATGTTTGAGTGTAGTGAGGAAAATTTCGCTAACGAGAATCACTAAGGATAAGGAAAATATTAAAAGGGTATAGATTTTTTTTCTCCTTGGCATCGACCAGGGATACATTCTTTGCAATCATTCTCTCGGAGCTGGAGAGCAGTGAATAACAACAAGGAAATTATTAGGGTTGGTGCAATGCTCCACTTCTCCTGATCGATGAGCGATTGATAATGAATAATGGATCTTCACTTTTTTTTGTTGTTGAGTACTGCTGAAGCGTGCTTCATTGGATTGGCTGAGATATTTTTCTATATTTACTTATGGAACATACTGACCTGATTCTCGTCCTCGATTTTGGATCTCAATATACTCAATTGATTGCTCGCCGTGTTCGTGAACTTGGGGTGTATTCGGAGATTCATCCATTTACCATCTCCATCGAAAAAATCTCTCAATTGAAGCCGGTCGGGATTATTCTCTCTGGTGGTCCATCGAGCGTGTATGCAGAACAGGCACCTCGCCCGCGACCGGAAATTTTCGAGTTGGAAATTCCCATCCTCGGAATTTGTTATGGATTGCAGCTTATTGCCTATCAGTTGGGTGGAAAAGTGGATGCGTCGGCCCGAAGAGAATTTGGCCATGCCAGGTTAAGAATTGATCACGCAGATGATCTTTTAAAGGATTTGGAAACATCACCATCGGTCTGGATGAGCCATGGCGATGCCTTGACTCAACTTCCTACCGGTTTCGAACCGATCGCCCATACGGATAATGCCCTCATCTCTGCGATTCGAAATAAAGAAAAACGGATCTATGGGGTTCAGTTTCATCCTGAAGTGGTACATACCCCCCAGGGGAAAATCGTCCTCTCGAATTTTGTGCTAACTATTTGTGGTGCAAAAGGAGATTGGACACCGGCACACTTCATCGAACGATCAATCCGGGAAATCCGCGCAGCGGTGGGAACATCCCATGTCCTTTGTGCGTTAAGTGGAGGGGTAGATTCCTCGGTCCTTGCTGTGCTCCTTCAGCAGGCACTCGGCCGCCAGCTTCATTGTCTTCACATCAATAACGGATTGATGAGGAAGAATGAGAGTGAAGAGGTGGTGAGAACGTTCAGAGAATATTTTCACATGGATTTGACCTATGTGGATGCCTCTGAGAGATTCCTTACAAACCTGAAAGGTATCTCGGATCCTGAACGGAAGAGAAAAATTATTGGTCATACGTTCATTGAGATTTTTGAAGAAGAATCGAAGAAGCTGGAAGGCTCGTTTGATTTTCTGGCGCAGGGAACACTTTACCCGGATGTGATTGAATCGACCTCCTTCAAAGGCCCTTCCGTTACGATCAAGACTCATCATAATGTCGGCGGGCTGCCTGAGACCATGAATTTCAAACTCATCGAACCCTTCCGCGAACTGTTTAAAGATGAGGTTCGAGAAGTCGGAAGAATGCTCAAGCTTCCTGTGCACTTCATCGAGCGTCATCCGTTTCCGGGGCCCGGACTCGCGGTTCGAGTGCTGGGGGAGATTACAGAAGAGAAACTCGATTGGCTCCGTGACGCCGATGAGATTTACATCAAAGGCATTCGGGAAGCGGGGCTCTATAATGACATTTGGCAGGCATTCGCTATCCTTCTCCCTATTCGCTCTGTCGGTGTGATGGGGGATGATCGTACGTATGAGAATACGGTAGCCCTGCGCGCAGTCACCAGTGTCGATGGAATGACTGCAGATTGGGCACGAATTCCTCCGGATGTGCTTGCCCGAATCTCGAATCGTATTATCAACGAAATTCGGGGGATCAATCGGGTCGTGTATGATATTAGCTCGAAACCCCCGGCAACGATCGAATGGGAATAATTTCTAAGAAATCTTGAATGACGGCAGTAACCCGCTATCCGTAGTTCAGAGTACGGCTTGAAATATCGGACATATCATTAATTGAGAGTGTTGAAGAGCTATGATTGAAATAATAAACGTAACCAAGAAATTCGGAAGCTTTACAGCAGTCGATGCCATCTCGCTGGTGGTACCGCCGGGAGAATTTTTCGGTTTTCTGGGTCCGAATGGTGCAGGCAAAACGACGACCATCAAGATGATGACCGGCCTCTTCACACCAACCAAGGGTGAAATTAAAATCAATGGATTTAATGTCGCCACACAGCCGATGCAGGCAAAGCGGACCGTTGCGTACATTCCTGATCAACCCTTCCTCTATGATAAGCTAACGGGGAGGGAATTCCTCTATTTCGTTGGCGGTCTGTTCAAGATGTCGAAAAGTACCATCGAGAAAAATGTTGCTGAACTGATCGAGCATTTTGAGATTGGTTCGTGGATCGATAAACGGACCGAGGATTACTCGCAGGGAATGCGGCAGCGGACGACAATTGCAGCCGCTATGCTGCATGAACCAAGAACCATCATCATCGATGAACCGATGATTGGCCTCGATCCCCGCAGCGCAAAAATTGTTCGTGAGACACTCAAGCAGAAATCAAAAGAAGGGGTGACTATCTTTATGTCCACCCACAGTCTGGCCATCGCAGAAGAATTATGCGACCGAATCGGTATCATCAAGGATGGGCGCATTGTATTTCTCGGAGCTCAGACTGATCTTCAACAGTATAAGCAGCAGTATGATGGCCATCTTGAATCAGTCTTCCTGGAGATAACAAAATAAGATGCAGGTAATCTTTCACATTCTCCGCTATAAGTTTATTTCCTTTGTCAAGACGACCTTCGACTTCAGGACTGTCTCGATTATTCGCGGGCTCGGATCACTTCTCGTCTTCGGTGGATTCTCCGTGGTCGCTTATTTTCTCGCCGGCGGTGTAACGAAGTTTGTGCTGGAAGAGGCAAAAACCGGATTGTTCATCTACCACCGCCTTATCTCTATGATGCTCTTCGTCTTCTTCATGGCTGTGAATATGGGGAATATCATTGTTTCGTATGCAACACTCTATAAATCCACCGAAGTGGGATACCTTCTCACCCGCCCCGTCGAATATACTCATATCTTCATCCTCAAGTTCTTGGATAATTTTCTCTATAGCTCCACGACATTGTTTCTTGTCGCTTTTATGGTGCTGCTCGGGTATGGTAATTATTTCGGCTATCCATGGTATGTTTTCCTCGCTGTGCTTGTATTCGTTCTCATCCCTTTTATGTTTCTTTCGGCCTGTGTTGCTGTTCTTATCCTGATGTCAATCATGAAGATTGCCAGCAAGATTGGATTCAGAGCAGTAATGGCTCTCATCTCATCGCTCTATTTGTTGACGGTCTTTCTTTTCTTTAGATTCTTCAATCCGATGCGGTTGATTGTCGAGGTGAACAAGTACTATCCGAATGTCGATCAGTATTTCCAGAATGTCGATCCTGGTTTTCTCAAATTTCTCCCAAACAACTGGGTTGCCGATTTTCTTTTTTTCATGGCCAGAGGCCAACCAGACCATGCCATCCCATTTGCTCTCACGCTGATCATCGTCTCGGTGGGATTTTTTGCTCTGACACTGTTCGTTGCCGACCGATTCTACTTTAAAAGCTGGCTGGTCACCTTCGAATTCCAGGCAATGTCCAATTCCATTGAATCCGGCCGCCGGATGAAGATATTCGACTTTCGAAAAAAAACGTGGCTGCCGAGTCAGTTTGAAGTTCTGCTGAAGAAAGAGTACTTCCAGTTCTTTCGGGAAACCAGCCAGTGGATTCATTTGATTGTCATGCTGATTCTTATTGGAATTTTTGTTCTGAGCGTCGGGAGCTTAAATCTCCGGGTGCGTGTGACGGAAGTTCAAACGATGACCTATCTGGTACTCTATACATTTGCCGGATTTTTATCGGGTTCGTTGGCGTTGCGATTTGTCTTCCCTCTATTAAGTCTCGAAGGAAAATCATTCTGGTCGATCCTTGGCGCTCCTGTAAATCTTCGAACGCTTTACTTCATCAAATTTGGCCTCGGCCTTGGGATCGTCATGGTGCTGGGCATGGTAGTCTCCTTTTTCTATCATTTGCCATTCTCACGATTCAGCGGTCGATTACCGTTGCTCATGTACTTCGGCTATTTCAGCACCTTTTTTGCATCACTCACATTCGTTTCACTGAATCTGGGTTTTGGGACTTACTTCTCGAATTTTCAGGAGAAGAATCCGATCCGGATCGCATCCTCCCAGGGAGCAACACTGACATTTCTCGTTTCGCTGGTGTATCTGGTCAGCCTTATTGTGATTTTCTATCTTCCGATTGTTAATTACTTCGCGTCGTTGTTTATCTTCCGGCAGTTTGATTTTCGATCCATTGTCATTCCGGGAACGGTCTTTGCCGTTATCTCCGCCGCACTGACGGGATTTTCATTTGTTGTAGGGTTGCGCTCACTCCAACGGGATTTCTAATAAAGAGACGGATACCGATGAACGCAGATGATCCGATCATATCAGGATGGCTTCAACAGGCAAGAGATCTCCTTAATGAAAAAAAATTCCTCCATGCCATCCAGCTCTATTATAAGATTACAACAGAGGTACCGGAGTTGGATCTTCCCTGGGTGGAATTGGGATATGCCCAGTTTGAATTGAAGCAATATGAGGCAGCAGAGAAATCGGTACTGAGGGCTTTGGCTGTGACTTCATCGCCGAATGATATCTATTTCCTTGCCGGAAATATGTACCTTAAGCGCGGATATTATAACAAAGCGCTTGTCTACTATAAAAAACTCCAGATTGGAGAACGCTCCCTCCGGAAGGAATTACGGTCGCACCTGAATTTCAATATGGGGCTCGCCTATTACTCGTTACATAATGGTAAACTTGCGGAGCAACACTTTCGCAGAGCCCGCAGAGCGAATCCGGATTTTCCGAGGATCAACGAATCCCTGGGTGAGTTGCTCATTCGGCGCGGAGCGTTTCAGGAAGCAATCACCTTTTTGACACAAGCGCTCGAGGCTGATCCTAAAAGCTGGATTTGCCACTATCTCCTCGGTGTTGCCTACGCAAAATTGCAACTGTGGAAAGCATCATACGATGAATTTGCTATTGCGATCGAAATCGATCCGAATGAACCCCGTGCATGGCAAATGTGCGGTGAAGTACTCTTGTCGATTCAGAGGCTGGATGAGGCAGAACGATACCTCCATCGGGCTCTTGAACTTAATCCGATGCTCACCGATGCCGTTGTAGATGTCGGCTATCTCTTTTTAAAGCGTGGTGATCTCCAACGGGCCCGTGATTGCTTTGAACAGGCTTTGCTTCTTGAACCGAAAAATGCAAAGGCTATGAAAGCTGCTCGTGAATTGAAACAATTATCAACTTCGTAAAGTGTTTTTTACTGCACCGTCACTATGACCATAAAACTGTTGCTCCCTCTGATTTTCATCGCCAGTTCACTCTTTGGATTTCAACAATCATTACGCGATTCCGTTAATTTCCGTGCCGATGTTGAAACACTTTTCCAGGATGGCCTCAACCAGTACCGGGCAGGCAGGTACACGACAGCAGCATCGGTATTTTCCCGAATCGTCCTACAATTTCCAGCCCATCAACGGACTACGGCATCATTCCTGATGGCCGCAAAGGCGTACTACTTCACGGGAGATTATCGGAATTCTGTGAAACACCTCGAGCAACTGATTGCACGGTATGCCGACTCCCGGTTTACTGCCGATGCGTACTACACACTCGCCTTGAATTACTACAGTCAAAAAGAGTATCTGAACGCCGCAACCGAGTTGCTGCTGCTTGAAAACAAAGCGGCTGATCAGCAGTTGAAGAAAAAATCGAGGCAGATTTTAAATTCGCTGATTGCAATCCGCCTGACAACGAAGGAAATTCGAGGACTCATCGATCGGGCCGGAAGTGATGAAGTCCGTGCAATTTTTGCTTCGGTGCTTGCCGAGCGCCTTCTCAATATGGGAGACGCAGGTGGAGCGGCAGGGCTTCTGCGATCTGTTTCTTCGCCGGCAGAAAACGAAGGAGCAATCAAGCAGGCGAGCGAACTGCTCAGTAAAATCGAGGAGGGGGGAGTTGCCAAGATTGGTGTTGTGCTTCCCTTAATGCAGCAGAACGGAGATCGCCCGACAAACAATGTGGGAATTGAAATGCTTGAGGGGATGCGGCTTGCCCTGGTCCAGCATAATGAAGAATCCGATACAAAAATTGCTATAGAACTGCGTGATTCCAGGCACGATACCATGCTCGTTGCTGCGCAGATTAAGGAATTCACTGCGCAAAAAAATGTTTCAGCAATCCTTGGGCCCGTTTATAGTGATGAGGTGGCAACCGCCGCTCCCATTGCAGCGCAGGCCGGAGTTCCGCTGATAACGCCGACGGCAACATCGAACGGCCTGACTAATCTCGGATCGACACTGTTTCAGGCGAATCCGGATTATGAAGTTCGCGGCCGGGCGATGGCACAATATGCGAAACTCATTCTGGGAATGAGTGATCTGGCGGTTCTCGCTGCTGTTGATTCTGCCAGCAGCCTTCTGACGGAAGCGTTTATCGATGAGGCCCGGCGCCTAGGGGCACGCATCGTGGCAGTTGAACACTACAAACCTGATGAAACGGATCTCCGTGAACCAATTCTCGCTCTCCGAAAACAGGCTTGGCAGCAATTGCAGCTCACCGTAATGAATTTTGGAAGCGGATTGCGATCAGCCGATGTCCGAAAATTATTGGCGTGGGGAATTTCCCGGGTGACTCTCGATACACTGCGACAGAAGAAGCGAATCCTTGACGTCGAAGTATTGTTCGGGAAGAATGGAAAGCGGATTGCCGATTCACTCGGAATCCCAACTGAAGAAATCCGGCCACCGCGCGACAATATGGAAGAACCTGCACGCGGCATCGATGCTCTCTTTCTCCCTCTCTCTTCTCCGAACGAGATGGGGGTCATTACCTCACAACTTAAATTCTACAATGTCAGACCACAGTTATTGGGAAGCGGCATGTGGTATGACCTGGGTGAACTCGACCTGCATCGCCTGGCAACCAACGGTGTGATCTTTGCGACAGATGCCCATTGGAATGAAACTGATCCTGATTATCAGGAATTTATCCGCGAGTATCGGGAAGAGTTCGACAAACGGCCGACGCGAAATTCCCTGTTTGGGTATGATATCATGAAACTCGCCTTGACTGCCATGAAGAAGAATCCATGGAACAAGGCTGTAATCGCGGCAACCCTTGCTTCCGGACAGATGTTTAAAGGATTACATTCAAGAATAGTATTCGATAGCTCAAGAGTGAATCCTATTCTCACCATACTTCAATACAAAAACCGTACGCTTGTGAGGTTGGGAGAGATCGACACCTCGAAGCGTGAACTGATCATGGATGAAAACGAACCGTGAAATCGCGACCAGGGAATGAACAGCGGAGGAAGGCAGCCTCCTCAACAATCAAACAATGGCCGCTGGCAGACCGGCCCCGTGAGAAACTCTACAGTCAGGGACCGGCGGCATTAACAGAGGCAGAATTGCTGGCTATCCTCATCCGAACAGGTATTGCAGGAACAACAGCGGTGGATCTTGCAAAGCGATTGCTCTCGGAAGGGCGAACATTGAGGGATCTGGCGAAAATGTCCGTGGTAGATTTTAAGGTGCACGATATTGGTGAGTCGAGGGCTGCCGCACTCGTTGCCGCATTTGAGCTCATGCGGAGAGTACCCTCAAGCGATCTTGACTCGAAACCGGTCTTTCGATCGCCTCAGGATGTTGTTACGGTCTATGGGCCGAGGTTGCGCGATTTACACCACGAGGAATTCTGGTCTATCCTTCTCACTTCGTCGAATCAATTGATCCGTGAAATCCGTATCACAACCGGTATACTCAATTCCTCACTGGCTCATCCGCGTGAATGCTTTGTGGATGCCATTAAGGAGAAGGCGGCAGGCGTGATCTTCTTTCATAATCATCCCAGCGGAAATCCCGAACCGAGCGGGGAAGATATTTCACTCACACGGCAACTGGTCGAGGCAGGCAAGATACTCGGCATACCGGTCCATGATCATATCATCATTGCCGACGCGCATTATTCAAGTTTCGCAGAACGAGGATTATTGTAATGATTGAAACTCTCCGTTTATCAAAGAATTATGATGGCAAGGTCGCTGTGAGGGATTTGTCGATGACAGTAGGGGAGGGAGAAATTTTTGGATTCCTCGGTCCTAATGGAGCCGGGAAAACGACGACAGTAAAAATGTTAACCGGAATGATTTTTCCCACCGGTGGATCTGCAAAGGTTGCCGGCTTCGATATCGTAAAGGATCCGCTTGAAGTGAAACGACGATTTGGTTATGTACCCGAATCCGGTGCACTCTTTGAAGCATTGACGGGGTGGGAATACCTCCGGCTTATCGCCGATCTTCATCATCTTGAGAGACAGATGGCTGAGAAGCGGATTGAGGAGTTCTTAACATTGTTCGGCCTTTGGGATGATCGTTCTGCCCGCATCCAGTCGTATTCGAAAGGAATGAAACAAAAAATTCTGATCTCAGCGGCACTCATTCACAATCCGCTGGTCTTATTTCTTGATGAACCATTGAATGGCCTCGATGCCAACGCTGCCCTTGTCTTCAAGGAGCTTCTGAAAAAACTGTCGCAACAACAAAAGACCATCTTCTTCACCTCACATATCCTCGATGTTGTGGAAAAAATATGTACCCGCATTGCCATTATCAATCAGGGTTCGATCATTATCGAAGGGACTGCCGCGTCGATCGCTCAATCCACGGGGCAGACGACCCTTGAGGAATCATTCAGTAAATTAACCGGAGTACGGGATGCCCGAGAATCTGCACAGGACTTTATGGAGGCGTTAGGTTCATAATGCTTCAGCGACTCTGCAACGCCTATGGTATTGATTATGATCAATGGAGATCGCTGACCCGTACCGCGTTTCGTTTGGCGAATCGCATGAATGCTGTTGGGGGTATGGGTTCACGCGGGAAAAATATGAACCATGCGATCATTTTTTCCTTGCTGATGTACTTTGTCCTGGGATTGATGCAGGTGGCCGTTGTGATACAGATACCAGATCTTTTCTGGTCATCGTTTATCGTTTTTTCAATTGTTGCCGTGATGATAGCCTCGTTGATCTTCATCGAGTTTGGTTCGATCATCGTGGCACCGGAAGATTATACCATTCTTAGTTATCAGCCCATCTCTTCCAAGACATACTTTGCCTCAAAGGCATCCTTCGCGATTCTTTATATTCTTCTCTACACCGCGGCAATGGGATTGCCTGCCGTGGTCACCTTCTCATTGCATGCCGCTCGATTTGGAAGTTTGATCGCGGATCCGGTCATGGGTCTAGCTGCGATGGCAGGTCTACTGACAGTGGCCGTGAGCGCTGCCATGAGCATTATTCTCATGTATACGCTTGTCCTGCGGCATGTTCACTACCGTAAACTTAAAAATGCACTTTCGTATTTGCAGTTGGTCATGTCGTTCGCAATTTACGGGAGCTATTCGTTGCTTCCATCACTCATTCAGCGAATCGGCGAAATTCTTCCTCATCAAAAACCGTGGTGGATTTTCTTGGTTCCGATAAGCTGGTACAGTTCACTGCTTTCTCTTGCTGAGGGTAATTTTCATGGATCCTATCTCGCCGTTGGCATCGTAGGGTTAGTTGTCTTTTTTGGGTTTATCCCATTAGCGGCGTCCCGTATTTCACTCACGTACGCTGAGAACCTTTCAGAAGCATTGACAGTGCCGGAAGAGAAGCAGCGATCAGTGAAGAGAGAAAGCTCCCAGCAATACAACATCTTCTTTAAACGTTTTGAGGATCGAGCAATCGCATCCTTACTCATCAATCAATTTAAGCATGATACGCGATTCCGCCTGGCGATACTGGCAGTTATCCCTATCACCATCCTCTATATTTTTATGGGGCTTCGCGGATCGAACACGATGTTCAATCCTTTTCACCCGGATTGGAAATCTCTGGGTAATTCTGCACTCCTCTATATGGTGATCGTCCTGTTTCCCATGATGTTGAAGGAAGCCGTTACGCGTTCGGAATCGTATCTTGCATCATGGATTTTCTTTGCAACGCCGTCGGACAAAGTACGTCTCGTGCTGTCGATCAAGCGATTGCTCTTTGGATTATTTATTGTCCCTTACATTCTCTTCTTATCCATTGTGTTCAGCTTCTTCTTCGATACGATGCTTCAGGTGCTGATGCATTCCATCGTCCTCCTTCTCTTCAGTCAGATCTTTCTCCAGCTTTTTTTCATGCTTAAACCGCAAATACCGTTTTCCGTGCCACGACAACTGGGTGAGCGAACATCGATCCTGGTAAGCCTTATGATCATTGTCCCCGTTTTTCTCCTGGTCGGACTTATGATAATTGCGTTTTTCGCCTATGAAAATCTCCCTGCCTATTCTGGAACAGTACTTTTCCTTTCTTTGATCGTTATGTTAATGGAAATATTTCTCCAGCGGCGTGTCGCCAAACGATTAGGCAGCTTGGAGTTCCTGGGTTGAATAGGTGAAACGGCTTTCACTAATTTCTATAACAAGGTTTGTTAAAAAAGTTTTAACTCTCTTGACTTTCAAACCTCTAATGCTTATCATAGCGCAGAATAGTAGACAAACCATTGCATTGACTTGACCAAAAAGGAGAAGCTCTCATGAAGAAATCAACTATTGGTCTTTTTGTGGCAGGAGCAATTATGGCTTCCGTAATTGCCGGCTGCACGAGCAGACCAAATGCTGAGGAGCTGAAGCAATTAGAAAGCCTAAAAGCCGAAGTATCATCACTAGAACGCGAAATAGGTGCAAAACAGTCTGAGAAAGCGGCATTGCAGCGGGCGATTGCAGAAAAGAATACAAAGCTCGCTCAATGTGAAAAAGAAAAAGCGCTCGTTGGTGAGCGCCTCAAAGGCATGTAGTCTGCAGACCAAGGAAAAAGGAGATATGAACATGAAATCAGTATGCCGATATGCAGCAATTGTATTGCTGGTTGCGGTGTTCATCGCTGGCGCCGCAGCTCAGGAAATGACGAAAGAGGAGTGGCAAAAGCAGATCACCGAATTGACAGTAAAACGAAACGATCTTAAAAACCAGCTCGACGCGTTATTGAAAGAAATTGACCTCTTGAAGAAGGAAGATACCGAAAAGGCCAGTGTATTGAAGAAATGCCTGGATGATTTGTCTTCCATGGTTGGCCAAACTTCCGAAACCGAGCGCGCATTCCAGTCGATGTTGGATCAAATTGATTCAAAAATCAATGAACTCTCACGTTTAGCGAACCAGGATCTCTGGGCTCGCAAAGCTGAATTAGACGATGTTCAAAAGATGCTTGATGAAGCGAAAAAGAATAAACTTGCCGCACTACCGAAATACTTCGACCGTGTTAAAGAACAGCAAAACCGGCTCGATGCGCTGAAGAAATCACTCGAGGGATTCAACCCAGAAGTTACCTATACCGTCGGCACATGGGCGAAAGACCGAGATTGCCTCTGGAACATTGCAAAAAAGCCGAAGATTTATGACAACGCATTCCTCTGGCCCAAGATTTGGGTCGGAAACAGAGACAAGATTAAGAATCCTGATGTCATTAAAAAGGGGCAGGTCTTAAAGATCCCTGTCAAAGCAGAATTGACCAAAGAAGAGAAATCGGCTGCACGGAGTTATTGGAACAAGAAACAAGCTGCCGCAGCACCATCTGCTCCGCCGGCTGTCAAAAAGTAGCGAGGATTTTCTCAAACGGTTCAAACTTGGTTACATTGGTTGTAGTATCCACTCGCCCTCACTGCACTTCTGTGCGTTTGTGAGGGCGTTGTCTTTTTATCACCAGTTCAGAAAGGAGGTACCGGGCATTGAGTGAACGGAAGGTGCAACTCGCAGGAGTTGATACAGTTCAACTGCTGGGTTTTAATGATGCACATCTTCTTCTCATCGAGGAACGATTCGATTCGACAATTACCGTGCGAGGTGATCTCATAACCATCCGGGGTTCGGATGACGAGACATCTCGAATCGAAAAGATTTTCAAAGAACTCATCTACATTCTGAACAAGAATGGCAACCTGACCCCCAATGATGTGGAAACCGTCATCGATCTTGTTTCTGTGAATGGCTCCTCTCCGGAAATTCCAAGAGACCAGCAGGGAGATGATGGAGATTACGCCATTCTCTATACCAAAATCGGAATCATCAAAGCGCGCACACCCGGTCAGCGTTCCTACATTCAGCAAATCAGTAAAAATGATATCGTTTTTTCGATCGGTCCGGCAGGCACAGGAAAGACCTACCTTGCCGTCGCTGTGGCGGTAGCTGCATTGAAGAATCGTGATGTCACCAAGATCGTCCTCTGCCGTCCTGCTGTAGAAGCGGGAGAAAGCCTTGGCTTCCTCCCTGGAGATTTACGGGAGAAGGTAGATCCCTATCTCCGGCCGCTGTATGATGCTCTCGATGATATGCTCTCCGCTGAGAAGCTCAAGAGTTACATGGAGAAACGGATCATCGAAATTGTCCCCCTGGCGTATATGCGCGGTCGAACACTCCATAATGCATTTGTTATTCTCGATGAAGCACAAAATGCGACGGCAATGCAGATGAAAATGTTTTTGACTCGTCTTGGGTCCCATTCACGCGCGATTATTACAGGAGATATCACACAAATTGACCTGCCGCAGAAAACTGTCTCCGGACTCGTCCAGATCCAGAAAATTCTTCAAAAGATCAGGGGAGTAGGATTTGCGTATCTCGATCAGCGCGATGTTGTCCGGCACCCGCTGGTGAGAGAAATTATAGCCGCTTACGAAAAGTTCGAAGCGACGGGCGATAACGCCAAAAAATGATCGTGGGGTGATTGGGTAATTCTGGGGCTGTCCAAAATGTAGGACAAGTTGCCAACTCGTCCACATTGAGTTTGCGAAAATTTATCGTAATGCGTGAATTCGAAGCTTGAAATACATCCGATAAAAACTTATTGGACAGCCCCAGGGGCTTTCGAAAGCCTCAGCCTCTTCTTCGGCTTTCTCATTATTCTTTTGGATTGCTCTTTTTCCAACCGTTTGTGATGATTCCAAATCGAATCCATCTCTTCCAGGCTTGAGTCGTGGAGCTTTTTCCCCCGCGTCTCCAATTCCTGTTCTATAGCGGCAAAACGATGTTGGAATTTCTTGATCGACTTCCGGAGTGCAATCTCGGCATTAACGTGGAGGAACCGGGAGTAGTTGACGAGAGCGAACAAGAGGTCGCCCATTTCTTCTTCGATATGATCATGGTGCGTGGTGCGGTCGGCATGATGGAGTTCCCGAATCTCCTCTCTCACTTTCTTCCAAACTTGCTCTTTCTTTTTCCAATCGAATCCCACCTTTGCGGCTTTTTCCTGTAATCGTTGAGCACGGAGCAGAGCAGGGAGCTTCTGCGGAACTCCCTGGAGGATCGATGTTCTCCCCTCGGTCATTTTAATTTTTTCCCAATTCACCCTGACTTCTTCCGCCGAGTGCACTTTCTTTTCTCCAAATACATGGGGGTGCCGTCGGATGAGTTTCTTCATCGAATCGCTCATGACGTCGTCGATGGAAAACGAAGAAGTCTCCTGAGCCATAATGGAGTGAAGTACCACATGGAGCAGCAGGTCTCCCAATTCATGTTTGAGAGATTCGAGATCATCATGGTCAATCGACTCGACTACTTCGTAAGCTTCTTCAATCAGGCTGTGCCGGATCGATTTGTGGGTTTGGGCACTATCCCAGGGGCACTCCTTTCGCAGTCTCTGAACTATAGCGACATAATCGCCAAACAACTTCGCTATCGATTTCTTCTTCACACGGTTCTCCTTTTTGCTTAGAGTATCATAAAGAAAAGTCGATGGAGAGTCAATCCTTGCAAATTGAGAATAAATTGCACCGTATTGAATGGCATCGAAGCCCAAAGGAAATAGAGAGTGCATTCCTTATCACTCAACTGGATTTCACCTCATACTGTTTCACCAAGAAGATGAAGCTCATATTTATCTGCACTGCCCCGTGTGGAATAAGGATATACTGCCAGGGCTTGCCAAGATTCTTGGCCGTGTAGTCAGTAGCATGTTTGCAGTACTCTAACGCAGCTCTCGCTTTATCCTGAACCTCAAATGATTCTATATCCCCTTCTTTTTTCGTTTCGACCATATAGATAGTATCAGAAGTTTCTACTATAAAGTCGGGGTGATAATGCCGTGAGTTGTGCTGCCAGTAAATACGGAATTGATTGCCTGCAGGTCTCAGCCACTTCAACACTTCTTTGTTGTCCTCAAGGATAATTGAAAAATCCTTCTCCGTCTTGGAATCGAATTTATATATCGTGTGGCAAGCCTTGAGGAATCCGGTGAAGACTTTAGTTGGAATTGCACTTGTCGGGGTAACGGTTTCGCGATAATGAATGAGTGCATCTTTTATGTTTTTCGAATAGTTTTGTTCTTCGATCTTTGTGAATGGCATTACGATGGATTGCTCGAAAGATGGAGCCTCGAAAAGGAAGTGCTCCATTAATTGCGCATAGATATAGGCGCTGATTTCTCTCTTGTGATAGTGAACGACATTCATGAGCTCATTTTCATCTTTAAGATATGATTTGAATTTCGCTATTGCTTGAACTGCTAATGAGAAGAGCAGGTCTGCTTGTCTGTCATAATCTACTTCTGGATGATTAATAAGTTCGTTGACAATGATATTGTCCGGTTTATCGGGAATAATCCGTCCCTTACCGATTATAGTAACCATGCTGTTTTCCTGTTCCCTCAATTTCTTGATAAGGATCTCCTCGGAAACAGGCTGATAATTTAAATTCTTTACATCAAGATCGAATAGTCTAAAGCCAGACTTAACTTCAGTGGATTGTTGAATCGTGATGCGTGGGATTTCAATAATATGCGTGGTAAACTCAGAAACCGCTGCTTCATATTGCTGCTTCACCTCGGCTATAAGCTCAGCAGTAAACATATTTGTTTGAGGATCAGATGAAATTCGTTCTTCAATCTTCTTGTATGCTATTTCTACGACTTCTCTCTTTGTGAGTTCAGATACATTTTTTGCTGCAATGTTTAATTCGGGGAGAATGGAGATGATAATGTTCCTGGCCTGTAATTCCGTTTGAGCTTTTTGTTTCTGCTTTGGGTCTGCAATGGTTTCTATCCGCTTCTGTTCCTCCTGAGCTTTTTGTTCAATTGGAGAGACGCTTACCACCACCTCCTTCGATTGTTCAAGTTCTTCTGTATCTATGACAATGATATTTTCCTTCTTGATGATCGAATCAGGCTTATTCGCCTCATCGATAATCTGTTGGAACTTATCATGAGCAACGATGGTAAGTTTATCAACCTTATCGACTCCGGTTCGTTTTCTGTATGGTAACCGAAGACCACGACCGATTGTCTGCTCTCTCAATGTCACCGAAGCTGCCGTACGAAGGGGAATGATTGTATAGAGGTTAGTGACATCCCAGCCCTCTTTGAGCATATTGACATGGATGACGATTTCTATTTTATTCTCTGGATGCTCTAACGATACAAGCTTTTCAATATTATCGTCTTTTTCTTCTCCCGATTGATTCGAGTGAATCTCCATTACTTTGTCTGCATAATAGCCTTCGAAGAATGAGGAGGACTTTATAAGTTCGATTAACTTACCGGCATGTTCAGTATGTTGCGCTACGACAAGAACGAACGGTTTTACCTTCTCCGTTTTGTTATCGCGGGAATAGATATCCAGAGCAACTTTTGTGTCCTCGTGAATACGGATTCCATCTTCAAGTTTTATTCTGTCTAATTCCTCTGCTTTATACTGTGTAGGGTCAAAATCTTTTCGTGTTGCCACAGCAGGTTCTTTTACAAATCCGTCTCGTATCGCTTTGGCAAGTGAATACTCATACACAACATTCTTAAATTTTGTGGTTCCACCGCTTCGTTCTATCTGAGGAGTTGCCGTCAATTCCAATCCGAGAATTGGATTCAATTCGTTGATGACATCCATCCCTCGTTCTGCCCGATAATGGTGCGATTCATCCATGAGCAACACCAGGTCGTTTAGGTTTGCAAGGTAATTGAAATACGACTCGCCAAGATATTCCACAAGCCGCTTGATGCGTGGAAGCTTTCCGCCGCGTGTCTCGGAGTTGATTTTGGAAATATTGAAGACATTGATATGGATATCCGATTCAAACAGCGCGGTTTGTGAGATCGCATCGTAGGTATCGCCGGTGACGATTCGTGGACGAGCATGGACAAATTCGCCGATTCCCTGAAATACATATTTTGGATTCGATGCGTTTTCGAAGTCCTCGATGAGTTTTCTGTATATGGTAAGATTTGGAGCCAGGACAAAGAAGTTTTTTATCCCCTTTTCGAGATACAGATAAGCCACAAATGCTCCCATCAGCCGTGTTTTACCGACACCGGTTGCCAGTGCAAAGCACATTGATGGAAAATTGCGCTCAAAGTCTGAGCAGGTTGAATGAAGGGCTTTCACTTTGGCAAGTTCTGCTGTTTGCTCGGCTCCATTTTTCAATTCAAGCTTGTCTGAAAGGATTGAAAGGATATCGAGGCTATCGGATTGCGGTGGACGCAAGCTGAGACGATTCTTGATCTGATTAGCGATTCTGTTCATAGACTAATTATTCTTTCTCATATTCTACCTAATGCCTGATATATCGACAGCAAGGGTAGATACAAATTGTACCCAACCTTTTAATTTATATTTGGCATCGACACATCTTCAAAGCGTGACAGTACGTCACGGTTTCATTTTTATGGAACACTGATGACACTGATTGGACAGATATTCACAGATATATTTATCTGTGATCATCTTGTTCTTTCTGTATTATCTGTGTTCTATTTCCTTTCTGTCATTTGTAAATATTTTTCTTCTGATTTCAGGTTTCTTACCAAAATTCAACAAGAGCCCTATCTCGATGTTTGTCGCTTTCAAATAATTTATCAACTGACATTCATGCTCTTCAATTACTGCCTCGGCAGCTTTTAATTCAAGGATAACCTTTTCATCGATAATGATGTCAGCATAATAATCACCGACTAATTCGCTTTTGTAGTATACTTTTACAGGTTGCTGGTTCTTTGCCGGCAATCCGTTCTTTGCCAGTTCGATCATAAGTGCATGTTCATAGACTTTTTCAAGAAATCCATATCCAAGCTGGTTATAGACTTCATAAAAGCATTTGATAATACATTCAGTCAAATCTTGATGTAAATATTCCATACTTACCTCTTCTATTGGAACACAGAGTACACTGAAGAAACAGATTTACACTGATTACATTATCAGCGACCATCTTGTGTCTTTCTGTGTCATCTGTGTTCTATCCATCGGAACACTGATGACACTGATTGTACTGATCTACACAGATTTATTTATCTGTGAAGATCACTTTTTTCTGTGTGATCTGTGTTCGATTTCTTTTCAAAATAGCTTTTGCTGATTATTATATTTCTTCTTCTCTTTCGATTTGTTGGAGGCAATTGGACCGGTTGGGATAAAATCCGGTTCATCGTTCTCACGCGGCAGGTTGACAATATTGAGACTGTAATCTTCCTTCCCGAATTCGCACCTGCCAAGAAGCATTTTGGGAATTTTCTTTATGGTGATGTTCGGATATTTGTCGGCAGCTTTACTGAAGGAGGTGCAGCAGATAAGAAGACTCTCATCGCTTTTCATCTCGCCGTGGATCGTGTCGATAAACTCCACTGAAACAAAGTTGGTGGTCGTGAAGATAAAATCTTTTTCTGTGGACTTGCCCTGCTTCCAATAATACGTTTCATCCGGCATGAAGCGGAAGCCCTCGTGTTTTGCCATTGCGGCGGCAAGCTGCGCGGCGTTGTATTCTTTGCTGATAATCCAGTTGCCGCGGTTGTCTTGCTTAAGAAGCGACGGTGCCAGATAGTAATACTTAAAACCTCCACCACCTTTCCAGTTATGCGTTTCGCTAATACCACCTTGATCTGTTCCATTGCGCACTTTTTGCAGGCGTGGGATACTATGAGTGTGACAATGATCTCCAAGCTCAATACCTATCCATTTGCGGTTCATCTTGTGGGCTACGGCTGTACTTGTGCCGGATCCTAAAAAAGAGTCAAGAACCCATTCTTCTTCGTCGCTAGTGAGATCGATAATGCGCTTAATCAATCTCTCAGGTTTTGGGGTGTCAAATATATTACCCGTACCAAACAAAGCAATAATTTCCTTCTTAGCCTCTTGATTATGACCTACCTCTGCATTCGTCCACCATGTCCAAGCTGTTTGACCTTCAGATGTGTTTAGATAAGTCTTTCTTCGTGGAACACCATTACCATCAGTGCCGAACCACATTCTTCCATCATGAACAAGCTTTTTATAAACAGATTCTACGTTTTTCCAACACCTACCTTCAGGGGGGAGTATATCTTTCCGCCTGGCGTAGTAATCTTATACATTTGATTTGGTCGATAGCCTTGGGCTGAAAAATCTGATGAAACCCAAGGCCCCCGAGGATCATTATCGGGATTTTTATATGCAGCCTTTTGTTTCTCATTTTTTTCGAGTGACTTTATTGTATCTTTAAATGTTGGGAGATCCTTTGCATACACTAAAATGTGATCGTGTCCCGCGCCAAGAGTTGCTCTCATATCGGGTGATGTGCGTTTCTGCCAAACTACATTTGCTACAAAATTTTTTCTGCTAAATACCTCATCACAAAGAACTTTCAGGTAATGGCATTCATCATCATCAATAGAAATCCAAATCGAACCATCTTTTCTTAAAAGGGAATGAAGCAACTTGATACGCGGCTTCATTAGATTTAACCAAATTGAATGTTCTAAACTATCGTCATAATGATCAAAGGCATTTCCTGTATTATATGGTGGATCGATATAGATACACTTGAGCTTACCGGCGAAATCCTGCTCAAGAGCTTTTAGAGCAAGAAGGTTGTCGCCGTAAATGAGCATATTCTCAGCATTCTTATCGCCGTAGCTTTTTGTTGGATCTTCTATGAGAATGCGCGGCTCAAGCTTGGGCTGATCGCCTTTGCCAATCCAGGTCAACTCTAATTTTTGCTTATTGTTCATAATTTCCTTTTAATGGAACACTGATGACACCCGCCTGCGCCTGCTTGCCGCAGGCAAGTCGGGCAGGCTGATCGAACTGATTTAGACAGATCAGTGATTATCTCGTGTTTTTCTGTGTTATCTGTGTTCGCTTTAATATTGGAACACTGATTACACTGATTGAACAGATTTACACCGATAATAATCCGTGATTATCTCGTGCTTTTCAGTGTTATCTGCGTTCGCTTTAATATTGGAACACTGATGACACTGATTGTACTGATCTACACAGATTTATTTATCTGTGAAAATCTCGTTTTTTCTGTGTCATCTGTGTTCGCTTTTCTACTCCTATTGACATTCATAAGAAACTTGCTTACTTATATACCAATCCAAACAAAGAATTTAAGCTCATCAACCATGTGTTGAAGGAGTTACGAAGCCGTTAAGCCTTGCTTGGCGGCTTCAGCCTTTTTATAGGCATCATATTCTTTCTGTTTTTTATTCTTTTCATGATCCCGAGTTAACACAAATGTTGTCCATAACAGCACATAGGTTTTTCGATCTGCAAGGATGACGACATAATCCGGTTCTTCATCCCGTTCCAGCCAAATGCAAATTCGAGCTTCACTCTTCCGTATCTGTTCCCACACTTTCAGGCCCCACTCATCGCATCTTTCGATTACCGACTTTAGCCATCGTATGCGCTCACAACGGCGGATGTCCGGTGTGCGATTCTGTTCATCTTCTCCTTCATGCGTAATATGATAAAAAGTGCATATCTTTCCATCAACAATCGGGAGCCTCTTCAGTCCGATATTGCGCCGCCGAAATGATGGTTTTGACAAGACAAAATCATTACGAAATACTTGATAGACCGCTTCGATAAACGCAGCCCCATCACCACCATATTCATCTAACCGTATCAACTCCGGGAGTGTTACTGGCATTTCATTCATCCCTATTTCGATGCTCTTGGTTTCCAAACAAAAATATTCATTTTCGATTCTCGGTACAGTGTTGTATTAAGCAGAGAATACCTCGAACGATGCCGAATCTTTTCGATCAATTGGGCCTTTGCCTCGCTTGTCTGCAATCCTCGATGGACATATGAAACTGCACCGGATAATAAATCTACAATTTGAAGAAGCTCTACTTCGTGTGAGAGAACATGCTGGATTTTCCGTATAATCTGTCGTGAGAAATCATAATTACTTACTTCTAGTATTTTGTGAAGCTTTTTAATTTTATCCTGACTTCGTGTGTCTTTCATATCCAAATAAATGTTGTACCCATCACGCGGATCAAAGATGACCTTCAACAAATCGAAGTACATTTTATAGTAGAATTCGTCGTGCGATTGTCCATGGCTACTGTGATCTAGAATTGATTTATCGGGCACAACCAATGCACGGAAATGCAGGTGATCATCGTCAAAGAAAAAATCAATCAGCTCCGAATAGAATGCCACCTGGGCAGGCGAAACCTTATTCCATTTGATTTCAAATGTGCGCGGTAAACGATATTTTTCTTTAATTTCACGAATACGCTCAAAAGCTTCCTGAGATTTCGCCTTCGGGCACCAAAGCGCTCCCAGCACCATCGACTTCTGGTGGTCATGCTCAAGATGGCAGCTTTCATCGCAGTAGATATTAAACTCTTGTCTCATACAAGCTTCCAGTTAAAAAAATATATTGGTTTAGGTTTGTGGGTGTTCATCCTTTAGGCTTCGTTAATCGGCTTTGTCGTCTGAGATTCTCCACGGCAGCTTTAATAGATTCAGGATCTATTATTCATCAGATTTCGCAGGAGCTTCTAAGGCATGAAGTTCCAAGCCCTCAATTTCTTGAAGAGATTTACCGGCGATACCCTGCATGTCTCCATACATACCAATGGTTGACTGCATTACCCGGTCGATCTGCTCTTCCCGTTTTGCCCATTGTTTGAGTATCGCTTTCTTTTCTTTGTCGAGGTCTTCCTGCATTGAAGAAAAGGATTCAACAATGGCTTGTACTCGTTGGCGAAATCTTGGCCCTGTCAAATATTGATAGACCATTTCCATCTTGGTTTGCTGCCCTTCAGAGGCAACATGTGCAGCAGTGACCTCAAACATTGCCTGGCGGAGAAGAACGGCAACCGGTATCGCAGATTTCGGGTTGGTTACCCATACACCGTCAACCAAACCAAATGGATCTATATCTTTTGGCAACACCTGGGAAACAATTACCGCGGTTTCAGCTTTTGCGCTTCGCTGATCCTCCCGAAGTTTGGGCAACCAGGTATCGCTCCAGGCTTTTGTGCGCTTCGACTCCCATATAATCGTTCCGCATCGTTGTCCCAATGGATTCACAACTCTTTGCAATACATCTCCGCCGTACTCACCTTTTGGAACCGGTTCAATGATATCGTGTGGGAATTTTGATCGTAATATGTTTTCCAATTCCAATTCTTGAACCTCGCCCTGCAGTTGCTGCGAACCCTGCTCTCCCCTCCGTTTCAATTCCTCAATCTGTTTCTGCATAGCGGCAATGGTCTGCTCCTTCTCCATCACTTTGAACTTTAGCTGCTCTTCTGCCTGTTTAAGGGCTTGGTCGCGTGCCGCACCAATACTTTCCTGAACACGTTTCTCGATAGTCAGGTCAATTTCACGTTTTGCGTCTTCGAATTCTCGCTGCATCTTCAATAAGTCTGCTTGTGCCTTTTGTGCTTCAGCGAGTTTTTCATCTCTTTTCTTTAAAGTTTGTTCTAACTCAGATACTTTCTTGTCTTTCTCCTCAAGGTCGGTTGCCAACGCCAGCTTTGCTTTTCTTGCCTCTTCTTTGGCAATTCGAGCTTGCTCGGATTTCAGCCTATCCTCTACGGTTGTCTCGAGAGTTTCCCGTTCTTTTATGAGAGCTTCTTCTCGTCTGTGAAGTGACTTTTCTTTTTTGGCGATGGATTCATCCTTATCGGCCAATAGCTGTTCAAAGTCCTTTCGAGTTGCTTCGAGAAGGGGAGCTGCGAGTGATTCTGTAAGCTTGATTTGAGTTTTACATTTTGGACAGATGATGGTGGGTTCTGCCATACTTGCCTCTGTAGTTGTTAGGCGAATTGCAGCAAAATACTTCAGATTGAAACAGAAACCTTCAGATGATGAAATAATGATCGCGGTACGAGTCCGTCATGCTCCAACCTGCCAGCGATGATAGCCGGGTGAGTGTCATATTCTTCAGCATATGAACGAATGACTCGGTCGGTGATTGAGGATTCCAATTTGAGCTTCTTATACGCTTTGGCAGGAAACAATGCTTCAGACGCAAATCTATCCGCAGCTTTTTCTTTTTTCTTATCGGTCTTCGTCCCTTCCACTTTCTCCAAAAATACTTCCTTCTTTCCATGTTTAAGAATATGTCCCGCCTCATGGAAAAACGTGAACCAAAAGATATCATTTGTCTTGTATCTGCACGACAATTGGATAAGAGGTACTGTTGAATTCATAATCCATCGTGATGCTCCACTAATGGGAGCTTTAGGCAAACATGGAGTGAAGACTACTGCTACACCCGCCTCACTGCATGCTGCTTGCAATTTTTCTTTAAATTCTTCTGGTGGAGTCTGGATAAGCGTCTTTAATTCTTTCAGAACATTCACAAAACGTTTTCTCTCATACTCTTTCGGTTTCAGCTCCTGCGCCTGTAATTCTCCTTTTCGCAACCATGCAGACATGGCCCCGGGGTTGTTCGTGTGAGCAAGTGACACTCGGAACGATACGGTTAACGATCGATCAATATAGATTTCTTTCCATTGGCGTGGAGAGGCGATACCGAAGAACATCAACATTTCTTTCAATAACGAGACTTTGTTTTTTGTTGGAGTGATCCATTGAAGTTTTTTCATGGCAGCCAGTGGAAATTCATCAAGCCAGTGCATATCGTTGACAAGAGTTTCTTCTGATTCAATCTGAGTCAGTTCTCTTCGATACTCTTTTTCCCGTTCAATCCAAAAACTTGCCGGAATACCAAGAACACGCTCCAATTGAATAGAGGTGTTTTGTGTTATCGGTTCTTTTCCTTTGATAATCTGATTGATGTTCTTCTTATTCTTTCCCATTCTCTCAGCGAGTTCATATTGACTCATACCAATGGTATCAATCGTTTCCTGGATAGTATCGCCTGGGGGAGAAAGAAGTTTTCGCTTTAATATGGTTGTACCAGTCATAGTCTTCCTCAATGATAATCTGTTACTTCAAGAATTTTTATCGAAGTGACGTTATCGCAATCCAGGCTTCCATCTTCTTTTCGGGGAAGCGGATCATGATACGGTTCAATAATCATCCTGAAATTTGCGGAGACATCCACCGCAAACTGATCTTCTCGATCAGCACTCAATGGATGGCAATTTGCAGCCGGAATGGTTTTCATGACAGCAAGAGTTGACCCCGCTTTAAGTTCTTTCAATCTTTGGCTTACTTTCTTCGCTCGAATTCCGTAGGTTTTATTCATCTCTTTCGGACTGGTGAGAGATTTTTCGAGTTTTCGAGATTTGTAGACGATTTCCATATAATATAAAACTATTTACAATAAATGTAAACGATTTTAATAATTAAATAGAATCCTCAAATCCAAATAATGCGGGTGGGGGCTTATAGAAGCGTAATCAAGCTTCTACATTTCGGATGAATAATTGCTGCTTCTGCCATAAAGTATCCGCCATCGAACGTTAGTGCATTTGCCATCTAATTGTAAATAGATCGTTTATTTCAACCTTTTGTTTTAATTGAATCTCAATCTTGCTGATCAACTCTTCTTTCTTCATATCAACTTCATCCTGCGCACGAAAGAGGTCGTGCCGTAATATTGTCCTCTTTTTTTCCATTTCTTTTATTTCACGCTGTAAATATCCACTTACCATATCGTACAGACGTTGCTCTTCCTGGGTAGGATAAAACTCCTGTGTAATCGGTATACGATTTGTGAACTTGATATATTCACGAACCTTTTTGCGGAGTGTTCGCTGGCAGATTGGTTTCAATCGCTCCTTTAATGATTTGAAATCCTCCTCATTGGCGAGACGCGTATAATGATTTAGTCTCAAGAATAATCGATGGAAGAAAGAATTTATCGAGAAATTATTGATTCCACTGTTTTCGAAGGTTAGCAGGAACAATTATAAGAATTTTTCTCTTTCGTTCAGCCCACTTTTGAGAGAGTACAATACCAGCTTCAATTGTTTTGCCGAGTCCACCTTCATCTGCCAATAGAGCACCTTTTGATAAAGGCGACCTGAATGCAAACAGTGCTGCTTCAACTTGATGAGGGTTGTGATCAACCTGGGTATCGGAAAGAGATCGCGCAAGTTTTTCTATTGAATCCGATGCAATTCGGCGGGTAAGTTCGTAGGCAAAGTATTTCGCGTGATATTCGGTCATCTTCTAACCATCGCCAATGTCCCAGTTTTCTTAAATAAGCTCTAATCTCGTCTAATCCAGAATGCAAAAATTTATCTATTGTGAATAGCAAAAAACCCGTTTGACGTACGCTGATTTCACGCCCCACGGATTTATTGTTGCTGGTTTCACTCTCCTCTGTTCAGCAATTCGGTAGAAGTGTAGATGAATGCGGGGGGAAAAGCAATGGGGAGGTTCGGTTCACGGTAAACGGTTCACCGTGGACACTGGAAAGCGGGGAGCTATAAAGTCGGAGATTGTTCCTTAGATCATCTCCATTCTGATTGTTTCTGGATTCGGTATATCCGAAGTCTCTTTGGATTTGCTGGTTGCCCTTGTAGCAAATTCGTATTGCCTCGTAAGTCAATGTTTCGTATCTTATTGCAGGAAAATTCACCACGAAGACACAAAAATTACAAATATGTAAGGGATTGATTTTAAAAACCCTTACCATTTCTCTTTGTGTCGTTGTGGTTGATGATGTACGGTTCTTTTAGGGGCTGTAGCTCAGTTGGGAGAGCGCTTCGTTCGCAACGAAGAGGTCGGGAGTTCGAGCCTCCTCAGCTCCACTTGAAGGATGTCATCGGTTCTGCGCCGACTTGTCCACCGTCTTTTTGGCGGAAGGCGCATTCGCCTCTGGCGGACCTGCCCGACTGCTGACGCAGTCAGGCAGGCGGGGATCCCGATCAGCTCCACAAAAGTTGGTTTATCCATGTGCGGCAAGTATTCATCAATATCGCACAGTGAATAATTCAGAGTTTTGAGTAAAAAAACTCGAATCTCTTGGAGAAATTGTAATAAATTAAGAGAGAAACACTAGAATTTTGTTTACATCTATCAAATTTTTCAATTGGTTTCCTTTTTTCAATGAGGTCAAGTCCTGTGCAACAAGGCGTTGCTCAACCCCGCCAGGTCCGGAAGGAAGCAACGGTCGGCAAAGAGTTTTGTGTGACACAGGGTCGCTTGACCTCTATTTTTTTTTAGTCAGCCAATAAAAGGCTGACCTCGGAATCTCACTCTTAGCCCAGCGTGCTGGCTTTCCATCTCGATGAATCGAGAGGATAAACGCACACCATAATAAATGTTCTCCATTTTCCAACTTATTAGATTCTTCTTTTCCACTGGTTTGGTGCAGTTGCGCTCCGTTCCCCATGATAATCATAGCGCTCTTGCTGCACAAAGCATTGGTCGATCTGGATATCTCTTCACACGAGTGTCTCCCTCCGGCGTGTTGCCGTTCATATCTGGGAACTGTCCACTTCCGTCCGATGCAAACGACATCTTCGATGCAAAGCAGTGGGTGAGGTGGATGAAATTACCCTATGAAAAAAGATATCATTATCAATTCGACGGCGAACGAGCACCGGATCGCCATTCTCGAGGACGATAAACTCGCGGAGTTATTCGTCGAAACACCAGGCAAGGAGCGGATGGTTGGTGACATTTATCTTGGCAGAGTAGCCAAGGTCATGCCCGGTATTCGCGCGGCATTTATCGATGTAGGCCTTCAACAAGACGCCTTTCTCCATTTTTCAGATATCGGTTCCTCTCTCTCTGAATACAATGCAATGTTCGATGACGAGGATGATGATGAGGAGAGTGAGGAAACACCTCGCACACCGGCACTTCGCGAAGAAACCGGCCGCAGAGGGGCCCATTCCTCCAATAATGAGACAGACACTTCTCAACGATCCGCCAGACGCGATTCCATGAGGGAGGAACAGTACAGGCCCGAAATCAATCTGCAAAAGGGTAATGAAATCCTGGTCCAAATCACAAAAGAGCCGGTGGGTAAAAAAGGAGTTAGGGTCACTTCAGAAATCTCTCTGCCGGGTCGCTTTCTTGTCTTGCTTCCATTTGATGGCAAGATCGGTGTTTCGAAGAAGATGAGTGATTTCAAGGAAAAACGACGCTTGCGCCGGATTGTTCGGTCAATGATTCCAGAGGGCTTTGGTGCTATCATTCGCACCGTTGCCGATGGCAAGGATGAAGCCTTGATCAAGCAGGATTTGGAGGAACTGGTTAAGGTTTGGCGGAATATTGAAAAAGCAGTTAAAAATGAAAAACCGCCTGCACTCGTTTACAAAGATATGACAACGACATCCAGTGTCATCCGTGATTTATTTGGCGATAAGGTTGAACATGTCGTCGTCGACGAAAAAAAGCTCTTCCGCGAGATTAAAGCCTATGTGCAGTGGATGTCGCCGGATATGCTGGATCGTGTAGAATTTTACAAGGGAAAAGAACCGGTTTTCGATAAGTACGGCGTTGAAAGAGACATTCAGAATCTGATGAGCCGTAAGGTGTGGCTCAAGAGCGGCGGATATATCTTCATCGAGAAGACTGAAGCAATGACAGTCATCGATGTGAACTCCGGACGGTACGCTGCAAAGAAAGAACAGGAGCAAAACTCACTCAAAACGGATCTTGAGGCAGCCCGTGAGATTTCCCGACAGTTGCGTCTCCGGGATATCGGCGGCATTATCGTCATAGACTTTATCGATCTTGAAGACGAGAAAAATAGGAAAAAGGTCTACGACGAAATGAAGAAGGAGCTGAAGAAGGATAGGGCCAAAGCGACAGTGCTTCCTATGACGGAATTTGGCCTGATGCAAATCACCCGTCAACGTATCCGCCAGAATATACAAATGAGCTTCAGCGATGCGTGTCCGAATTGCGCAGGCACGGGTATGGTTCAGTCTCGCACGACCACGCTGAACCAGATCGAGCGCTGGATCCGACGGTTCAAGACTGAAACAAAGGAGGGGAGAATCCATCTCCAAGTTAACCCGGCGACGGCTGCCTATCTTACGCAAGGGTTCTTCAGCCGGCGAATTAAGATGATGACATTTTTCTTGATTGATATTAAACTCATCTCTGATCCTGCAATGCCAATGGATGAATTCAAGGTCTTCTCGGTCAAGCAAAACAAGGATGTTACTGATCAATACAATATTTAATATCGACTCGTTATTCTTTAACCACTGATGGCATACAGATATTCACTGATAAAAGTAAATCGTGTGTATGTTTACTTGGAAAAATAATAGAGAAAATATTTTTCAGTGTCCCTCGGTGTACCATCCGTGGAGTTTTTTGAGCAATGGCATCCAATCTTTTTCAAAAGGAAGTGAAGCATGAAATTCTTCATCGACAGTGCTAACATCAGTGAAATTCGCGAGGCGGCGAGCATGGGAATACTCGATGGCGTTACCACAAATCCGAGCCTCGTTGCTAAAGAGGGAAAAGAGTTCCGGGCATTGCTGGAAGAGATTTGTTCGATTGTCGATGGGCCGATCAGCGCCGAAGTGATTTCAATGGAGTTCGCCGGTATCATGAACGAAGCCCATGACCTGACAGCAATCCATAAAAATATTGTGATCAAAGTACCGTTGATCAAAGAGGGATTAAAAGCGGTGAAGGCATTGACTCAGGAAGGAATCCATACGAATGTCACGCTCTGCTTCTCACCAGCGCAGGCTCTCCTCGCTGCAAAAGCGGGAGCGACGTTCATTAGCCCCTTCATCGGCCGGTTGGATGATATCGGTCAGAATGGAATGGATCTGATCCGGCAAATTGTCACCATCTATCGGAATTATCAATTCAAGACCGAGGTGTTGGTAGCCAGCATTCGCCACCCAATGCATGTGGTGGAAGCGGCGATGATCGGTGCGGATGTCTGTACAATTCCTTTCAAGGTCATAGAACAATTGAGTAAACATCCATTAACGGACGCCGGCCTGGAGCGGTTTCTGGCGGATTGGAAGAAGATGCAGGGGAATTAAGAGACGCTCGATGCCGGCATTGATGTGAACTTAAAACTGCGGAACCTACTATGAAACAAACACCTTTTACTGAGATTCATCGATCACTTGGCGCAAAGATTGTGGAGTTTGCCGGATTTGAGATGCCGGTTCAGTACTCCGGAATTATTGCTGAGCATTTAAAAGTCCGAACGAGCGTTGGTGTTTTTGATGTGACCCACATGGGTGAATTCGAAATTCGGGGTAAGGATGCTCTTGCTTTTATCCAGAAGATGACGATCAACGATGCTTCCAAACTCACAGAAGGACGGGTGCAGTATTCTGCTCTCTGCTACGCTGACGCAGGTATCGTTGACGATCTGCTCGTCTACCATCGCGGCGATCAGTATATGATGGTGGTCAACGCTTCGAATTGCCAGAAGGATTTTGACTGGCTCCAATCCCACATTGAAGGCGATGTGGAGTTGCGGAACATCAGCGACACGATCGCTTTGCTCGCGATTCAAGGGCCAAAATCTTTGGCAACTCTTCAAAAGTTGACCAACGTCGATCTCTCGAAGATCAAATATTACCATTTCACACATGGAGTCATAGAAGGAATCGAAATGATCATTTCCCGTACGGGTTATACCGGTGAGCTCGGCTTTGAGCTGTATTTCGATGCTGATCTGGCTAACGGGAAAAAAGTGTGGGATGCAGTTTTTGCTGCCGGTAAGGAATTTGGTATTGCACCTATCGGGCTTGGAGCCCGCGATACGCTTCGCCTCGAGATGGGGATGTGCCTCTATGGAAATGATATCGATAAGACAACACATCCTCTCGAAGCAGGATTGGGTTGGATAACAAAATTGAACAAAGGAACATTTTTTGGCAGCGACGTGCTGCAACGAGTAAAATCCGAAGGGATCAAGCGGAAGCTTGTGGGATTCACACTGCCGGACAAAGTAATTGCTCGTCATGGTTATCCAATTACACTACAAGGCCAGGAGATTGGCGTGGTGACCAGCGGTACATTCTCTCCATCGCTTGAAAAAGGAATCGGGATGGGATACGTACGCATTGACTGTGCCGCGGAGGGATCGATCATCAACGTGGCCGTAAGGGGAAAAGAAATTCCGGCAACTATTATCAAATTGCCATTCCTAAAAAAGGGGTAGTTGCTCAGAATGTTCTCCACGGATGACACACCGATTTACCCCGTGCAACGGGGTGAACATGGAGGATAATTATATTTGTAATTTCTTAATACAAGCTTTCATACTACTTCCTTTTTTCAGTGATTATCAGTGTGCCATCAGTGGTGAATGTTGATTTAGTTTTTTTTAACTGAGTAGGAGTTATATAAAGGATAACAGGCAATTCGGGGGGATCATGAAAATTGATTTATGCTTTTCTACGGCTGGGCTGGACGAGCTGCAGCTCCGTGACAAGAATGTCATCGTCATCGATGTTCTAAGGTCGAGTACTACAATCGCTGTAGCCCTGCAGAATGGTGCACGGGAGATTATTCCGGTAGAAAGCATTGAGAATGCCGTGAAGATATCGGGAAGTCTTTTCGGCGATGTGACACTGCGCGGCGGCGAACGGAACGGCAAGATAATTCAGGGATTTAATCTCGGCAACTCGCCGCAAGAGTATTCTGAGACGATGGTCAAGGGAAAGTCGATCATCTTCTGCACCACGAACGGTTCCGTAGCAATGTATCGCGGCCGGTTCGCGCGGGGCCTTGTGATCGCCTCGTTCGTCAATGCAACGAAAGTGATTGAGTATATGAAGGAAGTTCGTTCCGATTTTATAATTGTTGCTGCGGGCCGGGCGAATACGTTTAGTAATTTCAGTCTCGAAGATGCAGTATGTGCAGGAATGTTGATTCACTCGCTGCTCGATGACGTCTCGCTCGAACTCGAGCTGTCAGATGCTGCGCTTGCAGCCCATGCCTTATTTAAGACCTATAAACGGTCAATATTGAAGATGATGAGGAACACGGAACATGGACACTATCTGGCAGAAATTGGTTTTGCCGACGACATAAAGGTGTGTGGGACAGTGGATAGCGTTCCAGTTGTCCCCATGCAGGTCGGCAATGTTATCAAGTTGCGTCCGGATTCAAAAGAGACAGTCAAAGACAATCAATGATATGGCTGAAGTAAAAAAAGAACAAAAGCAAAAAGAGAAATCGAAGACGAATCCGGATCGGAATCGGCAGATTGCTTGCTTCCTGGGGATTCTTTTCTCCTTAATGTTGTTCCTGAGCCTTGTGTCCTATACTCCCGCAGATCAGGAAAACGGACAGGTGCGATTTTCTGATCTGTGGAAGGTCTTTACCGCCGATGATGCCATTCAAGCGAAAGCGGATCGAACAGAAAATCTCCTCGGCCTCCTTGGTGCAGTACTCTCCAACTGGTTTATTAATTCCACGATCGGTTATTCGGTGATCATTCTTCCGTTCCTGATCGGTGCCTGGTGTTGGTATATTTTGCGGAAGAAAGAACTCCATAAACTTATCCTGGCGACAAACTACATCGTCGCTCTGGCTCTCCTGTTTTCAGCACTGATGGGATGTATCATGCGGCTTGGTGATACACCGGTTCTCTCGGATGAGTGGAGTGGAGTTGTCGGTGAATTTGCGGCGCAATCTCTGACCAAATTGATCGGCCTCACCGGAAGTTTTCTTCTTGTCTTTGGATTTCTCGGAGCGATACTCACCTTACTCGTGGATCTCGATATTCAGCAAACAGCAGATCGGCTGCAAGACTGGTTTAAAGCACTGATCGAGTGGATAAAGAGCCAGCGTTCGGAAGAGGAGAAACCCGTTGCTCAACGAGCGAAATCACCCCGGCCTGTTGAGATAAAAAATCCGGATACAGATATGCCGCCACCCACCATGACAGCCCGGAAACCGATCCAGCGCACCGTACCAGCCGTGGAAGAAGAAAAAATTTCTCCCCCCAGCGAGATGCTATCCGGACAGGCAAAGAAGGATTTTACAGGCGAAATTCCACTCGATATCAATGCACCTGTCGTTGAAGAGGAAGTGGATTTTGATGAATCAGATCGGCTAACCAAGAAACAGGTTTCTGCTGATGTTGAGGAGGAGATCGATTATGTGTTTCCCTCAGTCGAACTTCTCGATCCTGCCCGCGCCAGTGAAGAGGTGGATGAGGAGGAATTGAAATCGAACGCCGAGCTGCTCCGTTCAAAGCTTGCCGATTTCGGTGTTGACATCGAAAGCGTTTCGGTGACACCGGGTCCCGTTGTGACTCTCTATGAAATTGTACCGGCAACGGGGGTTAAAATCAGCCGGATTGAAAGTCTTCAGGATGATATCGCTCTCGCTTTAAAAGCGAAAGGGATACGGATCATCGCGCCGATACCGGGAAAAGGCACGGTGGGTGTCGAAATTCCCAATCATAATCCTGCCATCGTGACGTTTCGGAGTGTGATTAATTCATCGAAGTACCGGGACTTCAAGGGTACCCTTCCGCTGGCACTTGGGAAAACCATCTCCGGCGAAGTGTACATCGACGATCTCGCGAAAATGCCGCATCTCCTGATTGCCGGTGCAACAGGATCGGGAAAGAGTGTCGGCATCAATACAATTATTACAAGCCTGATCTATCGTCTTCATCCCAGTGAAGTAAAATTTATAATCATCGATCCGAAAAAGATTGAACTCTCGCTCTATGGGAAACTGCGTAAACATTACCTCGCCGTTTCACCGGATATCGATGAAGAGATTATCACGACACCGAATAATGCTGTTCTTGTTCTTAAGAGTGTCGAGATTGAGATGGAGAAGCGCTATGATCGTCTGGCAGCGGCTGGTGTACGCAATATTGCCGACTACAATGAGCGCGTGAAAAGCGGACGCCTGCACGATACCGAGACTATCAAGCATAGAAAACTTCCCTATCTGGTTGTCGTGATCGATGAGCTTGCCGACTTAATGATTACCGCTGCACGCGAAGTCGAGGAACCGATTGCACGCCTGGCCCAATTGGCACGCGCGGTCGGCATCCATCTGGTTCTCGCAACACAGCGACCATCGGTCGATGTTATTACCGGCCTGATTAAAGCGAATTTCTCTGCACGGATCGCCTATCAGGTCTCATCGAAAATTGACTCACGCACAATCCTCGATATGAATGGCGCGGATCAACTTCTTGGCAACGGCGATCTGCTTTACCTGCCATCGGGTACGCCCAAACCGATCCGCATGCAGAATGCCTTCATCTCTTCTGATGAAGTTGAACGCATCACAAACCATATTGCCAAGCAACAGGGATATTCAAATCCTTTCACGCTTCCTTCCGCTTTTGAAAAGAAGAAAGCTGCTGGGGCCGCCTCTGGAGGGTCGCGTGATGATCTGTTTGCAGAGGCTGCCAAAATTATCGTACGGCATCAACAAGGATCGGTCTCACTCTTGCAGCGGAGATTGAAGGTTGGTTACTCCCGTGCAGCTCGGCTGGTCGATGAATTGGAAGCGGTTGGAATCGTCGGCCCCTTCGACGGAAGCAGGGCGAGGGAAGTGCTTGTTGAAACGGAAGCAGAATTGGATGATATCTTGACTAGTCTCGAATGATGAACATGCAACGACTCCTTTTTATATGGTTGTTCTTTTCTCTGGCCGTGGCACAGGAAAAGGATTTAACAGTGAAACAGATTACAGAGCGTATGCAGAAACGATACGATGCTCTGCAGGATGCTACGGCAAAGTTCCAGCAACATGTCAAATTCGGATTCTCGAACATTGAACAGGATTTCTCGGGCGTCCTTATGATGAAGCGTCCGAATAACTATCGTGTCGAGTCCGAGCATCAAACCATCGTGACAGACGGCAAAACGGTCTGGTCGTATTCCCCGGTGAATAAACAGGTGCTGATTGACACGTACAAAGAGAATCAGAATTCCCTCTCTCCTGAAAATTTTCTTCTCAATCTTCCCTCTAATTTTTATGCAACGTTACTTGGTGCTGAGGCGATCAACCGTGAGAAAGTGTATACCCTGAAACTCGTCCCCAAGGACGATCGGTCCTTCATCAAATCGCTGAAGGTATGGGTGGAGGATGGTGTCTGGACGGTGCGGAAGGTGATTGTCCTCGATGTAAATGATACAGAGACCACATACACGGTCGCTGACCTTAAACAAAACATCGGTTTGAGCGCCAGTACATTTTCTTTCAAACCCCCTCAAGGTACCGAAGTGGTGGATTTACGATAGCAGACAGATCTTATTGATGAAGAGCCAACATAAGAAAATCCTTCAGACCACGCTGAGCTTTGCATTCGCAGGCACCTTCCTCTATCTGGCATTCCGGGGAGTGAAATTTGATGATCTGCTAAAATCGCTGCTTGAGGTGAATTATTTCTGGGTAATTCTCCTCATGCCGATCACCCTGATTAGTCACTGGCTGCGTGCTGTACGATGGGCCTATTTACTCTCCCCGGTGAAAGAGAAACTTTCAACAAGGAACCTCTTCTCCGCGGTGATGATCGGGTACCTGGTCAATAATATTTTTGTCCGGGCAGGCGAGGTCGTGCGCGCGTATGCAATCGGGAAATCGGAGGGGATTTCCAGGAGTGCCGCGTTCGCGACAATCATCGTCGAGCGGATCCTTGATATGATGACATTCTTCTTCAGCCTCTGTGTGGTACTTTTTCTCTATCCCCAGACGCTCAATTTCCTCATCGAGAGCAGCGACACCCTCCAATCTCTGTTCCCCGATGTCGAATCGATGCGCCCCTTCTTTCTGATCGGCGCATTTGGAGCGCTGGCATTATTTCTCATCCTGTTTATCAAAAGTGAATCCCTCTTTCAATTGTTGACGCACCTGAAGATGATCGTTCCCCGGCGCTACGAAACACTGTATCAGTCACTTGTGGAGAAGTTCCTTTCAGGTTTCAGCGTCGCACGGTTGCGAAAACATTTCGCTGCAATTAGTTTCCTGAGCTTGTTGATATGGATTTTCTACGCTCTCGGTTTATTCGTCCCATTCTACGCATTTGAATCCCTGACGGGGCTTCAATCAGACTTTGGGGCATCGGTGATCCTTCTCACGATCACCACCATCGCCTGGGTTCTACCCTCACCAGGGGCATTCGGTACCTATCATTCATTTCTCACGGTCGCCTTAGTAAAGATGTACCAGGTGAATGATGTGACTGCCATCAGTTATTCTATTATCACCCACGAAGCCGGAATTCTTGTTACCACTGCAGTCGGATTGTACTATTTCTTCAAAGACCATTTAAAAATTTCAGAAGTGAACTTCGAATCCAACGACGATAAGAAAGCTTGAACTATGAAACAGGTTGCGCAGCACAATAAATCAGGCGAAATACAGTTGCTTGATGTTCCAATCCCGGCATTAAAATCCGGCCATGTTCTCGTCCGCACCCGGTTTTCCGTTATCAGTACAGGAACAGAAAAGGCGTCGGTGACAAAACGAAAATCCTCATTGATGTCCAAGGCGAGGGCAAATCCAGACCTTGTCTTGAAAGTGCTGGAACAGGTGAAACAATACGGATTGCTGAAAACGGTTCAAAGAGTTCAGTCGAAGCTGGAGAGTTACTCCGCCCTTGGGTATAGTGTCTCGGGCATTGTGCTCGCTGCCGGCCCCGGTGTATCGGATCTGGTCCCCGGCGATAATGTAGCCTGTGCGGGAGCAGGGTATGCCAGCCATGCTGAGTTTCTTGTCGTACCGAGAAAATTGTGTGCAAAGGTCCCCGATGAAGTTGCACTTGACGATGCCGCGTACTCCACGCTCGGAGCGATTGCGCTCCAGGGTGTTCGTCAGGCCGCCCCGACATTGGGTGAAAGCATCGTGGTTATTGGCCTTGGATTGCTGGGGCAGATAACGGTTCAGATTCTCAAAGCAAGCGGTTGCCAGGTCATCGGCATCGATCTCGACCAGGATGCGATTTCACTTGCGAAATCCAGCGGTGCTGATCTTGCCCTCCATCGAAAGAATGACGATGTAAAGGGAATTGTGAGAGCCTTCACAAAAGGCTTCGGAGCGGATGCCGTGGTAATCACTGCTGCATCACGGAGCAACGATCCTGTGGAGTTGGCCGGGGAATTATGCCGCGACCGTGGACGCGTCGTGCTCGTCGGCGATGTCACTATCGAAATTCCTCGCACACCATACTTTTTAAAAGAATTGGAATTTAAACTCTCGCGCTCCATTGGTCCCGGGAGGTACGATGCGACGTATGAAGAAATGGGAAATGACTATCCAATTGGGTATGTACGGTGGACGGAGAATCGCAATTTACAAGAGTTCCTGCGCCTCCTTGCTGCCGGCCGGATCGATCTCAAAAAATTAACAACGCATCGGTTTGAAATAGCCAAAGTAAAATCTGCGTATGAACTTCTTTCGGGCAAGTTGAGGAAAGAACGCTTTGTCGGTATCATCCTGGATTATGGTGATTTTTCTCTCGACGAGATGGAGAAATTATCGTACAAGGTCGAGATGCCGCCGGAACAAATGCAGCGTCTTCCGGTAGCGACAAAGATTGGCTTCATTGGAGCAGGAAACTTCGCGCAGGCCTCTCTGCTGCCTCATCTCCGGCATAAATCCCGCGTATCTCTTATTGGAGTTTGCAACGCGAATGGCCTGACAGCCACGAATGTGGCACAGGGCTGCGGGTTCCGGTATGCAACGACTGATCCGAAAACTGTAATTGAAGATGAGAATGTGAAGGCGGTGTTTATTGCAACACGCCATAACCTCCATGCCCGGTATACCATCGATGCTCTCAAGGCGGGTAAGCATGTCTTTGTGGAAAAACCACTGGCACTCAATGAGCAGGAGTTGAAGCACATTCAAGATGCTTATCTCTCATCATCCCAAACACCACAAGCTCCGTTGGTCATGGTCGGCTTCAATCGACGGTTCGCACCGCATGTGCGCCAGGTGAAACGATTCTTTGAGCATATTGTTGGACCCTATGTGATTCAGTATAGAATTAATGCCGGATTCATTCCTTCAACCCATTGGACGCGCGATCCTGTCGAAGGCGGCGGGCGTATTATCGGCGAGGTTTGTCATTTTATTGATCTCATGCAATTTTTCACCGGGGCATACCCGATAAAGATTTTTGCAGAAGCCCTTCTTCCGGAAAAGGGAGGAGTACTTGATGATGACTCAGTTCTAATCACGCTGAAGTTTGCCGATGGCTCCATTGGCACCATTAGCTACATGGCGAATGGAGATTCCTCTCTCCCCAAGGAAAGAATCGAAATTTCTTCGACCGGCCGTTCAGCGATCATCGAAAATTTTCAGGTGCTGAGCCTCTTTCAAAAGGGGAAGAGGCGCGACTTCAAATTGAAGACTATCGATAAAGGGCATCGGGATGAAATATTTGCATTTCTCCAGGCCATCGAGAATGGTGCTCCATCTCCAATTTCAATGGAGAGCCTATTCAGGACGACCCTGAGCACCTTCAAAGTCATCGAATCGCTGCAGAGTGGAGTGCCAGTTACGCTGGCGTAAGGATGCTTCGAACCAAATGGTATTGCTTCATCGTAGGGACTTCCCTGTTGCTGCAGAGCGGTGTTCACCAGGTGAATGCTCAGCAGAATTCGAATCGCCTCATGGGGATAGCAGCGGGAATGGGAATTGGCTTGCACACCGCTCCATCGCTGACAGATTATCTGAATACGGTTGCACAACCCCGTGTTGAACAAAAGATCCAGGAATTTGCATCGCTGTTGGAACTCTTTATCGCTCCCGAATTGCAGATCAGCGAGGAGTGGATTCTTGCAATCGAGTACAGCCATGGATTCAAATCGTACCTCATCGATGATCGCAATGGATATTCCAGAAGCGATATTACCTATCGCATCCACATGCCAAGTCTCATCGTCCGGTATTGGACTCCCGGCGAGGGATACTTTTTTGAATTTGGGGGAGGTGTGGGTTATCATGTCGCTCAATTGACACAGACCATGACGGCCTTTGGTTTTGAGGATCGTGCCACCGCAACAGGACTGGGATTTAAACTGGAAGCGGTTGGAAATACTCGGATTGATAAAAATTTTTATGGAAGGATCGGCCTAGATATACGATGGGAATTTCTTGGCCGTTTCTCCAGGCAAGATGGCTCACAGCTAGCGGCTGCGAACGGTACACTGCAGCCAACAATGAATTTTTACTCGTTTGGTTTGAAATTGGGAGTGACTGTACCGTTCTAATGAGTATGGTTCGAAAGGATTACTGTGACACTTCTTCAGGCGATTGTACTTGGATTCATTCAGGGTTTGACTGAATTCCTGCCGGTTAGCAGTTCGGGTCATCTTGTTCTCGCCAGCAATCTGCTTCATGTAGCGAAAACGAATGATATTACTTTTGAAGTGTTCGTTCACTTTGGAACCTTATTAAGTGTGACGTTGGTCTTCTGGAAGGATATCGTTGGTATTACCGATTCGACCGTGAAAGCTTTCACCGGGATGAAATTCTCGAAAGAGTATTATGATGCATCTGAACATTTTCGGCTGGGGCTCTTAATTTTGCTCGGTTCGATTCCTGCCGCTGTCATCGGTATTGGTTTCAAGGAGCAGATTGAAGCTGCATTCACCGATCCAAAACTCGTTGCTGTAATGTTGGTGGTCACCGGGCTAATTCTGTTTCTCACGAGATTTGCAAAGCCCGTTGAAGGTAAATCTGTCTCACCGTTATCGAGTGTTTTAATAGGTGTGGCCCAGGCATTCGCCATTTTGCCGGGTTTTTCCCGCTCCGGATCCACCATCAGCGCAGCACTGTTTCTGAAGGTCTCTCCGGTGAAGGCAGCACGATTTTCCTTCCTGCTCTCCCTGCCTGCCGTTGCCGGTGCGACAATTATGAAGTCGAGAGAGATGATTGCAATCGGTTTATCGAGCGATGTCCTGATTGAAATCTGTGCTGGGACCATCGTTGCATTTATCACCGGATATGTTGCCATCAAGTTTCTCTTGAAGATTGTGGAGAAAGGGAAATTCAGTTTGTTCGCCTATTATTGTTTGATCGTCGGTATCATTGGAATCGTATTCTTATAACAGTCACCAACGAGAGTACTAAGGATGAAACGAATACTGATCGGAATTATCGGGATTGCTCTTGTCGGTGCAGTCATACTATTCATGATCAAATCAAAGGAGCAGCCTGTGATTGCACAAATTGAGACAAGCAAAGGAGTCATTGAAGTGGAATTGTTCCAGAAAGAAACCCCCAAGACAGTGAATAACTTCGTAGGATTAGCGGAGAAGGGATATTATGACGGGGTGAAGTTCCATCGGGTCATTGCGAATTTCATGATCCAGGGCGGCGATCCAACAGGTACCGGGATGGGCGGCCAGAGTATTTACGGTGCGGGATTTGAAGATGAAATTGTACCTTCGTTAAAGCATACAGGTCCTGGAATCCTCTCAATGGCAAATACCGGGATGCCCAAATCCAATGGAAGCCAGTTTTTTATCACTCTTGCCGCGACGCCGTGGCTCGATGGCAAACATACAGTGTTTGGAAAAGTTGTGAAGGGAATGGAAGTCGTTCAAGCCATGGGCAATGCAAAAACGGATCGAAGCGATCAACCAGTGGAAGATATAGTCATGGTAAAGGTAAAGATTATTAAGAATGAGTGATTCAATGATCCCGCGCCAGAGGCGCATGCGCAAATGATTCAATAACTCAATTACTCTATGACCTTCTCAGAGTTCAAACAATCACTCTCAGCGTCCGCTCTCGCTCCACTCTATCTTTTTTATGGAACAGAGGATTTTTTTATCGATGAGGGGATACACGCGATCATCGAACTGGCGGTAACCCCTGAAATGAAGGGATTCAACCTGGATGTTGTTTACGGAAATAAAGTTGACGCGAAAGAAGTCATTGCCCATGCAACATCTTTCCCGATGATGAGTGAACGCAGGGTGGTGGTAGTGAAGGAATTTGAGAAGTTATTGATTGGTGATACGGACAGGGAAATCATCTCCGCCTACATCAATAATCCGCTGCTATCGACTTGTTTCGTGCTTGTCACGGCTGAGAAGGATTTCAGGAAGAAACCCTTTAATGAGTTGAAGAAAAAAGCTGTCCTGATCGAATGCAAGCCTTTTTTCGATAATCAGGTCCCACCCTGGATCCGCGAGCGGATCAGAATTGCCGGACGGCAGATTACGCCTGAAGCATGCCAACTCTTGCATGCGTATGTGGGAAATTCTCTCAGGGCACTTCAAAATGAGATTGATAAACTGTTCATCTTTATAGGCGAGAGGAAAGAAATTACTCCCGAAGATGTGGCGAGCGTTGTTGGAGCAACCAAGGGATTTACAATTTTCGAATTACAAAACGCAATAGGGAGAAAAGACACCAGGGAGGCAGTGAGAATTCTGGAACGTATGCTGGAAATGGGTCAATCGCCCCAATATATTATTATCATGCTCACGAAATTTTTTACCCAACTCTGGAAACTTTACGATCCCGCCATGCGGAGGCTCTCGGAGTATGAATTGGAAAAAGAATTCAATCTACCTCCCTCGATTCTGAAGCAGTATCTCCTGTTCCGCACCAAGTATTCTTCCGAAGAGATTGAGCATAGCTTCTCTGCCTTGCTCGATGCCGACACGATCCTTAAAACTACCTCACGCGACCCGCACCTCGTTTTGGATCTCGTTATCATCACCTGTACGACCGGCGAACGAGCGGCCGATTATTCTCACTCGTAATTGTATCCGCGAAACCTTCCGAAGGCTCTAAG
Organism: bacterium; assembly: GCA_043803945.1. Taxonomy (GTDB): domain Bacteria; phylum Bacteroidota; class Ignavibacteria; order UBA10030; family UBA10030; genus JAZDJN01. The sequence goes on along the minus strand of JAZDJN010000065.1, from coordinate 27,611 downwards.
AGGTCTCGATATAACCTTCGGAAGGTTCGAACAAATCCGCGAATCCTTCCGAAGGCCCTCTGAGGTCTCTGTGTAACCTTCCGAAGGTTCAAACCTCAGTCCATTAGATATCTTCCGATGTTCTTTTTAATCTCTTCCCGCCTATGTTGTTGGACGAACTCTTTATACTCCTCTCCATTTTTAAAGAACATATCTCTTAAGCTACTATTGAAAGTTTTTCTCTCTCGAATTCCTGCCCAATCAGCATAGTCAGAAAAAATCCAGTCTTCAGGTCGAGTTACAAGTTGAGCTTCTACAGGATTCAAGTGAACATAACGGATGAGTTGAAAAACATAGGAATCACTATTGACTAGTTTTGCCTTAGCTTTTCCTTGAAACATGGTTCCGGAATGATTCCTTCTAACATTGATCGCTTGGGTATATGTGTTGAATGTTGTTTGGATACATCTCGAGATTGAACCACTATCTAATTGCTTCATCACCAAATGGTAATGATTCGGCATCAGACAATATGCTGCGATGAGAACGTTATGGCGTGAAGCATTATTCTTGAGTACATCTAAACAGTATCTGTAATTTTCCGAATTGAAGAAGATAAGTGCTTTATGTGCACCGCGGTTATAGATGTGATAATACTGATTGTCGATGTATTTCATAACTTACCCTGGATCCTTCGGAAGGCCCTCTGAGGTCTCGGTATAACCTTCGGAAGGTTCGAATAAATCCGCGAAACCTTCCGAAGGCTCTATGAGGTCTCGGTATAACGTTTAGGATTTTATCCGTGCTTGAGACAAAAAAAATATTCGTTTTGAAGAGTCCTTAGACTCAAGTGCGGATAAAATTCGGTTGAACCCTGCCTGCCGGCAGGCAGGGAAGCCGCAAAACCTTTCCTATATGGGTATTCAATCATAGGCGTTATCTGGAAGATCGATCCCTGCCATCCACTTCTCAGAGTAAGGAACACAGATTTCAGATCATCTGTGCTGAGACAATCTAATGGAATCATCATAGGTTGTGCCATCTTTTTGTCAAGGGCATAGTTATTCCTTGCCGCTTGTTTTGAGTATTCTCTTTCTTTGTTATACTCGTTCCTATGGTGGCGCATGCTGATTAGGTTGAAGCATTCGTTCATTCAACATCTTTCCTTTATGACAACTTGGACATACCAGAACATCGATGCCTGTAAGTTCTAACAACAACTCCTGCCACGTCACAGTCTCTGGCTCGACGTCTTGTAGTGGTGCATCGAGAAGCGTTCTGCACTTGTCCAAACGATCCGTTCGTTTTCTATTGCTGAGTAAACCGTAATAGCGAATCTTACACATTCCATCAGGGAGGATGTGTAACAAGAACCGGCGAAGAAACTCACTCGCTTCCACCGACATAATCTTTTCTTTGTCTTTATCTCGATAATCTCGCCATTGGAAGCTGACCTTGCCTTCGGTCATCTCCACCAATCGATGATTTGAAATTGCTACCCGATGGGTGTATCGGCCAAGATACGCAAGCACCTGTTCTGGTCCGCCAAACGGCTGCTTTGCATACACAATCCATCCTTTGCTGTAAAGCCGGTCAAGCAACGTCTGAAATGTCTCTCTGCAATCAAGTGACGATGCCTTACCAATACACCTTATTTGTCGCACACTGAGCCGGGGGCTCATAAGCCTTTGGCTTAGATATGCCTTCTTCAACTGTTCCAGAAACTTGCCTCGAAAAACCTGGGAGAGCACGTGGACTGGTATGAAAAAGTTTTTCCGCGACGCAATCCATCTCATCCCGTCCTGTGAAAGTCCACCTCCAGGAACAATACAATGCACGTGAGGATGATCCATCAAGTTCTGTCCCCACGTATGCAAGACTGCAATCAGTCCCACTTCAGCACCCAGATGCTTTTGATCACGTCCAAGATGCAAGAGTGTCTCGGCTGCAGCTTGAAACAGCATCGCATACATCACACGCTGATTGATAAGTGTTAGTGCATTGAGATCATCCGGAAGTGTGAAGACGATGTGAAAGTAGGGAACAGGAAGAAGCTCCTCTTTTCGTGCTCGTAACCACTTCTCTTTTGCCAATGAACCACACTTTGGACAATGCCTATTCCGGCATGAGTTATAGGATATACGCTGATAGCCACAGGCATCACACCGATCTACATGTCCACCCAGAGCCGCTGTTCGGCATGAGGTGATGCTATGGAGTGCCCGTAAATGTCGCACCGGAAGTTTGTGAGTCTTTCTATATTCGCTGCCGTATGCTCGTATCACATCTGCCACCTCCAACGTGCGTGTCGTCATGATTGCATCTCCGTCAGAGGAGCCATCAAACGATCAAGCGGATTTACAATTTTGTCGATGCTTGCTCGCCGCAGATGGAGGTAGATGCTTGTGGACTTCAGGTTGGAGTGTCCGAGCAACTGTTGGATAACAAAAATATCGGTACCCGACTCCAGAAGGTGGGTCGCAAAGCTGTGGCGTAGGGAATGAACTGTCACATGCTTGGTGATACCGGCTTTTTTTTTGCCCGTGTGAAGGCGCGTTGCACGCTGCTTTCTGTCAGCGCTCTTCCAGGTATTCTGCCAGCAAAAAGCCACTGCTGCGGGCGATAGAGTTTCCAGTACATCCGAAGCTGCTCAAGCAATGTTATGGAGAGCAGCGTGTAGCGATCTTTCTTCCCTTTGCCTTGTTCAACACGGATCTGCATCCGCTGGCTGTCGATGTCTGTTACCTTCAGACGAACCGCTTCGCCCACCCGCAACCCTGCGGAATAGCATGCCATCAACACCATCCGGTGCTTCAGGGTATTCATTGCATCAAGAAGCCGCTTGACCTCTTCCGTCGATAATACTATCGGAAGGCGCTTCTCCCGTTTCGGATGCGGAAGGTTCTCTACCTGCCATTCCCGCTTCAACGTGTCTTGATAGAGAAATTTTAACCCACTGCTTGCCTGACGAATGGTTGCCCAACTGGCCTTTCGTTCCATAAGACTTTGAAGATATCGCTGTACTTCTTCTTCTCCCATCTCTGCGGGGGACTTACCAAACATCCGTACAAATCCTCTTGCAATCGAAAGGTAGCACTTGATGGTCTTTGGACTAAAATTCCTCAGCCGCATCGCCATCACCATTTGATCTCGTATCTCGCCCATGAGTATCTCCTTTGAGTGGTGTGAGTAATCCGTGAACTCCCGCTCAAATGTACCTCATGTAGTCTCCTCGGGCAATATCCTTATTGTCAAAGAACAAGTCTGCGCTGCCGCAAAGCGGCTTAGTTCAACCTTCGGAAGGTTCGAACAAATCTGCGTAACCTTCCGAAGGCTCTATGAGGTCTCTGTGTAACCTTCGGAAGGTTACACTTAATTTATTGCCCAGATCACATCGGCGACAATTTCGTGCTTCTGGTCAAACGTAAACCTGAAGAGTTTTGTCTCATCGAATCCATCGAGATACCCTTTGATCAGCTTCTCAATCCAGCCGAGTTCCGCCTTCAGTTTCCAATGCTCGCCATCGGATGAATAGAGAATGATGAAGATCCGATTCTCATGATGCTTTCGCCGCTGCTGACTCTGGTGCCGGTAAAACCATTCGACTAGTTCTTTCGGGTGCTTTTGACCATAGGTGAGGTCATGGTTGAAACCTCGCGGATAGGTTGAAGTCTTGTGATCGAAGTTGATGTTGTTGACTTTGAAATCGCGAAGACGGTCTCTGTTATCCGTGGCTCCTTTCACGATTGGATGAGAACAGAATATTTGTTCGATAGCTTTTGCCGACCAGAAATTATACCATCGATTCAATGTGTAGTTGTAGAACTCTTTATAGTTCAGCATTGTGTGAAATCGGGTTTCAACTTCTTTCACCAGCGCTTCGAAGCTGAAAATGTGATAAATGAAATCAGTCTGTTCATCCCATGCATCATTCTGCTTTTGCCCCCACTCGTACGGATGAGCGAACCGTTTCTTTAGCTCCTGTTCCCGGATATCCAGAGTGAAATGCATACGATCCTCGTTCTAGAGACCAGTGACTATAATGGTGATTCTGATAAAGGATTGATTGAATAATACTATCTCTAATCTATTCTTTCAAGAGCGAATTCATTTATTCTTCTGGAAGATGAAAATATACTCGTGTTTGAAGACATAAAAACCACCGGCAAGGGCCCGGTATCGCCAGAGTTTCTTCTGGTTGCGTTTGCCTAAAGTCTCCTCAAAATTCTTAATTACAATGCTTTTCAGGGAAAATCCAAGCTCTAAGACCCGTTGCATCAGGAGAAATCCAAGCGGAATCCAGATCCCTTTCTCGTATTTGTCGCCTATGACCAGAGCGAGATATCTTCCCGGGTCAAGAACTTCACTCACGTTTTCAACCACTTCTCCAAATGCGCCCGCGAAACGCTCAACGGATTTGAGGTTTGAGAGATCATTACGTTTCGAACTGAACCGGATAATATCATGGTAAGGAGGATGGAGGATTGCTAACTGCGCCGATCGGATTCCATATGGTTTGAGCAGTTTCTGGAAATTGACGGTCCGGCTATCGCCAACCTCAATTGCCGTTGTGATCTCCGGGTGGAGGATCTTTTCTTTCTTCAGTAATCTGTGTGCCTTTCTGGCAATAGCTGGCTGCAACTCCACACCGAGGCAGTTTCTTCCCAGTCGTTGTGCCTCGATGAGGGTAGTACCGCTTCCGGCAAATGGATCGAGAACCCATTCATTCTGTTTGGTATACCGAAGCATCAATTGGTGTGGGATCTGTGGAATAAAATTCCCCCAGTACCAGGCTGCATGTTCTCCGGAAGCATCGCGCTTGTCAAGAATCCATAAACTATCGGTGATGATGGAGGTATATTCTTTCCACCGGTTCAGGTTCAGGTCGTTCAGTTTGGAAGTTTTGGCAGCAGTGAGCGATTTTTCCAATCTCTTCACATAATACCTGGCTCGTTCGATTGTTTGAGACGAGACAATTTGGTCGAGTTCCCCCAGGAGAAAATCGAGTCTGAGTGTGCCCCCGCTTGACATGATTGTCGATCTCTTTGATACCTGTGAAAGGTACTCTCTTAATTCATCTACCTTCCTGCGAAGTGAAGGCATCGACTTGGAAGAAGAAAGCGATTTGACGTAAGGGATTAGTACAGAAATTTCAATTTGTGGTGTAAGTTGCATGATTTGTTATCTGATGTGCAAGTTAGACTTACAAAGATAGCGATTTGAGAACTCCCTTGCAAAGCAGAGGGAGACGAAGGCCTTTGCGAATTATGTGTTTGAGGAGGGAGTGGCGCTTGCTTTTTGGATGAAAAGCTATACTTTAACACCATCGTCACAAATAATTCCAACTACCAGAAGTACTGACACTCTATGCTAAACTATATCTGGATTTCGCTCATCATCATCGGAATCTTGGTGGCAGCCGGAAACGATATTCGAGATGAAGTCAATAACACCTATCGTAATGGCGTACCACTGAAGGCTAACGTTCAAATCACCAAAACTCCATCGGAGATGCGGTCTACATACGAAGGTGTGCTGACACTCTCTGCAAAAGCATTTGCAGACTTCTATGGACCTCGCTCTGCTCAAGAAGACATCAATCAACCGATTACGATTGCGGTATCACAACAGGGTGAGGCGTCTGCAATACTCTCAATTGATCAATCGACCCCGGAGCGATGGAAAGAGATGGCCAAAAGCGGTATGAGCAAGGAAAAGCTCTCAGCGGTTGTAACCTCCTTCCAGCTTGCGGAAGATCATCGAACTGCAATGATCGAATGCGTGATCGAGCCGATTCGATTCGTGAAGATCAAAGCAGTGACTCAGGCGGCACTCGACTATGCAACCACGGCTGTCAATATCGCTCTCGGCCTCATTGGTATTATGGCTCTGTGGCTTGGAGTAATGAAGGTTGCCGATGAAGCTGGTCTTCTCAAGATCGTCACCCGAATGCTCACACCCATCACGAGACGGCTTTTCCCGGATATTCCTTCTGATCATCCGGCAGTTGCAGCAATGATCATGAATATCGCAGCGAACATGCTCGGACTGAGCAACGCTGCAACGCCGATGGGATTGAAGGCGATGGAGGAACTCAATAAACTCAATCCAAAAGTCGGAACCGCAACGAATGCCATGATAACGTTTCTCGCAATCAACACCGGCGGAATGATCCTTATACCGGCGACTGCGATTGCTGTTCGGGCATCTTCAGGTTCGGCAAACCCAGGCATCATCATTGGCACATCCATCTTTGGCGCTCTCTGCGCAACGGTGGCGGGTGTGACTGCGGCGAAATTACTCCAACGCTTACCGAGGTATCGCAAAGAAATGGAGATTGAACCGATCGAGAAGAAGGAGGTGTCCAATGGCTGAGCTCTTCCGGGTAGTTATCAATCTTATTTCAATTCTCGCCATCCCCTTGCTTCTCTTTGCATTTCTCGGCTGGGGAATTGTGAAAAAAGTAAAAGTGTATGAAGTGTTTGTTGAAGGGGCGAAGGATGGCTTCAACACAGCAGTGAGAATTATTCCCTATCTCGTGGCGATGCTGTGTGCTATTGGAATTTTTAGGGCGAGTGGTGCAATGGAACTCTTAACATCGCTGCTCGCACCTCTGACGAATCTCATCGGCATGCCTCCGGAGACTCTGCCGATGGCATTGATGCGCCCATTGTCGGGGAGCGGCTCCCTCGGTATTATGACAGAGCTAATGAAAGTGCATGGTGCTGATTCGTTTATCGGAGTTCTGGCTTCAACAATGTATGGAAGCTCCGAAACAACATTCTATGTCCTGGCTGTCTATTTTGGATCAGTCCAGATAAAGAACACCCGCCATGCCGTTCCTGCCGGATTAATCGCCGATGTTTTCGGAATGCTCGGTGCAGTATTAATTTGCCGTATTCTCTTTGGGGGCTAACAATGAAAACGTCTAACCAGACTTATTTTTCACTTCTTGTGTTCATAGCTCTTTCTTCTGCTATGGGACAGACAACGATTCAGGAGAGATTCCCGCTTATCCAATCGCGTAATCAACAAACAATTACCGGTGGATTTGGAGCAACGATCATTGACGGCAAGCCTTATTATCTTGTACATCTTCGGCCCGAACTCTCTTTCGGCAAACTTGGTGTAGGCCTTGACCTCAACCTTCGAATCGGAGAAGATGGCAAGGTTCGGAAAGAAGATTTTAATGAAACGTATGATTACCTGCGCATCATTCGCTATATCCGCTATGGGCAGAAAACAGATCCTCTTTACATTCGGGCTGGTAATATGGATGCAGCACGTTTGGGTCACGGTTCGATCATCTATCTCTATCGGAATACTGCCAGCTATGATATGCGAAGAGTGGGGATAGAGCTTGATGCCGATCTGGAGAACTTCGGTTTTGAAACAGTGCTTGGCGATCTCTTCAACGCAGGTGTATTCGGTGTGCGCGGGTACGTGAGGCCATTGCAATTCACAGAAGCCGCCGCCGCTCCTGTGCTTGGTAATCTTGAAGTTGGTGTTTCCTACGCCTCCGACTTCCATAGCAATGCAAATAAGACATGGGGTGATGCGACCGGGCTGCTTACTCGCGCGGTTGATGATGGTACTCTGGCGCTGTTTGGATTCGATCTGGGATTTCCACTCATTAAATCGAGCAGTTTCAGCACAACATTTTATTCTGACTATGTAAAGATTGCCAACTATGGCAGCGGCACATCTGTCGGCATTGACCTGAATTTCTCCGGTTTAAGCCTTGTTACTCTTAATGCAAAGTATGAACGAAGGTTTGTCGGGGAACAATTTCTGCCAACCTATTTTGGCGCGCTGTATGAAAAGGAGCGCTATACCACTCCGGACACGGCACACTTCATGACCAAAGTGCAACGTCTTAAAACCGCACCTTCCTATGAGGGATATTATGGTGAGTTCATGATTAGTATCCTCAACAGCTTTAACATACTGGGGGGATATCATTCGCCTGTTGGAATGAAAAATGCTGGAACATTACACGCAGAATTGGATGCCGGCGAGGCAATCCCCGGTATTGTAGTACTGGCGGGGTATGACAAATCGAATATCGGTCCTGTTTTCAAAGTTGACAATAACTCAATTCTCTACGCTCTCGTGGGCTACAAACCAATGCCCTATCTTGTTGTATCGATGCTTTATGAATGGACCTTTGCGGAGGAAAAGGACGACACCGGAAAAGTTCTCGGGTACAAAGCGCAAAGGCGCATCGAGCCAAAGATCGGATTGGTCGTCTCATTTTAGAAGCTCTGTTGTCTTATTCCCGGCTCTTCCTTACAGAGAGAATATGGATTTAATATTGCATTTGTAGGCTTGTGTGGCTATCTTTTCGAGCCGCTGAAGGCCTGCGGAGTGCTTTCCTTTCAAGCTGTTACACTCCCAGTCATACCAACGATGTCACACAGAATATGAGACCATCATGTCTATTATAAATAAATTCATTGTCGCATCAATGCCGTACATCCCGAAGATTATCGTGGGTGCGGTGGCGAAGCGTTATATCGCAGGGATTACTCTGCCCGATGCAGTAAAAAAAGTAAAAGAACTGAACAACAAGGGAATGGTCTGTACGATGGATTTGCTGGGTGAATTTGTAAAGGATGCCTCTGAGGCAAAAGATGTTCTTGCAAATATTCTTCCCATTCTCAAAGCGATTGATGAGCACAAGCTCGATTCGAATATGTCGATCAAACCGACTCAACTCGGGCTCACCATTGACCGTGAATTGGCATACAACAATATCAAGACAATTCTCGACGAGGCACGGAAACTGAATAATTTCGTCCGCATTGACATGGAGGATGCAACGACGACCGATCAGACTCTGAACCTCTGGCGCCGTTTCCACAAAGAGGGATATACGAACACCGGAGTTGTCATTCAATCTTACCTCCACCGGAGTGAGAGCGATGTGCAAACACTGGTGAAGGAAGGTGCGACATTCAGGCTCTGTAAAGGAATCTATAATGAATCGCCCTCCATCGCGTTCAAAGACCGACAGCAAATCCGTGAAAACTTTCTCAAACTCCTGCAAATTATCCTGGAAAGCGGTTCCTACGTCGGCATAGCAACCCATGATGACTATCTCATCGATGGCGCCATGGCGATGATCAAAAAACTTGGTTTGTCGAAAGACAAGTATGAGTTTCAGATGCTGCTCGGTGTCCGTGAATCGCTTCGCGACCAGATCGTGGCAGCCGGGCATAAACTACGTGTGTATGTTCCGTACGGCGAGCAGTGGTATGCGTATTCGACCCGCCGGCTGAAGGAAAACCCGCATATGGCATGGTATATTACTAAAGCAATTTTTATTCGATAATTCATTCCGTCTCACAATTACTGAAGGAGAGTGACTTATGGCTGAAGCACAAAGCACAGGTGGTGGAGGCGTTCGCTACAAGCCCTATGTGCCTGCAGAAACCGATATGAGAGAGTTTACGGCCAAAGCATTAATCATAGGCCTGGTCATGTCGGTCTTTCTTGGCGCGGCAAATGCCTATCTTGGTTTGAAAGCCGGTATGACGATTGCTGCAACGTACCCTGCAGCGGTAATTGGCATGGGCTTACTTCGCGTGATGAAAGGATCCATCCTTGAAGAAAACTTCGCCCGAACAGTCGGTTCGATAGGAGAATCGGTTGCCGCAGGTGCCATTTTCACCCTTCCGGCATTTTTTATCGCAGGAATCTGGGCAGAATTTGGTACATGGGAAAATTATTTTGTGGCGAGTTTTATCATGCTCGTCGGCGGCATCATCGGTGTCCTGTTCGTAGCATTGTTGCGGCGTGTAATGGTCGAAGATGTCGAATTGCCTTTTCCAGAATCTGTTGCAGCAGCGGAAATTCATAAGGCAGGACAGGCCGGTGGATCAGGGGCGAAATTCCTGTTCAGTGCGATGGGAATCGGAGCGTTTATCCAGACACTAATCCAACTGAATATCTTTGTCTCGGCAAAACAATGGTTTATCTCGTTCTCTCAATCCATTATCAAACTCGGCGGCAGCGGCTCGGCAACTGCTCAGAGCGGCATTGTTATAACACCCCCAGCCGTCAGCCCTGCCTACATCGGTGTCGGTTATATTATCGGTCCGAAGCTTGCCTCACTGAACTTTAGTGGTGGTCTCCTCGCATGGGGATTGTTTGTGCCAATCATCAGCTATTTCATTGGCCCAACAATTTTCCAGACTGGTTCGAGTCCAACAGAAGCAGATTGGATGACGCTCTCTGCAATGGTCTGGAGAAATATTGTCCGGCCTATCGCGGTTGGCGGTATGTTGATGAGCGCTGCGTTTACACTCTTTCGTATGAGAAAGAGTTTGCTGGGGGGACTCAAGCGTTCAATCAGCGATGTGAAAAAAGCGGCCTCGGGTGAACAGGTTACAACGAATCGGTTGGACCAGGACCTCAGCTTTAAGACGGTGATGATTGGAATCCTTCTCGCCAGTATTGCGACATTCTTTATCTATAACTATTTCGCACAGGATGTTGCAGCCGCACTCGTGGCGACCGTCGTCATGATTATCGCCGGATTCTTTTTTGCCGCAGTCTCAGGGTATCTGGTCGGTATCATTGGCTCCAGCAACAATCCAATAAGCGGACTGACACTCTCGACGCTGCTCGTTGCAGCACTACTGATGGTCGCTCTTGGCATGAAAGGCACGCCAGGCGTTGCTGCAGTCCTCGGCGTAGCCGGCGTGGTTTGCGTTGCAGCCGCTGTGGCAGGCGAAATGCTCCAGGATTTGAAGGTTGGCCATATCCTGGGTGGAACTCCTTGGAAAATGCAGATCGGCGATTTACTCGGAGTAACGTTGTCTGCGTTCGCGATGTTCGGACCGTTATTGATTCTCCACTATGGTGATATCAGTAAAGGTGGAACCGGGCTTGGGGGAGCTACCTATTCAGCGCCTCAGGCGAGCCTCATGGCGATGCTTTCACAGGGCATCGTTGCCGGAGAGATGGCATGGCCACTTATCATCGTCGGAATGGTGATGGGATTAGGATTCATTTTAATGCAGGTACGCAGCCCGATGCTAGTCTGTGTCGGTATGTATCTTTCACTTGCAACAACATTTGCCATTTTTGTTGGAGGATTGATCAAAGGCATCGTCGAGAAGTTTGCGGCAAAAAGACAAATGAATGACGCTCAAAAAGCCCGCATTGAAAACAATGGTGTGCTTCTCGCTGCCGGTCTTATCGCAGGAGAGGCTATGGTTGGATTTATCTTTGCGATCCTTGCAATCCTGGAAGTCTCTTATGACACGTGGTTCACGAATCTCTTAAGCTTCCTTCCGTTCAACTTCCATGTAAGCTGGATTGTGTTTGCAGTCATCGCTTATATTCTTGTCCAGATTCCCTTAAAGAACGCCGGTAAACCCGACGATCCTGCACCACCCAGTGCAGCGTTCTAAGCGGATCCGGTAAAGTATCTGATCGAGCGGAGTAATTGAAATCGTAGTTACTCCGCTCCTTTTTTCACAAAACGCAAGACGAAATGAAAAAGAAGAAAACAGAAGTAAATCTGTTGGATTTAAAACCAATTCAAAACGTTAAGTGGGAAGTTGGCGATAACGGAAATGCTGTTCTGTTAATACCAAAATTCAAGAATGGCATGCTGGCAAAGTATGTGACACCCAAATTGAAGAGGCCCAACTTCCGGGTGAAGCTCGACGACTTCGGAAGTTTTGTCTGGAATCAATGCGATGGTAACAACACTGTTGCAGATATTGCCGCAAGTCTACGACGGGTGCACGGGGCCTCTGCTGAACCTGCAGAGGAACGGATTGGTGCGTTTATTAGAAAACTGGAGGATGGCCATCTCATCATGATAAACTATTAGCTAAGAACCAGAGAATGTTCACTTTACAAGGTCTTATGTAGGAGAATAAAATCATGTCGAATGCAATTGATGGATTGAAACCCGAACTCGTGTGGAAATACTTTGCCGAGATCAGCAAGATTCCCCGCGGTTCGAAGAATGAAAAGAAGGTCTCGAACTATGTGGTTGAGACTGCGAAAAAGCTTGGAATAGAAGTGAAACAAGACAAACTGCTCAATGTGGTCGTCCGCAAACCCGCCTCAGCCGGACGTGAGAGTGTCCCGATGATCTGCCTGCAGGGTCACCTCGATATGGTTTGCGAAAAGAACAAAGACAAGATCCATGATTTTGAAAAAGATCCGATCGAGTTGGTTCGTGATGGAAATGTTCTGAGAGCGAATGGAACTACGCTCGGTGCGGATAATGGAATCGCCGTGGCAACCAATCTGGCGATTATGGAGGACCGAACACTTGAACATGGACCACTTGAATTTCTCTTTACCATCGATGAAGAGATGGGCTTGAATGGTGCCAACGGCTTGAAGGTGGGATTTGTGCAAAGCAAAACTCTCATGAACCTCGATTCGGAAGAAGAGGGAGCGCTTTACGTCGGCTGTTCCGGCGGCAGGAACACGATAGGTTCATGGAAATTAAAATATGATAATGTCCCGGGCGCCACGGTTGCCATGAAGCTGGTTGTCAAAGGCCTTAAGGGAGGACACTCCGGACTAGAGATCGACAAGGGCCGCGGCAACTCACTTAAAATTCTTACTCGGGTTCTTTACGCTCTCCACAATGCCGGCATAAGAATATGCTGCATTAACGGCGGGAACAAGAGCAACGCCATTCCTCGTGAAGCAGAGTCTGTCGTATTTATCCCCAAGAAGGAGCTTAAAAAGATTCAGAAGCTTGTCGCAACCTGGAATGCAACGGTAAAAGCTGAACTCGCTACCGTCGAACCAGATCTCACTGTCCTTCTGGAGCAAATCCAGTTGAAGAACAAAGAGAAGGTCATTAAGAAGGCTCAACTGGAGCAGATACTGAAGACGCTTGCCGCGATTCCCCACGGAGTGTTAAAGATGAGCGCCGATATACCCTGTCTCGTTGAAACATCCACCAACCTAGCGATTGTCAAAATCGAAAAGAATGTTCTTACGGTCATTACCAGTCAGCGCAGCTCGGTGGCAAGTGAAATAGCGGAAGCGTTACAAATGGTCTACTCGGTGCTCTCACTGGGCAGTGCCAAAGTCGAACACACGGAAGGGTATCCAGGATGGAAACCGAACCTCGACTCTCCAATTCTGAAGAATGCCAAAGAAACCTATAAGGCTCTTTACGGCAAAGAACCGCTTGTCAAAGCCATTCATGCCGGACTCGAGTGCGGAATCATCGGCGAGAAATATCCCGGTATGGATATGGTCTCCATGGGGCCCACACTTGAAGGTGTCCATTCGCCCGATGAAAAAATCTATATCGATACAGTAGAGAAATATTGGAATTTCTTAATGGGAATATTAAAGAATGTAAAATAATGCTAAATAGAAAACGTTAATCGGTAAACCCAAAACAATCTATAACCAGGGAGGTTAGAGATGGAAAAGGGATTCAAACAATTGCGCGTTTGGCAGGAAGGTATCGAATTAGTAAAACTGGTCTATGAGGTCACTGCTGGTTTTCCAACGGAAGAAAAATATGGATTAATTTCCCAAATGAGAAGAGCCTCAATCTCAATCCCTTCCAATATTGCAGAAGGCGCTGCGCGCCAAGCAATTAAGGACTCAATCCAATATTTTGTCATGGCCCGTTCTTCACTGAATGAGTTAGATACACAAATTGAAATCTGCAGGATTCTTAACATTCTTAATGATGAGCTTGGTTCTATAGTAAGTAAAAAGTTGGATGCGGTTGAATCATTGCTCAATGGATTGATACGATTTCGGAAATCACTTTTATAGCTAATACAACCTTGTCTGTCTTCTTTTATCTACGTCTGCCGGAGATTTGTCAATGGAGCTTAGATGACAATAACTGACATAAATTCTGCCGTAAAAATGCAGCCTCCCCGCGCCTTCCGCTGGCTCGTCCTTGTGCTTATCAGTCTGGCGATGTTTGGGAATTACTATATCTATGATTGTATCAGCCCTCTTGCCGATGTGCTGGTCAAGCAGCTTCACTTTACCGACTCGGATATTGGTCTTTTGCAAGGCATTTATAGTGTCCCGAATATCTTCATGGTTCTCATCGGTGGATTTATAATCGATCGGTTGGGGACGAAGAAGTCGACGATGATCTTTGCTGTCCTCTGTCTGCTGGGGGCGATGATCACTGCAATCAGCAGTCAATTATTCTTTATGGCAGCCGGTCGGCTGATCTTTGGACTTGGTGCTGAATCGCTTATCGTCGCAGTAACGACTGCAATTGCGAAATGGTTCAAAGGAAAAGAGCTCAGCTTTGCATTTGGTATCAACCTGACCATCGCACGGCTCGGTTCATTTGCCGCATTGAATTCTCCATCATGGGCTGCAGCGTATTATCAAGAATGGCGGGGGCCATTATTGATCGCGGTTGTCTTTGGATTCATTTGCGTTCTCGGTGCCGCCATCTATTGGATTTTGGAAAGCAGCGCCGCGAAAAAATACCAGATCGGTGATGCAGGTGAAACCGATAAGGTCGTGTGGCAGGATATCTTCAAATTCGGTAAGTCTTACTGGCTCATTGTCGCGCTCTGTGTCACTTTTTATTCCGGCATTTTCCCGTTCCAGACATTCGCTGTGAAATTCTTCATGGATGCTCATGGTGCTTCGCGTGAACTGGGAGGATTTCTCTCCAGCATGCTTACACTCTTTGCGATGATAGCGACTCCTCTATTTGGCTTGTTAGCCGATAAAATTGGTAAACGTGCATCGCTTATGCTGATTGGATGTGTCTTAATCATGCCCGTGTATCTTATCATGGCCTATACATCACTTTCTCTCTACATCCCGATGGCGCTGATGGGAGTTGCCTTTTCATTGATACCCGGGATTATGTGGCCATCGGTGAGCTATCTTGTCGATCAATCCAAACTCGGCACCGCCTATGGTTTGATGACGCTGATTCAGAATATCGGGCTTGCCGGTTTCAATTTCCTCATCGGTTGGGCTAATGATTACTCTGCAGCAAGTGGTATGAATCCTGGAGGGTATACACTCGGTATGTGGATCTTCTCATCTCTTGGTTTTTTCGGACTCTTTTTTGCCTGCTGGCTGCGCCGTAATGAAACAGGACCGAATGCCCATGGATTGGAGACGATTCGAGCGGGAAAGCAGTAAGGGACGTTAGAAGTGAGAAGTGAGAGGTGAGATGAAAGAGGAAAGAGGAAAGAGAATCTTATCAGGAGGTGATGTTATGCAAAAAGCCCACAAGAAATTGAAGGCATGGCAAGAAGCAATCGAACTTCATGAAAGAATTTATACAATTACGGCTAAGCTTCCCCAAGATGAGAAGTTTGGATTGGCTCAACAAATGAAAAGAGCCGCTGTCTCGATTCCATCGAATATTGCAGAAGGCGCTTCTCATCAAGGGAATAAAGACTCAATACAGTTTTACATTATTGCTCGGAGCTCACTCAGTGAGTTGGATACTCAGATTGAGATTTGTAAAAAAATACATTTCATTACTGAGGAACACTTCCTGGAAATTGAAACTCAGATGGATAAGGTCGATTCACTTTTAAGTGGATTGATACGATTTAAAAGGAACGCAAATTCCTAATCTGGATTTATTGTCTAACATCTAACTTTTCACATCTAACTTTTTACAAAAATATTATGACTCTCTCGCCTGAACTTCTTTCTGCCTCAATGATTGCATTACGCGATTGCATGGGCGTTCAACACCATGAAAAAGTTCTCATCGTCACAGACGAGCCGATGCGGTTACTGGGATACTCTCTCTGGCAAGCCGGCAAAGATCTCGGTGCGGAAGTAATACTCATTGAAATGCTCCCTCGGAAAACCAACGGAGAAGAACCTCCTAAAGAAATTGCAGAGCTGATGAAGATGGTCGATGTGGTTCTCTGCCCAACGACGAAATCATTGACGCATACCGATGCGCGCCGGGCGGCTAGTGCAGCAGGTGCACGCGTGGCGACATTGCCTGGTGTCACTGAAGAAATAATGGTGCGTTGCATGAACGCCGACTACAATCAGATCGCTGATAGGACATTTCGCATTTGCGCCGAGATGGAAAAGACATCAGTTATTACCGTGAAAGCCCCCGGAGGCACTGATATCACTATGCCCATAAAAGGGCGAAAAGCCCATGCAAGCTCCGGGCTCTTTAGAGAAAAAGGACTGTGGGGAAATCTTCCTACAGGAGAATCTTATCTTGCGCCTGTTGAAGGAGAATCGCAGGGAGTAGTAGTTGTCGATGGATCAATGGCAGGTGTCGGAATGGTGAGAGTGCCATTAAAGATTCTTGTGAAGGATGGATATGCCACTGAGGTTACCGGAGGAGCTGAGGCAAAGAAGTTGTTGGAGCTTTGGGAGCCGCATGGGCAAGATGCTCGCACCGTTGCGGAATTTGGCATTGGGACAAATGATAAGGCTATTCTTACCGGTCTTATCATCGAAGATGAAAAAGTGATGGGTACGATTCACATTGCTTTTGGTGATAATAAGTCGATGGGGGGAAGTGTACGAGTTGCAAGCCATCTTGATGGCCTCATCAAAGAACCGACCGTATGGTTCGATGGCCGAAAGGTGATGGAGAAAGGTACTCTGTTGATTTGACATCGATACCATCGGAAGGTATTGCGACTCTATTCTCTCCGACCTTCCGAAGGTCTCAGAGGAAACGCAAAACCTTCAGAAGGTGCCACTATTCCTTTCCTTCTAAAAAGACAAGCGAGTAAATGACCGTCATCTTTCTTCAGAAAAATCGATGAGAGATGACGGTCATTTTCAGGGTGGATAACAATTCATCGATTATGGAATTGTATCTAAAAATCACCGACAGCCTCACAATTCCCATTGGGGAGTTGAAGTTCCGCTCATCGCGCAGCAGCGGTCCCGGCGGCCAGAATGTCAACAAGCTCGAAACAAAAGTAGAGCTTCTTTTTGATATCCAATTCTCCCCTAGTTTATCACCCGAACAACAACTGCTCCTAATGCTGCGTCTCGGTGGACGCATAGACCAGGATGGGGTGCTGCATCTTTCAGCTTCGGAATCAAGAAGCCAATGGAAGAATAAGCAGGAAGTGATCGGTAAATTTATCAAACTGATTCAACTTGCACTAAAACCAAGGAAAAAGAGGTTAAAAACATCGCGAACCCGAGCCTCTAATGAAGTCAGACTGAAAAGCAAGAAATTGAGGAGCGAAAAGAAAAGCAGCCGAAAGAGGCACAGTGAGCTTTAACAGATGCATCCCGGAGTTGAATACATCGGACCATAAGATTTCCAAACGTATTCTCTGAAACTTCACATCAATTGTTCACGTAGGCAAAGATGGAGAAGAAAAAAAATAGGAGGATTGCTTGATGCGTGCTATGGTACGGCTTATGTGTGTGCTCCTTCTGCTTATTGGCAGTGTAATGATCATTATTGCACAGGATACACGGAAGGTTAGTAAGACTATTCAGTTAAAACCTGATGGCAAGGTTGTCATCGATACATACAAAGGAAGTGTCGATGTTGTCGGGTGGGATAAGAACGAAGTTAACATTACCGCGACAATCGAAGCAGATGGACACAATCGGTATTCAAGGGAGAGAGTTGAAGACACAGAGATTCGGATCGATGAATCGTCTTCAACAGTGCGTATTAAATCGGATTATCGCCGCACCAACAGGCATGGCTCTTTTTTTGGACTATTCTCAAGCGATGATGGAACGATGCCATTCGTCCATTATAAAATTTCAATGCCTCGAACTGCCAAGCTGGTGGTGAAGGACTACAAGTCGGAAAATACAATTGTCGGTTTACGATCCGACGTAGATATCAACACCTACAAAGGGACGGTGAGACTGGAAAACCTTGAAGGATCGGTGAGCCTGAATACTTATAAGGGTGAGGCAACCGTAAAACTCGCCGCTGTTCGGAATCGTTGCTCATTTGATACGTACAAGGGAGAGATTGGAGTGAAGATTCCAAGAGGTTCGGGATTCGAGGTTAATTTGGATATCGAAAAAAATGGAGAATTTAGTTCGGACTTTACTTTGGAAAAACGATCAGCTTCCAAACGTTCCAAAGGCTACCATTACTCAGAGAAAATTAACGGAGGAGGTCCGGAAGTTTTGCTTAAAAGCTATCGGGGAACAATCCGCCTGGAGAGCTATTAACGATGAGACAGAAAACAACGACTTACTCAAAGGAGGCAACTCTATGAAGCGTCTCTATCGATCTGTAACAGATAAGAAAATTGCGGGAATTTGTGGCGGGATTGGCGAGTATCTGGATGTCGACCCGACTGTCATCCGTCTCTTGACGGTGATACTGTGGCTGGTAACCTGGTTCTTTCCAGTGTTCATTGGATACGTGATTGCCTGGTTCATTATTCCAGAAGGAAGTCGCTATCCACAAACCCAACAATCAACACCCCAGCCTTAAGGAAACTATTTCTGCCCTCACGAGTGTTGTAACGGGAAACCGAACTATCCATCTCATCATCACTCGTCGAGGGCTGCTATGGTACGATTCATTCTTATCATTGGAATTTTTTCCATTCCTATGACCGTTTCCGCTTTTTCCCAATCAAGTGGTAAAAACACTCCGTCGTCAATGTGGCTTCAAAATGTGGTTACACTCCTCAATACAAGGATTTGGAAGCGATCTATCGAAAATATAAAGACAGTTGACAGAATTGTCGATTCCAACGAAAAGCCTGACTACTAAGTAGATGAATGACAAGCGGCTGGACATCATCAGGTACAATTCAAGGCTACTCAGAATCTCTCTTCCGGATCCTATATCTACCAATTGCACTCGGATCATTTGTCGATAGAAAAAGATTTCGCTGGTGAAGTAGCAGGGGTAAGGGCTTATCGATCTCGAGCCATGAATTACTTGCATCACTCACCGATTCTCTTTACGTTTTCACTGCCGCTCTGTGAAGAGAGAATGCATGGGGGCAGAATTATTGATACAGAGAATGAGGTACCTTGATGCTCAAAAAAATACTCCTATATCTCGTCACATCGACCGCGCTTGTATCGGCTCAATCGTTTCCAACTTTTCTAAGTAAGCTGACTGCCGTCAACGAGAGTGAACGTCCTGCGTTGGTGGAAAGTTATCTGACTGTTTCTCGAACCTATCCGATCATCGAAAACGATACTCTCGTATATTTCATTTACCGCGGCCCGGCTACGAGTGTCACTATTCCGGGTGATCCCAACCATTGGAATGGCAATGCGTTTCCAATGATTCAAGTGCCGGGGACGGATCTTTGGTACTATTCAAAGTCATTCGAATCGGATGCGAGATTGGATTACAAATTCGCGGTGAGCGGAAAGGAGTGGATCCTCGATCCGCGTAATCCCAATAAGATGTCGGGAGGATTCGGAGCCAATTCGGAATTGCGTATGCCTCGGTACCTTCCGGCGCCGGAGATTCTTTTCTATCCAGATATTCCACATGGCGAGGTACGAGATACGACCTTTACCAGCGTAATCCTGGGGAATTCCAGAACTGTGAAAATCTATTTGCCCCCGCATTATGAATCGGTAGCAGACAGCTTCCCGGTCGCATTGTTCCATGATGGACTGGAATATGTTTCGCTTGCGCAGACACAGAATGTCCTCGACTATTTGATTGCCAGGAAGAAAATTCAACCTCTCATTGCCGTATTTGTCCCGCCGGTCAATCGAAATCCGGAGTATGCCGGGAATCAAATAACTGAGTTCTGCAAATTTATTAGCAGTGAACTCTTCCCAGTGCTCGAGCAGAAATACCGTTTGAAACGGAATCCAAAATATCGTGCGACTCTTGGGGCCTCCAACGGCGGCAACATTTCTCTCTGGCTTGGATATTACTACGCTTCTCAGTTTGGCAACATTGCAGCATACTCAAGCTATGTGGCTCCTCCACTCTTCTCTGGCTTCCAGACGAGTGCCAGGCTCAATCTCAAACTCTACCTCGATATCGGTACGTATGATATCCCTGCCCTGCTTCCGATGGTTCGAACATTTTACCCGATTGTGAAGGAAAAAGGGTATGAGGTGAAATACCTGGAATTTCATGAAGGCCATAGCTGGGGGAATTGGCGTGCCCATATCGATGATGCACTTGAATTCTTTTTCCCTCCGATTCAATAGCTTTTCTAACCACGGATGGCACACCGATAACCACTGAATATTTTTTCTTATATACTCAACTAGATATTATTATACTCTCCGTTCTTTCTTCTCTCGCCCTTGAATCCCTCTTCTATCAATGGGTGAGGGTATGGGCGAAGTGGCGCTCCTGTTGGAGTGATTTCTTTTGAAACTTTGACTTCCCTTGAGATTTCTGTATCTTCTCACAATTACTCATGACAGTTATTAGAACACTATATCTCCGGTGTAAATCGATATTGCCCGAGAGCTTGCGAGAATGGCTCAGCGCGATTAACCAGCGTTTCTTTGCCCGCGCCACTCTGCAGCGTAACTATGGCTCCTGGTTCGATGTGGATTGGAGAAAGAAATTCAAATCTCTCACGGATAGTGAGTGGCAGGCAGCGTACGATCTGGCTTGGCAGCACCACTCCAATGATTGTGTCGAAGAGACCGATGAAGAGCTCATCCTGAGAGCCCTGCAGGAGAAGGGAGCCGTGCTTGAAGCGGGTTGCGGTATTGGCACGCTTGCCATGACGCTGGCCCGTCACGGCCATTCGGTCACTGGTCTCGATGTTAGTACCGTTGCATTAAAGCAAGCCGAAGAGCGATCGGTGAAAGAGTCTCTGGCCATACAGTGGCGGCAAGGTTTTGTAGAAAAATTACCGTTCCCGGATCGATCGTTCGATTCTATTACGTGCTGCCATACACTGGAGCATGTGCGTGATCTTAATCAAGCGGCCTCTGAGTTAAAACGCGTCGCGAGAGATAAAATACTCATCTTGACGCCGAAACAGCGGTACCGGCTTTATGCAGAGAATTACCACACACAATTCTTCGAACGCGAGGAGCAGCTTATCGAACTCTTTGGGCTCAAACACTACCAATGCCGGGAAATTGATTGCTTCGATCATCACCATGAGTTTCAGGGTAAAGCTTTTTTCTATATAGGATATTGCGACAGACCATGAACAACAGCTTTCCACATATTCCCTTGACCTATCCCACGCCGGATTCACAGCTCTTCATCGATTTATTGATGGGAAAACAGCAGGGCCACACACCCCTGATTGAATATATCGTTGATGACTTCGTGATGAAATCGATTCATGAGAACCTGCTCGAGCGTCGGTGGGTTGCCTATGGCAATGACCGGGAATCTCAAAAGGCCTATCTCGATAACTTCATTGAGTTTTGGTATCGGATGGGGTATGACTTTGTTCGCTTTGAACAAAGTTTGCCGTTTCTCGAACCGAAACTTCTGACCCTGGATACTGCTCCCGGTGCGACAACCCAGCGGCAATGGGCCGATGAACATCATGGTTATATCAGAAATTGGGAGGAGTTCGAACGGTATCCCTGGCCTCGTGTGGATGAATTTGACTTCTTTCCGTTTGAATACCTCAATGCGAATTTGCCGGAAGGGATGGGATTGGTCAGTTCACATGGCGGCGGAGTGTTTGAGCACGTCACATGGATTATGTCGCTCGAAGGATTCTGTTACAGCCTGGTTGAAGACCCTGCGCTGGCGAAAGCAGTGATCGACAGGATCGGTGAGATGGTTCAACAGTTCTATAAACATATCCTTGGCCTCGATCGTCTCATTGCAGTGTTTCCCGGGGATGACATGGGCCACTATGGCGGGACGATCATATCCCCGGACGATCTCAGAACGCTCTTTCTGCCATGGGTGCAGACGTATTGTGCGATGAGCCACGCAAGAGGACTGCCCTTTTTCCTTCATTCGTGTGGAAACCTCCTTGCGATCATGGATGACCTCATTGGCACTGTTAACATCGATGGCAAGCATTCATACGAAGACAAAATAATTCCCGTTCAGGATTTTCAGGAACGCTATGGGTTAGCCATTACTGTGCTCGGCGGGCTGGATCTCAACATCCTTGCCGGTGCCCCAGCCATGGAAGTACGGCAGAAAACCTCCGCTCTCATTACACAATGTGGAAGCAGAGGGAGGTATGCAATCGGATCCGGCAATTCAGTGCCAAGCTATGTTCCGGTCGAAAATTATCTCGCGATGATTGACGAGGCAATGAAGTTGAAACAAGCGAGTTGAATCGTGTTGAAGGATAAGCTGCCCTCATCCTGCTGAAACTTCCCTGGAGAATTTCTATTGAACAGAACTTGTTTAACACTATGAAACTCCCTTCTCTTTTTACAAGATCACTCTCACCGGCCTGGATCTATCGATCTGGAGGAATGATCTGGCGTTTATTGATGTCGGAATCGGGAAGATGTATCGGCGAGTGCCGAAAGCAGGAACAGAAAGAGACTTCATTTTTTTGCCTGAATGAACAGACGGGTAAAATTCTCTGGGAAGAATTGAAACTGGATGAGCCATGGTGGCTTGGCTTGGAAGCTGTGCAGAAAAATATTATCCTGGTCCATGGGTTCGTCAAACCAGATTTGCCTCAGCATTATGGGATTCAAGCATTTGAAGTTGAGACCGGCAGGCAAGTCTGGGCTCGCAGAGATTTGACTTACTGGTTCGGGGTGCAGGATATCGTCTACGCTTATAAAGATTTGTTTGAAAAGCGAATAGGCTATGCTGTCAATCTTCACACCGGAGAGATTCAACAAACATTCGAATCCAGCGACGACGAATTACTTGCAGCGCGACGAAAAGCAAATGAAGAATTACTCCTGCTCCCATATCGTTTTCCGGAGCTGGCCATGGAATCAGAGTGTCCGCCTGCCGTATGGTCAATAATACAAGGAAGAGTAAAAGGAAAAGGCATTGCTGGAAACCCGGAGTACATTCAGGAGCGCGGGTACCTCTTGTTCAATTATTTCGCCAGGGATCCAAAATCGTCGCCGCAGGTTCCTTCGCTGGAGAATCGGTTCATTATCCAGGATCTTGAGAGAAAAAAAATTGTCTTTGAAGATGTCCTCAGCAGAAATGTTCCAAACCCGGCCCCCGATTCATTTTTTGTTAACGAATCATTCGTGTACTTTATTAATAATGGCAATGAACTTCAGGCACTTCGACTATGGAAATAATCACTGAACATCTTTCGATCTCGACTCACGGCAATGCGGAGATAGTCGATATCACGGATCGTGTAGCCCGTTGCCTTAAACAGCATTCGCTGAGTGAAGGCAGCGTCCTTCTCTTTGTCGTTGGCTCCACGGCGTCTCTTACAACAACGGAATATGAACCCGGTATGAAAAGAGATATCCCGGAAGCAATGGAACGAATTGCACCCCAGGCTGCCCGCTATCATCACGACGAAACCTGGCACGATGGGAATGGACATTCCCATGTCCGGGCATCATTGCTCGGTCCTTCGCTGACGATCCCTTTTTTGCGGGGAGCATTGCTGCTTGGTACCTGGCAGCAGATCGTGCTGATCGATTTTGATACGAGGCCGCGAGAACGGAAGATAGTCATTCAACTATTTGGAAAGTGAGTAAAGCACAGATGAGACCATTAAAGATCAAGCAGGTTAATGCGTTCACCACCGAACGGTTCAGTGGAAACCCGGCGGGAGTTGTGCTCGATGCCAAAGGGCTTCAGGATAACACAATGCAATTGATTGCGAGGGAAATGAATCTTTCTGAAACGGCATTCATTCTGCCGCCGACGATAAAATCGGCTAATCTTCAAATCCGCTGGTTCACGCCAAACCTCGAAGTGGCTCTCTGTGGTCATGCTACGATTGCGAGCTTTCATGCATTGTCGGAAGAGAGTTTGTTTGGGATGAAACATCCAGGCGATTATTCCTTCAAACTTCAAACGAAAAGCGGGGTGCTGACACTCAATGTTCGCAAACACGCGAATGGCTCTGAAATCGAATTTCAGATACCGATTCCAAAGTTCAAGGCTTTGCCTTCAGTGCCGCTTCCAATACTGAAAGCACTCGGCCTTAGCCGGAATGATGTTGATAGGCGGATTCCTTTTCTCTCTCATTCATATCTTTATCTGCCTCTCCGAAAACTTTCGACGGTACAGCGGCTGCAACCAGAGTACGGGGAGCTTGAGCGATCATTGAAAAAATCAGGGAAAGAAGGGCTGTGTGTGTTCACCTTGCAGACGATTGAAGAGAGTTCGGCTGTTCACTCGCGCTTCTTCGCTCCCGGATTTGGCATTCTGGAAGATCCGGTAACTGGTTCTGCCAACGGGCCGCTCGGTGCCATTCTCTATTCGTATGCCATCACAAAGGGGCTCTCAATCCCCTGTGCAATTCGCGATGACAGACGGTTGGAATTTATTGGTGAGCAGGGAGATGAGATTGACCGAAAGGGGAGAGTTAAGATTAGAGTAAAAGTTCGGGGCAATACTATTGAATACTTGAGTATCGCAGGTGAAGCGGTTACGATCTTCGATGCAGTAATGCATTATTAATATTCTACAGCGGAGTACTATGGGAACAAAGAACATTCTCTTTCTCCTTGTCCTCATCGGGGCAGGCTCATTCTTTGCATACAGCGTGAGAAATCTGATTCGGCATCTCAAGCTCGGTAAACCGGATCGACGACTGGATCACCCCGGCATTCGGTTCTGGCGGATGATGAAAATCGCCCTGGCGCAATCGAAAATACTTCGAGAACCTTCGGCCGGATTGATGCATGCAGGAATCTTCTGGGGTTTCTGTGTGCTCCTCACCGCAGTCATCGAGTCGATTTTCGAAGGAGTCTTCGGGTCGTTTTCCTATCGTTTTCTTGGCCCGCTGTATGAACCGCTGCTTGTTCTGCAGGAGTCGTTTGTCGGGATCGTTATTCTCGCCGTGTTCTATGCTTTCTTTCGACGAACAGTCATCAAACCAAAGCGTCTGGATGTTGATGCCCATGGAAAGATGGATGCTGCTGCCATTCTCTTTATAATCTTGCTGATCATGCTCAGCACGCTCGGTCAGAATGCCACACGGATGATTCTCAATTCCCCGGAGAGCAGCCGGTTTCTATCTTCTATGGCGATACCGCTCTTCGATGGAATGGAGCGGAGTTCTGTCGAAGTATGGTTTGAACTCTTCTGGTGGATGCACATTGTTCTCGTTTTTGGATTTCTCAACTACCTTCCTTACTCAAAGCACTTGCATGTGTTGACTTCAGTTCCCAATGTTTTTCTCTCGGGACTCAAAGCACGGGGTGCTCTGAATCCGATTAATCTCGAAGCAGAGAATGTCGAGAAATTTGGTGCAGCGGATGTTGAAGATTTTACATGGAAACAGCTTCTGGATGGCTACACCTGTACCGAATGCGGCCGCTGCACAGCGTCATGCCCTGCCAATACGACGGGGAAACTGCTCTCTCCCAGAAAAATCATTGTCGATATTCGCCGGCGGTTGGAGGAGAAGGGACCGCTCATGATCTATGGGGATAAAGCGGTTGCGACGGTGAAAGAAGGAGAGAAGAATCCGAAAGAAAAAACTCTTCTCCATGATTACATTACGCCTGAGGAGCTCTTTGCTTGTACGACCTGTATGGCCTGCATGCAGGAGTGTCCCGTGAACATTGAACATGTCGATGCAATTGTTGAGATGCGTCGAAGCCTCGTATTGATGGAATCGAATTTCCCGCCTGAAGTACAGGTGGTATTCCGTAACCTTGAGACGAACGGCTCACCCTGGGCATTTCCGGCCTCAGCCCGTGCGGAGTGGGCGGAAGGAATGAATATCCCGGTTGCCTCGCAAACACCGGACGCTGAAGTGCTGTTATGGGTGGGATGTGCAGGATCATACGATGCGCGGTATAAGAATGTCACACAATCATTTGCCCGCTTAATGCAGCAAGCCGGAGTGAAGTTTGCCATTCTGGGTACTGAGGAAAAATGCACCGGCGATTCTGCTCGCCGCCTGGGGAATGAATATCTTGCCCAGATCCTGATGAAAGAAAATATCGCCACTCTGAATAACTACAATGTGAAAACGATTGTTACAACCTGTCCGCATTGCTTTAACACGTTGAAGAATGAATATCCGCAATTCGGCGGCAACTACACGGTACTGCACCATTCCGATTTCCTTGTAAGATTGATCAATGGAAGGAAATTGAAAATCACGAAACAGCAGGTACAATCACTCACCTTCCACGACTCATGCTACCTGGGCCGTTATAACGAGATCTATGATCAACCGAGGGCCCTGGTGAGGATGGCCTCGGTGTCGCCGCTGATTGAAATGAAGCGCTCCCGAAACCGCGGATTCTGCTGCGGGGCCGGCGGCGGACGAATGTGGATGGAAGAGAATGAAGGGAAACGTGTCAACTTGGAACGGACAGAGGAGGCTCTGGCAACAGGTGCCGGGGTGATTGCAACCGCATGCCCCTTCTGTATGACGATGATGGAAGATGGTTTGAAATCGAAAGGAGCGAATGAGCGGGTGAAAGTGAAAGATGTGGCTGAGCTTCTTTCAGAAGCCCTTGCGATATAGTACGGATGGTTGTGAGTTGTGAGTACTTAATGTTGACGTCGAAACACTGTTGGAAAATGTTTGTTGAACCTTATCGATCCTAACGTCTCAAACGTGGAGTAATACACCATGAACATATATCATTATCTAAGCAGTCGATCACATCTCTTCCTTTTTACTAGTTCCTGCGTCCTGACGCTTCTGTTAGGAGTAATAGATTATCTGACAGGCACGGAAGTTTCCTTTTCAATTTTTTATCTTACCCCGGTTTCAATTGTTGCGTGGTTTGTCGGGAAACGTCCTGCCATTATGATTTCCCTGCTGGCGGGCATTAGTTGGTTGTTGGCAGACATTCTAGGCGTTGTTTACTATAGCTACCCCCTCATTCCTTATTGGAATGCTCTTGTCAGATTTGGATTCTTCCTCATCGTCTCGTTTACACTCTCTAATTTATCCGCCACTCAACAAAGGAAAGAAGAATTAGCACAATTCATCTTTCACGATTTGCGTAGTCCACTTGCCACTACCATTTCCGGACTAAGCGCTATTCGGGACCTTATCAAAAGTAAAGAACACGATGATCTGGACGAGTATGTAAGGATGTGTCTCATTTCATGTAATCGGATGTCCTTGCTTATCCAATCGTTGCTCGATTTGGCGCGCCTGGAAAGCGGGAACATGCAACTCTATCAAGGGCCGGTCGTGGTGAAGGAACTTATCGATTCAGCATTGGTGCAGGTCTCCGTGTACGCGAAACGAAATAATATTCAGTTGATCACTGAGCTCGACCAGCAGGTTGTTGAGATGCACGCGGACTTTGGATTGACCGAGCGAATCCTGGTGAACCTGTTGAGTAATGCGATCAAATTCAGCAAGCTTGGAACCTCTGTGCGAATCCAGGTTACACCGAGCTTACCTAATCTATACACGGCGTCCTAATTGATTGCGCATAGTCGCTGAAGGATACCATTGGGTTTTTTCCACACCTGAAACTGCATGATAACAGCGTCGATAAGATCATCTAAATGTTCGAAGTATCGATTATGCGTGCAGAGAGTGCGTGTCAATTTCCACACCCGCTCAACTGTATTTAATTCAGGGCTATAGGGCGGGAGAAAATCTAGGCGGAGGACGTGACGGTGTTTTGCC
>JAZDJN010000064.1:0-97505 GCA_043803945.1 bacterium | reverse complement strand
AACCTGCGCAACCTTCCGAAGGCTCTATGGGCGCTCGGTATAACCTTCGGAAGGTCTGAATGAACCTGCGCAACCTTCCGAAGGCTCTATGGGCTCTCGGTATAACCTTCGGAAGGTCTGAATGAACCTGCGCAACCTTCCGAAGGCTCTATGAGACCTCTGTATAACCTTCGGAAGGTCTGAATGAACCTGCGCAACCTTCCGAAGGCTCTATGGGCTCTCGGTATAACCTTCGGAAGGTCTGAATGAACCTGCGTAACCTTCCGAAGGCTCTATGGGCTCTCGGTATAACCTTCGGAAGGTCTGAATGTTCGGCGTTCTTTCCTCAGCTTCAGCCAGTAGCCAATGAGAATACCGACTAGAGCAAGGATCATGACAACCGCGGTCATAACGCTGAAGACAAATGCACCTTTTTGAATTGTCAGCCTTATTGAGTACTGAACCTTATCAAAGCTAATCACACCATGCTTTACCGCAAAGACAATGAGGGTAATCGCATAAAGCAGTGACGCAGCAAAGATTTCGGCAATCAATCCCCTATTAAATCTGTACACAATCATTGCACAGATGATTAAGAACATGAGTGCAGGTATTAATCCTATGGATCCTCCAAGTTGGTACGCCCGCATGAACGTATAAGCCAATCGTCCCGGATTGACGCCGACGATAAACGTGGGAAAAAGATGAAACAGGATAAAATATGAGTAGATAATGATAATCCACCGGCCATCTACATTGATTTGTTTGATTGATTGAACCATGCTCTTCATATACTCTGTTCCTTTCGATGGTGTCTCACCACCCTCGCGTTATTGATATTCGCCGGTGTAATTCCATTGTTTCATCTGCCCTGTGATGTCGATTGTGAGTCCAACGCTTGCATTCGAATAGGCAAGAGATTGTGCTGTCATCTGAACTTCGTTTGCATTAACCACCTTGACGGAGTAAGAAGCATATTGGGATTTCGATTCTTTAGCGGGAAAGAGGTATCCAATATAACTTCCCTCGCCGCCTCCCAGTGATTTTGGTAAAAGGCGATATTGGTAGACATCAAGTGTCTTAATACATATTTCATTGATAATGTAATCTCGATTCCGTTGAACAGTCTGTGCCGATTGGAGTGATTTTCTAGTTATTTCATGATGAATGGTTGTTGGGATAAGTCCAAGGATGAAAAAACCAAGCAATACAGTGGAATAGACATACCCTGCTCCAGAAAGGCTTAATCCTTGTTTTATGTCGTTCTGATTAATCCTTCTTTGACGCCAAGCAAGGAGAAAGAACGTTGGGAGCACAACAAATATCAACAGAATGGCATACAAGAGCAGAATTCTTAACAGGAGTGAGTCAGATGGGTATCGGAAACTCCATTCGGACAGGCTATTCGAAATGGTTCGTCCAGTAGCAAGTACCCAGGGTGCAAAAAAGAGATTCACAGAGATTGGAGATTCACCCAAAATATCTTGCTTTATGATGAATCTATCAGGTAAAAAGAAGAGAATAACCAATGCCGTAAGTGCGAGGGAAAATATTCCCCAGACATAGCCGCGAGTATACCCGGGTGATAGTAGCTCTGTGTTATTCAATTGTGTCATGGGTAAGACCTTTCTCGGTGAGCGTAAAATGTTCATATAACTGAATCTTGCCTGGCATTGCTACGCCACCGGCGAGTTCAATACGGTTATTCTCAAGAACCTGTACGAGAATAACTTGAGGATCACTATCCCAATCTGGCTCATGAATATTGGCGCCGACAACTGCACCCGGATTGAATCGTAGGAAAATCTCTTTAAGATTTTCCTTCTTTGGACTCCGTTGCTGATGATAGGCCCCGAGAGTTTTGAAGAGTGGAGGAGGGATAAGAGAAATCGGAACGCCCTTATAAATGATGTCACGTATTTCAAAAAGATTTCTTCGGGTCGACATTGCCTGATTTTCAAATTGAAATGATTGGTATGCCGAAGTACCAAGAGCGAACAGAGCAACCGACCACACGACTATTTTCCACTTCCTCTCCAGAGGTTTCCGTGTAGTATACATCAGCAGCGCAAACAGATAGATGAAGGCTGCTGCACCAGCAGAATGGAGCGATGGCCAGAACTCGGTAGAAAATCCCGGCAGGAAGTATGCGACCGTGACGATCACAACGCCGGCAACAAGCCAGAGGAGTGTGACGGATACTTCCTGTTTGATTTCAATCATTATGGTTGTCTTTTCCATGGAATTTCCTCTATTGCATCATGCGTAATTGGTCTTGAACCTGTGGCGGAAGAGGGCGGATTGTCTCGACCCGGGCAGTGCTTTTGGGTTCGTTTAGAAACAAGACCGGCGAGATCAGCAGTGTCGTAAAAATGAGCAGGAACACAATAGATGCCGCTGCAGGCAGAGGAATTGAAATCCGCGTAAACCAAAGCGTCGGCAGCAACGGCTCTTTCTTTTTTGCACGGGTAAGCTGGCGATATTCGCCGAGCACTTTGCGGTCAAGAGACGCAGAGGTGTCCGGCAGCAGATCCTCTTTCATCAATGTCCGGATATTTCCAGTTGTGCGCAGCAATGAACGGCACTCCGCACAACGGCTGAGGTGGGCAAAGAGCTCTGCACATTCCGTATCGTTCAATGCATTGTCGAAATACAGGCTGACAAGTTCTTGATAGTGTTCGTGGTTCAAGGTATTCCTCCTGGAACCTTCCGAAGGTCGCACAGAAACCATGTGAACCTTCGGAAGGTCTCGCTTATTGAAAGTATTTTCTCATTCGTTCTGCCAGGGCACGCCGGGCCTTAAACAATCGTGCCTTCACAATATTTTCTTTTTCACCGATCACCGAAGCGATTTCGGTATAGGAAAGATCCTCATATTCCCGCAGCTGCAGCACCTCGCGATACTCCGGTTTCAGAGCATCCAGGCATTGGGAAAGGGCAAGGTGTTCCTCGCATGTTTCAAGTATCTTCGCCGGTGTCTCTTCTTCCCAAATCTTTTCGCCTTCAATTTTGCCGTTGCTCTTATTCTTCCTAATGAGCCGGTACACTCTGTTCCGTGCAATTGTATAGAGCCACGACCGGAAGAGAGAGGGATCGTTCAATCCGGCAACATTCTGATACATCTGGAGGAACGTATCCTGCACGGCATCCTCTGCCAGGGGGCGGTTTGCGGTAAGCTTCAGGCAAAACCCATAGATGCTTCTTTTGTACCGATTGTAAAGCTCTTCAAAGGCCTCATCGACGCCGCATTGCAGATTCCGGACCAATTGTTCATCTGTGAGCGACTCCAAGATACCATCCTTCTCGTGGGGTGTTACTGCAATTTGTAGTAAGAGTCACAAAGAAGCAAAAAGTTATTGCGGAAAAGGAGAAGTCCGTCTTTTTACACAGGTCCACCGGTAGGAAAAGACGGACTTCCTATCTGCATCCGTTTGCTACACAAAGACCCTGTTTTTCGCGAACGGTTAGATCTGAATACTTGAACCTTCCGAAGGCTCTATGAGACCTCTGTATAACCTTCGGAAGGTCTGGATGAACCCAAACGCTGGGAGGTCGATAGACTCGCCTCTGGCGAGGATCTCCGCCAATCCGCCAAAAAAATAGCGGACGCAAAAGGCGCGAAAGACGGCGGACAAGTCCGCTCCCGACCTTTAAGGATTTTTAGGAAGAGAATTTACCTGCAGCTTGAAGTGCCCTCTTCTCCATTTTCATCTTCCAAAGTCTGCCTATCAGCGCACCGAGAATCCCGCTGAAATAGATAAGAAGGAACATTGAAACACGGACCCGTAAAGAGAGATAGCTTGCATCCGATTCCCAGGGTGTTTTGAAAGAGAGAAGCAAAGTCGCTGTGAATAAAAGTCCCGCCACCCCGGCTTCTAGAATAGCGCCATAGCTCGAATGGTAGCCGGTATAGAGACACACAGTACAAACACTGAATGTGAGCCAAACAGTATATAAGCGATATTCTAATTTGTCGTACGGAAACCCGAATGAAAAACAGGTAAGTGTGAGAGGAAAAAGAATGAGAAGGCAATAGATAACAATGATCCACCGCCAGTTAAAATGCAGTAAAGAAGTGTATAGCTGTGACTGATTCATCTTCTTGTCCTCGAAATGTTGTGCCCCTGTTTGATGAGTATCTTCTTAGAAAAACGATGGTACAATCTTCCCCTGCTCATTCAGAGATGCCTCGATAAAAGAGAGAGGATTGGAACGAGATGTTGCTTTGATAAAAATAAAATTCTGTTCGACCATGAGAGTATAAGTAGCGTAACTTAGGTCAGTAAAGTGTTCCGGCAACCGGTACCCTTTAAAGCTTCCATTACCGCCGCCAAGCTCTGCAGGAAGAACACGGTATTGATTTGCATCAAGGGCAATGCGATAAACATCTTTAGTGAGCTCGGTTCTGTTCGTAAAATATTCATAGGCAGAACGATCGGATTCCAAGCCCAACTCATTATGAATACCCATAATAGGAACAACGATGGAGTATAAAATCAAGAGAGCACAAGAAAATCCATAAAAGATTGAAGCGATCGAAAGGGAGTTATATAGCTGGCCCGACGTTCTATTCAATCTACGGGATCTCCATCCGAGAAGGAATATCGCTGGACAGAGTACAGTGGAAATAAGAACTCCGACAAACATATTTACACGATCACTCGGTCGAGGAATGTCCGGTGTTACTCCACGCCACAGTTTTTGAGTGTTATTGGACGTTGTTTTCGCTGCAAGTGCCCAGGGAAAGAAAACACTGTTTTCCGCTCCTTTGAAGAAATCAAAATAGTCCCGGAAATTATAATTGTACCGGCCTTTTCCAGCGGTAAAGTTAAAAATGGCAGCGAATACAATCAGAGTGATAAGCAATAGGCGGGGAACCAAAGGATGCAGAAAGCATTCTTCCTTTCCCGTTTCAGTTCGAGGCACTTCTTCAGAGCTCGGAGACATAGGAAATCCCTTTCGCTGTAAGCGTAAATTGGATTTTTATGAGATTGGGTGAATTACTTATTACAAATGGCCTTGCTCTATGTGCATACGGGTTGATAACCCGTGATTGTAAAACAATGGTGTCGGGAGTAACGGAGTGAATGATAACCTCCGCCATTGGATCATAATTTCCTGGTTGATAGAGATGGGAGCCGGCGTATGTGTTTGGGTAGATCTCTTGAAATATTGAACCAAGACTTTTCTTTTTCTGAGATCGCTGTTGGTGGTATTCTTTTAGAGGTCTAAGAAGATATTCAGAAGCCTTGTAATAACTGTAACCTTCTGCTATTGGTCTTCTTGTTTGAGCCACAAAATGTTGACCTGCAAGTATTCGCTGTTTGGTGCTCATCCAGACATATGAAACTGAACCTGCGAAAAGAAAAAATCCTAGAATCATAATAAAACGAAGCTTTGGTGAAATTGGCTTTCGCAGTACGTACACGAGAAGCACCAGGAGAAACGCTATTGCCGCGATACCCGCCGCATCAAGTGCAGGCCAGATCTCGCTTGAATTTTCGGGAAGAATAAACCCAAGCGAGCACAGGGCCACTCCAATTGTCAGCCAGATAATCGTAATGGAAAGATCCAGAGTTAGTTTGATTGTTGAAGGTTCCTGTTGCATAGAGGACCTCTTAGCGTAATGGAATGGTTTGTTGCCAGTAGGGTACTTCGGGTTGTTCTGCCTGTTCGGTATTCGTTGTCTCTTCGCGTCGTTCACCGGAGAAAATCGCGGGTGAGAGCAGCAGGCTGCCCACAATTAGAAGTACTGCAATTGATGCTGCAACCGGTACAGGCATCAATATATTTTTGAACCAGAAGAGATTGGCATTAATTGTTTGCGGTCTTACTGCGCGTGCTGCCTGGAAACTACTGAAGACACGACGATCGAGAGAAGTCGGCACGGTACCAAGATCAACATCGGCAAGGTATGACCGAACAGCACCCGCTGTACGCAGCACCCTTCGGCAATCAGCACACTGGCCGAGGTGTGTGAATAATGCCGCCGATTCCCGGTCGCTCAGCGCGTTATCAATGTACCCGCTGATCAATTGTTGAACCTGTTCGTGATTCATAGATTCCTCCGTCGAAAGCATTCCGGTTAAAAATAGTGTTTCAACTTCTCGGCAAGCGCTTTCCGCGCCTTGAATAATCGAGATTTTACTGAACTCTCCGTTGCTCCTGTTGCAACAGCGATTTCTGTGTAGGACAATCCTTCATACGCCTGCAAGAAAAGGACCTCTTTATATTCCGGCTTGAGAGCGTTGAGGCATAATGCAATCGCCTCTGTTTGTTCCTGCTCCTCCAAAAGATGAAGCGGCGTTTCCGGATCCCAGGGCTCTGCCTTGCCGTTTAATCCATCCGTCTGTTTCCTGGCGAAAAGATTATAGACCTGATTCCGTGCGATCGTATACAGCCATGGTTTAAATGAATCGGTGTTTGTCAGCGTGTTGATATTGCCGAACATTTTCAAAAACGTGTCGTGTGCGGCATCTTCTGCCTGTGCCTGATTGTTCGTCAATTTCAGACAGAAGTAAAAGATCTGCTGTTTATACCGCCCGTAGAGCTCCTGGAATGCTTCGGAACTGGCAAGCTTCAACTCTTCGGCAAGCTGTGCATCGGATAGAGAGTCCATGAGCATCCTTCCGGTTCTGGACTGCGCCATCAAATTTGCATGAAGACAATCGAAGAAGCAAAAAGTTGCTGTGGTGGGAGCAAAAATTAATGTTAGATTAGCATAGGTATCTAGCCGTTCGCTTCACTAAGACCCTGTCTTTAGCGAACTGTTAGGTCTAAATGCTTGAGCCTTCCGAAGGCTCTATGAGACCTCCGTATAACCTTCGGAAGGTCTGAATGAACGCAAACGTTGGGAGGTCGATAGACTCGCCTCTGGCGAGGAGCTCCGCCAATCCGCCCAAAAAATGGCGGACGCAAAAAGCGCGAAAGACGGCGGACAAATCTGCTGACAACCGAAAAAGGTCGAACTCCTAACGGAGTTCAAATATTGTTCTAAGAGGAGAGTTACAAACATGTAGCTCCTACGGAGCTATAAAAGAATCAAGAACTACTGTCAATCCAGTAGGGGTCGTACGTATGTAATAATAAAAGAGAAATTAATCCCGCTCCGTAGGAGTTGAACCTTTTCGGGAACAACCATTACCCCACGCGGGAAACCTACTTCTTCAAATACACCCGGTCCAGTTGTTCCCCCTTCTCATTATAAATGAGAAGATTAAACTCTTTCGGAGAGACATCGGCAATGCTGTAACAGTACGACTTCGCTGAGGCGAGAGTATACGAGGTATTGACCGGTGTATACAATGGAGCGCCGGCGGAGCCGATTACCAGATGATGAATGCCATTCACAAAGTTGTGCTGGTAGAAGTGAGAATGTCCGCCAAGGTACAGGTTAACCTTATTCGGTTCGAAGACCTTTGTCGTCATCTCGATCATTTTCTTCTCTTCACCATGCCCTCCCTTGCAATAGGCAGGCTTGTGTGCGACGACAACCTTCCATGGTTTTGTTGTTGAGGAGAGGTCCTGTTGTGCGAATGTATATTGAGGGCTTTCTGAGTCATAGGCAATCTCGGTATTCAGCACAAGGACGTGCATGTCGCCATAGTCGAAGGAGTAGTAATCCTGTGTACCGGAGTTGGATTGCGGTGCCTGTGTGAAAGCCTTCGTGTTTTCTTTCCAACCCTCATGATTCCCGACAGCATTAAAGAACGGGACCTGCGCAATCAGTGCTTGCTGATTTGGCCGGAAGAATTGTTCCTTGTACGATTCATACGTCGATTTAAAGCAAAGATCTCCGCCGTAGAGAGACACGACCGGCTGATGAAGAGAAATGCGCGCCGCAATAAGATCGTGAATGTCGGTGTTGGTTCGGCAGTCGGCAAAAAAGGCAAAACGGAAATTCATGCCGGGAAGAACTGCTGACCGGAATGATGCAGGGAGCGAAGTATCTTTATTCTGACGTGCACGATAACGGTATTCGGTGTTTGGAGAAAGCCCTGTGAGTTTCACGTTGTGCACGTAGGTCTTGTTTACCGTTTGCTCAATTGATTCGGTTCGTGCAAGCTGACCATACTGGCCCGTTTTACCGTACTCAACAGAGACAGTATCTATTGTTGAGCTTTCAATGAGGGCATAAACACTGGTCGTGGTAACTGCCTGCAAGTAGGGAGGCATGAGCATCGACTTCTGTGCGAAAAGAAAAATTGGGAGGAACAAAAATAGCACAAAAGTGATTATTCGGCTCATTAAAGCTATCTCTTTCATTTTATGATGGACGTTCTCGATCGTAGTATCACCATATAATTCAGTAATCACCTTGCTAACGCAGCCAGCCTGTTATCGGCCAATTGCATTGCATTGAAGGATCTATTTTTCAGATCCCCGATAGAAGCATTCGGGGAACACAATAAAAAATATTTCACCCTGCTGTCACGGCTCTGCCGTGATAGAAACGTGGAAGAAAGCTATAATCCAAACATCAATGTCGCACGGAATTGCATGGCGTTGATCGAACGAGCATTCCCGATAACATGATTTACATCACCTGACTTATATTGCGGGTCTTGTTCATCATTCAACGCCAGGTAGGTATCGAGCCGTTGATCGGTAATTGGATTAATATCCTTCCACTCTTTGCCGCTGATGTTCATCAAGTGATACGACGCATTCAGGTCGAGTGTCATGAAGAGGCCGGCTTTCAAGATCACACCTCCGGAAAATCCAACGCCGATGCGCGATGCAGATTCCATGGTGAAGGTCTGGCTTGGTACCCGCGCAACACCCTGAAACGATGTCTCGCCGCTGAACGTATTCAGGGCAACATTTGCGCCAAGATACGGCGTTACCGGCACAAGGGGCAGACTTAAATGAAACTCCGGTCCAACTCGGAAGGCCAAAATTTTATGCTTCACATCAAGTGTTCCTTTGCCAGCCTCCGCATCGCCGCTGTTGCTGTAGCTGGTGTAATCGACCTCGCCCGTAAGTCTGAATCCGATCAATCCCAGGCGTGCTTTTGCATGGAAATTTATTCCGTTGCCCATGCCATAATTATTTCCGGCATAGTATTCTGTGGTTGCACCCTTATAATCACCGGCAGGCATGCCAATACCAGCGCCTGCACCGACTTGAATTGTCACCTGTGCGTTGAGGATTGCGGGAGATACAAGCACAAACAGCAAAATGGCCAAGAGAGATAGTGTTTTTTGCATAAGTTCTCCTTTATGTTGGTACTATAGTGAATCTCAGAAAATGTAGGGAAGGATTCAATAAAATCCAAAACTAGAAACAGAAGTCCGTCTTTTTCCAATGACTTACACAGTCAAAAGACAGACTTCTAACATCAAATTACTTTTTCGAAGTCAACTGCATAGTCCCTTCTTTCAAACGGTAACGCTCACCGTTCGGAAGCAGCGCTTCTGCCTGCACTCCCTTCGGTATGGTAACATCCATGGTGAATGTGCTCTTCGTTTGTTTCCATTGAACTGAAATTGTCCCGGAAGGGCTTTTAAATTTAGCGGAGGCACTCTCAAGTTCACCGGGATTCGGTGCAATCAGCACTTTCTTCCATCCAACATTTCCGGATTGTTGACGAATGCCGGCAATGTACGCGTACTGCCACTCCATTAAATGGCCTAACATGAAATGATTCATACTGTTTCCTGTGCCGGGCCGCGCATCCCAGCTTTCAGGCAGCGTTGTAAATCCCTGCTTCACCATGTAGCCGTAGCTTCCGCGGTTTTCACGGCTGTAGACGCGGTGGAGCGCATCGTTCCGTCCGCCTTCTGCAAGAGCCCTAATAAAGAAGACCTGCAGCACCTCGCCCACCGTTTGCTGCCAGTTCCGTTGTTCAAGATCATTCGCAATCGCCTGCAGCACCGCGGGCCGGTCTTCTTCGGGAACAAGTCCAATACATAGTGCAGCACTGTGTCCCGCCTGGCACGAACCTTTGTTCTTCAATGTTTTCGTTGCCGGATCATAGAAGTGCCGCTGAAAATCTGCTTTAATCTTCTTGAAAAGTTGATCGTACGTTGCAGCTTCCGCAGACTTGCCGAGAACGTTCGCCGCGTCCGCTACGGTTTTTGCACCCAGAGCCCAAATCGCGGTTGCACTCAACTCGTTTGGTGTCCATTGCGAAGGGCCGTCTCCCTTTCCATGCCCATAATCGTACCAATCACCAAGATTGCTTGTAATAATTCCATCCTTTGCCTGTGATGAGAGGTAGTCCACATACTTTTGCATACTGACAAAATTTTTTTTCAGTGCTTCCTTATCGCCGTACCACTCATAGAGATGCCATGGCACAAGGACACCGGAAATTCCCCATTCAGGTGCTTCATTCCAATAACCGTGAGGAGGGATGCCCACCAGGTAATTTGGACAGTTTGTTGGAATGTGTCCGTCGGGAAGCTGCGTGTCGCTTAAATCGCCTGCAATTTTTCTGAACCAATGCTGTATGTCAAATGCGTAACTCATCGCTCTCGCCATATGCCAGTTTTCTTCCTGCCAGCCATTCTTTTCGCGATGTGGGCAATCGGTAGCGACATAGCTCATATTCGATCGGATTGACCAATCGATTAAACGATATGCACCATTTTGCAGATCGCTGGAGCAGGTAAATGATCCGGCAATTGGATTTGCGGTGCGGACATGCACAAGTTCGAGCTTCTTAATCACGGGCAGCTTGTCGGGATTCGGCGCTCCTTCCGGCACAGCGCCTGTAACGCCGACATACTGACATCCTTCATAACAAAAGAGAATCTGATGTGACTCTGGCCCGCCGCCGCGCAGCGTATAGTCGTGCCAGATATCTTTGTTTGTCCCCCAGGTGTACGTGAACTTCACATGTCCGGTTGAATCCATATACTCGCAAGGCTTGAAGCGGATTTTGTTTCCCGATCTTCCCTGAACAGTAAAGCGAAGCAGTGCTGAACAGTTCTGCGAGAAGACGTATGTATATTCTCCCGGCTTCGGATTTTTTATTGTTGTTGGCTTGAATATCTCGAACGCCTTCATCAAAGGTCCGGTGTAGGCAACCAGCGAAGCTGATGGTGCGGGAACGACGGCGACCGGATTCCATTCCTTATCTTCAAATCCCGGCATGTCCCAACCTGCAGGAAGAAGACGTGCATCGAAGTCCTCGCCGGCATAGATGTGTGAGAATGTGAGAGGGCCATGGTTCCATTTCCATTGCTCGTTGCTGGTGATAACAATTTCTTTACCCGCAGCCGTTTTAATCCGTGCTTCGAGCCAGAGCAGATGGGGTTTGCCCTCGGAGAAATTCGGCATAGCATCCGTCTTTACGAATCGCATCGGGTCGTTCGCTGCGGTGACGTTCCAAAAGGAATTTCCGAGCATCACGCCGAACACATTTTCTCCCTTTTTCAGAAGCGGACGGAGGTCGAACTCCTGCCAGTAAATCGTCTTGTTGTATTGCGACCATGGCTGGTTGATGAGCGATTCACCGACACGTTTCCCGTTCAACGTCAACTCGTAGTGGCCAAGCCCGATCACACGAACCGTCCCCGCAATTGGTCGATCGCTAAGCGAAAAGGACGAACGGAATATTGGGCACGGAGATAGATCTTTTATCTGTCCTGCCTGACCAGGTGCAATCCAGAGAGGCCCCATTGTTTTGGATTGGGCAATCAGAGCGAGAGGAAGAATGAGTAACAGGATAAAACCGTACAATGTCTTCATAAATAAAATCCTTCTAATGCAATGCATAGTCGGCATGCTTTTGGGAAATCGTTATTTTTGAAATTCGATCAGTTCAATCGGTGCCCCATGATGTTTTATCATCGCAACACGGACTCCCTCGGAGGGAATTGTCATTGCCGTCATAATCTCAAAGTCGGATTGTTGAAGGGCGGCTTCCAAATTATCGACTTCAAATGCGATATGAGGGACAGTCCTGACCAATTCGGAGATTGGGCAATCGTCGTCGAATCGCATCCATTCGATACCGAAAGGGCTTGTGCTAAAACCTGAGACGTAGATTTTAAGATGAGGAATATAATTCTCGCCTGGAACCGGGATTGTTGTCGGGATTCCAAGGTGATGGTAGCGCCAGCCCCATTGTGCGGTTGCAAGCGGCGGTTCGTGATCTTCTCGCAAAACATTCATGGCCTTGCCCTCATAGTTGTAGTAAACGATGTTCGAAAGGTAGAAGATGGTTGGAGGAAAAGCAATGAGAAGAAATTGAGAATTGAAGATTTGCGATTGACGATTGGAAGAAAAGAAGAAATTATTTTTGTGTACGTACCGGCCTGCTGCCAAGCAGAGCGTCCTTTTCAGCCAGAGGCTGATCCGCCAAAAATATGGCGGACAGGTGCGCTCTGGCGCAGTGGTTGGGTTTTTCGCTCAGACTTCTATGAAGATGATCGTTTAAGTTTCCAGATCATAAAAGGGCTGGTCGTTTCGTCGAAACCGGAGTGGTCGTAGTTGCCATAGAGTGCAGCGAGCTTAAATCCTGTCGAGTATACCATCTCTTCAAAATCCTGTTTTGAAAAGAGATAGAAATTGACATCAAGAGTTCTGGCATCAACAAGGTTCTTCTTTGCATCATAGCGTTCATAGAATTGATGTCCGTGGGCAATGCGGGAGGCGGCATCGTACTGCATTTGGTACCGAACAATAAGGGAACCGCCGGATGCGAGGGGATATTCCCTGAGCAGCTTGAGCGCACCATCAAGAGACTTTTGACGTATGATCGGATTGTGAAGTGTGCAAATGAATTCTCCCCCTTCTGTAAGATGATTGTAAATACGTTCTATCGTTGATTGCTGACGCGGCCTCTCGAGAACCTCGGCAAACGAGTGAAACGGAATGAAGATGAGTTGGTAACGATCAGTCAGAGAGAGTTCGGCCATATCCATCTTGTGTACACGAGCCGACAAGTTGTGTTGTCTTAATTTTTGTTCCAGGACATCGAGCATCTTTGGGGAGTAATCGACACAGGTAAGACTGACTCCCGCCCGCAGAAGAGGAATTGAAAGTCGCCCGGTTCCAGAGCCGAGTTCAAGCACGTTTCCACGGACAGACTGAGTTTCCTGGAGAAAGAACGCCAGGTCAAAGTCGACCTGAACATATATATCGTACAGGTCGGCGACAACATCGAAGCGGATTGGTTGATAGAAGGGATCCATAAGGTATTCAGAATGATAAAGAAATTAACGGAATATCACGAAAGCGATTTGATTGGACGTAGTTGCAGAGTTCAACTCCTCCGGAGTTGGATGTCCTGCTATATTTAGAAGCTACAAACGTACGACCCCTACGGGGTCGACTATTGTTCTCTGGTCATCAAAAGTAAATGAAAATTGAATAGTTTGATGACACGGCCCCGTTAGGAGTAGCACGTTTATAATATCCTCACCTAAAAAGGGATGAGAACTCCGTAGGAGTTCAACCCTGTTTATTGTGTTTGGCAGCTAATACTTACTTCAAAGCAGCTTTAATCTTTGGTACAATGTCTTTGGAATAATAACTGCACGCGCCTTTCTTCGCTTTCGGCTTAAGCTTTAATTCCTGGATAGCTTTCTTTACTTTCGCAGGGGGTGCGCCGAGCTCTTGTGCGATAGCTCCTGCAGTCAGTAAATCGGATGTTGGTGTTGGCATAGCGGTAAGTCCTTTCTCAGTTGTGAATGAAGTGATATGGATGAGGTTATTTCTCCGACTGGTTTACGAGAGACATATCAATCGGATCAAAGACTGCGCAGCCGCAGCGCGTGGGGTGATCGAGAACAAGTGTTTCCGGATGTTCTTTTCTCAATGCCCAGAGGATCAACAGATCACCGCCGGCGGCAATAGTAAAGAGAACGCCGTAAAGAAATACTCCCACATGTCCGGAGACAATTCCCATGAGCGATGGTGCAACTCCTAATACAAGACATGGAGCAACAGCGCCAAGCCGATAATGCCTGACGGTCATCGGCTCAACACAGTGGCAGTAGGGAGTCAAAACGTGCCAGACAATTCCAAACCGGATGCTCTTAAATTTATTTGCACTGAACAACGCCCACACAAATCCATGGAGTAGCTCATGGACAATAATGCCAACGATAAACAACGCAAGCATGATCCCCAGGCCGAATGAATCCCCTATTGAACGGGCAAGAGCAGGAACTCTCATTGTGTCGCTCCAGACGAGAAGATAGAGCGTGCCCAGCACAAGAACAATCGGTACTGCAAGCATGACTGGATAAATGTTCGCTTCAACCATGCTGTACGTTAGGTCTCTTTCGGTGTAGTTCTTTAAGTCCATCAATTGTCGAGTTCTATCGAGAAGGTTGTATTCCTTCTATCTTGATACGTGATTTTGATATCAAAAAGTAAAGTGGAAAAAGCAAAATGACAATGCAAAAATATAAATGATACCAGGCAGACACTATTCAGCGCAACGAAAACCATCATGCTCATCTTTAGACCCAATGGTTGATATTATTATTAACCAGCAATGTATACAGGCATGACGAGTGAAGCATCAACGACGATATCGTGTTAATAACATTTTCCAATTTACTTTGTTATTTTAATTTTTACTTCTTGATTTTTGAATTTCCATCAGAGCTGGGTAATTACAATTCAAGAACATACCGCTGCTCTGTCAGTTGACAACCCCAGATGGTGTGTGTCTGCTCTTCAGTAAGCCGGAATCCAGATTTTGTATAGACACGCGCCGCCTCGGTCAAAGTGTTCACAGTCCAGAGAAATATTCTTTGATACCCCTGTTCATGGCAGAAGGCAATTGCTTCCTGCATGAGTCTCGTACCGAGTCCTTTACCCCGCAGCGATGGATGAAGCAGATACCAGCGAAGCTGTGCATCGGTATCACTGTGCTGCACGATGGCGATCGAACCCATCAGTATGCCATCGGAATCGACAAGCCAGATCCGCTCACGCGAAGTCTGTGTCAGTAAAAACTCCGCCATCGGCTTTGCGACATAGGCTTCGAATGTTGTGTCAAAACCATACTCCTGTAAGTACAATAGACCATGATGTTCAATCAAGCGTCCGAGATCGCCCGGTTTAAATTCATGCCTGATCCGGATATTTGCCAGCGGTTCGAGAGAAATGCCCATTAGTCGTCTGCCCCTAACATGAATTCGAGATTTTCACTTTTACTGAAGCAGCTTTCGTTTCTTGTCCCAGTGCTCCCTCAATCTGACAGAATCGAAACCAAGATACTTCCCTTTTGAAAGCGGATTACGACCTACGCATTCAAACCGCAAGGTGTGCTTACCCGGTGATAGTTTGAAGCTGCCAAGATAGATCTCCTTGACGGTTAAATCCTTTGCGAAGAAATCAACGTCCTGTATTTTCTGGCCGGTCATATAATCATCAGGCTGGCGAACATTTTTGCCGTCGAGAAATATCCGGTAGATGCCATAATCTTCAGCAAACGTGCAACGAAGAAGTAGTCCGCGATATTCTTCCTTCTCGATATTGAAACTGACCTCAAGAACCGGCTCATCGGTCGAAGGCATGAAGAAGAGTTGGCCCTCACCCGTCCAGTCGTATCCTTTTTGAAGTTCAATCACACCGGGTGAATGCCGGGCTGTGGGTTGCATGGCCTTTCCCTCAAGGATCACATCGAGATTGGGAAGCAATCGCTCTGAGAGAGGCGGCAGTGTCGTAAAGCGTTTTGGCTGGCCAATCTGATACCAGAAGGCTACCGATGCTATATCGTCCTCTCGTTCCACGTGTCCTTCCACCTTGCCACTTTCCGTTTCATCACCGGTGATCCAGCCGGTGTGCTCAATTGCAAATCGGATCGACCTGGTGAAGCGTACCGGATCGGCAATGTGCCAGCGATAGAGGCAATACTGTACACCCAAATCTTCAAAATCGTTACCCATAAAGGTGCAGCCGAAATAGGGAAACTGTGTTTCGTTCAATCCCCAGGCCATGAGAAAATAATCTTCTGTGCCTGTTCCCTTTATCGTTGGTTGTTTATCGCCATCGATATAAAATTTTGCATCACCTTCGCCAAACCAAAACGGGCTCCGCGAGCGAACAGACATCACCGTACCAACATACTGGCCCTCACCCTCGGCATCGAGGATAAGATAGTCGGTCCCTAATTGTTCCGGAAACTCGTTTCTGTACTGAGCGCAAAAATAACCGGATTTCTCGGGAAGTTTCTCTTCCTCGGTGTAGTCGATCTGATAATAGAAACTGCGGGCATTCTTGCGGCTTTCGTTTGTCACGGTAATAAGGCTGCGTTTGGCGAACGGCATGGGCCAATAGCAGTTATAGCCGTCGCCCCCTTCCACTTGTACGGGAAGAGATTTAAGTTCGCGTCGCAGTCCAAATCCGGCACCAAAGAAATCCCCAAGCGGTGCTTCAACTGCAGGCTGCTTGCTCTCGTCCCAGTACATGCGGAGGATCATTTCATCCGGACGCGCAGAACCCCCTGCTTCAAGCCAATTCGGACGGGCATCGTTGAATGTCAACCAGATGTGGCGGATGGTCGCCGGCCCCTTGATATCTGCGAGAACTTTGGTTTCACCCGGTGCAATGTACTTGATCCGGTCTGCATTGCCATTTGGACTCGGATCAGTTGATGTCACGGCGCGAGATCGGCCGGGTTTTATTTCTGCTAAACTGGAAAAGTCCTGAGAGAATGAACGATGAATGAAGAATGCGAACAGAACAAGAG
Organism: bacterium; assembly: GCA_043803945.1. GTDB lineage: Bacteria > Bacteroidota > Ignavibacteria > UBA10030 > UBA10030 > JAZDJN01. The sequence continues at coordinate 80,866 of JAZDJN010000064.1, read as the reverse complement.
TCCCAAGAGCACAAAATGAAATTTTCATAATTGACCTCCACAACTGAGGTGAGAGGAATGTGGGTAAAGAATTCAAGCCGCTCCATGAAGAATGCCGCGACATTGTTTATAACTGTCCCATGCTTCGAAGCAGCTTCTCAATCTTTCGATAGAGAGCATAGTGCTCGACAGCATTCGATTCAAAGAGTAGAAGAACATCAGTTTCTGGCACCATCATCATCATTGCCGTAAATCCTGCCTGCTCTCCGCTGTGATGGACCGTAAGAAAATTTGTTGTGTCGGTTTTTTCGGTGACAAACCAGGAGAACCCATTACGGGGCGGAAGAGAGTCTTGCCAGTGCTCCGGCCGCCAGAGTGTTTGAGAAAGTGCAATGGTCTTCTTATCGAGAAATGAAGCATTCTTCATTGCATGGTAATACTTCCGAAGGTCGTTAATCGAACTCCAGACGCCGCCATTTCCAGAGGCGTTGAATGTTGGATACTCTCCATAGTCGTACTCGATGTAGGCGCCATTGACAAGCCGGTATCCATGGGCAACACCGTGTGAGGGGTATGCTCCATCGGTAATTTTACTGTCTTGCATGCCGGCCGGTCTGAAAATATTCTCTTCGATGAATTTCTGCCATTTCATGCCGCTCACATTTTCAATAATCAATGCGAGACCGTTGAAGGCGGGATTCGAGTAATTCCACCGCGTGCCCAGCTCAAACTCCATGGTGTCGGTCAACTTCAGCGGAGCGAAATTCTGTTCATCGTTTGCTGTCAGGTAGAAAATGCTGTCGCTGTCGACATTCCTGCTGTCGGGTAAACCGGAAGTATGCGTCAATAAATGTCTGAGTTTAACTTTTTGTGCAATCTCCTTGTTTTTAAAATCCGGGAAGTACTTGAGGATGTTATCGTCAAGCGAGAGCTTTCCCTGATTTTTGAGGAGAAGAATACCGTAGGCAACGAATGTTTTCGAGATGGATCCGAGATTGGAGACAGTGTTGGCGGTAAACTTCTCTTTTGTCGTCAAGTCAGCAAGGCCAACACTCTTCTCGTAGAGAATATCGTTGCCGCGTTGAATAAGAATTGCGCAGCCTGGGCCGGTGGTATCTATTTCTTGTTGAAAGAGTGAGTCAATTCTGCTGTGGAGAAGAGCGGTATCGTTGGTTTGAGCAAAACAGGTTATGGAAAACAGTAATGGGAGCAGTCGTCGCATGGTCATTATAGGAATTGTTGTTGTCAGCTTGACTGTTTTTGATGCAATGGTTAACACGGAAAAATTTTATCTCTAATGAGGCTGCCTAAAAAAATACGATGTGTCACACCGGAATGTGCCGCTTGACGGTATCTCCCGTTCTTTGGGATTCCGCAGATGCGGGATTCCTGAGAAGCGGAACCGTACAGCGGGGCTTCAATCCGGTGTCCAGTGCATTGATTTAACATTCATCTGGATTCCGGCTAAAAGATTGCCGGAATGACAGTCCGTGAGTTCGCTTTATAGTCAACTCCCAAAATAGGTATTCTATGTAACATAGATGGGGAAAAAACATCATTGCGCTATTACAAACACCGGCTGAACCCATGCTCTCGCTCCTCCCGAATCGACAACGCGTGCCCGCACGTACTTCTCTGAACCACGCAGGGTATAAGCGGCAGGATTCGTTTTTACTGTTGCCAGCACCCTGCCGTTTGTTCCTATGAATTCGGTGGTGTATTTAAAATCCTTTTTCTGACGAATCTGAACTTCCATCTGTTTCGGTGCTATGCGAACCTGATTGAGCTCTACCCCCGTGCTGGCATAGAATTGCCCAGCCTCAAGTTTTTGCATCAACTCGTTCGCCTCCAGGTTGTCGGCACGTACAACAATCCAACCGCGGCCGGGATTGGCACGGGTGCGGGAAAATTCACCGGAAAAATTATGGGCATCGTCTGTTGCAAGGCCATATATTTTCATTCCACGGCTCAGTAGCTGATCCCACATTGCTTCAACGCTTGGTGAATTACCGCCTCCAAGGTTATGCACTTCCGGATGGCCGTTGAATATTTCCAGAAGCGAATAGCCTCGTACATTCGCCAACTCTTTCTGATCGAATGCCCAGCAGAAATTTGGATGATTGATATGCGGTAACCCGCCGGCTTCACGGACGGCATCGACATTCAATTGAAGCGAGCGGACAAGGATACTGTCTTTTCGTGGATCGATACGCTGTTGTATGTTCAGAGCATTGACGTGAACAGGTTTCTTTTTAGCGCTCGTTGTAAGTTCCTCGCCGCGAATAAGAATAAACGTTGAATCTATAAAGGATGGCAACGAGGATGTATCGGTCAGCGTATTATGATCGGAAAGGACCAAGAAGTTGTATCCATGGCTTTTATACCATTGCGTAACAACCTCAGGAGGTGAATCGCCGTCGCTCTTTGTTGTGTGTGTATGGGTGTTTCCCTTGAACCAGTACGAGCCGGTGGTTTTTGGAACATCGAAGCGCTGAGAAAATACAGTTGCTGCCTGAAGAAAGAAAAGTCCGAGAAGGAGCGGAAGGATTCTGGGACGGAAATTGTGTGCGATCAAGGAGTCCTCCTTCATGATCAGACCTCTTGTTGCTGATTGAGCAGCAAAGTGAATAGTGAATTCGGTTTTTGCATTACCCGAGGAAATATACAGAAATTGCATTTCAAATCTACGGTTTCTTTAGCAGAGAATCGGTAACTCCCGCTCTGAGGCTTCTCTACCTCACCGCCACAAGCTTCTTTGTTTCGACGAACACTCCTGCCTGAAGCCGATAGAAATATACACCACTCGGTAAACCGGAAGCATTCCATTGTTTCGAATATTCACCTGGCGGCAGATCTTCCGTCAGCAGCGTCTCTACCTGTTTCCCCAGAAGATTATAGACAATAAGAGAAACAAATGCTCGTGTTGGAATTTGAAATTTGATTGTTGTTGCCGGATTGAAAGGATTAGGGAAATTCTGTTTCAGAGAGAACAGAGTCGGCAGTGTATTCTGTTGATGAACGTCAGTAATGGGGAAGAGTTTTGCAATTGTAAAGTCTACCCAGAACAATGCCTCTGTCGTCGGAATGGCAGAGCGCAGGGCATCGCCGATGGTCTTCAATGGATCGGCATACGATCGCCACCAGACAGAATCTGCCGCATAACCGTACTGAAAGGCAACCTTGTTCGGAGCAAACAAGGCTCCCCACGCTTTGAACTCATTCACCATATAGTTAAGCGGGGTTGAGGAGGAGGAAAAGTCCTGACTGTCATCCACGAAAAGAATGTTCCCCCGATACACCTGCGGCATCCAGCTTCGGCCGTAATGCTTCAGAAAAAGTGTATAACTGGTATCGATGGATTTTACTTTTTCTTCCCACTGCTGAGCCAAAGCATCGGTAATCTTGGAATTGTTTTTATACCACTCCACATCCACCCCGAACCCGAGGACGCATGGATGATGTTTGTAGCGGTTCAGGACCAGTGAAATCAGCGTGTCGATATTCGCCTCGCCCGGTTCGACCTGAAGCCAGACACGCACACCTGTCGTGTCGAAGTGCTTGAGATAGGATTCATTTTGATCGGTTGAGATAAAATTGACGTACGGAAGAGAGGCGCCGTTCGACGGAAAGTTAAATTGCGTTGTGCCGTTGCTGATGTACAGGCTGACAATCCAGATGCCCGCCGGTGATGATCCGGGAAATTTTGATGCAATTGTCCCTGCTGTGTTCGACCAATACTGCGGAGAGGGAAATTGACGGTTTGGATAGCTGTTGAGAATTCGCGATGCACGGAATCCGGCATAGCTGATGCTCTGTCCATTCATTACCTGCATAAATAAAACGAGTAGCAGGGACAATTCAAGACAGCGATAGATCCCCAACCGGAACCGATAAGGACGTTCTAGAATCATTTCTTTTTTTCTGCGGGCAAGACATCTCCCGGTAATCCAAACCAGTCGTAAATCTCATAGGCTAACGCTCCGGATTTCACAAACGGATCTGCCTCAATCAATTTTCTTGCCGCAGCTTTGTCGGCAACATTGAAGATGCAAATTCCTCTGAGAGTGCTCTCCTCTGCAATCGGCCCGAACAGCGGAAGTTTTCCCTGCTGTTTCAGCATAAAGAGATTCATCAGGTGTTTCTCCTGATAGGCTACAACAGCAGCGGAATCGAGCGATTGATTCGTTCCTTGTTTAAGAAGAACGAGAACATACTGCCTTCCTCGTGATATCTCTTTCTGGAGATACTTCTCAGTGACCTTGTTTGTTTATGCATTGGTAGACCCGGTAATGAGAATCACCAATATGGCTACACGAAGAATGGATACTCTGAATTTCAATGGTCATGCTCCTTTGAACGGTTGTTGTGCCTGTTCTTTTACTCTCCCGGGATGATGAAATCGCAATATTCATGCGGTTTGATGTGTGAAAAGTACCATGCCTCAGCTTCCTGCCACATTCGAATCTCTTCATCAGAATTACCGCGTGACCTAAGCCGGGCAACGCAACTATCCTGTGACGCTTTGATGACAACAGAACTCTCGTAATAAGGCCGCAGTTCCGGTCTGAGCACGTAGATCCCCTCGACAACAACTACCGGGCAGAGCTCCATCTCAGTCCAATCATGAAGATCGTTTCCAGCCCAATCATATTGTTGAAACCGGATTGATTTTTTTTGGTGAATGTCTTCGAGTACTTGCATGCGTAACCGCTGCCAGTCGAAAAAGTTCTGATATCTCTGTTCAGAGGACATCTGAAGACGCACATCCGGGTTGAGAGGCCGATAGAAATCGTCCATTGCAACAATCGATACCTGTATCAACCGCTCCCGTATGAGTCGGGCAACAGTTGATTTTCCGGCACCACCAGCCCCATCGATGGCGAGGACAATACGCCCGGTGCTTCTACGCTGTTTCTCCTGAATATCTCCAACGATGATGTCAACAGAATCCATGATGATCGATCCAGAGCGTGTTGTCGTACAGAATGACCGCACCCATTCAGCGTGGTTATGATAGGCCTGCATTAACAAGTATGCGTTTCAATTCACGAATGTTCAATGCCGTGGGGGTTCCCTCGCAATCCCAATGTTTCTTGCAACCGCTGTAATCCAGGAGAACACATTGAGCGGGCACATCGTACCGCTTCAGTTCCCATCCCCCCTCAACAAGGGTTGTCACACACGCCGCAGCGACAACGCCCCTGCGAGGGTTTCCCGGTTTCGGCGACCAGAGGGAAAAGTCAGAAGCATGAGGAATAAGGTAGACCTCGAAGTGTTGTTTTTTTCCCATCTCCCGAATCCGGTTGACGCTGCACTGAGGAAGACAATCTTCGCAGCGGAGCCCTTCCAGTGTGCGGATTGCTTTGCACTCTTTATCAGACCGGCTGCGCATGCAGCCCGGGAGAAGCACTGCTTTGGTTTCTGTACTGTTGAAATCATTACGGAAAGCGCGGTTCATAATTTCAGCGCCGAGCATATTGAGATGGTACTCTATTTTTCTTCGAGTGCATTGCACACGGTCTTCGAGCCAGCGATAATGGTGCCGGGTATTCAGAAGAAATGCATCAACACTTGTTGTGTACTCACCGAGGACCTCTTCTGAACGCTTACTAAACCATGTGGTGAACCTGAATGCTGCAGCGCCAAATTCTGCCCGGGATGCCGCCGATTGGGTTGCCCAAAATCCGCGCCATCGGACAAACCGAAGTGCCTGTTCACTAAACTCGCCGGTGGCTTCAAGCCATAGACAGAGCCAGTCAACATCGTACAGCGTGGGGAGGGATGAAGGGCGCTGCTCGCCCCGTTGCGGGTAGAGAAAGAGTGTCATCAGGATTCCGCGGATTTGATCGATCATCGGTTTCCACGGCTGATGCCGCTTGCGCCACTCTGACCTGCGTGCCAGAAGAACAAATGGCGCTCGGCGAACAGCCAGTGCGTATCCGCCGTAGGAATTCCAGAGGAGACGAAAGCTCAGCAGCTCGAGGAAATACTCCTCGCTGCGCCGCAGGTTTTCAAGGCGATTAATGCGAAGATAATCCATGAAGTCTCTCACCGCCGGTAGTAATGATTCGGAAGCATGGTCAAGAACTTCATCGGTGAATTCTCGGACGCGACGGTAATACAGTTCGGAGTTTGTATTGGTGGAAGTCAATGAATATGTAGGATGGTCTCTCAAACGATCTTCTTCCTTATGACAATTGTTGATGAATAACAATAACAGTCCAACTCTTCTTTTTCAAGTAGAATGGATTGATGTTATTCTTAACGATGGTTTGGCAGTTCTGTCTCCTTGATGAGTTGACGAACGGTATAACCACACCCTCTTCACACCCGGATTACCGCAGTTGAAGGTTATCTCCTGCAAATCGACTAAGCACCAGTGGCGGCAATTCGGTTGTTCTCCGATTGGCATAAACTAAAAAGCCTCTCGGGAAGAGAGGCTTTTTTTGGGCGGCCTATCGGTCTTTGGAAGGTTTGACCGATGGGTTGGGTCTTTGAGATATGTAGTATTGAGGTTAAATTCTACTCTATTATATATCAACAGTTATGCCAGAGAATATCGAAGAATTTGCAATGCTTTCTCCAATTTGGCTTTTCGAGAATGTCTCAAATTGATCAGAGTCTTGATATGAGACGTTTTTATTGAGAGATGAAGGGGTTGATAACGCTGGACGCTAGAAGCTTGGACGAAAAGTCCAACCACAGAGGACCCAAAGGACGCGAAGAACAAAAAAAAATACACTAAGGGAAAATCAAATTAATTCAACAGCTTTTCCTTTGCCTGCCCGACGCAGGCGGGTGTCCTTCCCGCCTGCGTCTCTGGATTAAATAGAGGCGGGCAGGTGAGAACTTTTCAGCCAGAGGCTGATCCGCCAAACAGACGGCGGACAGGTGCGCCTGGTGCAGTGGTTTGATTTTAAATCTATGCTTTTCGACCGAGTTTCCAGGAAACTAAAAATTCACTCTTTCTTCAATGCAATTACGAGTGGGGCAGGGATTGTCGCTCGATGGATTTGGTTGATCCCACGCAACAATTGCCACCCTGGCACCTTAATTTCTCATCTATCCAATTCACGATAACATCCAGTGCGAGGCCTATGTTGCCCGTCTGACAATGATTCTGGGCATGCTCTTCCCTTGTGAATACCCTGCCTGTGACTGATTTGGCATTGACTAAAGCATCGATTTGTTTTTTGTGCATTTTAAATGGGATCAAATGGTCTTCTCTCCCTGTGAGAATCAAGATATCCTGTTTGACAAGCTCCGAGTGAATATTCTGTTCATTCATGAGCAGATAGATTTCCAGCGCATCCATCGGTTGAGTTTTCTTTGTAATGTACATGAGATGTTTCACCATCCAAGGAAACATCCCTTCTCTCTTCATTTTCATTATCGCCATTCTGTTCATAAAGTCTTTATAATGCTTAAAGAACCAGACATGGATTTTTCGAAAGATGGCATTCATACTTTGCATGTAATCGATTGCATGCCCCGATGCAATCACCCGAGCGATTCGTGGTTCAAATGCAGCAGCCCTCAAACCGAGCCAACCACCCATGGAGATCGCATAGAGAGTTACATTGTTGAGATCAAAATAATCGAGCACTGCTTTGATGGGTTTTTCCCATTCATAATCAAAAGGAAGATCATATTTTCTTCTGGCTGCGCCCTGCCCGGGTCCGTCGAAGGCAATCACTTCATAGCCACGTTTTGAAAAATATTTCATCATCGAGTAAAATTCTTCGATAAAGGAATCAAATCCCCCATGGAGGAGGACTGTACCCTTGGAAGTTCCCGTCGAAAGCACTTTCATTGCTGGCAGAAAGGAGCCCCGATAGGGCACGGTAAATCTTTCAATCTGTTCTTGCTGCAGAGCTTCGTAAAAACAGATATTGAACTTTTCGTAGAGAGCCTGTTTTTCAGGAATATCTTCCAGGAGAAAGAATTCCGCTGCTCGAAAGTAAAATGCTGCACTGATGAGTTCTTGATAAGCGAGAGCCCTTTCTGCCAACCGGAGTAATTCCCTTTTCCAATCTCCAAACGTTTTAAGATTATTTCCTGCTTCAACACAATCCTCGTATTTTGCATATCCCAGAGAATACCAACGATTCAATTGAAAGTTGAACAATTGATCTTTATGAAATCTATGGTATCCAACCGGAAAGACAAACTCATGTTCATTCTGGATTCCCATTTGCCCGCACCTATTCCATTGTCGAATTCGATAATACGTTCACGGATTTCCTTTCTTGTGTTTCAACTTCTACCCTTGTAGCATGGCCGGAATAAAATACAAAAGTGAGAAAGTCGTATTTTTACAATCTCACTTCAATGCTTTCATGTACTCTTCTTGTGTAGCATTGCGAATGGTGCTCTGTCGCTCAGTGACAGAATTAATCTGGTTGGGTGGAAAAGGGAGCTTCGTTTGAGAAACGACAACCTCATTCATCATCACCTTCTGAACCCACTTCGATGCCAGGTCGATGAAGATCGTCCCTTTATAATGCGAACCCCCGTTGGTAGTTATTTGCATCTTCGGCATGGGACTCATGATCATCTTGAATGAACTCTCTCCCGAGTCAAAGGATAGTAAACCGCACTGTTTCCCATTGACCAGGCTTAAGCCATCGAATGAGAGAACAACTTCACCATTCTTAAAATACGAACCTTTGGAAATCATGCTTCCCACTGAGACTGATGGCTCTGAATAAGCCGAGGAATGAACGATCCGATCGCCAATTCTATGTAAATCTTGTACACCGTTCCCTGTCAATGTTTTCTCAGCAAACACATTGCAGAAAGAGTGGAAATCGATAAAAGTATTATAGACAAGGTACGACTTGTCCGGCGGAAGGAGTGTTCCTTTATCGTCAGTAAGGTTTTCAAATTTACCATGATCGATACCAAGTACCTGACCTTCTTTATCCAAACCGGAAGAATCAACGTCAAATTTATAAGCCCAATCCACTAAAGAAGGTACTGCCCTCTGAGGTGAGTCACCAGTTTTCAAAATAAATTTTGAGCAAACATAGATATCGAAAACTTCTCTCTTCAATTGTGCAGGATTGCATATAAGAAAAAGTGTGTAAACGTCCTTCGGTGTTCTGATTCCATCAGGCTGATAGGAGAAAAAGACAGATTCCATGAAGAAATATTGTGTTTCCCGGGTTCTCTTTCCATTGAGATCGAATGATTGGCTTACGGTGTAATCTTTCTCTTGTATCGATTGTCCCGATGCCCTCCATGGAAGAAGTGCAATCCCGATACAAGCATATCGGATGAATCGTTTCATGTTCATTGGAAGCCTCCTCCAAAAAGTTGATTTCTTATTGAGCATTCCTTCCCGGATTCATAACACCCGCGCGGACCACGAATGCCTCAAAACGCACAATTTGCAAGTATCCATATAAAGATCACAACTATTCATATCGCAGGCTCTCAACAGGATTGGACAAGGCTGCGCGAATAGCTTGATGCATGACAGTAATCAGCGAAATCATCATTACACTTCCAGCGACGAAGAGAAATGTCCATAGTTCAAGATCGACTCGTTGAGCGTAATTCTCCAGCCAGCCTTCCATCACGAACCAGGCAATAGGCAAGCCTATCACATTCGAAAGGAGTACCGATTTCAGTAAGTCACCCGATAGCAGGAACATGATACCTCCAACCGACGATCCGAGCACTCGGCGAATTCCTATCTCTTTTCTACGCCGCTCTGCTGTATATGTTGCCAGTCCGAACAATCCGAGGCAGGCAATGACAATGGCCAGAGCAGAAAAGAATGCCATCAAGACGCCGAATTGCTCTTCTTTTTGATATATCGAGTTAACGATGTCGTTAAGAAAATGATAGGTAAAGGGAGTATCGGGGAACAACTCGTTCCACTTCTTTTGAAGAAAAGCCAATGCTTCAGATGTCTTTCGACTATCGATGTTTAAAGTAAGATACAGATTGAAATCCAGATTCATCATTATCACCATTGGCTCGACTGCTTGCTGCACTGATTGGTAATGAAAGCTCTTCACAATGCCGATGATCTCTTTCTCTTGAAAGTCTTTTATTCTTTTTCCTACGGCTTCTCCGGGAGAGGTCCATCCAAAAGCTTTCGCTGCTGCATCATTGATCAGGCACGCGCCACTCGCATCGGTCGTTCTCCCTTTCTCAAATGATCGGCCAGCACTCAATTGAATGTTGTATGTGCCAAGAAAATCATGATCGACCATCATGATATTCATATCGAGGGGAGCAGGATCACCTGCCCCCACAACAGTGAATCCGCCTTTAAACAAGTTCTTCGTCATGCCGGGGACAAATGATGTGGTCGTGGCAGAGGTGATTGTGTGGTGCTGAGTAAATTCATTGCTGATATGTTCCTCAGATTTACTGTCGAAGAGAGATCCAACCGGAACGGGTAGTATGAGCAATCGATCTTTATCGAATCCAAGATCGTACTGTTTCATGTAGGAGAGCTGCTTATAAACGATTAATGTTCCGATAATTAAAATGACGAGAGTCGTAAATTGGAAAACCACCAGCGCTCTCCGGATTGTCCCACCCTTCGCCTGTTCACTATGAAGGCTTTTCCGCAGCCACACAGGAGAAAACGATGCGAGGCGAAAAGCCGGATAGCTGCATGCAAGTAACCCAACAATGAAAACGATGGCCAGAAGGAGAATTACTTGAGTAAAATTTGTGTCGATACGAGAGTATCCCCCATTATCCATGAGAGTAGAAATCCAAGGCAACGATAATTGCACGATGAGAAGTGCAATGATGAAGGAGATGCTTATTACAACGAATGCCTCAGTCAAGAACTGTCCAAAGATGCTCGATCTCTGGGCGCCAAGCGCCTTACGGAGTCCAATTTCCTTCTTTCTATCAGATGATCTCGCTGTTGTAAGAACAACAAAATTCAAGCATGCGATGAGCAATATCACAGATGCAACTGTCGAGAGAATGATAACCTCTGAAGGATTACCGGGCGCCTCGATCTCATTGCGACGATTGGACTGTAAATGAATACTCCCGATAGGTTGCAATGAATAGGCCTGTTTCAACCCTGCCTTCTGCAAACGGATACCGCCATCATATCGCATAGAAATGTTCTTGATATCATTTTCAAATTCATCTTTTCCCGAATTCTTCTTGAGTTTTACATACGTATAAGTCAGACCGCTTTGACCATCTATATTATCCCAACCCTGTACCACCCAGTTATTCGTACCAAAAGGCTTTAGCGATAAAAGGAAATCAAACTTCCAATGACTATTCTGATGAACATCCCTTACAACCGCCGTTACCTCGAATTGTGCATAGCCAAAGTTCAATAGTTTGCCAAGAGGATTGACATCGCCAAAATATTTCAATGCAATTGCTTCCGTTATGACAACCGTTTTAGGTCGATCGAAACATTTTCTAGAATCGCCATGTATAAACAGAATTGAGAAAATGTCGAATATTTCCGGGTCAACATGGAAGATGCGATTTTCCAGAAACTTCTTTTCGCTTCCATAGCGGATGACCGTTTCGGGATTGGTTATTACTCTGGTCGTATGTTCTACTTTTGGGTAGTCATTTTTTAAAGCCATGGCCAGTGAAGAAGGGGTTGATGCATAAGCAAGGTCTCCTCCCTGGTTTTGAACATCCACGACGACCCTGAAGACGAAGGCCCTATCTGCATGGTAATTATCGTAACTCAACTCATTCTGGACAACCATCGAAATAAAAAAGCATACAGCCATTCCCACAGCGAGTCCAGAAATATTGATAAAGGAATAAATTTTGTTTCGTGAGATATTTCGCAATGCTATTTTCAAGAAATTGGAGAGCATGATAACCCCCTTATTGTTCTTCATCCTGTAAACTGTCTATAGGCTTCCTTCTGTTCGAGATGTTCACCGGCTCGTAGTCAGAAATGCTATCAAGAGTGCAATCGCTCTTGTAACGATCAATTCTTGAGTGCATCATAGTCTCACTCTCATTCAATTTATAGATGGAATCTCTCACGCACGTTCTCTGTCACAATGCGTCCATCGAAGAGGTGAACAATACGCTGACTGTATTCTGCATAGCCTGGTGAGTGGGTTACCATGACGATGCTCGTGCCCTCCTCATGCAGTTGGCGAAGCATATTCATGACCTCATCGCCATGGGCAGAGTCGAGGTTTCCGGTCGGTTCGTCTGCAAGGATTAGTTTGGGTTTGACGACAAGGGCACGGGTAACGGCAACACGTTGCTGTTGACCACCGGAGAGCTGTTGCGGAAAGTGATTCTTCCTCGGAATCAACTGCATCCGTTCGAGCACTTCCATGACACTGTGCTTCCGCTGCGTTGCGGTGACCTTCTGATACAACAGGGGAAGCTCAACGTTTTCATATACAGTCAGCTCATCAATCAGATTAAAGCTCTGAAAGATAAAACCAATGTTTGTCTTCCGAAGGCTTACCCTTTGACGCTCGGTGTATTTGGAGACTTCATAACCGAGGAATTGATACTCACCTTCATTCGGATTGTCCAGCAATCCCAGGATATTCAGCAAGGTGGACTTTCCGCAGCCGGATGGTCCCATAATGGCAACGAACTCTCCTTCATTGACTTTGAGATTGATATTATTGAGTGCGGTCGTCTCCACTTCCTCTGTGGTGTAGATTTTTTTAAGATTCTTCGTTTCAATCATTCGTTGTACCCTTTCTTAAAATTAACTGGTGAGACTATTTCGTTTCTTCATCCACTTACTTCAGTATGAGACGGTCCATATCTCCGTAATTGTCATACGAGGATGTCACCACCATATCTCCCGCCTTCAATCCTTCGAGCACTTCCAGGAATTCCGGGTTCTGCAATCCGAGACGGATGTTTCTCTTTACGGCAACTGTTCCGGAAGGTTCAAGAACATACACCCAATTGCCACCAGTCTTCGAGTAAAATCCTCCTTTGGAGAGAAGAAGAGATTCCCTCTCACCGCTTAGCTCGAGGCGTGCATGAACAGTTTGCCCCCGGCGAATGCCTTCCGGCTGATTCCCTTGAAATTCAAGATCAACCTGAAATTTTCCATTATTGACTTCTGGAAAAATTTTCTTAACCATAGCAATAAATTTCTTTCCGCTGAACTCTCCGAGCGCCGTTTTCCCAATCTCAATTTTCGAGATATAGTGTTCATCGATATCTGCCCGAACCTTGAATCCATCGAGGACATCAATCTGGCCAATCCGCTGACCGGGGGATTTTGATTCACCAATCTCTGCATTAAAGGAAGTGAGTTGACCCGATACCGTCGCACGAATAGTCAAGTTCTCCAAATTCTGACGAGCGATCGTCAAATTGTTCTGCATATGCTTCAACGATGATTCCAGCGCCTCGATTTGTCCCAGCCGGAAAAGCGAATCCTGCCGCTGACTTTCAACTGTGAGATTGATTTTCTTCTCGAGATATTCATACTGTTCCTTTTCCTGTTCATACTCATCCTTTGAAGCTAATTCCTTTTTAAAGAGGGCAAGGGTAGTCTCATATTTTCGTTTTTGTGTGATGAGTTGCTTCTGGAAATCGAGACGACTGTTTTCTAATGCCAACCGCTGCTGCTCCATGCTGATTCTTGTATTCCGAAGCTCGTTGCTCTGACGGTACAATTCTGACTCTTTATACATAATGTCGAGGAGCAGGGAGGTATTACTCAGTTTCATGAGCTGTTCCCCTTTTTTTACCATCGCACCGGCTTCCACATAAACTTTTTCCACCCTTCCCCCCTGCACAGGATCGAGATACACCGTCTTGATCGGCAGAACGGTACCGATGATCTGAACATATTCCTGAAATGGCCCCTTGACAATTTCAGAGATGGTCATCTGCTCCCTGTCCGCATTAACGGACGAGGCGTTCGAACCCAAAAATATGATATAGATGACAAACACCGTGAAGAGGGTTCCTGCTGTAATTAACACAATCCTTTTCGGTGTCCACATCTTCTTTTCAATTTTTCTATCCATCCCCATCGTCTGATGTGTCTTCTCTGCCTCTGGTGTTGGCTTGACGGTTTTTTCCATTTCCTTCTACTCCTTTCTACCACTGGTTCTTTTTATCAAGTATTTTGCCAGAAAAAACCGTCGAAAATTAGCCAATTCAAAAATCTTTTCACAGCCTATTGTCCGTTAGGGGACACAAAGTGTCCGTTTCCGGACAGCCATCAGCTGTTGTCAAAATGGAATTAAGGAGAATGAACATTGACTGCCTTGCAGCAACTTCCTTTCATAATATGTAACTGAAGATCACAGGATGATGGTATTGAGCGTCATAGGAACATATCGGCAAATCGAATGCAAGGGGTGAGTATCATGGACGCGATACAACTATTATCCCTCGTTCTGGCACGGATCGTCACTATATTGAAGTTAATTCTCCGGTAAGGTGAGCACTCCCGTCCGTGGCAACATTGATATCGAAGAGATCATTTTCAGGCTCTTCCAACATAACACTCTTGACATTCATTGATTTTGGAACGAGATTCTGGCTGCGGAAGCGATAGTATCCCCCAATATCCATTCACCGGGTAGTTCTGCATGGAAAAGAAAATCGGAAAAATACTAATTGTTGATGATAATGAAGATATTCTCCAGGCGGCGCGCCTCTTCCTCAAGCAACATTTTGCAGTAGTGCAAACAGAAAAGAATCCGAAAGCGATTCTGACGTTGCTGAAAAACGAGAGTTTCGATGTCATAATGCTCGATATGAACTTTTCCCGGGGAGCGACGGACGGTAAAGAAGGATTTCTATGGCTCAACAGGATTCTCGAGACGGATCCCTTGGCGGTGGTTATTCTGATCACAGCGTATGGAGATATTGAGACTGCAGTCCGCGGCATAAAAGAAGGGGCAATCGATTTCATTCTCAAGCCATGGCAGAACGAGAAACTTCTTGCGACACTCTCTTCTGCAGCGAAACTGCATCAGACACGTGTTGAGGCAAGCGCATTACGTTCCCGTCAGGAGCACCTCAGCGCCGATCTCGACCGTCCTTTCCAGGATTTTATCGGCAAGAGCAAGGTGATGCAGCAAGTCTATGCCGCTATTCAGAAGGTAGCAACAACAGAAGCTAATGTATTGATCCTGGGTGAGAATGGAACGGGGAAAGAACTTGTCGCTCGGGAACTTCACCGCCAATCGCCCCGGGCGAAGGAGGTTTTTGTTTCTGTCGATATGGGCGCGGTCAGTGAGACTTTGTTTGAGAGCGAGCTCTTCGGGCATATCAAAGGTGCTTTTACCGATGCAAAGGAAAGCCGTGCCGGAAGATTCGAAGTAGCCTCTGGCGGAACAATTTTTCTCGACGAGATTGCCAACCTCTCCCTGCCGCTGCAATCGAAACTCTTGCGTGTTATTGATACACGGACCATTACGCGGCTTGGCACTAACACTCCCATCGAGATTGATGTGCGACTCGTCTGCGCGACAAACATGCCAATCGACGAGATGGTGAATGAAAAACGCTTCCGGCAAGATCTCTTGTATCGTATCAACACAGTGGCGATCCACCTGCCGCCCCTTCGCGATCGTACCGGCGATATACCATTGCTCGTTGATCACTTCCTTCACGCCTACGGAAAGAAATATAACAAACCAGGTGTTCGGGTTAATCCGGTCACAATGTGCAAGCTGGAAAAATACCGTTGGCCTGGAAACGTGCGCGAATTGAGCCATGCCATTGAGCGCGCTGTGATCATGAGTGACTCACATATTCTGGAACCCAACGACTTCTTCTTCTCTGATCCCGAGAAGCCAGAAATGGATAAACAGGTAGTTCTGGAAAATTGCAATCTTGAGGAGGTTGAGAAAGCATTGATTCGTAAAGTGCTGAGTAAATACGGTGGAAACATAAGCCGCGCCGCCAAAGAAATGGGTCTTTCGCGCAGTGCATTCTATCGACGATTGGAAAAGTATGGTCTTTAAGAATTTTCGGGTTAATACCATTCTTCGTGTCTCTCTCCTCGGTATTACAATCTTTCTTGCATTGCTCACCTACTTTGACGATAACCTTCCCATCGCTCTCACACTTGGCCTTATTACTGTCTATCAGATCTATTCGTTCATCCGTTATGTCGATAAAACAAACCGCGATCTTACCCGTTTTTTCGAATCGATTAAGTATGAGGACTTTGGAGCCAGCTTTCGTGACGAAGGGATGGGAAAATCATTTTCCGACCTGAGGGCGGTTCTTTCGGATGTCATCAGTACGTTTCAGAAAACACGCGCTGAGAAGGAAGAACATTTCCAGTATTTGCAGACGGTCGTTCAGCATGTCGGCATTGGCATCCTCGTCTTCCAATCGAATGGCGAAGTCGACTTGATTAACGCCGCTGCGAAACGTCTCCTGAAGATTGTTCGTCTAAGAAATATTGCGGAATTACGTTCTATAAGCGGCGAATTGGTAGAAACACTGCTTCGCCTTTCACCAAAAGAAAAAGGATTTGTGAAACTGGAGAGCCAAAATGAAGTGCTGTACCTGGCACTCTATGCGACGGAGTTCAAACTCCAAGGAAAGGAATTTAAACTTGTTTCCATCCAGAACATTCAACGCGAACTGGAAGAGAAGGAAATGGAAGCGTGGCAAAAATTGATTCGTATCTTGACCCATGAGATTATGAACTCTGTAACCCCCATTTCCACACTTGGCTCCACCATCAACCAGCTCGTGAAAAGCCGCTGCAATGGGGAAGGAGAAGACACCCAGGATACACTTGCCGATATCCAGCATGCGGCGCAGACGATCGAGAAACGAAGCCTGGGTTTGATTCATTTTGTCGAAACGTTTCGGAATTTGACACTGATCCCAATGCCCCAGATGACCAAGTTTGAGGTTCGGGAATTGTTCAACCGCGTCAGCAAGCTGATGCAGGCAAACATTGCCGCTCGGAACATTTCCTTTTCTGCTTCACTCGAACTCGACACCATGGAATTATATGCCGATCCGGAACTGATTGAACAGGTGCTCATTAACCTCCTGCTCAACGCACTGCAGGCGGTCGAGTTGCAACCCTCGGCTTCCATCCAGTTAAATGCTTCACTGAACGACCGCGGCCGTGTTGTGATACAAGTAATTGATAACGGTCCAGGCATTCCGCAAGAGAACCTGGAAAAGATATTTGTCCCCTTCTTCTCAACCAAACCAACGGGTAGTGGAATCGGCCTAAGTCTCTCAAGGCAGATCATGCGCCAGCATCGCGGGGCGATTCACGCTCATTCTGAACTCGACGTTCGAACGGTTTTTACCTTAAATTTCTAATCCTGATTTTTTACAGATCAAAGTTTTTTTCTCTCTTGCTCGTCATTCAACAATCATGTACTTTGCGGCCATCAGAATATATTCCATCATACACCAATTCTCATTCTTTGCAAAAGGTAGTTCCATGAAAATTAAAGGTCACATCCTCAATGCACGAAAAGATTTTGTAAGGTCAAATTTTGGTGATGCCGGTTGGGAAAAGGTCGTAAGCGCAATGCCGGCGAAAGATCAGGAAGTACTCAAAGGGGTACTGCTTTCCTCGCAATGGTATCTTTTTGAAATAGGAGACCGTTTGGATAAAGCCATAGTCGATGTTCTTGGGGGAGGTAAGAAAAGTTTTTTTGAGGACCTCGGTGCCAAGTCGGCTCAGCGGAGCCTGAGCATGGAACATAAATCATTTCTAAGTGTCGGCAATCCGCAGGCGTTCATGAAAAAAGCTGATATGATCTATAAGTTCTATTATAATATTGGGAGAAGAGAATACAAGGAAACCGGGCCAACATCCGGCGTGATGACAACCTATGATGCAGAGACTTTCTCGGTTGCCGATTGCCTTACCGTTATCGGCTGGTATCGTGTTGCGTTGAAGATGTGCGGAGTGAAAGAAGTGAAGATCGTCGAGGAAGAATGCCGTGCCACCGGCGGATCATGCTGCCGGTTCCGGTTCGAGTGGAAAATGTAGAGAATGGCGAATGGTGAATAATGGATTCAGCAACCTCCACACCGAGACCTATCCCTAATCCCATCAGTAATCCATCGAGGAAATTATCGCGGAAAAGCGTAGGAGGCATGCCAGGCACATCAGTAATAAGTCCGACAAGAAGAGTTAACACCACAAAGAGAGCAGGCTACAGATAGCAGTCTTTCTACCGTTTTCCTTCTGCTTTTTGCAATGCATCGAAATATTTCCGTATCAGCTCCTGATAGTCCTTTGTGTACCCCTGTTCGAGGGCTTTCTGCAGATCTTCCAGCAAACGGCTTCGTCCTTCAATTATTGTAGGATCGAGTTCGTTCGGGCTTCGCCGGGTAATATCCGTTCCTGTAGTCGCTTTCCGGCGCTTTTCGTAATCGCGCTCACGCATCGATTTGGAAGCATCGAGCAATCGGGAAAGGATGCGATCCTGCCTGCGTATGGTTTCCGGATTCACATCGTTTTGCTCAAGATTCCGGATCACTTCCTGCATCTCATCTCCAATGCGATCGAGGTCGCCGAGCAGCTTTTGCTGGTCGCCGCTTGCCTGAGCTTCCCGGTTTAGCTGCTCAAGGGATTTGCGGATTGCCTCCTGTTCAAGGGCAAGGCGCGCTGCATCGCTTGCCGCTTGCATCGACTGCGTTTGTTCATTCACCATCTCCTGTCGTCCAGCAAGTCCCAGCAATTGACCCATCAATCCGCCCATTGTGCCTCCGCCACCCTGCATCGCTGATTGCATGGCCTTCTGTATCTGCGATGCCGCCTTGTTCAATGCTGCCATCGCAGACACTTGTTGCTGTGAAGCGTAAAAGCTGTTCCGTGTTTCGAGCGCTTCGAGGGCCGATCTCATCGCGTTATATGCTTCTCCGATGGAGCGTCCTATATCGGGTGTTACGGCAAAGGATCGCCGTGCGGCATCGCCCAGACTGTTTACAATGTTCTCCATGTCGCGCATGATCTGTACCTGGTCTTGTGCGTTCTGCCGGAATTGCGGCGAGTTTGCCGGGGCATTCTGCGACTGCGTTTTAAGTTCTTCCTCTTTTTTTGAAAGGTCAAGAATGTTATTCACCAGCCTTCGAAATTCATTCATGATGTACTGCTGTTGCTGCTGGAGCATCTGTTGCTGCATGTCTGAAAATTCTTTTGCAATCTGCCCGAGCGACTCTTCAATAATCTTCTGGCTTTTCTGTGCTTGCTGAGATTTTCCCTGCATCATCATCTGACCCGTTTGCTGCATCTTGCCGGGTAGGTTTTGCCCCTGTATCTGCTGGTTCAGCAGATCGAGCCGGTCCGAGGGCATCTCGGTGAAAAACTCTTCCATTTTCTTTTGCAGGTCGACAGATTCTTCCTGAAGGCGCTGCTGCTTTGCGGCCAGATCGCTCTGTCGCCTGGCAAGATCATTCATGGCTTCTTTGGATCCGGTGGTGTCGGCTGTTTTCTCATTCAACTCACGCTGGGCCGCTGCAATCTCCTCTGTCCGCTTGCGTACCTCGTCGAATTTCTGCTCGATCTGGATTCGCTTGAGAAGTTCGATCGTCCGTTCGATATTCGAGCGAAATTGTTCTTCTGAAAAACTCATCTTTTGAAGCTCCTGACGGAGCTGGTCGCGATTAACATTTTGCATCGACTGCTGCATCTGTTTCAATACCTGCTGGAGTTCGGCAGAGTTCATTTGCGAGAGAAGCTGATCCAATTCCAGGTACTTTTCCAGGGTTTCCTTCGACAGAACATTCTGTCGATCGAGGCTTTGCACCATATCGTCCAGCCGCTTGTTGACGTTATTCAACTCCTTCTGAATCTCCTGATATTGCTTTGACATCTCCTCGACTTTTTTCTGCTGCTGCCAGCCCATTTCTTTATTCCGTTTCATGTCGAGGCTTATCGATTCTACTTTTTCCTTCAATTGTTTGGCAGCTTCCAGTGTTTGTTTCAGGTCGTCGAGCGATTGTTCATGGGCTTTGTCTGATTCCTTGAAGACTTCTTCAAGGGAAGGCAAGCGGATAAGATAGATCGAGCTTCTGCTGCTTTTTGGCCCGCGGACATTATCGTTGTCAAATACTTCAACGAAATATTCCACAGCATCTTCCGGCACAAGGCTCATCTTTGAAAGATCCCATGTGAAGGGGAGTTCAATCTGGGCACCAGAAGACGACGGAAGAGGAATGGGTGTGTAGGTGAACGACTGTGCAGGCTTTTCATACCGTGATTGAATGAGCCGATGTCCGAGCCGCATAGAAGAGAGGCCAAAATCATCTTTCGCTTGAATGATCAAGCGGAGGAATTGATCTCCTGCAATATCGAGGTTCCTCCCCGGCTGGATAATCGAAACAATGGGAAGCTCATCGGGCAGAACCTTGATAGAATACTGTATGGGATCGGCGTTGGTGAGATGTTCATGATCAATGAGTTCGAGGTGGTATGCAGCGTCGGAATCGATGGGAACGGTGATGCTAAAACGTTGTGCCTGCACAGAAAGTGGAACGGGCTTCAATGTTCCCAAAACAATCCGTCCGGAAAGAATATCCTTACTTGCTGTTCCCATAATTGTTGCCTGTGTTCCGGCAAGAGCAGTAATGTCGCCGACAAACTCTTCCTGAACTCTTGGCGGCAGCTTTGCATAAGAGGGATACTCAAGGCGCACCTGGAATGAGCGGATCAGCGGCCGATCGATTACGGTGAGTGTACATCGCGCGCTCTGTGTCGTTCGAAGTTGTGCAAAGTACGATGTTGTCGCACGGATATTGTGCATCGTTGTTTTGACCATACCGGTGGAATCTGGCTGCAGGAGGAGTTGGTCATAGGTTTCCTGCCCCTCCACTTTCCAGAAGAGTGTCAACGGTTGGCCGGCCACGCGGGATCCAAACGTATCGAAAACTCTGGCTGTGAGTTCCACGGATTGTCCTTTGACGATCTCTTTGTTGCCCGGGGTCAATTCGAACGAGTACTCTGCCGGCACAGCGAACTCTTCGGTGTAATTCCAGATACGGTACAGTGCGGCCGACCATACTGATGGTGCCGTTATAACAATAACAAAGGCTCCAAAGAGACAGAATGCAAAAAGCTTGAGAGCCTTTGTTACCGGGGTTGTATCAACAGATGCGGTAAAATCAATGGTGCTCACATTCTCGGCGAGATCCTGAAATGAGGCATCAACCAGCTCCGGTGAATAAAGAGTATTTCCAGATGTTACCTCTCGATGAAGTTGAAGAAGGTTGAAAAGACGATCGCGGATTGTAGGGAACGATGCGCCTACATGTTGAGCAAGGTCAAAATCATCCAGCGATTTCAGTATGCAGCTCCACCGGAGTATGGGCATCAGAATAAATCGAATCAGGCCGATACCGACAAGCAGGAAAAATGAGTAGAACAGAAAAGTCCGCAACGGCGAG
This sequence comes from bacterium, assembly GCA_043803945.1. GTDB lineage: Bacteria > Bacteroidota > Ignavibacteria > UBA10030 > UBA10030 > JAZDJN01. Next base: position 59,536 of record JAZDJN010000064.1, on the reverse strand, counting down.
CTCAGCTGAAACGCCAGCTCGGCAAGGAGGCAGAGATAGAATATCAGCAAGGTGAGTATCCCAAAGAGAAAGATGCCCGCTTGCAGCTCAACCCGATACTGCAGCGATCGAACCTGCTGCAGCCTTTTCAGAATATCCTGAAGTATGGTGGATGAAAATGTCACGATTGTTTATGAATCCGGGTTACACCAGCCGGATGAAAAGGTCTATTTAACATAACGTTCTGCAATTCTTCTTTGAATTTTATAATACGTTGGCGCTCTTGGCGGCTTGGCGGTTTATTGTGTGAGCGCCCAGACGACAATATTAGTGCCGAATTTCAACGCTTCCTGCCGTACCGATTCAGGGTCGCCATGGACTTCCGGATCTGCCCAGCCGTCGCTCGGATTCGACTCAACGGTATAGAATACAACAAGCCTACCGCCGTAAAAAATTCCCAATCCTCGTGGCGGCTTGTTATCATGCTCATGGGTTTTTGGTACACCGTTGGGGAAATTGAAATGACAGTGGTACAATCCATACGAAAAAGGGAGTTCAACAAACGAGAGATCGGAGAACACTTTTTTCATCTCCCGCCGGAGTGCTTTATCGAGGCCATAGTCGTCGTCGATATAGAGAAAGCCGCCGTTGAGTAAATACGATCTCAGTCGCTGGGCTTCGGTTTCCGAAAACACAATATTGCCATGGCCCGTCATAAACAGGAATGGATAGGAGAACAATTTTTCGCTTGTCAGGTCAACAAACTCATAGCGTGGATCTGTATCAATACCCGCATTCTGCCGGATGAATTTAAGCAGATTGACCTCGGCAGATGGGTCGTTATACCAATCGCCCCCGCCGCTGTATTTTAACCGCGCGATCCGAAACTGGCTCTCTACCCGTTGCTGGGCAAAACACTGTGCCAGGGCACTAAGTACAATGAGAGCCATGAGTGTTCTTTTCATAAAGAAAAGGTAGAGAATGGAGAGGAGAGAAGCAACGAAGTTGAGACGAAGTGTGAATGGGCACAGCTATTTTCTGTGTAGGTCGGGAGCTGAGCTCCCTCCCAGCTTTTGGGCCGGAGAAGAAGTCCGTTTTTTGATCAAGAGAGATCATGGGAAAAAGACGGACTTCTATATGTTCGTTATTTCTTTACCGGTTTGAAGAGCAGGTCTTGAAAATCGAAGCTGAAATCAGTGGCAGGTGAAACGGCACGCATTTTTATCTGTTCGATGCTTCCATCGGGAAGCATGGAAAATGTCACGAACGCATCGGCACGCATTTCCGGATCACTCCAGCGAGCAATGAACGTATCGTGCTGATAATGCTCCAGCATTCCTGAAAGCGATGGGGTGGGCACCATTTGAATTTTCAATTGGCCGTTGTCGTTTGAAATTTTGAGGTCTCCGTACCAGGTGTCGGTGTAATGGCCGGTGTAAGATTGCAGCGGCAGCGAGGGGTTAGAATCAGCCTTTTTCGATTTTGTAACCGAGACTTCTGCAAGAGCTGTTAACGAGTCGTTCCTTGTTTTAAGATTCTTGAAAAGTGTAAGCCAATTTGATTGTGCTCCGAGATAATAGTCGAGGATCTGAAATGCGATAGTGTTAAATGCTTCGCCGGACTCCTGGTTGGTGAGGATCGATATGCCGAGTTTTAATTCCGGAATCATCGCGACACGCGAAACATACCCGGGCAATCCACCTGTATGGGTCACGAGCTTCTTTCCCCGATAATCGCGTAGGTCGAATCCGAGGCCATACCCGAGAAAATTTGCCTGAAGCGGTTTGAATTCTCCTGATGCTATGCCGATGGGCATGGGTGTAACGAGGGTCCATAATTCCCGGGTTATCGCCGGTGAAAACAGCCTTCCACCATTTGCAACTCTGCCTGAATCGAGCTGGCAGATCATCCATTTTGCCATGTCCTCCGCATTGGAGTTTATACCGCCGGCCGGATTAGTGTTATCGCTGTCGAACGCAGTGACGGGTCTCACCTTGCCATCGATGGGTGCATGGGGTGTAGCAATATTTCCCTTCTTGTTCGCGTCGGAATGACGGGTGTTACTGTTCATCATCCCCACCTTGTCAAGGATGCGTGTCTGGACAAATGCTTCCCATGACATTCCGCTGATTGCTTCAATCACTTCGCCGGCGACAAGATACAGAACGTTGTCGTACGCATACGCACTGCGGAAGCTTGTTGCCAGGGGTATGTTGCGCAACCGCCGCACAATTTCTTTCCGGTCATACGTTGAAGTGGGCCACCAGAGCAAATCGCCGGCTCCGAGACCGAGCCCGCTCCGATGAACAAGCAGGTCGCGAATAGTCATCTCGCGTGTCACGTAGGGATCAGAAAGTTGAAACCAGGGAAGGTAATCTACCACGCGGGCATTCCATTTCAATCTTCGCTCTTCAACAAGAAGCCCAAGGGCCGTGGCAGTAAATGCCTTTGTGTTCGAAGCGATCCCAAAGTTCGTTTTGCTGTCGACCTGATCGGTTGCACCGAGCTTCTTTACGCCGTACCCTTTCGCAAGGAGCACCTTGCCATCTTTCACGATGGCGAGAGAGACTCCGGGTACATCGAACGCTTGTTGTACCTGATTGATGAGAGAGTCAATTTCCGGCGGCATTGTTTGAGCATGAAGATTGGTAAATGCAGCCGTGATGAGCAGGATGAAGCAAAGTCGAGAGTAAGCCTTCATGGAAATCTCCGTAGAGTGTACAAGGGACGAAAAAAGAAACTGGAGAAATGTACGAACATCCTTGGACAAACACTATTGATGGTGCGATTTATGCGGGGTATCACCGTAGGGTTATAATTGAGTAAACGGAAAAAACGATTACGCTTTGTACACGGGTGCAATTGCCTCTTTGTTATTTTCAAAAAGTATTTGGTAGTTCATCTTCCCAGCCGAAGAGATAAATCCCTGAGTGCCATAGCCGGTCGGCCCAATTTTTTCGTTTGGATCCCAGGAAGTTACCGGCTGACCAGTTTTCACTGATTGTGCTCCTGACTTTCTTCATTTGTATCAGGTCGGAACTTGCTGGGGAGGGATGCCGATGCCAGGCCTTCTGTGCATAGTGAAGGATACTTCCCTTCTCGCCAACACTCCACATCTCTTGTTCAGAGAGTACAGCGAGATCCGTCATGCCAATCAGGGAAGAATCCTGCGAAGGAATCGAGCGTGAGAACGGATTATGCGCGTCTTGGGATGCTCAGCATATTCTCAGGATTAGCAGAAGATAAAAGAATTCATTCATGGTGTTAAACCACAGTTCTTTTTGACGATACGCAGTGAGTACGACGATCAAAACGATTCAGCATTGTATCACTCCTCTGTATGTTTTCGTGGAGCATACGTCGTTGAAAGATGGACAAGCTCCGTGTATGCGCTCTCCCAGCTTTTGTAGAAAATCTGATGCAGCCTTGCTGCCAATTGATCGTTCTCAACGATGAGGCCGGCATTCCGTGAGGTGTGGAAGTAACTCCTCTCGCCGTTGCTGGTACCGAGCCAAAACCGCTTTCCATCGACAAGAATGTACTTGCAGTGTTCAACACGCGCAAAGGAAACATATCCCCGCGACCAATCGGGAATGGCACTGAACTTGACCTGGATATTCGGGACAGCCGATAGTTCTTTCAGATACCGTTCTGCCCGAGTTCCTTTTTGCCAATCGGAGACGAGCAGTTTGACTTTTACATCTCGTGCTGCAGCGTTACGAAGGGAGCCATCCAGCGCTTCATAATAGGAGTTATCCCGTCCGCGGGGAGAATAAGAGAGAAATTGCAAACAGACCTCTTTCTGAGCTCCCCCTATGAGCCGCATCAGATGGGATTCGTCCCACAGGCTTGTATCGGGAATGACTGTACGGGGGCTATAGGTCGGTTGAATTGTCACTGTGCCGTACTGAGATGTTGATACACGCACAGGAAAGGGAGAAGAATGTGAATAGGAAGAAAGAAGCAGTCGTAAGCTATCCTTCTCTTTCAACGCTGCCAACCGCCAATCCAGATCGAAGAGTTGTTGATAGACTTTCGCGATCTCTCTCTGGCGTACTCTCAGCCCAAGTTCGTGAATGTGACTTAGCGACCGCCAATCAAAATTCTGGCTGCCAATGAATAGCTCTTCTCCATCGACAACGAAATACTTTGCATGCTGAATTCCCCCGGCAAGCAAACCGAAATCGATAATGCGGAGAGAAATATTCTTCATCCTGCTGAACGAATCGGCCATGGCAGGATAGGTCTTGTACATATTCTTGTCAATAATAAACCGGACGCGCACGCCCTGGCCGGCAACAGTACGGAGTGCCTTAATGATGTCGTCAAGCGTCTCGCCTTTCTGAGGAGAGATGTAAAATTGTTCCAGATCAATCGTCTTCCTGGCTGCACGAATCATCTCGAGCCAGACTTCCCGTGTGTTGCGAATATCGGGATTGTCCAGGGATGTCTCGACGGGAATGCTTTCCACGAATTCTATGTTGGCCGGCGGCCTTTGCTGGGCAAAGAGAAAGCCGCCAATCATCATGCAGCTTAGGGTAATCCACAATGCTGTTTTCATACTCTCCTCATGGTTAATCGTTCGTACCATGTAATCATAATTTGTTGGGATTTCAAATAGGAAATTCACACTTACAATACAATCGTTAGACAAAATTGTGCTGCTACAAAACAGGTGCCTTCTTGCATCACGGGGATGTATTTAGTACTATGAGCACAATTCTGGTTCATTCGGTACGAGTCCAAACCAACGTCTCCAATGGACAGAGCCCTCAAATACCCACTTATTGCTCGTCGTCTTCTCAGCCTTGATGTTGCAGCACTTCTTCTCCAACCTATCCATGCGCAACAGGAATTGCACTGGCGATTGTTTTCTGCGCCAGCAAATTTGACTCGCAACACAAGCAGCAATAGTAAAATGATTTCCAATGAGCCAGCCGATGGCAAGAATATCCTTGCCATACGATCTCCTCTGAATGGAATTGAAGAGTGTTCTGATGTTCTTCCAGTGCGATTAATATCCGATCAGAATTTTCCCGCTCCGTTTAACTCCAGCACGAAGATTCGAGATCCATTGTTGATAGCAACTTAAAGGTATTTCAGTTGATCTACGATAAAGGCTTAAAAAAAATGTTGAACTAAGATGAAATGCAAAGTGTTACAAACAGTCATTTCAAAGGAGGATCAAATGAATTCTTACAAGTTAGTGTTGAAGAAAGCTCTTTCGCTCAAATTCTTCTTTATCGGTATTATCGTTGCGGCTACTCTGCATGGAGGCTGGAGTTGTAAACACAAGGATAATCCCGTCGCTGATGAACCGGTTGTCGATGCAGCTACGCAGAAGCAGATTGAGGATGGGGCAACGAGCGTCCAGGAGGCTCTGAAAACAGGAGATGCCCAGAAGGTGCTTGCGACCCTCACAGAATCCGCGAAGAGCACATACTCGCAAGGTATTACTGCGCTCAACAAAGATGATCTCATAAAACTTGGACAGTCGCTCCAATCGAAACAGCTTATTTTATATGGTGATTTATATGCCGAATATAAGTACACCTTCAATGGAGTAGAGTATTCCATAGGGCTTGCGCGGCAGGCGGATAATTCCTGGAAGCTTATGAGATTCTAAGGGGAAACTACCATGAAAAAACTTATCCAATTCGTTAGCGGTATTGTTGCTTATGGTGTGGTGATCGTGCTCTTTTCAGGGTTCGGACACACGGAAACGCATGTTCCTTTGAACGAACACATTGTTAAAACATTCCTTACAAAATACTCTAGCACCTCATTTGCCGAAAGTAAATTCAAGTATTACGAGTTTAATTGGAATAATACGGCAGCACCCGAATTGTCGGGTCCTGCTATCACCCAGGACTACTACCTCTACTATACATCCTCTGATGAGGTTACGAAGAAATACACCCCGATCAATTGGATTAAAGAAGGGGGCTGGATGGAAGATGAACCATGGGGTCCTGCTTCGTTGTGTCATTTCTATGATCCGATGGCCATCGATGGCGGCAAGAAATACCTGACGGATAATTCAGGACTCATTGAGAGCTCCCCAGGGCTGACCCAGTTGAAGACGTGGCTTACTATGGATGCCAAGAGCTGGGTGATGAGTTCTAAAAATCCTTATGGCTGGAATAAGGCCAAAGAATATATTATCAAGGCCTTGAAAGATTCGCTGCCCAGTCAAAAGAACCAGGATATGGCCATGGCGTATCGATGCCTGGGTCAATCCCTGCATCTGCTTGCCGATATGGGTTGCACCCCGCATGTACGCAACGATAGCCATCCGCCAAGATTTCCAGCCGAGGTTTTTTCGGTGATTGGTGATCCTGATCCATTTGAGAATATCTGTAAGAGTCTCAACGTTGCTACCTATGGATATGCTAATGCACCGAACAGCTACTTGTCGGGCAAGTTTACAGCAGCAGAGACCTACACCTCTCTGTTTGAAGAGCTTGCCTCGTTTACCAATCTCAACTTTGTAACGAACCAGACGATCAAAACAAATGCTTATTATCCGGCAATTCGGCAGTTGAATCCGTATCCCTATCCGAACATCACAGAATCGGATTATAATCGTTCTGCCTCTTCCTTCATTAAAAATGTGGGAGGAGTCTCGGTGACAATGTGCAAGGATAAGTATCCGCTCAGGTTTGGAGCGAGCTGGCTTTTAGGGAAAGATTCTCTGCGCGGAAAGCCCTATGTAGATGTCGATTGTGTGAAAAGTCAGGCGAGTGTGCTTATGCCGAATGTCATTGAGGCGGGTGCTCATGCCCTAAGAGTATTTATACCATGGTTGGTGGTGGAAGTCAAGGAAGCCAAGGTTGATAGCGGAGGCATCATCCGAGGAAAAATATCTTATGCCATTCCCTCGTTCGAGGATGAGTATTCTGGTCTCTTTGATTTAACCAATATGTATAATGGACCGGTTACGATTAATATCAACTCCAAGGCTTACACCGGCACTGGTACAGCAAGAAAGAATACATTTGAAATCCGGTTGAATGGCGCCTATTCATCATTGAAGAAAGATGATCAGGTTGTTGCATCGATTGAATTTGGAGGGATCGTTGTCAAATCGGAGCCCTGTAAATTCAGTAATGCTGAAACGGTCACCATTCCTCAGACGAAGATCGTTAACCTATCCAATTATATCGGGGATATGCAGCCACAATATACTCTTGGGGGAACCGCACAGGCTCAAACACTTCGATTGAACGGGAACTCCGTTAACTCAAATTATAGTATGCTGATGGATATGAGTATTCAGAGCGATGTGCTGCCGGCAACCATTCTTCTGGATGTCAAGGTGCAAGACCTGAGTTTACATCATTATAATCCCTCTCTCGACAGTCAGGTAATATTTGATGGAACATACTGGGTGGCTCCACAGCAAGAGACGTTGACTAGAAAATATCAATATAAAGCCAGGTTCAAGAATTATGAGTTAAGTCTTCAAATGCCCTACGCTACATCTCCTACACCGAAATTTTCCGTTTACCTTTCCTCAACGGATTTTGGAGGTGAAAGTTATGTTCCCCTCTATTTGACAGCTATATGGGAAGAGGTCTATTCCTACAGCAGTTTAAATGGATCTAATCCCAGAACAGAAACAAAGGATGTAAGGGTACAAATGATGCTGATAACGTTGACTAAAAAATGATTCCTGGAAGATCATGAAGGTAAATGACCGTCATCTCTCAATAAGATGTCTTGAGGAAGGTGACGGTCATTTAATTTAGGAAACATCTTTACCACTTCCTCCGACGATCCCTATGACTCCAATTCTGTGATTGTCATAATAGAGTTGTACACATGAACGCCGAGAGTTATCTTTGACCAATCGTAAAGAAAGATGCGATGGATCGAAGTGTTTCTAACCCGAACCGGACCATCTTCCTTGAACAGCACTCAAACTGAACAACAGCAGAGAACAGCAACTACCCATTTCTATCAGGAGCCACTATGAATCAGCGCATCGATCGCCGTGAATTTCTTCAGAAGAGCCTTGTTGCCGGAGTGGTAACAGTATCCGGAGGTGTTGCGCCGGGGCTGCTGTTCGGCGAGCAGAAGAACCGGAGAGTTGATATTCAGGTTGTAACGGGCGAACAATATTTTGAGAATACCCTGGCGGCGGTTGATGGTTTGGGAGGAATGAAAAAGTTCGTCAAGCCCGGTGCGACAGTGGGATTGCTCATCAATTCTGTCTGGAGCAGGCCCGGCTCCTTTACGAATCCCGATGTCGCTCTTGCAGTCCTGAAAATGTGTCTCGACGCCGGGGTAAAAGAGGTCTCAACAATCGAAAGCACTCCTGCAAATTATTGGAAACGCAGTGCCCTCTCCACAAAGTTTCAGCGGGAGACAGAGAAGCTTACACGAAGCAGCAACACTGTTACAATGAAGATTGCCAAAGGGAAGTCCCTGAAAGAAGCAGAAGTCTCAAAAACGCTGCTCGATGTCGATGTGTTTATCAATATTCCGATTGCCAAAGACCACCGCGGTACTCAGTTCACAGCAAACCTGAAAAATTTTATGGGAGCCTGCGGGCGTGCCACCTGCCGGTATTTCCACATGGGCTCAGGCGCAAGCGGTGCGTACGATGATGTGAAGTTCCTCTCCCAATGCATTGCCGATGTTAATCTGATTCGTAAACCGAACCTCTGTGTGGTTGACGCTACAGAGTTGATCACCACAAATGGGCCGGCGGGACCGGGAGAGATCAAAAAACCGCGTGCTGTTGTGGCGGGTACCGATTGTGTCGCGGTCGACCAACTCTGTGCCGAACGATTTCTGAGCCGGAACGATGTAGCGATGATACAGTTTGCTCACGAACATGGTATAGGTACAAAGGAATTGAGCAAACTAAACATTCAGGGGTAATTGCTCAGCATAACAGGTAATAGAGCATCTTTCACCACCGATGGCACACGCATAATCACCGAATAATAAAAGAGTTCACTAACATCTATCCCACATCATTGTGATGATGAATCAGCCATTACCTCAATCCCAACCGTTGCTGCTTGGTGCCCATATGTCCATTGCCGGCGGCGTCCACACCGCGGTGGAGCGTGCCATGCGTATCGGCTGCACAACAATATCCATGTTTGTGAAAAACAATACACAGTGGAAGGGGACGACGATCGATGACGAAGTACGCGCACACTTCAAACGATTGATCGAACAATCCGGCGTGGCGCCCGTTGTCGCCCACAGCACGTACCTGATTAATCTTTGTGCAACGAATATACGGATTCTGAAAAAGTCCCGCGAGACACTCATCGATGAACTCAATCGGTGTGAAGGGCTCGGCATTCAGTATCTTAATTTTCACCCCGGTTCTCATATGGGTGCCGGGGAGGAGGCAGGAATCGAACGCATTGCAGAATCGTTAAACCTCATCCATGAACGGACAAAGGGATATCGGGTGAAGAGTGTTCTTGAGGCGACCGCGGGTCAAGGCACGTCCATTGGCCATCGCTTTGAGGAGTTGCGCCGAATTATCGATCTCGTGGAGAACAAGAGGCGAATGGCGGTCACAATCGATACTTGCCATATCTTTGCTGCCGGTTACGATCTTTCTACAGAGCAGGGATATGAACGAACGATGAAAGAGTTCGATCATGTCGTGGGATTTAAACGATTGGCGGCATTCCATGTCAATGACTCGAAACGCGGGCTCGGGTCGCGGGTTGATCGGCATGAACACATCGGTAAAGGAGCGATTGGCCTTGTTGGGTTTCGCATGTTGATGAACGATGAACGGTTTGCACACACACCGAAAATTCTCGAAACCCCAAAGGGCGAGGATATGAAAGAAGATGTTGAAAACATGAATCTCTTGAAAGGTTTGATCAACAGCAGTGTTCATGAAACCGTGCTTCACCATCCAGAATGAACATCGTTATCGAAAGTGATTCTTCTTTTACTCTATTAATTCTGTTGGCATTTTTGGCGGTCTTGGCGTCATGCCTGCCTGCGTGCCGAAGGCACTTCGGCAGGCAGGGCGGTTTATTATTCAAAGCTGTTACTTCTTTCCTTCCTGTTCTGCCTGCGCCCATTCCAGAAGCATCTGAATAGCCTTACCGACAACGCCGGCTGCGCCGCGGAATGTTCCGGAACCTTTCGGCTCGCCCTTCAAGGTATACCACTCATAGTATCCGCGATTGCGAAGTGCATGGGCAACCATGGGCTTCAGTTCGAAATAGGCATCCTCAACAAACCCATGGGTGATCAACGCCTGGACCATGCGTCCGCCAAACCATGGCCAGTCGCCGCCATTCTGGTAGCTGTAAGGGACAAGTGCAGAGTTCTTGAAAAATCCCATGGGATATACAGGATGAAGTGTGAGCCCAATCGAGCTTGCACCTGCCTGCCGGACATTACTGCGCATGATGGCAAGTGAACGCTGGATTTCTTCGCGTGTCAGCAGACCTGCCTCAATCGCAACAGCCGTGCCTCCATGGTAATAAAGTTCTCGTTCGTTGAATGTTGACGGAAACGGAGAGCCGTCAATATAGAGATGCGGAATGAATTTGGTCCCGTCCCAGAGTTTCGTGCGGACATTTCGTTTAATCCGATCGTGCCATCCCTCCCAGAACGATCGGCGTGGATTCTCGGGCGAGAGCATGAGGAAATTCTGAATGGCAATGAGCATCATAGCGTTATCATAAACATCGACGGCATAATGGGTGTCGCCATCCAGTTCAACACCCCAGGGATGTTCCGGCTGAACGTCGCCCCAGTCGACAGTTGTAGCACCCCAGAGCAATCCATACATCATCGAGTATCGATATCCGAGGAGGAAGAACAATGCTTTTTCAAGCCGGTCGATAACCCGAATGCTATCAACCCGGGTTTCGAGGAAGGCGCGGTTACCTGTGGCGTGAACATATTTCCATACCGCCTGGACGAGTGAGGCCTCTTGATCGGTAGCGACGGTGTTTTTATGAGCGGCATATCTCGAAATACTTCTATTCCGAATGTATTGGTAAGGCACACTTGAAAGCGAGTCCGGCACAAAACCATCGACAATTTCCCCCTCGTCGCTCTGGAACCGGAGGAACATTCGTAGTTGATGTTCCACACGTTCCGGATCAAGCAGTTGAAGTGACAGCAGAATGAACGTATTAAGGTCGCGAATCCACACCTCATCGTACCCCGAACCGGCAACGAATCCTGAACGGAGTGTTTCCTTTGCCAGGGTCAGGGCTGCGGGAAGTGTCGTATCGGCAAGAATTTCAGTCGCGAGCGCTGTAGAGTTTTTTTCCTGCGACCGGAGCAGTGACTCAGTTGCGAAAGCATTCAGAAGAAGGAGCACGACTGCAAAGAGCCGTATTCTCCGGTTCTTAATGATGGTCTGATCCATAGGACAATTCCTTGAGTGAGGCTCGTTGAATTCATCGTCTGGCGATAATCTACAGAGATGAATGAATAGATACAATTAGATTAGCCACAGAGAGCACAAAGGACATAGAATTGTTTGTCACTGTTGTGACAACGATACATTTCCCCAAACCATTTATCCGTTTCTGTTTTCACTTTGCCTTCGTGGCAAATCTTTTTAATCCTGTAAATCTTTTAATCCTGCTAATCCTGGTCAATGAATTGCGACTTGCAGGAAAAGGAAGTATTTTACGACGCAGCAACGCACTTATTCTTCTCATATTCAACAACTCGTGGGATAGGAGAATCTCTCTTGCAGTTTGATGTTGTTCTTGGCGCTACAGCGATGGCAGTTCTGGCAATGTCCGCGCTTGTGATCGGTGCGCTCATCGGAGTTTTCTCTCATCCTTCACAGCGGGTCAACGCGATCGTCATGGCGTTTGGCACCGGAGCACTGATTCAGGCAGTTGCATTGGAGCTAGCCTACGATAATGCCGAGCAACTGATACACAAGGCACACCTTACAGGAATTGAAAGTTGGTTCTGGGTTACCATTGGTTTTATCACAGGAGGTGTTGTCTACTATCTCGCAAACCGCATGCTCGAGCGGCGTGGTGCGGCGCTCCGACACCCGGCATTGACAAAAGCCTTCCTCATCAATAAAAAGCGCAGTGAGTCTGTAGCAATTCTGGAACGCCTCTCAAAAATTGAACTGGTCCGCTCCCTGCCGCCCGAAGAAATGGAAGACGTGCTGTCATGTATTCAACCAGTCAAGGTACGCTCAGGCGAGGCAATTTTCCGACAGGGCGATAAGGCGGATGCACTGTATTGTATCGATGAAGGGCATGTTGATATTCTTACCGATCAATCCAGAGAGAATGAAGCACCGTTTGCCAGACTGGGACCCGGCCAATCCTTTGGAGAGATTGCACTTCTCTCCGGAGAGCCCCGTTCTGCCACAGCCATTGCGGTTGAAGAGACGTCGCTTCTAAAGATTGAAAAAGAGTTGTTTGATGAATTGATGGATCATTCGCCGCGGCTTCGGGTGGCGGTTGAACAATTGTCCACTCAGCGTCTGCTGAAGAACGTTGAAGTGTCGAAGGGACGATTGGATGCGGGCCTCTGGCAGCATATTGCCGTTGCGAACATTCAGCGGATTTCCAAAAGCGACGAACTCAGCATGATCAAAAAAAATGTTGAGTCGGTTGCACCGCTGGCAATCTTTCTCGGCGCCATGCTTGACGGCATTCCAGAGTCGATCGTTATCGGATCGAGTTACACATCGCTGGAGTCGTTCAAGTTTACCTTCCTTATCGCTGTCTTCCTTGCCAATCTGCCCGAAGCGATGTCGAGTGCCGTCGGCATGCAGCATGCGGGATTCAGTACAAAACGAATATTTACACTCTGGGGGGTTCTGATGTTGTTCGGAGCGGTTGCTGCGGCTGTTGGCAACCTTTATCTCTCCGCTGCGCCGCCCACGCTCATTGCATTGGTAGAAGCAATAGCCGGCGGAGGAATACTCGCTATGGTCTCCTCTGTGATGATGCCCGAAGCGTACGAAGATGGCGGCCCCTCGGTCGGCCTGGCAACCATTGCCGGATTTCTCTGCGCATTTTTGTTCACATTCCTTTAACCTGCACCTTTCAGCTCCGTTCTTTATGGCCTTTTTTTGCAGAAGAGGATACTTTAACTTTCCGAAGCTTCATTCCGCACTTGGGACATTTGCCAGGTCTATCAGAAACAACTTCAGAATGCATCGGGCAGGCATAGGTTTCTTTCGTCTGTTTTTTTGTCTGGTCCATTTTTGGACCGGTTTTAGATTGTTACTAACCCTGTGCAATTGCATTGGCTATTACACCACCGATGATGAGGAGAGCAAACAACAGTGTGAATCGTTTCATGTAGTACTCCTTATGTATTGGTTTTGATTGAATTAATTACTGTTATTCTTCTTTCATCCAGCTTGCCATCTTGGACATCTCTAATGTCCCCTTCTTCAACGCGTATTCTTTCATGTAACTGAAAAGAATCGGTGTAACGACGAGGACATGGATGGTGGATGTGATCAATCCTCCGATCATTGGCGCTGCAAGGGGCTGCATGACATCGGCACCAACGCCGGTGCTCCACATAATGGGAATTAGACCAATCATCGCTGTTCCAACAGTCATTATTTTTGGGCGTAGACGCAACACAGAACCTTCGACCGTTGCATCGTAAATATCCTGCATCGTTATCGCTCCGCGCTTCCCGGATTGATGGGCATGAATTCTCCTGTCCAATGACTCGTGCAGATAGATGACCATAACAACGCCAGTTTCTACCGCAAGACCATACAGAGCGATGAATCCAACCCACACCGCCACGGATAAATTGTATCCGAGCAAATATACGAGATATACGCCACCGATAAGTGCAAATGGAACAGAGAGCATGACAACTGCTGCTTCGGTAAAATCCTTCGTCGTAAAATACAACATCACGAAAATGATAAGGAAAACAATCGGCATCAATAATTCCATACGTTTCTTTGCACGAACCTGATTTTCCCACTGACCGCTCCATTGAAGGGTGTAACCGGCAGGCAGGCGAAGCTCGTTGAGGAGAACATTTTTGGCTTCTTCCACAAATCCACCCATATCGCGTCCGCGCACATTTAAAAAAACAATTGAACGGAGTTGAGCATCTTCACTGGAAATCATCGGAGGCCCGGGAACAATTTCGACGCTTGCTAACTGTCCAAGCGGTATATATGTCCGCGATGACACCCGCGGCAATGACGATGGGGAATTTGCGATTGGTGCTTGCCCGCCTGCCGATCGGGCAGGTTTTATTGGTGACGCAGAAGCACTCATTGAGGAACTGCCTGGAGACCCCATACTGCTTCCCATTCCAGCCGAAGAGGCTTGTGTCTGCATCGATAATCCGCCTCCAACATTGACGGGGACAAGAAGGTTCTTCAGCGCCTCTATGTTGTTTCTGTAGTCCCGTTCGTACCGCACTCGGATAGGAAAGCGCTGCCGTCCGTCGATAACAGTGCCGATATTCTCACCACCCACAGCCGTTTCAATCACATCCTGTACGTCGCCCACATTAATGCCGTATCGAGCGACAGCTTCACGATTAATGTTGATATCAACAAAGAGCCCACCCTGCGTACGTTCAGCATAGAGATCGGCTGCACCAGGCACCTTCCTGAGTATTTGCTCAGATTCGATGGCAAGTTGTTCCAGTGTATCAAGATCTTTTCCGAATATCTTTACGCCAAGATCCGTTCGTACACCGGTCGAAAGCATGTTAATCCGGTTGATAATCGGTTGTGTCCAACCGTTACGCACTCCGGGAATCTGCAGCTTCGAGTCAAGTTCAGAAATTATATCATTCTTGGTGATGCCCGGCCGCCATTGGCTTTTTGGTTTGAGTAAAATTATCGATTCAATCATACTCACCGGCGCCGGATCTGTTGAAGTCTCAGCTCTGCCGGCTTTGCCAAGAACCGTCTCCACCTCTGGAACAGACTTGATAATTGCATCCTGCACCTGGAGAATCCGATTGACTTCCGTGATGGAAGCAGAGGGCAAGGTGACCGGCATGAAGAGCAAGCTTCCTTCATCCAGCGGTGGCATAAATTCCGATCCCATGCTCATGATCATCGGGATTGTCACAAGAAGTGCGATAACATTGAACGCGATGGTTGTTTTTCTCCATTTCAACACCCAGTGGATGACAGGGGCGTAGAGACGGTTGAGTATCCGAGTAATGGGATTTTGATTTTCGGTACGGAATTTTCCTCGTGTCAGCATGGTCATTAACATCGGTACAAGTGTAATGGCAATGATTGCAGAGCCGGCAAGTACGAATGTTTTTGTAAATGCCAACGGCCTGAAGAGTTTTCCCTCCTGTCCCTCCAGGAGAAACACCGGAAGGAAGGAGACAACCATGATGGCAACGGAATAAAATATAGCAGGGCCGACCTGTTTCGCGGAGAGAATCGATATTTCTATAAAATCCTCTTTCGTCAGCGCTCCTTTTGTCTCCTGTGCCCGTGCAACATTCCTGTAAGCATTTTCTACAAGAACGATGGAGGCATCCACAATAACACCAATAGCGATAGCAATACCTCCGAGCGACATGATGTTGGACGTAATACCGAAAAGCTTCATGCAGATAAACGCGATCAATACAGCAACCGGAATCTCAATGATAATACGCAACACACTTCTGAAGTGAAGCAGGAACAACAACACGACGAGACTGACAACGATAGCCTCTTCGATGAGTGCATGCTTCAACGTGTCGACAGCCGCCTCGATAAGGCTGCTTCTGTCGTACGATGCTTTGATTGAAACGCCGCTTGGCAATCCGGGTGTAATTTCCTCAATGCGTTTCTTAACGTGGTCAATAACTTCTTTGGCATTCTCGCCATACCGCATCACAACGATACCGCCAACGGCCTGGCCTTGACCATCTTTCTCGATAGAACCGCGCCGGATATCTCCGCCCAATTGTACCGTGCCGATATTACGAATGTAAATAGGGACGCCGCTCGTTGCGGAACCGACGACTATATTTTCAATGTCGCGTTGAGACTGGATATAGCCCTGCCCCCGGACAAAATATTCCGCATCGGAAATTTCTAGTATCTTGCCGCCGACATCGTTGTTCGAACGCATAATCCCATTTTTGATATCCGCAAGCGTAATGCCGTATGCTTTCATCTTGTTCGGATTGACATCCACCTGATATTGTCGCACGAATCCGCCTACCGATGCAACCTCGGCAACACCCTGTACACCTTGCAGATTCAACTTCACATACCAATCCTGAATAGCTCTCAACGTTCCGAGATCGTACTTCCCTTCAAGTGTATACCAGAATACATGCCCGACGCCGGTGCCGTCCGGGCCAAGTTGTAATTTTGCTCCTTGAGGCAGAGAGGACTGTATTGTTGAGAGTTTTTCCAGCACCCGGCTGCGCGCCCAGTACGGATCAGTCGATTCATTGAAAATAATATAGATGAAAGACATCCCGAACATCGATGTTGCACGAATTGCATGAACTTGTGGAACACCCTGCAGCGCCGTCACCAGCGGAAAGGTGATCTGATCTTCCACCAATTTCGGTGCACGTCCCATCCATTCTGTAAAGACAATGACTTGATTCTCCGAAAGATCGGGGATTGCATCTAACGGTGTATTGGCGACAGCCCAGATGCCCCAGCCAATAATGATAAGGTAAAAGAGAATCACGACAAACTTGTTGCGTGCGCAGTAATCAATAATTTTTTCGATCATCGCCGGACTCCTTTATCATCAACGATAAGAGTACCATGCACCATACCCATGCCGCAGTGGAAATCATATGTTCCAGGTTTCGCAGGAGTAATTTCAATATCCACAGTTTGATGAGGCGGAAGTTTGCGGCGAATGTTGAATTGGTCAAAGATGACCTCACTTGTGCATTCAGAATCTTCGTGACGTGTGAAATGCAATCGTATTTTCTTCCCGAGCTTTACACGGATCGTGTCAGGTGAATAACTTCCATCAACGGTGATATTCACATCCGTTACCTGATCAGACTCCATCGTTGTATGATTGTGGCCCTGATCTGATGAAGGCACGGGTGTTTGTGCTGTGTTCGCTTTTTGTGTCCGATGTCCGGCGTGCGGATCCGCGGATGTCGGTTGACGTAGTGCGCTCTCTGAATCAATGAGGAACCCTCCGCTCACAGCAACCTGCTCGCCTTCATTCAATCCGTTGAGAATTTCAGATTTCGTATCCGATGAAGTTCCGACGACAACATCACGCGGTTCAAAGACATTGGGTTTCACTTCAACCCAAACGACCGAACGTTTTCCTGTCAGCATCACCGCAGATGAAGGAACAAGAACGTTGCTTGTAAATGGCACGGTTATTGTCGCCTGAACAAACATATTCGGTTTCAATTTTTTGTTGATATTATTTGATTCGATCCGAACACGTACCGTTCGCGTTTCTTCATTGATTACCGGGTCGATAAAGGTCGCCGTTCCATGAAATCGTTCATTCGGATATGTATCACTCGTGAAGTAGACGGATGTTCCCATCTTCACGAATCTGATGTCTTTTTCATAGACATCGAGATAAATCCATACTTTTGATAGATCGACAAGCCGGTATAGCACCATGCCCTCGTCAACATATTGCCCTTCCTGCACCTCTTTGGAAATCACAGTCCCGTGAATGGGAGAATGAAACGTAACGCTCATTCGAGGTTGTTTCATTTTTTCAGTCTCCGCAATCTGTTCGTCGGTCATACCGAAATGAATATGCAAACGTTCACGAGCAGCTTCCAGCGTCCGTTGGCGGCTCGTTGTATCATTCCCCGACGAAACAGCAGCGCTTGATTGTGCAAGAATAAGCTCCTGCTCGGCGGAAATAAGATCGGGGCTGTGCAATTCAAAGAGGGGCTGCCCTTTCTTTATTTCCTGCCCGGTGTAGTTAACGTACAACTTCTCGATTCGTCCTCGAAACCATGCCGATACGTTCGCCTGATTCGGTTCAGCATAGCTGACAACGCCGACGGCAGAAACAGACCTGACGGATGAAGTTCGTTCAACCGGAGCCGTTGCAACATTGGCAAGTACGCGTTGCGTTGGCGAAAGTGTTACAGCCCTCAGATTGTCCATATCGTTCGATGATGTTTCCTGGGGTTTCATTTTTTTTACGAGCGCCATACCGCAAACCGGGCAGGCTCCCGGCTTATCTGAGATAACGGATGGATGCATGGGACAGGTGTAATACTCAGCGCTCTGTGTCACAACGGCATCCGCTCCCTGCGTTGTTTTCTTCTCCTGCTGTTGTGAGCACGAAAGGAGAAAAAAGGTAAGGGCGAATGAAAATATTAACGTGATATATTTCATTATCGTGTCTCCTCTAAGGAAATCTCTTTGATATCGACAACGCCAACCTGCCGCTGCAAATTGGCATATTCTTTTTCGTAATTCATTCGAGTCATAACCGCTTCCATTCTCATCTCTTGATTCATCCGAAAGGCATCCAGGAGCATGAGGTAGGATGTGCGTCCGCCCTGGTATTCTCCGAGGGACGATAAAAGCGATTGCCTGGATTGCGGTAAAATTGTTTGATCAAAGGATTGAACCTGAGTTTCATAAGCCTTTACACGGGCAAACGATTCACGAATACTTGCTTCAACCATGGTTCGATTTGCCTGCAGCATCGATTGACGCATCGAACGATCCGCTCGAGCTTCCTGCACACGGGCAGAAGTTTTTGCGAGTGACCATGGAGCGAACGGAAGTGTAATACCTGCCATGACAGACCACGAGTTCATGCCGATCATTGGCTGCGTGACTCGTTCCACGGAGATCTTGAAATCGGGTATGTATTCCTGACGCGCCATGCTTACCATAAGATCACTCCCAACGACGCTGAGAGAATCCTGTGATAACATTGGATGCTGGACATAGGCATATCGGAGTAATGCATCAACGGAGTGATGAATTGGCAGAAAAGCGTCAAGTGTAATCAATCCGATAGCACTAGAGTGGGGCCTGTTGAGAATGGCACGCAGCATGCTTTCAGATCCCATAATTTCCTGGCGGAGAAAAGCTTCATCAGAACGTGCTTTAGCGAGTTCCACGCTTGTTTTTAACACATCCTGCTGCGAGGCCTGTCCGACAGAATATTGAGTTTGTGCGGTACGGAGTATCTGTTCCAGCAATTGCTGGTTCTCAAGGTTGATGGTCAACTGTGTCCGTACGCCCCATACCATGGCGTATGCCGACCGTACCCGGGCTATGATTTCAACCGTCTTCGCTGTGTGTCCCCATTGTGCACTTTTCGCTGCCACAAAGGCAAGGTCTTTTCGCGTCGAGAGCTTGGTCGGGAACATGATCATCTGCATGAGTTCAAAATTCTGATACATCGCTCCACTCAATCGCAGCCCCGGGAACTCCATTTGCTTGAATGTGAATTCAGGATCAGCGAGAGCACTAGCTTGGGGTATCCGCGCCGCCAGCATCGCTACCCGCGATAGTTCTGCGGCAATTTCAGGATTTTGCCGGATCGCTTCGTTGATCAGCGCCAGTAATTCCTCTCGTTTCTGCTCTTGACCGTACATAATCGGCATCAATAACAATGCAAGAGAAAAGAAAATGCATATTCGCATATTCACTCCTTTTTGAAAAGCTCTCTGGTTAGAATGTCCTTAAGAACAGGACGACTATGGGCAATGAAGCGACAAGTGCTTAAATGAGAAGCGTAGAATTCAGAATTGAGAGAGAGAGAGCCTCTCTGCAGGGTGGTGAGTGGGTAATGCACAGTACCTCCGACAATGAAGATTGCCCGTAAGTAAGATACGTATCATTGGTTATTTGGGCAACAGGATGAAGGGGTACCGGGGGTAATATTGTAAATTGCCCGATAGAAAGATACGGTGTGGTATTTTTCTCGGCGATAATGTGGCTCGTGCAGCAATTCAGAATTTCAGGTATAACAGAAAGACCACCATGAGTTTCCGGTGGCATCATCTTGCACACGGGATTTTCCATGGTCATCATAGTGCAAAAATGTATCACCACGGGAATACCAACGATGAACACGGTAAACACCGTGATCAACAGAGAAGAAATCAATATGTTTGGCCTATGGGATCTCATGTGTCGTTCTATACTAAGTTCCGAGCGCTACGGAACCCATGTATAAGATAGCGAATAAACATTCAGAGTCAATCCGATTTATTAGTTCTGATGCTGTTATGTGCTATTTCAGTAATCAAAAGAATAATTTAAGCCATCTCTCGCCCATGAACCCATTGAGTTCCACAGAGTGTTGAGTAGGGGCATTGCGGGCAATTCCCGAGGAGATCATCGGTCGGTGTAAACGAAATCTGCTCAGATGTAATCTCATCAAGGAGAGCATGAATAACGATGTCGAGCTGCCTCAACCGTTCCGTCTGCTCCCCGGGATCGTCTGTGATGCATGCCTCGATCTCTGTATCGAGCCGGTTTTTCCCCAGCAAAAGATAACCTGGAGTAATGTTCTCGATGGGAATCTGGGCGGCTTGCGAGTAGAGTAACGCATAGAGGGGAAGCTGCAGAGATCCAATTGCCTTTGTCCAGGTTTCTCTCCTGTCGACATCGAGTGCATCGACGCGAATTTTATAGGGGGTATCATCATGACGAATTTTATAGTCGAGAATGATCTGCTTTCCATCCCGCTCTTCGATCCGGTCCACCCGCCCTGTAAAGTTATAACCTTCCATGCTTGCTGAAAGAATCTGCTCAACGCCTGTTATAACAATCTTGTGCTTCTTAGCCATCGGGCGCTGATACTGTTCGATGAACTGGAGGAGTTGTTGGTGCAGCCGTTGTTTCATTAGGAGAAGCGGCCCTGAAACCTCCTTCCCATAGGTTGCCGAGAACTGCTCTTCCACAAGATGTTCAAAATGTTCGAGAGAAGGATCACTTTCAAGGAGTGTTCGGCCGACGGTCGGGGAGAATAATTCTTTCAAGATGCCGTGAACAAGTGTTCCAATCTCCTGCGTTTCAATGTCGGAAGCGACCTCTTCTTTTTCTTTCAGGCGAAGTACATATCGGTAATAGAATTGGATCGGGCATCGCAGGTACGTATCAAGTGCGGTTGCATTGTAGAGATAGCGCTTCAGGTGCCGGGTAACTGTTTCCGATTTTGGAATTGGCGCGGGGATCCGGGTTGAGAGGTCTATCCTGTACCGGATAACGTTCACGGGCTGAACATCGGCCAGGCTTTTATTCTTCTGCGCCTGGCGCCAGAGAATTTTTTCGATGAATCGGCTTTTCTCATGGTGTCCATCCTCGGTGAAAAACAGGTGTACCTCGCGGGCGCTGTTCAGGAGAAGTGTAACATAGTACTCCATAAGCTGCTCCTTGCCGGCATGGGTTTCCATGCCCAACACCTCACGTAACGGCTGGGGCAGAAGCAGGTGCTGGCCGCGATTACCCGGGATGATGTCATCGCAAACATCGAGCATATAGACACGATCGAAATGGAGCCCGCGTGTTTCTAACAAACCGAGTACCTGTACGCCATGCACCGGCGTTCCGGGAAAGGGAACATCACGTGAGGCAACAGCACTTTGAAGAAATTGAGCATAGCCATGCGGTGTCTCAAACCTCTTCTCCCGTAACAGGGATTTTGTCATCGAAGTAAAGAGTGTAAGAAAGCTTTCGGCATACCGGTGAAAGAGAGGATGAAGCTGCGCCGTGCTCCGGTCGTTGATATACTGGATGACGTCGATCAACTTGTTCGCGAAATCTTCAACACTCTCAAGATGCATAAATGTTCGGAGCGTCCTGGAATGTATCGCAAAGAGATGCTCTTTCAGATCGGTCGGTAATAACTTAAAATCGTCGGCGGGAAAAGCATGGCAAACCTGATCAAAGACCTCGACGGAGTTTTCAAGTTCTTCAAGAGAGAGAAGAACCTTCGAGCGGATTCCGGCAATATGGTCTTCAATCGCGTGGAATAGTACACGCGTCACATCCGAGCGTGTACCAAAACGAATATTCTTGGTATAAGGATGCAAGGCAAAAGCCATGTAACTTGCCGCACTGACTTTGCCGTTCTGCATGGAGAGAACAACGTTCATCAGGCTGGTGAGAAATCCGAAGAGCGGAGTTCGCTCAAGCGGGTACCCCATGGAGATATTATACTGGCTTTCATCCAGCAATGCCAACGGCTGATGGATGACCGGAAATAATGCATCGGGCGCTGGAAGCACAATGACGGTTTTTTCATCAAGTGGAGTTCCTGAATCGAGAAGGTCCTTCATCTGTTGATTCAAAGCGAAGATCTGTCCGTGTGTGTCGGCGGCCTTGTAAAGTTTTACTGTCGGATTCTGCTGCTCGGGAACACCATCGTTGTCCGGAGAAAGATCAAGGGCTTCAAGCTGGCGCCGGAGCCCCGGGCCCTCCTGAAAGATGAGATGCGTTTGGGGAAGCCGGTAGAGTGCTTTTATCATTCGTGCTTCGAGGGATGCAAAGGCGTAAAACCCGGCGATAACAATTGAGCCGTACTGAGAGAAATCAATTTCCTGAATTCGTTGTACGAGCGTATCGTAGGAAACTGCACGGGTGGTGAATTCACGATCGGCAACCTGACGATAAAATGCCTCATAGTAGTGCGGCAGGGAAGGGTAGTTACCGTAGGGTACACGTCCAAGCGCCCCAAGAATACTTGAGACGGAAACAGCAGCCATCTTCAATTCTTCCAGTTCGGCAAAAAGCTTGAGGCCGATGGGAATGAAACGATCGAGCGATATGAAATGGCTGCCGCCGATACGGTTCGGCAGAGAGCAGTGAATCTCATAAAGCAGTGCAGTAGCATCGAGGCTGTCGATCGGCGTGCTGCGAACGCCAAGTTGTTCCCGGAGGAGGTGTTCAACAAAGGTGTCGATGGAAAAGAGCTGAGGCGGAATGTATGCCGACTGCAGTCGTCCGGCCAGCGTTGTCCGGATAAAATGTGCCGGACGCTTTCCGGGAAAGACAATGCAATGCCGGCTGAAATCCAGTCCCTGACCATCGAGCATCGAAACGATATGCGAGATCAAGCTCTGCTGCGGCGATAGAATAGAGAGAGCACTCATACCACAGCCCTCAGCACGTTACGATCGACATAGGCAAGGAAGCCGATAACCTGTTTTCCGGGGTACACCTCCTTCAGGATGTTCATATAACCCCGCACCTGTTCGTGATACTCCGGGTTCTCGTCCCCTGTTTTATAGTCGATAACGATTATTCTGTCCGTGTCGAGGATGACTCGATCCATTCGCTGCAGCCGTCCTTCCCGGGTTACAAACTCGTGCTCGTTCAATATTGTCCGGCCCGGCTGCATAGTGAAGAATACGTTCACCTCCGGATTGGAGAGGAACCGCAGTAATGTTTCAAGCAGGGCTGTTTGATCGAACACGCTTCGTGATTCGATAGAACATTGTTCTATCAATGAGAACAGTTGGCGGTGAAGATCATTGTCCAAAGCATTGATGCGGGAAAGCATCAGATGAATAAGCTCACCTCGCTCGACTTCCCGCAGGCCGATCTTCTGGTATTCAACACTTTGTTTCATGGCCGGTTGATTATGATGGAACGAACGAGCGCAAGGTTCTGCCGGTTGTTCCTGAGCGGACACCCGGGGAGGTGTTCCGGGTTCAAATCCTGTCGTTGGCAGGAACGACGAAGGTTCTGTTGATCGATCATTCTTCACACTGAGGATATACATCTCTTCTCGGGCGCGGGTCAGAGCAACATAGAGCTTGTTCAACTCATCGACCGCAGCGTTCAGCTCTTTTTCCTTTAGCCAGGGGCGCAGCTCCGCCACATGTTTAGCAATATCTTGTGTGAGATGAACGATATGCATGCCATCGCCCTCATCGATGAATGTGTAACCATCGCTGCGCGGCCGGCTGTCGTAGAGAAGTACAATAACAACGGGGAATCCGAGGCCCTTTGCCTTGTGGAGCGTCATCACGGTAACGGCATGGACATCAAGCGGAATGGCAATATCCCAATCGCTCTGGTCTGATGCCTCGTCGGCGAACCGGAGGAAACCCTTCAGGCTGTTCTCTCCTGTCTCTTCGAAGGGCCTGATGACCTCCAGCAATTTGACAATGGCGGCTTCTTCCTCCGGGAGGATGTCGAACACACGGAGGTGTTTGATCATTTCGGACACAAGATCGTACAGCGGTACATAACCGGTAAGAGAAAAAAGCTGATCGAAGTACCGGGCCCAGAGATCGGAATGCTGAGACCGGAACACAGTATAGAGCGCTGAATCGGAACTCCGGCTCGTCCGGTGATGAACTATCAGGTCGCGTAGTACCGCAGTGTTGACCGGGGATTCTTCAGAGGCAAGAAGTGCACCGAATAAGTCTCCAAGGATGAAGGTCGAGAAGGAAAGGTCGTCGATTGGGGAATCTAAAAAGTGCAGAAGGGCAAGCAATTCGCCGACACTCTTCCGGTTTCTGACATCGAGGCTGCTGTGGGAAACAAAGGCGATATTTTGTTCGTTCAGCCAACCGCTCACGGTAATCACGGTTTGGTTTTTGGGTGTAAGAATCGCAATATCGCGGCATCGATATCCGCGACGCACACATGAGCTGATAATATCCAGCAGCTTCTTTTTTTCAGGAAGAGTGTTCTCTGCTGTATCCTTCTCAAAAAACTCCAGTTCGACATATCCCTTCCCCTTGAATTTTTCTATGGGAACCTGAATGTAACTTTTCAAACCGCTTGCATCAGCGGCCTCAGGGTCAACCTGTGTTGGCACAATCTCCTTGAATACAGTTTGAGTAAAGTCGAGGATTCTTTGATAGCTTCGATAATTCTCGGTCAACTGAGCAACAGTTTTGTGTGCAGAGGGAAACACATTCGTTTGAATGAGTTTGCGCATGATTTTCCAATCGGCGCCGCGGAATCCATAAATCGATTGTTTCATATCGCCGACGATAAATATGCTTCCACCCTGCGACAGTGCATTGTCAATGAGCGGATACAGGTTCTCCCATTGAATCGGATTGGTGTCCTGAAACTCATCGATTAAATAATGGTGAATGAGGTCGCCAAGGCCGTAGTAAATTTCGGGAATAATCTCGCGGGTTAAAAATGCAGCAAGCCGCTTTGAGATATCGGCAATATCGATTATCCCGTGTTGACGCTTGAGGCTCTCAAGGCTTTGTTGGAGCAATTCTAGGGAACGGGCATAGGGCTGGAAATGCTGTCGGGCTTTCAGCATGATCAGGCGGCTGCGGAGTTCAACAATCGTGTCACACAGAGGTTCGATCGTTATCAACCAGGATTCGTACAAACTGCTTTTGGATTTTTTGGTGGGAGGCGATGGCATCTGGAGATCAAGCAGCCGCTGAGCGTCGCTCATGCGTGCTTCAGCGACATACTTCTCAAAACGCGCTTGCCGTGGTAATCCAGATTGTTCAACCATCATATCCAGTTCCAGCACCAATCGTATGAGGCGCTGACTTTCTTGCCGGATTTCATCTGAGAAATCTTCAACCACAAGAGGCTTTGAATACAAAACAGTTTTTGCATAGAGGTCGCGTACTTTTCTTGAAATATCATCAAAAGGATTCCAGAGGTACCGCTCCGAGGCACTGCGTCCCTCAAGCAGCAGGGCAATAAGCTGATTGAGCAGTTCAGTGGTTGACGCCCCTTGTGTGATATCACGGGCAAACAATTGCAACCCCTCGTTGAGTAATGAACGGCTGTCAAGAACAATTTCAAAGTCAGGGGGAAAGCCGAATTGAACAGCAGTTGATTTGAAAATTCTTGCAAGGAAGCTGTCGATAGTGAGTATTTGAAAATCGGAGTAGTTATTCAGAATTTCATCGACACGCAGTTCTGCCTGGCGCTGAATGAGGCCGCGATCGAGTGTCAGCAGATCGGAAAATCGGTTGAGCGTTGTTTCATCGCCGAGCGCAGCTTTTTTGAGAAGTTGCAATACACGCTCTTTCATCTCGCGTGCAGCATTATTGGTGAACGTAATGGCAAGAATGTTTTGCAGCTTGTTGTGCGGGATTGAATGGGAGAGAAGGAACTGAGCCAGCCGCTCTGTCAGGGCCGTTGTTTTACCAGACCCTGCCGATGCTTCAACAATGGTCTCATCGGAACGAGGGATCTCGATATCTTTTCGGAGTGGGTCTGGCATTCGAATTTGTACCACCTTTTCAGATTGGCAAGATAGGACAGCATGTCCACGGGTACCAATACCAGGTTTTGATGTACATTGGAACCACGAAGTTTCTTTCCTTCGTGTACCTTCGTGTAACGCTTTTAACAGCCTTTCACGAAGTGCCACGAAGATCGACCAGGAATAAAGTAATTGAATGCTTTAATATAGAGCGCTGCTAAAATCCCGCCGGTGCCTTAGTGTGATTTCGTGGTCGTCGCCAAGAATTTTAAAGATTGCAATACACGCCTTTCGTGCACCATCATCTTCGTAGTAACGATCGGTTCTGATCACCTCGATGAACTTCAACAGTGCCTGATCGAATTCCTGCTTGAGAAAACAATCAAGGGCGTCAACATAGAGAGATCGTACTTCCTTCTGAGGCAAGGCATACGCAGTATCCAATGTCTCCCGTACTTTTGCCGCGGTTTTAATTGCTTCGATTAATTCCATCGACTGAGGATCATGGGCGTCTTCCACCAACTGAACTGCTTTCTCGGGTTTATTGAAAAGGATGCTCCGTGCCAGCAGCACCTTTGCCCGTGCATTGTCCGGTTCTTCCTGAAGCACCCGTTCGATAAGCGTTTGGGATTCTTCCAGGTTGCCATCCTGGATTAGCCGCTCAGCCTGTTCGACAATTTTGCGGTACTTGCTCGGGATTGCCAATCGAAGCCAACTCTGGATCTGAACTTCAGATAAAGCGCCGACAAACATATCGGTCACTTTTCCATCGACAAAGAGATTCACGGTCGGAATACTGCGGATGCCGGACTGCCGGGTTAATTCGACATGCTGTTCGGTATTCACCTTGGCGAGGGCCCACTTTCCGTCGCTTGCCTCCGCAAGTTTTTCCAGCACGGGGCTGAGCACCTTGCATGGCCCGCACCATTCAGCCCAAAAATCTACAAGCACGGGGATTTCATAACTCCGTTTCAGTACATCCTGCTCAAAATCGATGACATCGTAGTTCATAGCACCGGAAACCCTTTATTTTTCAAATCATCAATACTACAGGGAGCAGAATAAGGAGAATTGGGAAAGAATTCAATACAAGCCGGTGCGTGGTAATGAGTTCGCTTCGCAGACTGTGTCACGTTGTAAAACCGAAAAGGAGTATTTTACACTGGGCAGATAGCGTAAGATGGTTCTCGGCTTAAGAGTCTTTATGTAAGAATGGGAAGACTGCGGACGCGTCTCACCAGAATTGAGTATGAAATAGCCAGGATTTGAATATAAAATGGGCTTATCGAGGACTGCGCTTTCCAATAATCTGTCTTCGTTAAGGAACACCTTGTCCAGAATACCAATCATACCAGATAGAGATAACCCTATATATCTTGTGTTCTATTATGCCCAGCATGTGGCATACAGATTGAGGATACATGGACCACGGATTGACACAGATTATCACTGATGAACACCGAGCTGATTCATCTGTGGTCAATCATTCTCCAGGATAATCCTGATTACCAAAGCAAAGGTGATTTGTGAGTACTGGGGATGGAACAAACACTCCAATTATTGGTCTAACTACAAGCACAGGATTTCTTTACAGAAGAACCTGGCAAACAGTATTCTCCACGGTATTCCGGTTGGGCGGAATCGGAAGACATTTCAAGGATGCAGGCAAAGGAAGATATGCAACTCCATTTTTCAGTACGGATGGACTTGACTTCATGGTGGAATGCTGGTGACGAACAATCGCCTGTAGGGACCATCATGCTGGCAGTCAACGGGAAATCGCGGGAGCTTCCTATTCGATCGGTATCGCTTGAACGAAGCGAAAATATGAAGATCGTGCTGGGTGCCGGTAATCCTGAAGTGAACACGGAAACCATCGATCTTCAGCTTATCGTCCAAAATTTTTCAGCGGAGCCCGGAACGCTTGTACTAACAAATTGTGCACTCCGGTTTCGCTCTTCTGCCCCGCGTCAATCTAAGTCAATAGAGGATTATTCCTTCTCCTTCTCCGGTGTCGACGAAGAGGGCCATTATGCATCACGGAGTGCTCTGGAGAATCGGATCATCGAGCTTCGCCCGGTCTCACGGTCTGTGGCATTGAGGAACGAGAACGATGTCGATGGCAATCTTAAAATTTCCGGAGCACTGCAATGTCTTTACTCTTCTCCGGAACACACCGTGGAAATTTCTCAGGGGCAATTTGATCTGGTGCTGTAGGCTGAAGATCATTTCTCCAGCAGCATTACTTGTCTATTGTTATTCCAAAAAAAACCTTGTGTTGTTAATGCCCTCTAGCAGGTTGCTGAAAAAGAAAACCGCCAAGTACACCAAAATGATATTTATATTATATTTTCAATCAGATTTAAAGAGATCTCTTGGTGTCCTTGGCCCCGATTCATCGGGGGCGGTTCAATCCTTCATTGATGATTGGTTTTTCAGCACCCTGATAGAATTCTCCATGGTTAGAACACTTTTTCCTAATCAAGTATATTCCATTTCAACATCAAGCACACTTTTGGGTCGGGAGCAGAGCTCCCTCCCAGCATGTATGGTCTGTAACCTTGCCATCTCACCTCTCTCGTCTTACTTCTTATCTGCTTTCAAACTCCGCAAGAATCGGGTGTTGTCATCAATCGTAAATTGCTATATTGAGGTGAGAAAAACAGAATAAGAATAAAGCACTGAGGATTTCAATGAGTGAGAAACAAATAATCGATTATCAACGCATCGAACAGGCAATTCGTTTTATTGAAGAAGAATACCAGCGAAAACCGGACCTGAAAGAAATTGCCGATCATGTCCACCTCAGTGAATTCCATTTTCAGCGGCTCTTCAAACGGTGGGCCGGAATCACACCGAAGCAGTTTATGCAGTTTCTGACTATTCAACATGCGAAGGAGATTCTTGCAGAATCGAACAGTGTCCTCGACGCCGCATACGAAACCGGCCTCTCAAGCACCGGCAGGCTGCATGATCTATTTGTTTCGGTCGACGCGGTAACACCGGGTGAGTATAAATCCGCAGGGTCGGGGCTCACAGTTCAGTTTGGATTCCATGCGACACCCTTCGGCCAATGCCTGCTTGCGACAACCGAGCGGGGCATCAGCAATCTCTATTTTGTCTCAGATGAAAAGAAGCGTGAAATGGTTGATATTCTCAAGTCGTACTGGAAGCAGGCAGACGTGAAGGAGAATACAGTGTTGACAAAGCGTTATGCCGACTCAATTTTTTCTCCCTCCGGCAACAAAACACACCGGCCGCTCAAACTCTTTTTAATGGGGACAAATTTTCAGATTAAAGTATGGGAGGCATTGCTGAGAATTCCACAAGGCTCGATCGTAACCTATGAGGATGTTGCCCGCTCAATTGGCAAGCCCTCGGCATCACGTGCGGTAGGAAATGCTGTCGGCGCCAATCCAATTTCATACATTGTACCATGTCACCGCGTTATCCGGCAGTCGGGTATTATCGGAAATTATCGCTGGGGGCACTTCCGGAAACGGGCCATGCTGGCATGGGAATTCGCGAAGCGCCCATAACCAGCATACTCCGGAAACATGGTCAAGAAGTCTAGATTAAGAATTAAACCACAAAGGACACAAAGGAAAAACGGCCGAATTAATTTTGATTTTCTATTAATCTATTCTCTTTGTGTCCCTAGTGATTAGACTTTTCGTCTGTGTTTCTCATACTTTATCTCTGCCGCCGATACGTGTGCTGATAGCCATCAACAAAAGGATCAGAGAGTAACAGCGTATCCCTGCCTTGAAGCTTAATATAGAATTCTGTTCCGGGAAAATTGGAGAGAAGAAGCAGTTGATACGTTTGTTGCCCTACAACTTTATCCTTGATGATAAATGGCGAGGTGAGCACCTGTTCATTGTTTCGGTACTCTTCATACACTCCGCTGGTGTATAAACGAACCTGCTTCATATATCCCGTCGATTTTGGTGTGAGAATATGCCCGGCAAATCCTCCTATGGAACTTTCCCAGTTCCATGTACCATAAATTGTCGGAACATCCGGTGTGAGAGGATTCGTGGTGATTTTACAACTGGCAATGATTGTGAGTGATAAGAAGACAAGAACCAAAATCCTATACCGGTTTATCACAGAACCTCCGGTGTTAGTGAATATGCTTACTCCCGCAGTGTCGGATGTTTGAGATGATGAGTTGTCGCGTTCTGATAGATTCGTGCCGCCGCAAGAAGTTTCGCTTCTCCGAACAGTTGACCGATGAATGAGATACTCGTCGGAGTTCCCTCCCTGCCAAACCCATTCGGGAGAACAACACAGGGATGGCCGGTTAAATTTGTGAGCAGGAGATTGTCACCTCCAAAGGAGGGAGCAACATAGACGTCGATCGAGTCCATGAGCTTTTGCATTTCCTGGATGAGGAGAGTCCGGACACGGTTTGCCTGAATGTATTCGACGGCAGGAATAAACCGCGACGAGCGGAAACTGTTTGGCCAGGACCCTTTTGTCTGGCGAACCAGCAAGCTGTCACGTCCGCTCCGCGTCAGATCGTCAAACGCAGCAGCGGCCTCTGCCCGTAAAATTGGTGAGAGGCTGCTCACCGGTATTTTGGGAAGCTGGATCGGGACGAGTTTTGCGCCAAGCCTCTTGAGTACAGCAAGGACGGAATCATTTAATGCTCTGTTGCCTCTGGCGCTGTCGAACTCGGTTTTGAGGTAACCTATTCTCAGCTTGCTCAGGGTAATCGCGGGAGTATAATTGAATGGTGCATCGTACAGCGTTTGATCAACACCGTCCGGGCCATGGATTGCATTGAACACAAGCGCACAATCTTCCACGGTACGACAAATGGGGCCGATCTTATCCATCGACCAGCTTAACGCCATCGCTCCTGTTCGGCTGACGCGGCCGTACGTTGGCCGCAATCCGGTTGTGCCGCATCGTGTTGACGGAGAAACGATCGACCCCAGCGTTTCAGTGCCGATGGAAAATCCGACAAGTCCGGCTGCCGTAGCTGCTGCGGGACCGGCGGATGATCCGCTCGAACCCAGGCTGTAATTCCACGGATTGCGGGTTCTGCCGCCATACCAGTAGTCACCCATCGCCAGTGCACCCATCGTTAATTTTGCCACCAGCACTGCTCCTGCCCGATCAAGCTTTTTAACAACGGTCGCATCTTCATCGATCACTTGTTCTTTGTACGGCATGGCACCCCAGGTGGTGCGATATCCCTTTACCGCGAGTAAATCTTTAACGCCATAGGGGATACCGTGGAGTGGGCCGCGGTAATTTCCGCGGGCAATCTCCGCATCTGCCCGGCGGGCCTGCTTCATGGCAAGTTCTTCTGTCAGAGAAATGACACACTCCAACTTTGGCCCGTACTTCTTCAGCCTGTTGAGGTAGAGTGTCGTTAACAGTTCAGAAGTTATCTTCCGCGTTCGGATGAGCTCTGCCAATTGCCCCACAGAGTAGAATGCCAGGTCATCAGGATTTGTTGGCAAAACAACCTTGCCGACAGGCGCAGCTTTAAACGAGATCCGTTTCTGCTCCATGTGGAAACCGATCGGAATCGGATTAAAGAGTACGGCAGGCATCACGCTATTGGCAAGCGGGACGGTTCTGAGGAGTTCATATCCGGTGAGATATTCATACAGATTATCCAGCATGGAATCACGTTTGGCGGAGTTGAATTTCAGGCCGAACAACTGTTCAGCTTGCTCCACCTGTTCTGATGTAATCGGATTTTTCCGCCTTGCATCCTGTGCGGCCGCTGAAGATACACAAGCGGTGAGGAAAATAATTACCGCGAGAAAACACAGAGATAATCGGTATACCATATGTTGATTCCTGTTATTATTGCGGCTGGCTCTTTTGCTGTTGCTGCTTTTCCAAGTCTTTGTAGTTAAGCTCAGATCCCAGCACACTGTGAGGAATAAGATAGACAACAAGCATAACAATAGATGCTCCAAGAACCCAATACTTCGGTCGGGATGATTTTGCGAGTGCTATTGCTGCAACAACCCAGCCGAGAAATGCAGCAGCAGTTTTGTTGTCTGTGAGGTCGGTACCGAGAGGCCATCCGGTCCACCAGGCGTTGAAAGCGTACCACTGCATGATTGGTCCGAGAATAAATCCCCCGGCAAAAAGAAAACCGAGCGTCCAGTAAATGAATTTTTTATACTGCGGTTCCTTTCTGAAAATTTCGAGCCCGGCACGTGTTGACAAAAACATGGCACCGAACATGGCAAACACATGGGGAATGAGAACATACAGCGGTACATCGCCCTTGTATCGAATGATGATCGGCTCACCGGCCGGCACGCTGACGGTCTGCTCATCCTTCTTCAACTCAACGCGGTAGAGTAACTTACCGGCAGGAGGTTGATTAGGCAGCTCCGCTGATAAAGTACCGTTGGCGTAGGTCATCTGAATTGATACCCATTCATCGTCGGTCTTATAGCGTTTCCAGAACACAGTTCCCTGAATGGATTCATCGTCGGTTTTTATTTGGACCGGCGCATTGGTCGTGCCGCCATGGCTTCGATCGAATTTGAACGAATAGGTCTTTCCCGCCAGATCGAACGATCCGGAAAGCGGATGCGTTGGACCTGTCATCCTCTGGTAAATGGCCGATGCGGCGGTAATGGTGAACGCAAGAACCCAAAGCAAAATCGTTTGTTTCATGAATACTCCTGTGGAAAATGATTATAATCGCTGCTATGAAAATCCAACCGCCCTGCCTGCTGAAGTGCCTTCGGCCTGTCTGCCGGAGCGGCAGCGCAGGCAGGCACGCAGGCAGGCAAAACGCCAAGGTCGCCAAAAATTGTTAAACAATAGAGAAACTTAGAGATAATATACTCATCTAGTAAAATTACCATTTGTTTTAATTGTTTTACCTGGCAATCTTGGTGTCGCTTGGCGGTTCAATACTTATGTCACGTTGTTACTAAACAGGTTGTTTGCCAACGACTCATTGTACCTCAAGATATCTTCTCAAGGGGTCAAAAACAAATTCACTCCAATCCTGCTTGTGGTTGGAAGCTTCTGTTGCATTCGGCAGATGGGAATGGACGAGTTTGATTTCAGATTCTTTCGATAGTGTGTATTTCAATAAGCGTTCCCCACATATGAATGCTTCCCATATCGTTCCGCTCTCGGGCCTCTATGCGGACGCGCAACCCATCTTTCTTGAACTCTTGCGCAAGATTGATCGGATCGTAGTGTTTCCTGTCATCTCCTGTGATACCGTAAAAACCCCCTTCAAGATCGATGTACGTTACAGTACCTGTAAATCGCAGAGTGTTCTCGTCTTCATTATCGCAGGAGGATACCAATCCTGCCAGTGAACTGAGAGCCAGGAGAAGAACCAAGCTGAGCGGGAAAGCATGAGCCAACGTTATCAATCGTCGCATCAGGTTACCTCGTTGGTTGATTCGTGATTTGACGGAAGATACCAAAGCGTGCAAGCAAAAGAGTGCCAAGCGCTGTCTCAATCGACCGTGCCTCGCTCTGGACAAGCTCCCCGGACGAGGAATACCAGACAGCATTGTCGGACACCTTTTTACCCGAGGGAGCGCTTTGCGTAAACGCTCCTAAAGATCTAACCTTTTCCGATTGTGGTAAGTTTCCGGACAGGATAAGGGGCGGTGCACCGAGCTCTTTATTCGCTGCAACAATCATCTGGAGATATTTGACCTGCTCTTCGCTTGTTGCTTTTTCGGGGAGTGCCGCGCTCACAATACCGATAGTCCGTACACCGGCATCGATAACCACTTGCAGTAGCGCTTCGTCGTTTGCAGAACGCACGCCGGTGAAGTACGTCGTCTTCGACCCGTAGGTTGGATAGATACTGAAAACCGCGTTGCCGCGTATTCTTCCCGACACATTGGACATTTCGCCGAACTTGCCGCGCATGTCGGTTAACACCAGCAGCTCATCGTAGAAGTCAAGCCTGTTCGTTAAGGTCGGGTAGCGTGAGATATTCTGGACCGAGAAAATTTCAACCTGTTCTTTCTTCAACACAGCGGCAAGCTGCTGAAGATCCTTCTTTTCAAATCGGGTCGAGCGGTTTGCCAGATTCAAACTGGCAAGGACGACAGTCATGTCGGGCTTACGCGGTGCCTCAACGCGTGGCGGCGGCTCAGACTTGGGATCTTCCTTTACCGTTGGTGCAGTTGAACAGCCAGCCAGAGTAAGAATCATAGCGACGATGCCAAACAGGAATTGGATGGAAATATGTACGAAGAAGAATTGTTTCAATCTTTTCCTCATCTTGTCATCGAGCGGTAAATCAATCGTTATTGGAGAATAGCTTGTTCCGATGATCAAGTGGTTGCTGGCCTGTTGGTTTTCAGACTAATGACCAAGCCTCCCGATCCAATCACCAGCATAATAACTGCTTGTACCATCGTTCGATAGACGACGGTATTACCGGCAAACACCGATTTATAGAAGAACCAGCAACCGAGCGCGGTGAGCAGAAGGTAGACATTGATCATGATTGTGCGTGCCCGGCGATTGGTTTCAGGTGTATCAGCAGAGAAGAAATGGTTGTAGGCAATAAGACCGAGTGCTGTCACGAATCCAAGTGCGGCAAAGATCAACCAGAAGTTACGCAGTTCTGATTCAATGCCGGATTGACCGAGCAAGGGCTTGAGCATCGAATTGTACATCTCTCCGCCGAGATTCGATCCGACAAGGCTCCCGATCACTCCGTAGAGGAACGCGTATCCCATGTAGACGGCCTTCTTATCCGAAGGTGCGACAAGACCGATGTAGCTGTAGTATTTCGGATGAGCAGTCATCTCGCCGATGGAAAAAACGGCGATGCCGAGAATAAAAAGCCATGCTGTTGAGGCATATGCCAGGCAAATAAACCCGACTGCACCGAGAAGGATACCCGCCACCATCGTCGGCAGTGCTTTAACATCCTTCACGATGCGGCTCACCAGAACCTGGAGCAGGATGATGGTGCCGGCGTTAATCACGGTAACATGCTCTGCATCGAACGAAAATGAAATTCCGATTGCAGCGAACGCTTCATTCACCGGTGTCTTGTTCACGAAGTCCCTCAGGAACCAGAGCACGGTTCCGAAGTTCTGGAAGTAGAGAATCCAGAAGCAGGAGTACACCACAATCATCAGCATGAACCGTGCATCGCAAAGCACGAGAGCCATGCCGCCGAGGGCCTCTTTTAATTTCTTTGTGCTCTCCGGCTTTGGAGGATCACGAAAGATAAACACGGTGGGGAGCAGCATAAGTCCTGTATACAAAGCCGAGGCGGTAAAAACATAACTCCACGAAAAACCTTTCAAGTAGCTGACAACCAGCGGGGCAAGGAATGCGCCGAGGTTGATCATCCAGTAATAAATGCCAAAACCGAATCCGGAATTCTGTTCGTTTGTCGTGCGGGCAATCGTCCCGGAAATAATCGGTTTAAACAAGCCGGCTCCGGTCGCCATCACAAGCAGACTGGCAAAGACGGCTCCGTACGAACTCATATTGCCGGTGATAAAATATCCGGTTGTCAGAAAGGAAAAGGCAACCATCAACATTCTTCGGTAACCGTAATGATCCGCAAGGGCACCCCCGAGGATGGGCACGACGTACGTCAAGGCATAGACAAGACTCTGGAGAAACCCGACCGAATCTTCCGAAAATCCAAGTCCGCCATTCTGCAAGGAGTTGGTTAGATAAACGGCGAGCACGGAGTTCATTCCGTAGTAAGCGGCGCGCTCGAAGAGCTCCATAATATTTGCCACCCAGAAAACTTTTGGAAACGAATGTAACAAACCCGGTTGCGATGGTTGAGTCATAATGATTCCTTGTTGATGATGTAGCTGATGGAGTCGCAGGAAGAGTATATTTCCTTTTTACTCAATCCTCAAGACCTTTGCGCCGCGAATTGTTGTCGATTTCAATTCACAAAGAGCCCTGTTGGCCTCTTCCAGCCTGAACTCCTGCACCTCCGGTTTGAGTGCCATCGCAGCGGCCAATTGGAGAAACTCGCTGACATCGCAGCGTGCAACATTAGCGACACTCTTAATCTCTTTTTCCATCCAGAGGTGTATTGGATACTCAAGCCGCAGAAGAGCGTCTTTATCCACCCCTTCTTTTCTGATGGCGTTGATCACAAGGCGGCCGGCGGGAGCAAGGTTCTTCAAGGCTTCGACAACGGGATTCCAGGCCGGCGTGGTATCGATGATGGCATCGAGCAGTTCCGGCGATGATTCATGAATAGCACCTGCCCAAGCAGCGCCGAGTTCTTTTGCAAAGGCGCGCTCCGATTCGCTCCTGGCGAAAACATACACCCTCGTGCCGGGATAGCGGTGCCGCACCATCTTGATAACCAGATGTGCCGATGCACCAAAACCTGTTAGCCCGAGCGCTTGTCCATCGCGAATTCCCGTCAGCCGCAGCGATCGGTACCCAATAGCACCGGCGCATAATAATGGAGCAGCCTCAGCATCGCTGAAGATCTCCGGTATTGGGAAGATGAACGTAGCCGGCACGGTGAGGTATTCTGCATATCCGCCATTGACATCTCTTCCCGTTCCCCGAAAATCGGGACAAAGATTTTCGTTTCCCGAAAGGCACCACGAGCAAGTTCCGCAAGCTGAATAAATCCAAGCAACACCAACGCGGTCGCCAATTTTGAGATTTGGTACAGCACCTCCTGTAGAGAGAAGAGTACCAACGACCTGATGGCCCGGAATGATCGGCAGGGAGGGAGGCGGAGTGCGTCCCTCAATTTCGTCAAGCTCGGTATGACAGACACCGCAGGTGTGGACTTTGAGCAGAACTTCATGGTCACGCGGCACAGGATCGGGCATGGACCCGAAGCGAAGAGGATTACTTTCCGCTGTAATGACACCCAGCTTTTCGAGAATCATTGCTTTCATAGGGATCAATTTTTTCGGAGTTTTCCAACCTCACAGTGTTCCCCGAATGTTTTTATCGGCCTGCCCCGATGCTTTTTATCGGGGGGATCTGCTTTATAGAAGCTCTGGTTCCGTTTTACAGATTCCAGCCAGAGACATGCTGGAAACGCTATCCTTCTTTTATACACTGAGTACCCCTGGTGTTCCCCGAATGCTTTTGTCGGGGATCTATCATGCGATGCAATGCATTTCCATTTAGTAGATCCCAAATAGAATCCCGCCTTCATAGAAAACATTTCGGCGGGTAAACATTTTGGGATCACTGTCCTTTGCCTGTTGTTTCCAATCCCCTGGTGTTCCCCGAATGCTTTTGTCGGGGATCTATTATGCATTGTAATTCAGCTCCGCGTAGCAGATACCAAATAGAGAAATAGTTATTATCGCATCAATATTAGCTTTCTGGTTTCGACAAATGAACCCATGCGTCCGCCGGAGAGCGGGTGAACCTCTATTCGGTAGAAATAGACACCGCTCGGGTATGCTGCGGCATCCCAGGCCAGGGCATGTGCTCCGGCTAATTGTTCCTCATTGACCAGTGTGAGCACTTCCCGCCCAAGCAGATCGAAGAGTTTGAGTGTTACTATACTCCGCTCCGGAATCCGGTAAGCGATCGTTGTTCTCGGGTTGAATGGATTCGGATAGTTCTGATCAAGCGAGAATGAACGGGGAACCTCGGGCAGCTTCTCAACATCGACGACTTTAAGAATCGATTTCCATTTCGCCTTGGCGACATCGGCATTTTGCTGAAGGTTGGCAAGCGAGCTGTCGCCGACAACAAGTGCAAATCCCACAATCTGTTTTGCACCCGGATTAAGTGAATAAGGGCCTGAGGAAAGGACATGGTGAATGTCGGCAGGTCCCGCCTGTGCTTGTTGAACTCCGCCGCTCAGCCATTGCCATTTTGCAGCGCGTGAAACATCAAGCATATTATTCACTAAAGCTCGCGATGATGCTGCGCTGTCCACAGCGCGAATACCAAAGTACTCCTTTCGTGCAGTATCGCCGGTTTCGAAGGTATAGCTTAAACTTCGTGATGCATCGTAGCGTACAATGTTTTTATTGTAATCGCCGATATCCCAGTCCAGAAAGATTCCGGCATAAAGATTTGAAATTGCCGTTGGTGAAGTGTTCTTGATGTCATAACGCAGGAGGATGTATCGCGAATCTGTCGGAGCATTGTAGGCATACGAGTACATCTCCACGGAGAGCCCAATTTTATTTTCTGCCGGAGCATTGGCATCGGTAAACGAGGTAAAACCATCCTGACTTGAAATTGAACCAGGCGTATCGAGCTTATATAAACTCGAGGAGAAAAAGTCCTTGGTCTGTTCGTCGTTGACATCCCGAACGACGTTCACCACTCTGGTCGGCGACGATGCGATGATCAATCCTCCTTCGAACAAATGATTGACACCGTGGAAGATAAATCCTTCGCCAAGCTTATTCGACGGATAATCGAAGAAGCCAAGAGCACCATTGTTGGTCAGGGTTAACCGGATGGCATTGACGTTGTGTGTTTGATAGGTTTGGTTTACCATAAAAGAAAAATTCTGTGTATCGGTAAACGATCCGGAGGTGACCGCAATCTGCAGGGTCGCCAAATGGCTTGATGGTGCTGAAGGTTGAACATAGACACAAAAGGGCGAAGCATTGTTGGAAATCGATTCCAGCGTATTGAGTACTCCAATCGGAATAGCACCGTCGATAATGGTAATGTACGGGCTCAGGCTCTTTAGTTGAATTGTTGATCCCGGCGATGTACGGGCAAGGAAATTTTCAAACTGGCAGCGAATGGTGAGCGTTTCGGCTTTCTGTGCAAAGCCGTCGCCATTTCCCCCGGGATAATCTTTCATGTCATACGAAAGCATTCGCACCGATGGGAGCGTTGTATCTGTGAGTGCACGGAGTGCATTGATACGCCCATGCCCTAATTGACCAGCGTAGCTCGGATTGAGTGCGTCGATATTATCGGAATTGACGCGGATTTGTTCTGCAACCTGCTGGGGTGTGAAATGGGGAAATCGGGATTTCACCAGCCCTGCCAATCCTGCCGCAAAGGGGCTCGCCACCGATGTGCCGCTCACGCCGAAAAAGCTGGTATACGTGTGAGGGTGTGTCGTGTCGTAGAAATCGTACATCGTGCTGAAGATGTTAATCCCCGGTGCCGAAACATCGAAATAATCTCCATAGTTTGAAAAGCTTGCCTTGAGATCATTATTATCACTTGCCATAACACCGAGGACATTCTCATATCCTGCAGGAGAGTTAAAGCTATTCGTATAATCGTTGCCTGCGGCACCGACGACAAGCGCTCCCTGCTGCGTTGCGAAGTTAATGATATCCTGCTCGGCCTGAGATCCTCCGGGTGACGCCCAACTGCAATTGATGACCTTGGCACCCATCTTCGCTGCATAGACAATTCCTTCATACCCATTGGCTATAAAGGCTGAGCCGCCGCTTCGAGTGTCATTGTCTGCAGCACATTTCACAGGCAGGATTTTGCACTTGTAGCCAATGGAGGCAACACCGATTCCGTTGTTTGTAACCGAGGCTGCAATTCCGGCAACAATAGTTCCATGACCCACACCAGATCCATGGGGACTCGGATCGTTGTCACCCTTCAGAGCGTTGTAGTCCCCTCCAGCGAAATCCCATCCATGAACATCGTCAATGTAGGTGTTGTTGTCATCGTCTACTCCGTTAGTACGCTTATCGCGTCCAAGTGTGTCGAGCCCCACCTCACCAGGGTTAGTCCAGATATTTGCTGCCAAATCGGGATGGAGGATATCAACCCCGGTATCGACAATGGCAATGACCACCGTTGAGTCGCCCTTGGAAATTCCCCAGGCTTCTTCTGCTTTAATCTTTTTCAATCCCCATTGGTTTGTATAAAGGGGATCGTTTGGTGTGGATGTTGTTTGGGTGAGCGTTGCGATATACCAGGGTTCGGCATACTGAACTTCGGGAAGTTTGGACAACTCTTCAGTAAGAGCGAAAGGATCGTTCGGTGAAGAAAATTGCACAACATAGAATTGCGAAAGATCGACATCTCCTTTTTTTTGAACTGCCGGCGGATTAACAAACATCGCCCGATCCG
Organism: bacterium; assembly: GCA_043803945.1. Lineage (GTDB taxonomy): Bacteria > Bacteroidota > Ignavibacteria > UBA10030 > UBA10030 > JAZDJN01. The sequence goes on along the minus strand of JAZDJN010000064.1, from coordinate 19,472 downwards.
ATGTTACCGAAACACGGCTCAGGATTGCAGCAATTGCCTGAATACCACTCAGCGATTTTGATAACGACGTCGTCGCCTTCGGCATCAATTTAATGATGATCCGATCGTGCATGTAAAGGCTGTTAGTTCGATCGCGCTTGGTGATCCCCGGCATGCGGTCAAGGGGAAGTGTCTTTTGAACGTGCTGTTGTGCATTCGATCCTGATGCATATCCGCACGACATGATTAACGCAAGAAACACTATCATGAAGCTCAATCTTCTCATCTCTCCATCTCTTTCCCTGATGTGTTCAGCAACGTACAATTGTAAGAATGTACTTGTTGTTCAGCGATGGGTCAACTCTCCAGGGTCGATTTGAAACAAATTCCGTTTCTTGATTGCTCGTGTAAAAATCTCTACCTTTTATTGGCTCACGGGGCAATTCTGGAGAACTCAAGAAGAGCATGACCCTACTGATTCTACAAACTCCAACGCATCTTGAACATCTATTTGTTCCCGTTCTCCTTTTCTGCCTTCTGCTGTGGCTGATCTTATACGGTGCGCGGCATGTGCACAATTGGTGGAAGGGGCAATCCATTATGCGTGATATTATCGATGAACTCTCTGCAACGGTGCGTCAGACCGTACCGCAATTGCAGAAATTGACGGAACGGGATGCCGGCGAACACAGAGTACCGGGCAAATGGTCGAAGAAAGAGATTCTGGGCCACCTGATTGATTCCGCAAGCAATAATCACCAGCGGTTTGTGAGGATCCAGTTGAGCAGCGAACTGCGCATGCCTGATTACGATCAAGAGGTATGGGTGGCCACCCAGAATTATCAATCTGAGCGATGGGAGCAACTGGTGCAGTTTTGGCATCACTATAATCTTCACCTGATCCATGTGCTTCATCAAATTCCAGACAAGAAGCTTGGAAGTGTCTGTTTCGTCGGGCAAAACGAACCGATAACATTTGATATACTCTTGAAAGAATATGTCGAACACCTCAACCATCATCTCGATCAGATTCTTATTCCGGAAGAACCGATATAACAATAATGCGGCATACACGCTACCGCTCATCTGAGAGGTGAATCGAATGCATCTGGCAATACTTTCGGATATTCACAGCAACCTGGAGGCTCTCACAACAGCCTTCGAGATAATCGACACCCGATCGGTTGATGAGGTGATTTGTCTTGGCGATGTTGTCGGGTACGGCGCTAATCCCAATGAATGTTTAAATCTTGTGCGATCACGCTGCAGCACAATCCTCCTGGGAAACCATGATCTTGCCGCCATCGATCTCTCGGTCACAGAGCAGTTTACAATGAATGCCCGTATTGCTGCCGTCTGGACGAATCGTCAACTGACGGCAGAACATAAGCAATTCCTCGAAACGCTGCCGCTGACACACTCGAGAGAAGACATACTTTTTGTCCACGCGTCTCCCTGCAATCCGGAGGAGTGGGACTATATCTTCAGCGATGTGGATGCAAGGCGCGCCTTTCGGCATTTCTCCGAGGAGATCTGTTTTATCGGACACTCGCACACACCGGAAGTGTTTTCAGAATCCCGGCAGTCGAATGTTGTATCACGAGGAGACCGGTACCTGGTGAACGTCGGCAGTGTCGGCCAGCCCCGCGATCGCAACCCGTTACTCAGCTTCGGCCTCTTCGATACGACATCGTGGGTTTATGAACAAATCCGTGCTGATTTTGATCGTGCTGCCGCAGCTGAAAAGATCCTGAATGCTGAATTACCCCCGCTCCTGGCTCATCGGTTATTTTCGGGAACATAGAGACTCGGCAAAAAGTACAGGTTAAGAATTATACCGCTGCACCAAAGGCGCATCAGCTCGATAGAGTCCGTTAGACTCTATCGAAGTCTATCGACCTCTGGCTGAAAAGTTCGCCCTAGCCCGGCATGTGGCCCGCCTGAACGGCGTAGTCGGGCAGGTGTGTCCTTCGCGGTTAGACTTTCTTCAAAGCTTTTAGATGGTGTGATATTCGCGATGTAAGAGAGTGATCACCAGTCTCTTGACCTCCGGTGGAACTTCAACCGGGTGAAGTGAAGCATGGACGAACGATTTGGTCAGCTTCTCCAGTTCATACTCCGTCAGGCAAGGGTGACAGAGAAAGAGATGGTTGAAAAAATCCGACTCAATCTCTTTGGAGATAACGCGGTCGATGGCGTCGCCGGCATAGTACCGTATTTCGTTACAAGTTAACATACGTTTTCATGGAAGATACACAGGCTGAACAGTGCCCGTATTAGTCGGTATGAATCAAACCTTGCTTCTTGGCATAGGCATAAAGCTTTGCCTGCAGCAATTTTCTTCCCCGATGGAGTCTTGACCGGACGGTGCCGATGGGGCATTCGACAAATTCTGCAATTTCTTCGTACGTCAGACCTTCGATGTCGGAGAGAATTACGACAGTGCGGAAATCGTCCGGAAGGCTTTCCAACGCTTTCGCAACTTCGTCGCCGAGAAGGTTCCCGAAAATCTTTTCCTGAAGATCATTCGGGTCTGTTGATTCCGATCGTATGGAGTGGTAAAAGTTTTCAATCGCATCATAGTCAACCGTATCCGGTTCTTTTGTTTCCTTCCGATAGCGGTTGATATAGGAGTTCTTCATGATTCTAAACAGCCACGCACGGATGTTCGTTCCCTTCTCGTACTTATCCCAGAAGCGGTATGCCTTGAGGTAGGTCTCCTGGAGCAAATCCTTAGCATCGTCATTATTGCCGGTTGTACGGAGCGCGAAATTGTAGAGCACATCCATATGCGGAAGTGCTTCCGTTTCAAAATCGCTCTGTTTTTTCTGTGTGGCTCGGTTTTGCACCGGCCCCGTGGCTGACATTTCCAGGATTCCTCTATTGTCCCCGATGGTGTATCATCGAAAGGGTAAGAATAGCGGTGAAAAAAATTGGTGTTCCGGGAACTTTCTGACCTATCCCGCGAAAGTAATTCGCTGGATAAGGTAAGAAAAAATACGTCATGATTGCAAGGAAAGGATGCTTCTTTGCGGCTCTATTTTTCTTTTATTTTTTGGAGGATATCCATCGAGAGAACTTTATCAAGTTGAATGAGCTCGTGGCTGAGCGTTTTGCCGGTCAGGTCGAGTTCATCAAATCCTGCAAAGACGCTGAGATCACCGATATCCATGACCGTCCCGACATCGAAAATCGTTCCGTCTGCCGGATTGGTCTGCTCGGCGATGTTGATGGCAATATCGACAACAACACTTGGTGTTGCCGTTGAGGGTTTCAGTGTTACATTTCTGAGAATGAGATCAAACTTATTTTTTGAACTGAAGGGCAACTGCTCATAGAGGGAACAATCTGCCGAGGCATATTCTCCGCTTGCAATGGCATAGAGCGAGGAGAGCAATCCCACAAAATTTAGTTTTCTGAGAAACATTTTTTGCCGGTCTCCAGTCCAACCGCCGGATTCCACGAGGACCGTGCTGGTTCCCCATTTCTGAATATTGTCGCCAAAGGCGCGGGGTTCAAACGTATCATCGTAGCGCGCAACATGGCCGGGAATAAATTGATGCAAAACTTCGCCGAAGAGACCCGCAACACGCTTAGCCCGTACGCGAACATCATTGTCGGATTTTGGCACATCATATGCCGGAGCGAGTAACGCAATGGCCGCGGTGTCCGTTGTTGAACCGACAGTGCCGCGGGTGTCCTGGTCATGGAGGTTAAAACAGAATTCCGGCTGATACTGATCGCGCACATTCTTAAGGATGCATGCTTCCGGCGTGCACAGCCGCAGTGCGTCCCTGTTCATGTCGATGAGTTGTGCAGTGCGCCGCTGGAATCGCTCGGCACCATCAGGATTGAGCATAGGAAGGAGCAGCAGTCGAAGATTGTCTTGGATGGTTGTGACGACACGATGGCCGCGTGCCCGTGAAAAGAAGGTGAGCATATCGATCAAGGCCATCGTCGCGGTCGATTCATCGCCATGCATTTGCGACCAGAGAAAGACTTTGGTTGTACCTCTGCCCAGAGAGAGGAGAGAGATTGCTCTTCCTTCCGCCGATGATCCAACGACTTTCTGATCAAATATCTTCGATTGTTCCAGAGGAGCAAGCCATAACAACATCTGATTGTGGGTGAACCGTCGTGAGGTGATCTCCGGGACTTTGTAAGCTTCGTAAATTTCAAAGAGCTCCCGGCTCACTTCTCCATAGGTCTTCTCGATCATAGGTTCTCTGCGCATTGTTTGGTGTGGAAAAATTTTCCCCGGAAAGATACTGCGTTTTCTTTTAACCTGCACAGAAAAACAAAGAGCGACCCGGGGGCCGCTCTTTGCGAAGTACAAACAATGGTGTGGTTCTTAGAATGGCCGTGAAAATCTGAAGATGAACTTTGCCGGTTCGCGGATATCTGTTCTCCATACGAACGCTATTCGGAAGGTGCCGCTTTGATTGGCAATACCGACACCGACATCGTGCTTAAATTCGGAGAAGGTGATCTTCTCAAATCCGCTGGTCAGGTATCCGTCTGTCGGTACGTTGCGGATTATTCCGGCATCTGTTAACACCAGCAGATTAATGCCCCCCAGCAGCCCATCGGGCCAGAAGGAGAGTTCACTGAGAACTTCAAGGTCGGTAATAAATTCAGCGTTCACGAGAATCATCCGGTTGCCCGCCTCTGCTTTGTAGGGGAAAGCATGAAGCGAGCTCAATCCGCCGAGTTCGAATATTTTCTGGGCAGGCAGCACGCCTTCGGCAGAACCGACACGGAATCTGATATTGAAGTTGTTGTTTGTGCTCAGCGGTTGATAGCGGCGCATGTCAAGAACGTACTGGTGGAAATCTAAGGAACCGCCGAGGTCTTGATTGGCAAACTCGGCCGTGGCATAGACATTCCAGCCCTTCGGGCCATAGATTGATTTCTGTTCCGTGCTGAAGCCGCCGGTGACCAGTACACTGCCGATTTTTCCATCGTGAATTGCCGGATTAGGTCGGAAGACCTTCTTCCCGCCGAAGATCGACCATTCTGTTCGGTTCGTCAGAGAGGTGTACTCGTCAAGCAAATACTCTGCTTTCAATTGGCCGGAGATTCCTTCCTGTTGAAACGCGAATCCCGTGTTCACGCCGAATCCCTGCCGTCCGAAGTAATCCCGGTAATCTTCATGAATCAAAAGTGCGGCAGCCGTGTTCTCGTTCAGACTGATAATCCACTTGTCTTTCGTATCGGTGAAACTGTGCCCCTCGGCTCCCACTTCGAAAATCTGCCCATCGCCAATGCTGAATTGCTGGCTCAATCCCAAATTATATCTCCAACGATGCGATTTGAATCCCCAGCCAACCGAGCCATAGAGATGTGTCCGTGCAGGATCATCCCAGTAATAACGCTTCTCCGAACCGAGCCCCAGGAAGATTCCTTCTACTCTATTATATCTGAAGATCACGTTATCGAGGTTGGTAAATTCATCGCGCCAGGGAAGCTGCAGCCGGTACGAAGAACGGCTGAACTCTTTCTCTGTATCCCGGTGAGTGTAGGAAGGGCCCGAGGATTGATCCATATAGCCATCAATGGTTCCGCCATCCGTACAGACAATGGAACCGCGGATGACTTTTGCATTCCCGGTTACCTTGCCGTCTTCTTTGACGTACAGATCGCCACCCACCACCATGACATCGCCTTCTACCACGCCATAAATAGTCAGCGTTCCTGCTTTGACGACAAGGCTGGATTTCACCGTATCGCCTTTTTCCACCGTCGTATTGCCCTCTTTGGTGATTGCTTTCTCATCCTCGAGGAGCTCTTCATCGATGGTTCGTTTTTTTATGCGCCGTTTTTCGAGGGTATCGGCGGAGAAGATATAATCCTGCCGGGGAGTCCTGAAGGAAAGTTCACGGTCGATCGATTCCATAAAATCGTTCACCATGGAATTAATCCGTTCGCCGAGACTCTCTTCTTGCGTCCGGGTTGTCGTGCGTTTGCGCTCCTGGCCCTGAACAACGACCACTGCCATCAGGAACAGGGCAGCGGAGAGTAAAAATTTTATATAGTTTTTCATAATGTGCCTCGTGGGGAATGAGTGGTATCTCAGTTAAAAATACGCCCATTCTATAAATAAAGTTTCAATGGAAGATATCTTTTATCCTGTGTTTTCTTGTCCATTCTACTGCCCAAAAAGGATATTGTCATTTTCACGAAAGCCTGCCCGACGGATGTCGTTCAGACGGGCGGCAGGACTACGAAGAAAATAAAGAATGTCGTTCTCGCGGAAGCGAGAACCCAGCACCCAGCACCTTCTTAATTCGGTTGGTTATTGTTTAAGGCACTGGACACCCGCATTCGCGGGTGAGACATATTATTCTTTTCGCTGGGAAACGCTTCCACGCCGGAGGTGGAAGCATGCGTATATATTTAAGAAATTGTTTCCCTCGGCCCCCTGACCATTCCATAAAAAAAAGGATATTGTCATCCCCACGAAAGTGGGGATCCAGTGACTTTGAAAAAGGAAAGGAATCAGAAGGTAAGTCACCGGGCACCCGCTTACCTGGGTGAGACACATTTCTTCAAAAATTGTGCAATCAAGAAAAGTGTTTAGTATATTCTACGGTGAACTCTAGGATCAATTAAACAAGAGAAAGCTATGCGTTTAGCCATTAATATCGATCATATTGCCACGCTCCGCAACGCCCGCGGCGGCATTGAGCCGGATCCCCTGAAGGCAGCGTTGCTGTGCGAACAGGCCGGAGCGAAAGGGATTGTCTGTCATTTGCGCGAAGACCGGCGCCATATCCGGGATGAGGATGTCTTTGCCTTACGGAAGAATATTACGACAAAACTCGATCTTGAAATGGCAACCACCGATGAGATTGTTGATATTGCCGTTGATCTTGTTCCCGACCTTGTTACGCTGGTGCCTGAACACCGGCAGGAGTTGACAACAGAAGGGGGGCTCGATGTTAGAAAGCAGAAACGCCGCCTTGAACAGGTCATTAACCATTTTCACCGGCATGCTATTGCTGTCAGCCTGTTCATTGACCCGACGAAAGAGAATGTGGAAATTTCAAAAGAGATCGGCACCGATATGATTGAAATTCATACCGGTGAGTATGCCAACGCAACAACGTCCCGGGAAAACGCTCGTGAACTCAAACGCATCGCGGTTGCTGCTCAACATGCAAAATCGATCGGGCTGGGTGTAAATGCCGGACACGGGATTAACTATGTCAATGTAAAGCGTATCGCTGCCCTGAAAGAAATCGATGAGCTCAGCATCGGCCATGCGATAATCTCGTATGCTGTGCATGTAGGGTTGAACTGTGCTGTGAGGGAGATGAAAGCCCTGATGAAAAGATAATATATTTACTCAGCCAGGTTGAACTAGAACAGGTAGAGTCATTCAATTCCACTTAGCAGATCCCAAATAGATTCCCGCCTTCATAGAAAACATTACGACGGGTGAACACTTTGGGATCACTGATTTTCCTTTTTTCCACCCACGGGTGTTCCCCGATTGCTTTTATCGGCCTGCCCCGATGCTTTTTATCGGGGGGATCTGCTTTATAGAAGCTCTGGTTCCGTTTTACAGATTCCAGCCAGAGACATGCTGGAAACGCTATCCTTCTTTTTACACTGAGTACCCCTAGTGTTCCCCGATTGCTTTTATCGGGGATCTATCATGCGGTAGAGCTCATCACCGTATAGCAGATCCCAAATAGAATCCCGCCTTCATAGAAAACATTTCGGCGGGTAAACATTTTGGGATCACTGTCCTTTTCTTGTTATTCTCCTAACCACATATCAGTGTTCTCCGAATGCTATTGTCGGCCTGCCCGCCAGAGCGTAGCGAAGGCGGGGGATCTACTCTGCGATAGATTCCAAATACGATGTAACAATCCTGTGAAGGACCTGTACAATGAAGCGGCATCTCAGGTGAAATGCCGTTATAATTTTGGAAGAGTTATGGAGAGTCTTCTATTGCTCGTACCAGCTTAATACCCGGTAGTATTTCAGCTTGCCAATGTTGCGGGCGTTGCGGATAGCCGCACTGCTGTATTTAACTTTTCCCCTATTGCCTGAACCTTTTAGCTGCAGCGACGCAGATCCAGCGCCGGGTTGAGCGACAATCAATCCTCCGACAATAGATGGCGTGCCGTTACCGCCAAAGTCGACGGTGTTGGACTCTCCAAAGCAGACAACAAGGCCGAACCATTCAAACGTACCGCCAACCTGAAGAGACCCGCGAACCGCCAGAATACCATAGCCGGTCACATTTCCACTAAACCTGATTCTGAAATTTGTATCGGCAGGCGAATCACAAACAACAATGACGGGATTTGAGGCGCTGCCGAATGTCTGGTTTCCAGATACTGTACCAGTCGAAAACGTGTAATCTGCGTTTGCGATGTACTCATTAATGTAAGTTCCAGGGTTGGGTGTGTTGGTGTCTTTCGCCACTGCAACAGTTCCATTAATACGACCTGAGCCTGCAGCATAAACCGTTGAAGAATCGGCTGCTGTCATCGTCGTAACACCGGGTAAATTGCCGGAGCCAGTAAGAGCGCTTCCATCGGCTGTCCAGTTATTCCCGTTCACTTCGCAGCCGGCACCGGTCATGGAAAAGCTGACCGGAGTTGCTCTGATACCGATAGCAGCATTCGGCATGGGAAATGGTTTGGTATCGAAGAACAGCTTTAATCTCATCGTGTACGTCGATTCAGCGTAGGTACCTCGTGTATTTATAAAGAGCGTATCAACATTTGAGGATGTGTCGGTTACTATATACGTTCCGCTGTTATATGAAACAGCTGTGAGAGGCATGCCATTTCCCCGGTCGAGCGCTCGAAGCCCTGCGTGTACAGCAGTATTGGCAAGGTTGCGGGCATTGGCATATTTCATATACCCCATCTGTACCTCAACAGCCTGGCTCCCTGTCTTATTGATGTTGAAGCCTATCATTGCAAGGGCCATACCGAGCCCCATCACCAGAAACATCGCTGAACGTCCCATATCTCACCTGTAATTGCTTAAGTTTCTTGGATAAATTCTTTTTTGCCAGTTCACAGCGAACCATGTTGTGTCGCCGGAGACCGGGTCGTAAACGGATTCAAAACTCTCCACCCGAAATGCAACATTAATTGCCCGAACATTGATCATCAGGCCGGATGATACCGGCGTAGTCATAGCTGTATTTGTGGAGTCGTAATACGCGAATGATAACCGCGTAATACCAAAATGCTGGACCAGCGAATCGTTGCTCACTTTGGAACGGCGTATTAATGGAAAGTCGCGGGGATTGGTAGAAGACGTTGCCAGCGAGGTTGTACCCTTTGAATAGCGGATAGAATCGACTTGTCCGGTGTTTCTTATATCGCCTTTGAAAATGATCCGATTAGAATCTGCATAGACCAACTGGTTGCTGGTTACCCTATAGCCAATTTTTGTAAATTCGAACTCGATTTGCTTTGCCAATTCGATAGCATTGCGCTGTGTCTGAATATTAAACGTTGACTGGTAAAGCGTTGTGTTCAAATTTTGCTGAACCCGTGCCACGGTCAAAATGAGAACTCCGAAAATGAGCATCGAGCCGATGATATCGAGCATTCCTTGCATTGCCTTATCCCTCCTTTAAAAGTACCGCCGGTAGATGGAAATATCTCGAACGTAATACGGCTGAACATGGGTAAGATTGTTGAGCTGTTTTGGCATATTATCGTTTGTCACAGAAATAGTAATGGTTTTGAAAAATGTTTGTGAGCCAGAGGATGTTGTAGGAGTTGTTTCATTGACATAGGCGATGGTGACAGAATCGACGAACCATCCGAGGCGTGAGTCCCGCACCCATCGAATATAATGGTGATAGTCATCGACGTCGTCGAACTTAGTAAGAGATGCAAATGTTGTATCGTACCCAACCCCGCCGGCACCGGAACAACTTTCTCCGGATTCGATGCCGAATGAACCAGCAGCGGTGGCTTCTGAGGTTGCATACATACGCGTGCTTCCTATAGCGTTTTCGTCAAAATCTTTTGCCATAATTTCATCCATCAGGCTTTGGCCGATAGAGACGGCATTCATCGTGGCTTCCATTTCGATGCCGAGCTGCATGGAGCCTATCATCATGCCATTGATGCTCAGGGCAATCGTTGAGAGCATGGCAAAAGCTCCCAGAACCAACAACATTTGACCCATAGAATTTTCCTCTTAGTCATTAAGGTGCAAACGATCATGTTTCATTGGGACAACTCATTATCCCGTATAAGCTTAGCGAATCGCAGAACAAATGTCAAGCATAGGCTTGACGGCGCACACCAATTATCCTTGCTGCCGGTCACAGTGCGCTACGTTTGATGATCTGATTTCTTTAAAAAAAATCACCACCAATGAATGTGCAAGGAGTATGCCATTAGCTCCATTCGCGAAATCTATAGAATATCCTTTATTTTTACTGGATAATCAAAAAGAACTCTGATTCGTTTGTGGAAATTTCCACCTCGATTCGGTAATAAAGACTAAAGAGAAGATCCTGATCTTTGTTAAATTTTTAGATAGTAAAGAAGCCAATATCCATTGACTAGAAAATTGAGTAGGAAATAATAACTCTCTCTCATGCAAAAAGCTCCGGATTTTCGTTCAAGCTTTCTGCTTGCCCTTCGTTCGAATAGACCCTACATTCAGTTCAAGAAGAAGACGTACCGCGCAGAACAATGTTTTTTTTCATCTGTGCACTGAATCAACGTGCGACTGCATGGTGTTTTCTATATTCAAACCAACGAGACTGCAGTATAAGCGATCAATTTCATCACTCAATTGCCATGACAATTTACGATCTCCCAACGCCGGTTCTTCTGCTCGATATTGATGTTCTCGAACGTAACCTTTCGCACATGCAGGAACGGGCGAACGACCTTAATGTAACACTTCGCCCCCACATTAAAACACACAAGTGTCTTGAAATCGCTCATCGCCAATTGGACATGGGTGCGCGTGGAATTACCGTTTCGACATACTACGAAGCCGAACAGTTTGCCCGCGCGGGATTTAATGATATTACCTGGGCATTTCCCCTGCCGCCCCTCTATGCGGAGAAGGTTGCCCGCTTGAATGAGCATGCGTGTATTCGCGTTGTTGTTGACAGCTTTGAGGCGAAGGAGGCAATAGAGCAAGCCGCCTCACGGATTACCGACCGCATGCATGTGTGGCTGAAAGTCGATTGCGGGTATCATCGGGCTGGTGTCGATCCTGAATCACCGTTCGCTGAGGAATTGCTTGCGGCACTGTGCGAATCGAAAAGCATCATGTTCGAAGGCATTCTCAGCCACTCCGGGTATGCCTACAATGCGCGCCGGCGCGCAGAGATTATAAACTTTGCTAACCGCGAACGCCTGGTGATGGTCAGTTTTGCCGAACGGATGCGCCGGCAGGGATATCGGATTCCGCTGATCAGCATTGGGTCGACACCGGCGATGATGGTCATCGAAGACCTGGAAGGAATCAATGAAGTCCGGCCCGGCAACTATGCCTTTAATGATTACACACAGACGATGATCGGGAGCTGCGGCGTTTCCGACTGTGCCCTGACGGTGCTCGCTTCCATTGTCTCTCACCAACCGGGTGCGTCGTACTTCATCACCGATGCGGGAGCACTTGCGCTCTCGAAAGACCTCGGCCCCACCCATGTTAAAAACGATATGGATATGGGAAGTATCTTCGAAGATTACAAACGGAAACGCCTTGCTCCTCATATTCAATTACGCACGCTCTCACAGGAACATGGAAAAGTAGTGACTGAGAATCCTGCCGTGATCGAGGGCAGGTATAAAGTCGGCGAACGCCTGCGCATCCTCGAACACCACTCATGCCTCACAGCAGCAAACTTCGATTACTACTATGTTGTGAAGGAGGACGAGGTGATGGAGAAGTGGAAAATTCTGCGCGGACGATCGTAATCGGTCAATGAGCAAAGTTCCAAGCGTATCCAATCCTGGGAGGGAGGTCTCCTCCCGACCTATGAACAGAATATTGCTGTCACTCTCCACGATATCCGAATGAAGATAGCGGTCATCTCGATCAACAACCCCCTCTCCGCCAAACAGATGGCGGACAGGTTCAATCTCCCCCTCTTCCATGAATGAGACCCAGTGTAGGGGGAGAAATTTCTTTTTCATCAACTGACCTCTTATATCTTGCTGCTTTCTGCTTACCATCTACCATCCTCCAATACCCTGACGTTCCATTGACATTCCGTCTCCTCCTTTGTATTTTGTCTCCCGCGTTCTTGATTCCTTTCCTCTAACGCTGGGAGGTCGAAAGACTCGCCTATGGCGAGGAGGTCTCCTCCCGACCTTCATTAATATTTCCTTTACATGTTTATAATGGAGCACGATCATGACATCACTCAAGAATTCAATTGTCTTCATCACCGGCGCCAGCAGCGGTATTGGTCTGGCCTGCGCAAAAGCATTTGCCAGGGAAGGCGCAAGACTGTTGATTGCAGCGCGGCGCAAGGAACGTATTGATACTATTGCGGCAGAGTTTAAGCAATTGCAGGGCGTCGATGTCTATGGATTCGAGATCGATGTTCGCAACCAGCCCGCGGTCGAAGCGGCAATCCGGAACCTGCCGAAGGAGTGGCAGGAGATCGATGTGCTGGTGAACAATGCCGGACTCAGCCGAGGAATCGATAAACTTCATGACGGAAAACTCCCCGACTGGGAAGAGATGCTCGATACGAACGTGAAGGGATTGCTCTATGTATCGAAAGCGGTTCTGCCCGGAATGGTTGTGCGCAGCCGCGGCACGGTGATCAACATTGGATCGATCGCCGGCCATGAAGTATACCCGGGCGGCAATGTCTACTGTGCGAGCAAGCACGCCGTAGATGCAATCACCAAAGGCATGCGGATGGATTATTTCGATACGCCGATACGGATTTGCACGGTTGACCCGGGCCTTGTGGAGACGGAGTTCAGCATCGTCCGGTTCAGGGGCGACGAACAGCGTGCCTCGAATGTTTACAAAGGCCTTCAGCCGTTATCGCCCGACGATGTGGCAGAGGCGGTTCTGTTCTGTGCAACACGTCCGCCGCATGTACAATTGGCAGAGATAATTATTTTACCAACAGCCCAGGCATCGACAACATTGGTGCACAGGAAGGTGTAAGAACTCAACAGGATTTTGTTCGCCGATTTTCCTTTATGATGAGCTTCATCATTGTGTGGTGAGTTATTGTGGGGATGACTTTATTCCTGTCGTACCCGCGAAGGCGGGTATCTAGTGCCTTTCTGCCTGATGAACCGTTTTTATGTTAACTGAGTAATCATCTCCCACAATACAGTCCCTCTATCAGGCGCCCATGCATTAACGATCTTACAGGATAGATCCTCACTGTCCGGACCACGTTCACTCTGAACTTCAGGAACCTTCATCTTTCTACGCAGCATTCAGGCTTCATATCACTACATTATCCCCTTGTCTTTTCTGTGTCCTCTGTGGTAAATAGATCTTTCCTCCAGGTTCTGCTTGCTTTTATAATAGAGAAAAAGCAATTTGCAATCAGTCGATGCGCAGTGAGACCGATCCTGCGCTTATAATGTTTTGGGGGAAGAAGTTGTTGTGGAACCGGACATGCCATTCGAACAAACCTGTGTCTGATTCCCGAGTGCGGTGGAGAACTTGAAATACGTTAACCGTTTTGAGTTCACAGGATCGATACTTTCGTATAGACGTAAAGCACTGGACACATCAATGTAATGTATCGACCAGGTTCAAACAGTATCATTAATAGTTAACCCGCCTTCTCGAGGTGGGTGCAGTTTGGGGTACAATAAATCGGAGGACGATATGCGTCACGTAGCATTATTTTTCATACTGGTTGCCTTTGCAGCAGAAGGGATGGCACAGGAAGAAACGCTTTTTAAATTCGCCGGAGAAACAAGTGGATTCGGCGGCCCTGTAATTAAACTCACCTCTGTCCATGGCCAGAGTGCTCTGATGATCGGAGGCCGCGGCGGCTGGATCATCGATCACCGGCTGGTGCTTGGCGGCGGCGCGTATGGTGTCGTGAATGAAATCGATGCACCGCCGGAAGCGCTGCCGTTCGAAGGGCCTCTGGATATTGAATTCGGATACCTCGGATTCGAAGTTGAATATATTCTGCAGCCCATGAACATGGTTCACCTGAGTCTTTACACGCTTCTTGGTGGCGGGGCGACCAATTTTGTGAAAGATGTCGGCCCTGTCAGTCGAAGCAATCAACAGGCCGGAGAAACCGCTTTTATGTTTGTGATCGAGCCGGCAGTCAACGCCGAGATGAATGTCACAGCGTGGTTCCGACTGAATGCCGGCCTGTCCTATCGCCTGACTTTCGGGGCCGAGCAAGCAGGATTGAACGATAGTGATTTCTGCGGCATGACCGCGACACTCACATTCAAGTTCGGAACATTTTGAGAAGCGGATTTTCTGTTTGGAACCGGATATACTATTCGAATGCACCTCTGTATGGTTCTCAGGTACGGTGGAGAATGTGGAACACGCTGGACGATTTGAGTTCGCAGAAGTGAGGCAAAAAACATACAGAAGAGTACAGATCGATGTACTCTGTCAACAAAGCTCATACAGTATAATTAATAGTTTGGGCGCATGTAAAATGGAGAATAAATAAATGCCAGGTCTAGATCCAGCAATATTAGACTCTATCGATTTTAAGACCGCAATCGGTCGCATTAACACAGACGTTCAATCGGATTTTATTCTTTCGCCTCACTACTCTGCTATTTTTGCAAATTATGGTGAAGAGTTGTAGAATGAGGTTAAGAAATCATTACGTGCAGGTAACTTTGAACCTGAACTTCCATTAACAATCGAAGTACCTAAGCAAAGTGGCATAACAAGACCCGGTTCTATTCTTGTCCCGCTCGATAGGCTTGTGTATCAAGTATTAATTGATTTGATGGCGCCTATTGTTGACAAAGAATTTGATCGAACTCGTGTTTCTAGTAACATCCTCCTTTCTACAGACCCTGGTTTCCAAATGTTTGTACCAGCTCATGAGGGTTGGGAACATATGCAAGCGACAGTTACAAACCTTTGTCGCGATCCTCAATATACTTATGCAATTAAAGCCGATGTATCAAACTTCTTTGAACGGCTCTATCAGCACAATTTAATTAATTTACTCCATGGCTCTAATTGTCCTGCAAGTGCAGTTAACTTATTAGAAAAATTATTGTTGGCTTGGATGGAAAAAAATTCCCATGGCATTGTTCAGGGCATTTATCCATCAGATTTTTTTGGAAATTTCTATCTAGTTAGTTTCGATTCGGATGCAGCCGTGCGAGAGATACCTTCTGCTCGCTACGTAGATGATATTTATATGTTTTTCAAGGATCGTGAGTCTGCAAGGAAGGGTCTTATGGAGTTGACACGAACCTTGCGGCATGAAGGTCTTAGCTTGAATGAAAAGAAAACAAAAGTTGTTGAAACGGCTGATTTGTTAACCGAGGAAACTGAACTAGACAAATTATTCAGGGATGCGCGTGAGGAAATAGAAGACCAGAGCACGTCCTTTTATAGCGGATATGGTTTTCAAACTCTCTGGTTGCCCGAAGAGCCCCCGGCAGATGAGGATGAATTAGAATTAAAAGCCGTTGAAGCTTTATATAGTTCTATTAACCAGTCCAATCCTTTAATTGCTGATAAGATTGAAAAGTTCTGTTTGCCACATCTTGCTATTGCCAAGTCAGACATTGCGGTTTCTCGTTCGTTTGAGGGCTTGGTTGAACGCCCATATTTATCAAAATCTTATGTGTCTTATCTTGCCACTATTGCTGAACTGGATGCAAACATTGCTCTTTCCTTGGAAAAACTTATCCAAACTGACAATCTTCCCTATGATTGGCAACTTATGTGGGTTATTGGTGCAATTATTCGTCAGCCATCCGCTGGAGAACAAACCATTAATTCACTTCTCAGAATATTACGAGAAGTTGGTCGTTCACCAGCCTTGAGAGGTATAGCGGCAATCGCGATTGGCAGACTTGGTCATCCTGCTCATCGAAGGAATCTTAAGCATCACTATTCAGATGAGCCTTCCGATTATGTCCGTGGCGCAATTTTATTTGCAGTCCGTTATTTTCCAACACCCGAACGTAGAACTGCACTTGCAGCCTGGGCGGGTCATTCAAGAACAAATATTTTAATTGCCGAAGCTGTTAAGAGAATAGCTCCTTAGTTGTGCACTCTAACCATTTTTAAAAAAAAGGAAAGAGTTAAGTAGATATTAATCTTCCGATGCGTTCCGCGATGGCAGAATGTAGAGTTCTTTAGTACTGATTACGGCTTGATGAGTCCGTCGCAGTCTGACGACCGATACCTTTCGCGATTGTAGCACTACGGAATCTTTATCTGCCATCGTTCACGCTTTTTACGTCCGCCAGCACCATTACGGATTGGCGGGCCACCATCCGTTGAGCGGCGCCGGAGGTTCATCTAAATGATTGAACTAATACACACATTCAAGAACACGTTGAAGTTCATGAAGCAATCGGTTGCCGACCTCTCAGAGCAGGAGATGGTCGAGCAGCCAACGGGAGTTCGAAACCATGCTACCTGGACGCTCGGGCATGTCATTTACAGTTGCCAGGGAATAGCCAACGAAATGGGTGTTCAGGGGTGGCTGCCAAATGACTGGGAGTCGATCTTCGGCTATGGTAGCACACCGATGTCTGACCTCTCACGTTATCCATCGAAATCCGATATGCTTAAGATCCTCACAGATGCCGAGGATCGTCTCGTTCAAATCCTTCTGAATGTAAGCGAGTCTACCCTAAAGCAATCACTACCTGATGAAACTTTACCGACAATGAGTCATCTCTTGTCACAGGTGATTATTGCCCACACGGCATTTCATGCAGGTCAACTTGCTATGTGGCGTGGAGCCATCGGCAAGAAGTCAGTTGCAGTATTCGTTTAGCTGGCGCTGCAGAACCCGCAGCTCATCGCTTTAAACCAGTGGGCTTTTCAATTCTACCACGGCTTAACTGAGAAGCGTTAAGCATGTGGAATTGGATCAAGCTGACCCAACAGTGTCTATAAATAGAGAGTAACTGATGCTGGTACAAAAGTTTTTTCATTTGGACTGTAATTCAATAATCCCCGAGTGCGGGTACAACTGTGCCATGTGCATCGAGGAGATACGCTCCGTGTTGGGAAGGATAGATGGTGTTTCGGAAGTATCCGTTGGAAAGCGCGCAGAGATTTCTGGAATTGTCGTGAACTATGATTCTGAAAAAATATCAGACGACCGTCTGATAGATGAGTTCAGCAAACTGCCCTCCTTCTACAAAGGGCGCTTTGTTCCCAGGGTGCTGGAAGACTGATAACCGTTCCCGGCGGATGGTGTTCCGCTGCCGCTGAGCCGGTGCGTGAGGCACGATTATTCTCATCATCATTCTCATCGATAGGAGAGCAAGGATGGCATCTTGACTGAAACATTCGATTTGAATAAGAAGACTGTACGACCAGAAACGATAGCCAACTATGAAAACACCTCCCATTATTGTATATTTGCACTAGCAGAATTGTAGTACTTCAATTTTATGGCTCGCACCATACAACCACTTCGCACCTCAATGATGAATAAACGCATATTCGTCTCTTCGACCTTCAAAGACCTTGAACAATTCAGAGAAGCCGTTCGTGCAGCAATTCGGCAGCTTGGCGCTATCGATGTGGCGATGGAGCATTTCGGTGCACGGGACGAGCGACCGCTCGATGAATGCATCAGGTTGGTTCGAGAAGAATCTGATATTTTTGTGGGTATCTATGCGCATAGGTACGGTTTCATTCCTGAAGGAGAAACAATATCGATCTCTGAGGCCGAGTACAACACGGCCACGGAGGCCAGGCATCCCGTCACAAACAGGCAATACAACCGGTTCATTCAACATCTTCGAGGAAGGGAGGTAATACAAGAAGCCGATAAGATACCTCTTGATATATTTGCAAAGAGTCTTATTGCAAATTCTAGGAAATTCGACGGCATGCTTAATTATCTTGGTAAGAATTTTGTTGAGTGGGCTAAGCTACTAAAGTCTGAATATGATTCCGATAAACGATTCAATAATGATGATCAACCGGTTGTGGGAATTAGCTGGTATGCAGCAGTTGCGTATTGTCATTGGTTGACTGAACTCTCTTCTTATAATGACAAAGGAGAGGGGCGCATCTTCAGATTGCCGACAGAACAAGAGTGGGAATGGGCGGCAGGAGGAGGGAAGCGGGAATATCCCTGGGGCGATGATAAGCCTAACGAGCGGCGTGCGAACTATGGTGGGAAAGTAGGTCAGACAACTGCTGTTGGTTCCTATCCCGATGGAGCAACCCCTGATGGTCTGATGGATATGGCCGGTAATGTATGGGAATGGATGGAAAATCTGTACGGCCACAAGGATTATCCCGCTGTACGCGCTCTTCGTGGTGGCTCATGGGACGACGGTACGGAAGATCTGCGTTGCGATTCGCGGGTCGGGGTCGATCCCGAAAACTGGTTCAACGGCGTCGGTTTTCGCGTTGTTTGCTCCCGGTCAGGTTTTTGAAACTCTTCAGCCAGAGGCTGATGAGCCTGTTGCTCAGATACTCTGTTACGCTGAAACTCTGAAAGGGGTTTGAACAACCATGCGCACTGATGAATTACTTATTGTGAAGCGGGGATACGATTTTAGCAAATGGCTGCTGGTGCATACGGGGAAGTTTCCGAAGAGCTACCGGTTCAGCGTTGCTGCAAGAATGGAAAATGCAATCCTCGAATTTCTCGAGTGTGCGACAACAGCGAACATGCGTCGAGAGAAATTGCCGTTGTTGCAGAGAACAGATACAAATGGTATACTTCTTATCTCAACTGAGTAAGATCGTAGCTTCTATACATCTGTAGCCCCTTATGCGGGGTTGACTAAAAAGGATATATAACTCTAACCCGAAGGCGTCTCGCCGAGGGAATGAGCGAAATTATTATGCTCGGCGGGGACGCCTTCGCACTAGAAAATACTTTTTAGTCAGCCTCAATAGGACACAAAGTCCATCGTCTGTAGATAATACGCTTTGCTTGCATATTGGACAGGTGTGAAGGAACATCAATATCATCAGAGGAGATAACAATGATAAGTCTCTTTAGAGCTAACAACGGAATGAACATTATCGGGCAGGGCGGCAAAATTATTCTTTTTACTTTGCCTTCTATAGTGGCAGCTATTTTGATTCAGCGTTTCATGCCAACGCTTGCATCATTGCCTTCGGCCTTCGATGGTATCCAGCCCATTGGATATGTTCTGTTCTTTTTCGGTATTCTCTTGTGGGCAACCGGCGTTATTCAATTAGCCCAAGTTCGACAGTTGTGAAGAAAAGATGGCGATTCCGTTGAGCATAGGGCATAAATGTTAAAAAGTCGGCACTACATTTTTGAGTTTCAATTCGAGCCGTTCAGGGGGTCTCAGATCGAGTCTCTGAAGCAAGAG
>JAZDJN010000063.1:0-19783 GCA_043803945.1 bacterium | reverse complement strand
ATTGTTTGACCAGATAGTCCCAAATAGGCTCTAAATTGGATCCACTGACTAATTCCAACGTGACGGGGCTTAAGGATTCTAAACTTCCCAAGAGAGTTTCGACCGGCCTCTTGAAGAAAGGCTCCTGTTTTCAGTGCTGATGGGAAGTATCTCTTCTTTATTTCCAATCGTTCCTTTGCACCAATCTACAGCCAGACAGAATGGAATCACGCGTATCTTGACATGGCAAAAATTTATCTCGTGACTCTTGCCAAGGAGACAAAATCACCTTTCGAACCGAAGAGCGATGAGGTTGCTGTAAAGGAAGAAAAGAAAGGCTCAGTAGAGAAGAAAGACTCAAAGCCGGATTCAGGTTCAGCAAAGAAAGAGGGTGATAGTAAAGTTGATAAGGATGGATTGCAGCAACGTATTACCGTTCTGCCAATTCGAGCTTCCGGTTATCGAAATCTTCAATCGGTTGGACAAAAGCTCTACTACCTTCGCCAGGGATTGCATGATGAGAGGGCAAAGCTCTTTCTCTTTGAGCTGGACAAGAAAAAGGAAACGGAACTGGGAGACATCAACGGCTATGAGATATCGGCAGACGGAAAGAAAATGCTGGTGAGCCAAACAGGGTCGTATGGAATTATCGATCTCCCATCCTCGCGGATAGAAATCAAAGACCGGCTCGATCTTTCGGATATGAAGGTAAAGCTCGATAAACATGCAGAATGGGAACAGATCTTTTCAGAGTCGTGGCGGCAGATGCGTGATTTCTTCTACGATCCGAATCTCCACAAAGTCGATTGGCCGAATATGAAAAAGCGCTATAGCGCACTTCTCCCATTTGTCAATCACAGAGCTGATTTGACATACATCATTGGGGAGATGATTAGTGAACTTAGCGCCGGTCACGCCTATGTTGGAGGCGGAGATATGCCGAGACCGGAAAGGATTCAACAGGGATTGCTCGGTGCGCAACTGAAGAAGGATGTTTCAGGATTCTATAAGATCACAAGGATTCTGAAAGGCCAGAATTGGGATAATGCCTTACGATCTCCCTTGACAGAGATTGGAGTTGATGTCAAAGAGGGTGAGTATATACTTGCCGTTAATGGGAACTCAACTGCAGAGATGGCCGATATATATGAAGCACTGGTCAATACGGCTGGTAAACAAGTAACGTTAAAGGTTAACAAGGAACCGAAAAACGAAGGCAGCCGGAATGTAGTTATGGTACCTACCGCCAATGAACAATCCTTGTATTACTTGAATTGGGTCCAGAACAATATCGACAAAGTTGCTAAGGCTACCAGCGGAAAAGTTGGTTACCTCCATGTACCAGATATGGGTGTTCCTGGATTGAATGAATTTGCCAAGTACTATTATCCGCAATTGAGGAAGGAAGCCCTCATTATCGATTGCAGAGGTAATGGCGGTGGTAACGTCTCCCCAATGATCATTGAACGGCTGAGGCGTGAAATTGCAATGATAGGTATCTCTCGCGGAGGGATCCCAACAATCGATCCGGGTGGAACTGTGCTGGGGCCGAAGGTTTTGCTCATCGATGAGTTCTCAGCATCCGACGGCGATATCGTTGCGTATCGTTTCAGGCAGCACAAGTTGGGGACAATTATCGGAAAACGATCGTGGGGCGGCGTGGTTGGAATTCGCGGAACATTGCCATTCCTCGATGGAGGAGTACTCAATAGGCCAGAGTTCTCACGATATGACATTGAAGGGAAGGAATGGATTATGGAAGGAGTTGGTATCGAACCGGATATCGTAGTTGATAACGATCCAGCAAAAGAATATGCCGGGGAGGATCAACAGCTAGAAAAAGCTATTCAGGTGGTTCTTGAACAGATGAAGTCGAAACCGGCAAAATTGATGCTTCCACCACCATATCCGGATAAGAAGAAATAGACCACAGATTACACAGATTACTCAGGTTACACAGATTATGCAGATGATAGAAAAAAAGTAATCACGTGATGCTGTGGAGAAGTTCGTTTTCTTACTACTCTATGTTCAATTGGTCCTTGTAAGAAGTCTGTCTTCTTACAGAGATTATTCACTGATAGAAGACAGACTTCTACCAACTAAAAATATAAAACCCTGTTGAGCGATCAACAGGGTTTTTTATAAACATCAAAAAAGCTTAGAATGTATAGCGAATTCCGAAGTTACCTGACCAGCGTGATGCGGTGTTGCTCGCAACGCTTGGATCAGACATTCCGGTCCAGCGATAGCGTGCTTTGCCAGCATTCGCTCCGGTTGGTGTAACGCTATGGAATGTTACCAACGGAACCTGTTGAGCTGCAACCTTCACCCAACCTGATTCGTCATCAATCATGTTCATTGCGTTTTCAACATCGAAAACGAATTCAAGCTTGTGGCCCATGATGGTACCAACTTCTTGTGTGACGCGGAAGTCAATACGATGTGACCAGGGTGATCGAGCAGCGTTTCGTTCGGCAAATTCACCTTTGTGTTCTTTCAGATATGCATCGCTGTCGATGTAAGCCATTAATGCATCATAATCGGCTTGCGGAGCAGCGGCACCGGATGAAGTAAGTAAGATGATATCGCTGGCACTCTTCGGGATAAACATCAGGTCGTTATCCGAGCGGCCATCGCCATTCACATCACCATTGACGATATAGGAGAATGGACTACCGGAGAGACCGTTGTAGAAGACGCCAACGGTTGTTGCCAGACCGAACATATTCCAGTCATAGCGATAGGAAACTGTTCCAAAGATCCGATGGGTTCGGTCAGCGTCTGAGTATGAGAGCACCGGTTGATTTGGATTACCCTTTGTAGGATTATATCTCCATCCAGAACTTGCGGTTGTACTGTTTGTTCCACCGATATCTTTCGATATACCGTAATTGTAACCGATATTGGCATAGATACCATCGGTGTTGTTCTGGCGCTGTAACTGGACAACGATATTGCTCATTGAACCCTGATCGGTGTTCGTCACATAGTACACGCCCGTAAATGCAGTGCTCAGTGGGAGTGGTCGTGTTCCTGTATACGCACCGGTTGTGGCGTTAATAAGGCTCCACACTTCACGACCCTCGCCAACAAGTCTTCCACCGGGAGTCAGGCCATTATTGCTCTGAAGCCCTGCCATCAGGATGTTTTGATAGTAGACTTCGTTCATGTTCTTTGAATAGATCCCTTCGACCGAGGCAACGATATCAAACGGCAGTTTCTGATCGAGGCCGATACTGAATCGCATCACAGATGGAGCCTTGAAGTTTGGATCAGTCATATTGACTTCTGCAGTTGGCAAACCTGTCGCTATCTTTGGTTGGTTATAAGGATCAGCTATGAACGTGTTGGGCGCAACTGTGGTTGAGTAGAAATCTACGCCTGTGTTACTATACTGGTTAGAAACCCATACTGCAGGATAGCGGCCATAGAAGATACCGACACCGCCGCGAAGTTGTGTATTCCGTTCCTCATCAACAGCCCAGTTGAAGCCGATACGCGGTGAAATAGCAATCGCTGTCTTTGGTGGCTCACTCGTCTTCAAGCCCATTGAACTGAAAGCTGTTTCAAACGTTGGATTGTTATTGGGCTTATCAGGGTAAGTGGGGATATCAAAGCGAACACCGCCGACAATTTTAAGTCTCGGGCTGACGGTCCATTCATCCTGAACATAGAAACCAAGCTGCCGGTATCCCCAATTTGCTTCTTGCTGGGGATTCGAAGTAGCAGAATATTTGAATAAATATGATGCTGCTTTTCCACCGGCCATAAAGGCTGCGAGTGAATTATATTGATACCAGCCAAAACCGTCTGAAATAAAGAGGTTACGGAATTGCAGGAGGTCAACTTTGGCTCCAACGGTAATGGTGTGGTCCTTCAAATAGAGCGATAAGTTATCGGTGATTTCTATGACATCCTGTTCCAATTCATTGTAATGCCGGAACTCTTCGGCGCCAACAGCAAGGCGGTTTTCAGTTGTTACGGTACCAGGAGTGGATCCGACTGTTCGGATCTCGACGGTTGGGAAGGGTTGTCCTTTATAGACTGGTTTATCAAGCTGGTTATTATAACCGATGATTAATTCGTTCGAAACAGTGTTTCCGAAAAGGCTTGTTAGCTGAAGAGCGAATGAGTTCGTCGTGTTGTCCAACTGATAGGCAGCATTTTCTGAATAGACATCAAACGTTCCACGGAAACGTGACGGTGAATTATGAGTGGAAGCAGTGAGATAATTCCAGCGCGCTGTTAACTTATGGCTCTCGCTAAGATTATAATCAAAGCGCAAGAAAAACTTATCGCTGTTATCATCACGTGGAATTGTCGACCACGAACCAGTCTCATAGCCATATTTCGATTTCAGGAAATCCGAAAGAATACGGAGAGAGTCTGAATTCGCGGTATAGGAGTTTGTTCCAAATGCTTTTTGATTGAATGTCCGGGTAAATGGAGCTCCTGAACGTGCCAACTCTGCAGCTCCAAAGAAGAACAACTTATTCTCGATGATCGGTCCGCCGAGCCGCACACCATACGATTTTGTTGTGAAGTCGGGCAATTTGGCTTTTAACGCATCCGGGCTGACGCCGGCGAGCGACTGGTTACGCGTCATATAGAACGCAGATCCCTTGAGGGTGTTGGTTCCACTGCGTGTGATCGCGTTAATGCCTGCTCCGGTGAAGTTCGAGTTTCGAACATCAAAAGGAGAGACGACGATTTGAAACTCTTCAATCGCTTCAAGGCTGATTGGTGTGGTTCCGCCTTGACCGCCTGGGGTTCCTGTTGCGCCGAGACCGAAGAGGTCATTAAAATTCGCTCCGTCAATCTGGATATTATTGTAGCGGTTATTGCGTCCAACGGCATTGCTTCCCACACCGGTGAAATAAGGAGAAACCTTGTAATAATCCTGGAAGCTTCTCGAAATGGTTGGCAAACGATCCATCTGTGCGCGTGTGACGTTTGTCGCTGCACCGGTACGGGCTGCGCTCATTATTGAACCGCGTTCTCCAACAATCTGCACTTCACCAAGTTGAACCGCGGTTTCAGACATAACGAAATTTAGAGTCTGATCCTGACTCAGTTGTAAATTGACATCTTCACGCTTCTGTTGTGCATATCCAATGTAAGAAACCGTAATGGTGTATGGGCCGCCAACGCGAAGGTTAGGGATGTTGTATCGGCCATCAACGCGAGAACTTGTCCCATAGGTTGTGCCGCTGGGATTATGGACTGCCATGATGGTTGCCCCGGGAAGAACCTCTCCACTCGTGCTTTTAATGGTACCATTAATTGCTGCATTGGTAGCACCCTGAGCAAAAATAGCAGAAGTAAAAATCATAAAGCATCCCAAGACGGCAAACCACCTCGTAATGGTTTGTTTCATAAAGCGCTCCTTATGAAAAAAGTTTGAGTTGTAGGAATGTGAAATTAATAAAGAAAAGAATCGTGAGAGAGTAAACCGTAGTACATTTGATTTTCGCAAACCTTGATGAATCACGGTATGAAATGTACATACAGGTTGTATTCAAGATAGATATTGTTCTCGACGCAATAGAGTACCCAGGGCCCACCGATTCTTCCAGACTACGAAGACGGTTCAAACCTAAATAAGATTGGTATAAAAGACAAGAAAAAACTTAAATAATATTGTTCTGCTATTATTCTCGAGAAGCAAAACATACTCTTCCTGAATGAATCGGTTCTTCTATGATTTTTTTTCAGATAAAATTTAAAGGATAATTTTAGAAGTGCAGAATTTCTCGAGTGAACATCTCAGATGAACCATCGAGTTCTCTGAACCAACTAATCAGATTGCCTGATATGAGAAAATAAGCCTTTAGAAAAGTTTTGAC
The DNA here is from genome assembly GCA_043803945.1 of bacterium. Classification (GTDB taxonomy): domain Bacteria; phylum Bacteroidota; class Ignavibacteria; order UBA10030; family UBA10030; genus JAZDJN01. The sequence continues at coordinate 13,955 of JAZDJN010000063.1, read as the reverse complement.
GTGAAAGTGAAAATAGTAATGTTTTTTTTACAGGTGGATGAGGAGAAACATCTCAAATCAAGCAACTCCAATTTTCAAAGAAGATTCTTGGTAAGAGTCGCTTTGTCAAGATTTAAAGGAATAAGTTCATCATAAAATGTTAAAAGTAACAATAGAGCTATTAATTGAATTTATCGATAAATTCGACGTTTTTCTAACCGCGTAACCTGTTGTTTTTCAATAAAAAAGGGGCATAGTAAAAAAGGCCTATAAATATTGAACAATTTTGATTTTCCTGTTGACATTAGTTCTAAAATACCTATATTTGCTGGAGAATTTGAAGGTCTTTTGTGGTGTAAGTAGTTATCGTAATCAGTTTAAGTTACTTTAAATAATCTAAATATCTTCAAACTTATAGAGAGGACATTAATATGGGAAAGCCAATGTCAAAGAGTCAAATTGCAGCACACCTTGCCAGCAAATTTGAACTCAAGAAAAAAACTGCCGTGGCAATATTGGAAGAGATGGCAGGATTGGCATATCGTGAAGCAGTAAACTCATTCACCCTTCCAGGTGTCGGGAAGCTGGTGCTCGTCCAACGGAAAGCCAGAATTGGCCGTAATCCTGCGACTGGTGCACAGATTCAAATACCGGCGAAGACTGTCGTGAAATTTAGGGTTGCAAAAGCCTGCAAAGAGGCGGTCCTCGGAGTGAAGAAGTAAGAGAATAATGATGCTTCATAGAAAGCGTCAATACACTTGCGTATTGACGCTTTTTCTACTTATCAATATGGAGAGCACATTTATAGAAAAGCCCAGCAATGCTGGGCTTTTCTATATCGTATATGGCTCTCCTTATTTTTTCAATTTTGCATCTGAATTTGCCAGATCCCAAATACTGAGGAATCCAATCTTGATGATTTTTGTCATCTTTTCAAAGTTCACTTTGTCGACGTGGTCCATCGGCTGGTGATAGTCTGGATGCATCGCAGCCATAAATGACATCACAGGGATGTCTTTTGCAGAAAACGAAGCATGATCGCTGCCTCCACCTGGACGAGGTGCTGATCGGATATTCAAATTCAAGGAAACATTATAATCCTTGTTCGCTTTTTCGACAATTTCCTTCAGCATAGGAAATGCCTCTGTATATGTATAGCCGCAATTATTCTTCAAGGTATCATTATCAGCATCTCTGGAAATCATATCGTAGTTAAGATTAAGAATGATATTCTGGAATTTTCCAAAGGATGGCCGGCTAACAAAATACGCAGAACCAAGCAACCCTTCCTCTTCACCAGACCAGGCGGCAAAAACGACAGTTTTCTTCGGCTTCACTCCCGTAGCGGCGAATGCTTTGGCGATAGTCATAACACCGACTGTTCCAGATGCATTGTCATCAGCGCCATTATAGATGTATCCTTTTCTCATTCCCATGTGATCATAATGGCCTCCGACGACGATAATCTCTTCTTTCGATTCTCCCTCAATGACTCCGATAACATTTCGGCCATGAATGATTTTGGATTTGACACTCGATTTCAAAGAGATGAATTTATTAGGAATAACTTTTGACGCAGGTTTCATCGTCTTTGCGACTTGTTTTTCGAACTCTTCAAGAGAAATTCCGGATCCTTCGAAAATCTCGTTGAAAATTCTCTGAGAAATTGTAATTGAGACTACTCCTCCTGAAAGACTATCTTCAACAAGCCTCATACTCCTACCGGAAGAAGAAAGCGGTTCGTCACCTTCATAAAATGCCGTATTAAATCGGAAGGGGTAATTTGTAGCATTGCGAAGGAGCATATCCGGTGCAACGTTAACATCGAGCACTCCAAGAACTCCCAACTGCTCAAGACGCTGATTCCTTCCACCGCCTCGTCCCTGTTGTCGTGGAAACTGCATCTGCGCGGGTTGCTCCGCCGGTCTGAACTTCTTATACGCCGGTGATGTGGTGTCCTTAGAACCGGGGAATCCTGAAATACGTATCACGAACTTCCCTTTGAGATCGATTCCTTTAAGATCGTCGTAACCATTCTTCTCATCAGTTAACCCATACCCAATGAATACTATGGGAGCAGTGAAATTGATACCATAGGAAGTAACAGGGAATTGAAAATCTGAACGATATGGAAAGGATAAACTTTTCTCACCAGCAACGCTTCGATCAATAAGCACGAATTCGGGATCACTCACAGACTCGGTAGAAACCAAGGGATAATTCTGGAAATACGTAGTAACAGGCTCGGGCATCCGTACATTACGGCTGGACATGAACATTGATCTTCCGCCTCGTCCGCCTTCTCTATCGCCAGCTGGTTTGACACCATACACCTTAAACATACTGGCAATATAGTCTGCAGCAATATATAAGCCTTTTTCTCCTGTTTCTCGGCCCATTGTCCAGTCGGAGGCAAGGAATTCCAGTTGGCCCTTTACTGCGTCAATTGTTATTGACTCAAGCCCTTTTTTAACCGGGTCAGCTTGTGAAAACAAGCAAGTCGCAATCATTGCACAAAGCAACAAGACGATATAGATCCTGTGCATAATAGTTGTTCCTTCGATGTGTGTTGATAGGATAGTGTATTGGAAATGGCTCATTAGGCTTATCGAATAAACGTTCTTACATTAAGAAGGTTTCATTGTAATCTCGATTCATGAGTATTAAACTGAAGGGACAAAGTCTTTTAAATTGATGCTTTGAACGGCCTCAGTCTATAGGCTGAATTTGACCTGAAACAAAAAAAATTGAACTAAGAGTGATTTTTAACTTGACTCTGAAATCAAAAAGCGTATTTTTATGGAAGCCCTTCCATAAAAATAAGAGAACAGTAGAGTGTCGCCAACAATCTATGACATAGCCAAGAAAGCAAAGGTTGGGATCGGCACGGTTTCCCGGGTTCTAAACAACCATCCTAGTGTCTCAGCGAAGACCCGTAAACGAGTTCTAAAAATTTCTGAGCGACTCAACTATAATCCGCATCCCTATGCACGAGGACTTGCAAGAAGGAAAACAGGTGCAGTGCTTGCGATCATTCCGTATTTCACAACATTCTTTTTCATAGAAATCTTGCAGGCAGTCCAATCAGTATTAAGTGAGCAGGATTGCACCTTGATCCTTCAAGGAGTGAACCATCCGGATCAGGTGGAAATTGCCTGGAGGCATCATAGCATTCAGAAAGCTGTCGATGGAGTGCTGTTCTTTTCAATGAATGTGCCAAATGAATTTCAAATCGATCATTCCACATCGCGCTCTCCGATCATTCTTGTCGATGCACAGCATAAAGATTTCGATTCATACTCGGTGCGAAACCAGTCGGGCGCCTTCAAAGCAACCACGTATTTGCTCGATCTGGGCTTTAGAAAAATTGGAATGCTCAACGCAAATCTGAACAGCCGGCCGGCCAAGGAACGCTTTCATGGTTATACACAGGCCCTGACGGAAAGAGGGATTCCTCTTCGCTCTCAGTATCATAAACATGATACCTCAACAATTCTTGATGGATTTACCAGGGAAAGCGGGTTCAGGTTGATGCAGGAGTTTATCAGTATGGAGAAGGAGATGCCCGAAGCATTTTTTATTGCGAGTGATATCCAGGCCATCGGTGCCTTGAATGCGTTGCGCGAAAAGGGAATCCACTGCCCCGAGGATGTCGCAATCATCGGGTTCGATGATATTGATCTGGCGGAGTATGTACAGCTAACGACAATGCACCAGCCGATGTCGGAAATTGGCATGATGGCGGCAAAAAGATTATTAGAAAGAATGAGTAATCCATCTCTCCCGATTATTCATGAAACGTTCGAGCCAGAACTGGTGATACGAACAACAACGCGCTTGCAAGAGCATACCGTTGTCCATCTGTAACATTGACTGTTTTGAAGAACTGTTTTCTCATAGAGAGGAGAATTACCTTGAAGCCGATTGTAGCTCTACTGGCCATCTCAGTACTCTGTGGAACTCTTACCGTAAGAGGCGCATCAGGAAAAATCACGGGGGTGATCAAAGACAAGAAAACCGGTGAAGCACTCATCGGAGCAAATGTGCGGCTGGAGAATACCCGTCTGGGTGCAGTGACGGATCTCGACGGTCGGTATGTCATCCTGAATGTCCCAGCATCCGATTACACAATCATCGCGTCGATGGTTGGGTATCGCCAGTATCGTACGACTGGTGTACGTGTGAATATCGATTTGACGACAACGATCGACATCGAAATGTCAGAGGAGGCCATCGAGACAAGCGAAGTGGTGGTCATTGCAGAACGTCCGCTGGTTCAAAAGGATCTCACTGCGAAAACAGCGATTGTCAGTGGTAAGGACATTTCAGCGATGCCGGTCTCTGAAGTAAGCTCTGTACTCACACTCCAGGCTGGATTCGTTGCCGGAAGCTTGCGCGGAGGCCGCAGCGGAGAAGTTGCTTACTGGATTGATGGGGTTCCGGTCACGGATGCATTCAACGGCACCCAGGTTGTTGAAATCAATAAAAGTTTGATACAAGAATTACAGCTTGTGTCTGGAGCGTTCAATGCAGAATACGGCCAGGCGATGTCGGGTATTGTAAACATTGCAACGAAAGAGGGAGGGATTAAATATACAGGTGGAGTAGGAATTTATGGTGGAGATTACCTTTCGTTTAATAAAGAGCTCTTTCCAGGAAATCAATTTAATCCCACCAACATTCGAAATATTGAGGCGAACCTCAGCGGGCCGATCTTTGGAGATGACCTCACCTTTTTTGCCAATGCACGCTACATCTATTTTAACGGGTATCTAAAAGCCTTCAATCGGTTTAATCCTTCCAATATTTCCTATACAGACAGCCTTGGTGTGTTCCATCTCTTCCGGGATCAATCGGGAAAGGGCGATAGTTCTACGGTACCAATGAACTGGAGTGAACGGTACTATGCTCAGGGAAAACTGACATGGCGGATCGCCTCCCTCATGAAACTCTCGGCAAACTACATCTTTGATTATACCAAAGCGAAGCCTTTTAATAGATCGTACTTCTACAATCCTGAAGGAATGGGTAACAATTACAACCAGAGTCACACGGTAATATTCCAATTTTCCCACTCCGTAACTCCAAGCACCTTCTATACAATTGGCGGTTCCTATTTCCTCAAAGATTTCAAGTACTACCTGTACGATCTGCAGTATGCCGATTCAATTTCTCCAACCGGACAATTTATGGGGCAATATGAGGTTGTCAATCCAAACGGGCCGCGCTATGTCCATCCCTTGCTCTTCATTTCGAATGATTCGTACAGCTTCCTGACCGGTGGAACGGATTTATCAAAATTTCATCGGTCAACGCAAACGGCTTTGATCAAGGCAGATGTAACAAGCCAGATCGATGGAATGAACCTTCTCAAGGCTGGCATAGAGTTCAGAACTCACATGATGGAATATGAGAATATCCAGCTTCAACCGATTCAGTCGCAGACAGATCTGAACGTTGCGACTGGAGATCCCTATATCAGAACGCGCATACTCGATATTTCATCGAACTCGCACGACTATTACAAGAGGAAACCGAGGGAGTTCTCCGCGTACATCCAGGATAAAATGGAATTCAAAAATATTATTGTGAATATCGGGGTGCGCTACGATTACTTCCAACCCGATGGACAGATTCTGAGTGATCCAAGCGACCCGAGTATTTACAACCCGATCAAGCCGCAGAACCGATTCCATGACCAGAATAGAAACGGAAATCAGGATCCGGGTGAAACTGAGGTGACTCTTGCCGAACGTGAGTCTTACTGGTTCAAGTCTGCCTCGCCAAAATCTGCAGTAAGTCCAAGGCTCGGCGTCTCTTTTCCAATTACGGATCGGGGGATCGTCCATTTTTCCTATGGACATTTTTTCCAGATACCTCGCTTTGAGCGGCTCTATGAGAATCCCCGATTCAAGATCGGTCTTGGAACTGGCAACCAGGGAATCATCGGAAATGCCGATTTGCAGCCTGAGCAAACCATCAGCGGTGAATTGGGCGTGCAGCAGCAGCTTACCGATGATATCTCTGTCGATGTGACAACATATCTGAGAGACATCAGAAATCTTACAAGTACCCGCGGGGATGAAATCATCATTTTTGGCGGGGCGTCGAAATACAGCAGGTACACGAATGCAGACTTTGGATTCGTCAAGGGAATTGTCCTGACACTGGAGAAACGTTTCTCCAACGGTTTCAACAGCACTGTGGATTATACCTATCAGGTTGCACGGGGCAGCGCTTCGGACCCGCAGGAATCCCGCAATGCGCTCACGAGCGGAGCATTACCCGAAGTTCAGCTTCTGCCGCTTGGCTGGGATCAACGGCATACATTGAATGTTGTCCTTTCCTATAGTACAGCCAGTTGGGGTTTGAACATGATTGCCTCCTATGGTTCCGGCACTCCGTACACCCCGCGAAGCTCTACGGATATTTCCACCATCCTCACGAACAGCCAACTCAAACAATCATTTTTCAATGTCGACTTGCGCGGCTATTACGAAGTGCAGCTCGCATCGATGAAGATGGTCTTCTTCACAAGAATTAATAATCTCTTTGATATTCGAAATGAATACGGAGTATTTGATGATACAGGGCGTGCAGGATTCACCTCTGATGAGTCGCGTGCACGGCTGACTAATCCAAAGGAATATATCAACACACTCACTGAATGGTTCAGGATCCCCACATTTTATTCAGAACCACGGCGGGTTGAACTAGGAATGAATTTGGAGTTCTAAGCATGAAACAGAAATCGTTTATCGCACTTTGGATTCTGATAGCTCTAGGCTCATCCGAGGCAGCTATTGCCCAGCAATCAAGCGGCCGGGAATTTCGGCGCAGTGCGGTTATGAATGGCAATCAGGTACGAACCGTGTTTGGAAACTGGGGAGTCATTGGCCAACCCGCTGAACAAGGATATCGCGGTGCCTGGAAGGATAACAACAACGGGTACCTCGGTGATGTGAGCCCGCTGGTCGGAGCGGAAGTCATTTCGGAAGGAAAGTTGTTCCACTCCGTCGTAACAAGCCCCGTCGCCCGGCCTACGACACGGCGTGACGAAGATCCTCTCACAGGAAAACCCTGGACGTTCGAACCTGTCTCAGGATATTTTAACGCCAATATTGAGAAGGTTGCCATGAGTAACGATAAAAACTCATGGCCTCCAACCTGGCCTGATAAAATGAACGATGGCAACGACCCGGGCTGGCCGCGTTCATGGAACGGATATTTTGGCAAACGGATCAATGCCGACCTCGAAACGTATTATGTGATGGACGACCAGAACGACGAACGATTTAGCCTTGCCACGAATAATATCTTTGGTGTTTCTTTCAAATCCGATTCGCTCAAGCCGTCGCGCAATGGATTAGGATTAGAGATGAGAGTAAGAGCCCTTCAATGGGCACAGTTCCTCGCGAAGGATAACATTTTCTGGCTCTATGAAATTACAAACACCAGTACAACGGATTACAATCGTACTGTCTTCGGAATGCTCGTTGGAACCTACATCGGTGTCACCTCGACAGAAAATTATCAGGAGTATGACGACGACTGGTCATTCTTCGATGTTGCGACCAATATCACCTATACCGGCGATTGGGGCCGATCGACGAACAATCCTCTCTGGGTTGGACCAATCGGTATGGTGGGCTATGCCTTTCTGGAGAGCCCTGGAAATCCTTACGATGGTATCGACAATGATGGCGATGCCGACTCATCCTTAATTGGACTCGGAGCACCAAAGTTCGCTGAGTCTGATTTTGACTCAACATTAATTCGGCCGAATTCTCAAATAGTCCTCATCAATGATGACTTCAGCAGGGTGTTATATCGCGTGCCGGCTGTCGACTCTGTCAGAATTACCACTCGTGGTCTCACACAGTGGATCAAACCCGGAAAGACAAAGGTTGCCGAAGGTAATCTCTATTCTGACCGCGGTGTTGTTGTGGTGAATCCAAATTCTTACGATGGAATAGATAATGACTATGATGGGTTAATTGATGAGAGTTACTACCTGCATTATCGTCAGGTTAAAATCCTCTCCAATGGCAGTAAACCGTTCGATATCCTTCGTCCTGTTCGCTATATCAATTACTTTACGAATATCGGAAAAGACCCGCGAAGTATGATCGATGAACGGCGCAACGATCTGATCGATAATAATGGAGACTGGAATCTCCTTCATGATGATGTGGGGCGCGATGGTGTCAAAGGAACCGGTGATTATGGTGAGGGTGATGGTTTCCCAACCTCCGGATACAATGCCAATGGTACGGATAGCGGATTGCCGGGTGAACCACACATCGATAAAACGGATGTCCGGGAATCGGATCAGATTGGCCTAACCAGTTTCTATTATTTCACACCTGCCAATAACTTTGTAATGGGCGATGATGAAGCAATGTGGCGTTATCTTGCACCTGGTTTCTTCGACGTTCCCAGTAATATTGATAATAATCGACCCACGGGCGGAAGAGATGGCGACTTCATCTATGGTTCCGGTTTCTTCCCGCTCAGGGCAAAAACCACAGAACGATTTTCTCTTGCCCTGGTGTATGGTGGAGGAAAAGGCGGCAGCATCGATGACGATATCAACGATCTGCTGAAGAACAAGAAGACTGTTCAAAAGATCTATGATGCGAATTACCAGTTTCCGCAGCCGCCTGATATACCAACACTCACTGCAGTACCAGGCGATGGGGTGGTCACCCTGTATTGGGATCGGAAAGCTGAAGAGTCCGTTGACCCCGTTCTCAATATTAAGGATTTTGAGGGATACAAGATTTATAAATCGACGGATCCGACATTTAAAGACATCTTTACAATCACCGATGGCTCAGGCTCAGCACAAGGATACCGTCCTTTAAAGCAATTTGATGTGAAGAATGGTGTAAAAGGGTACTTCCCAACCACTGGCGAACTCTATAATGATGTATCCGGATTTGCGTATTACCTGGGTGATGATACTGGCATTCAACACAGCTTTGTCGATAATGATGTACAGAACGGCAGAAAGTATTATTACGCCGTCGTGGCATATGACCGCGGTGATCAGTTCTCAGAAATTATGCCCTCTGAGAATAATATTTATGTCGCTATTTCTCCAACGGGTGTTGTCGATAAAGGTTCAAACGTGGCTATTGTCACACCAAATGGAAAGGTTGCTGGCTATGTACCGCCAAAAGACGGAGTTGAATTAACGAGACCCATTAAGTATGGAACCGGCAAAGCGTACTATCACGTTTTAGATGAAACTCAGGTAACGGGTCACAAGTATCAAGTGGAGTTTCTCGATACTCAAGTCGACACAGTCGACAACAATATGAATTTTAAAACGGATCTTGCTGATTCAACGGAGTGGGAGAGACTTACCTCATTCTATACAGTGAAAGATCTCTCACAGATATCTGAGGAATTTATCTCACTCGATACCACTGTTATCCGTTTGAATAAACAGAATTTGATCCCGGGTACTGTTAGCATTTTCGATTCAAGAGGTACATCTGTGGCGTCAACAAGGTACACTCTCAATTCCGCACGCGGTGAAATCAGGGGGAAAACTGCAGGAAGCCTTCCTGCTGAGAAATATACAATCAAGTATCAATACTATCCGGTGTATCGCAGCCCATTCATCAAAGGTTCCCCCTTCGTCGGTGAAACAAAGGATGCGGATATCTTTGATGGTGTGGAACTTGTCCTAAATAATGACTGGCAAGTTCGCAAAGATGAAGGGCAATCGCGCTGGATAGGGAATAATGCCTATGTCTACAATTTTATTACGCTGAATGTTGAGTTGTTCGGCAAAAAATATGTCGGCTATGCTAAACCAAGTGATTACGAAATTCAATTTGCAAATTCCATTGTCGATACCTCCTACGGCGATCCGGACCTGTTCCCCGACCAGATCCCGGTGAATTTCAGGATCTATGATCTTACAGACAGTGTTTACACAAAATTTATTTTTGTCGATTCAGACTTCAACGGAAAACTCTCACCGGTCGATCAAATTATTATTATGTCAAAAAATCCCCGGGGGCAGTTGAATTATACCTGGCGTCTCCTCTTCCTGGCGAAAATGTCAGACCCCATCGATACGATTTATGCCCTCGGTGCCGGTGATAAACTACAGATACGAACGACAAAGCCATTCCGGCAAGGTGACGTGTTTGAGTTTACCACCACCGTGCCGACCGTTGCGGCTGATCAAGCGCGGGCGCAGCTTTCCAAGATTCGGGTCGTACCTAATCCGTATGTCTCGGCTTCAACGCTCGAACCACCTTTGGATCCGGGCGTCACATTAGGCCGAAAGCGGCGTATCGATTTTGTTCATCTGCCAGCGGGAGCTTCCATTCAAATCTTTACTTCCCGCGGCGAGCATGTCATTACGCTTCAGCATAGTGGAACAATGGAGGATGGCACAGTCACCTGGAACCTGAAGACGAAGGAAAACCTCGATATCGCCTTCGGTGTCTATTTCTATGTTGTCGAATCCACAGTCGGTGCCAAAACAGGCAAGTTTGCAATCATAAAGTAAGCGGTGATCGTATGACGAAAAAGATGAATGGTATACCTGGAAACACTTTGAAGATCCTGCTTGTTCTCTTACTGGGGATTCAAGTTGTTTTTGGACAAGCAAAAATTGCAACGACCTCAGCCCAATTTCTTGGAATCCCCATCGGCGGCCGTGCACTTGCCATGGGAGGGGCATCAGTATCGTCGATGAACGATATTTCTTGTGTGTACTTCAATCCTGGAGCATTTGTGCAGGCAAAAAAGACAGAGGCGATGTTTTCCAATACCAACTGGCTCGTCGATTCCCGGCTGCGCTGGATAGGAGGGATGGTGAACTTTGACGGTGCCAACGCAATAGCTGTCAGTATCACACAACTCGATTATGGTGATGAGGAAGTTACCACAGAATTGTATCCCAATGGCACAGGACAATATTGGTCGGCGCAGGATCTTTCCATAGCGATTTCTTATGCGCGAAGTTTGACGGATCGGTTTTCGATCGGAGGATCGGTAAAATATATCTCTCAACAGGTTTGGAATGAATCAGCGAGTACGATCGCCTTTGACGCCGGATTATTGTTCGTTACCGGTTTTCACGACATGCGATTAGGGATGTCGATTTCGAATTTCGGAGGTGATCTGTCGCTCGATGGCCGCGATCTGAATACGAAGATTGATATCGATCCCTCAAATCCCGGCTCAAATAAGACTCTTGTCGGGAAATTAAAGGTCGATTCATGGCCCATTCCAATTTTCTTCCGCGTCGGGTTGGGGCTCGATCTTCTCAATACACCAGAATATGCCGTAACCATTGCCGCCGATGCGATTCGTCCAAACGATAACGTCCTGACACTCAACCTCGGAGGAGAAGTCTCTCTTTTCAAAACAGTCTTTTTACGTGCAGGATACAAATCGCTTCTTCAACAAGATTCTGAGGAAGGATTAACATTTGGTATCGGCGCACGTTACGAACTTGATGGATTTGCTGCCTTCGAATTGAATTATGCAAATCAACAGTTCGGCAGATTCGGAGATTTGAATACAATAAGTGTTTCAATTGGATTATAGTCAATCTAATACAAGAGCATGGCAGTTGGTAATACCATAACGAGATTATTCATGTGAACCTCAGAGAAAGGAGGCCAGTAGTTTAAAGAACTCATACGGCGGACGTTTTGGAAGGATTTGGATATTGACATTAATTCACACACTATTCAATCATTAAAGAAGGAGTGGTAACCTTATGAAGATGAGACCACTTGTTGTGCTTGTCCTTGGTGTATTGTTGCTTAGTTGGGTGGCAACAGCCCAGACAACATATAATGTAACCATCCGGTTGAACACATCAACTGTGAAGGATACACTGCGATCAAACTCAGTCGTTCAAATACGCGGAAATACCACCCCGTTGACCTGGGATGATAAAAGCGTTGGAATGACGAATCAAAGCGGTGACTATTGGACAAAAACCATTGCGTTCCTTGCGAACACCAGTTTGGAATATAAATTCTTTATTGGCGACTGGGAAGGTGGCGACAATAAGAAGCTTACGGTCACCAAAGATACGGTTCTCCCCATCGCGTACTACAACAATGGGTACACAGTTCCATTTACAACATCTACTGATTCTGTCGATGTTTGGTTTCGTGTGAACATGGGCAGCGATGCATCGTTTAATCCTGCATCCGATGCGGTCGGTATCAGAGGTGCATCTCCTCTCGATTGGGGAAAGACCTGGGTCTTCGCGAGAGAAGGAGTAACGAAGTTTTATTCCGGCAAATTTTCCTTCCCGAATGCTTCGAAAGGAACCGTTCAGGAATATAAGTTTGTCTACGGTTCCGGTCCGATTTGGGAAAGTGTTGATAATAGAAAATTTACAATAGCCAATGACACGACTCTGTATTGGAAGACCTTCAACGATAAGCCTCTTCTGACAGTTCAACCGGAGACTGTCTCCGTAAAGTTTCGTGTTAACACGGCAACAGTACCCGACACAATGCGACCTATTTCTTATGTTCAGGTCCGCGGTGGCACATCGCCTCTTACCTGGGGCATGACAAGTCCAGTAAAATTGACGAATGTGAGCGGTGATTATTGGGAAGGCACAGCAAAATTCGTCGTCACTCCAGCTACGTCAATCGATTATAAATTCTATACAAATCACAAGTCGGCGCTTCTCGCAGACGATGAGCATCAAGGGTGGGAAAATGATCTTACCGCTGGAAATCGGAATCTGCTATTTTCATCCGTTCCAAAGAGTAAGGATACAACTCTACCATTGCAATATGTTAACGGTAGTCCTTCAAAACAAGATCAATATTGGAAGCCATATGTTTCCGCCAACGATAGTATAGCAATCATGTTTCGCGTGAACATGCAGTCTAATCAAGGCTTCAATGTTGGAACACAGATCATGGGTATCCGAGGCAGTCTGGCCCCGTTGGCGTGGGATAAGACGATCTTTTTAAAGCAGGAAACCCAGCATGGCAATGGCGGCAGCCAGCAGTACGATGGTACACAATTCTGGTCTACCGTTGTCAAATTCCCAAAGAATTCAGTGGCAGGGACTGTCTACTATAAGTTCGTGATTCACGCAAAGGTCGATGCGAATAATCCGACTTCAAATGCAACGTGGGAAGATGGAATTCTACGAACAGGTTCTGATATTGAACCGGGTGGAGGAAGCAACCCTGCTCGTATCTTTGAATTCAGGCCGACAATGCCCGATACAACACTCTACTGGAAGTTCTGGGCAAATCGGTATCTCGCTGGATTCTCAGGCTCTGACACAGTAATCGTTACATTCAATGCGAACATGCTGCGTGCGATCACAGAGAACGGTTTCGTTCTTGATGATATGCTTGAAGTCCGCGCCGGCTATGGTGGGAGTGCGATGGAAGTCCGTGTAAAGCGAATGAACCCGCAGGGTCTTACAACCACATACCGTTCTGTCGATACGATTGTCACAAAGCTCAATACTCCATTGTATTATCAGTACTACAGAGTATCGGCCAGTGGTGAGATGCGGGAGATTTATTATAACTTTAACTTTACCGGTACGGATGTATCATTAGGCGAACGCCGGAATGCGATAACCACGTCAAAGACGATGACGATCAATGACGTTTCCACAAGCGCCAGTGATGATCGGCGGATGCCAAGATTCAGAAACTTACGCGCCATTGCTCGTAATGTAACTGTGAAGTTTACCGTTGACGCACGCCCGGCTATTTTCCAGGTTTTAAAGGGAGACAGCTTACAGGATATTCAAGGTACGCTGACGGTGAAGAAAGCTGACAGCGTTAAAAAATGGGGTGTCGCAATGAACGGTCCGGCTACAGGCGGATGGGCCACATGGGGTCCGACGCTCTGGCAGGATACAACACGCCGTATGTTTGATGATGGTACTCATGGCGATACCAAAGCCAACGACAGCATCTACACGCGATTAATTTCCTATGTCG
>JAZDJN010000062.1:0-42837 GCA_043803945.1 bacterium | reverse complement strand
ACTACAGCGACCATGCCCTCCGCAAGGGGGTAGGTCGGCACTACATAGCACTTTTATAGAGAATCGCCTAATGCTCGCTCCATTCGCGGACTTTCATCAGAAAATGATCAAAAATATTTTTGAACTGTCGAACTTGGGCTAGTTCGCAGTTTTTCTTGCCGAGGTTCTTGCGGAGCGGTTTGAACCATTGCGTGGCATCAATAAGCTGAACCTTCCCTCTACGATGAACTGGTTTTCGGTTCGTTAGTACCCATATGTAAGTGGCGATACCAGTATTATAGAACATGTTTAGAGGTAGAGCAACTATCGCTTCAAGCCAATCGTTTTCGATGATCCACCGGCGAATGTTGCTCTCGCCCTGCCCTGCATCGCCTGTAAAGAGGGACGAGCCGTTGTGGACTTCGGCAATGCGGCTGCCGAGAGGCGTCTTATGGTTCATCTTTGACGCCATGTTGGCGAGGAACAGCAGTTGGCCGTCGCTTGATCGGGTTACGAGAGAAAGTTCTTCGTCTTGATGCATGACCTTGAAACGCGGGTCGCGCATTTCTTCCTTGCCGCCCATCTGTTCGAGGTCTTTCTTCCAACTCTTGCCGTAAGGTGGATTGGAGAGCATGAAATCGAACTCATGAGCTGGGAATGCATCGTGTAAGAGTGTAGACCACTCGGCACCGCCAACGATATGGTCACCGGTTTCTCGCTCACCCTTTAATATCATATCAGCTTTACAAATCGCATACGTTTCTGGGTTGATCTCCTGACCATAGAGATGCGTGGATACTTGTTTCCCTTTTTCGGAAACGATCGTCCGCAGCCTCTCTTCCGCAACTGTGACCATGCCACCTGTACCAAGTGCTCCGTCGTAAAGAAGATACGAACCCGATTGAATTATATCTGCAATGGGGAGAAAGACGAGATTAGCCATCAGTTTTACCGCATCGCGTGGAGTCCAGTGTTCTCCCGCTTCCTCATTGTTTTCTTCGTTGAATTTTCGTACGAGTTCCTCGAAGACTGTACCCATGGAGTGATTATCCATGCCAGGCTGTTTGATGGTACCGTCGCCGTTAAGAACGGGCTTCGGGCTTAAATTGATTTCGGGATCCAGAAACTTCGCAATGAGTGTACCAAGTGAATCAGATTTCGACAGCGTGGGAATTTGATTACGGAATTTAAAATTCTCTAGGATATCCTGAACATTCAGCGAAAAACCGTCGAGGTAAGCTTCAAAGTCAGCCCTGAGTTGTTGTTCGCTTGCACGGGATTTCAAGTCACGGAGTGTGAATTTGGAAGTATTGTAAAATGCTTGTCCGGCTGTATCACACAACGCGGCACGTTGTTCGGTGATGCCAGCTTTGTCGAGCATCTCTTTTGTATCGAGGACAGCCTTCTTTGTTGGTTCTAGCACGGCATCGAGGCGGCGGAGGGCGCACATCGGCAGAATGACATCTGGATATTTGCCGCGTTTGAAGAGGTCGCGAAGAACGTCATCAGCGATTCCCCAGATAAAGGAAACGATTTTATTATGTGTGGCTTGGTCCATTTATTTTCTTTTCTCGTGAATTACCAATACCATTAATTTGTGGACAATTTTGTGCGGAAGCGCACTGTCTATGACAAATATCATGAGTAAATGTGAGTGATCAATGAAACCGCTAGAGCCATTAGAACATCAGGAAGGAATCAATAAATCGCAATCTTTTCCCTCTTCACAATTTCCACTTCTGAACACCTTGCTTGGTCACAAGCGCAGAAATGAGTGGCGATGGCGGTGATTGGACCACTCCGATTGAAAATGCTTTTTTAATTCTCTCCTTCGCTCTCTCGAGTACATCCTCCCGGTCCGTATAAAAGAGCGCGAGCGGCTCATAATCATTCACCCGGTCTCCGACCTTCTGTTTCAAAACAATTCCGGCTTTAGGATCGATACGGTCATCGACTCGTAAGCGTCCGGCACCGAGGGTTATGCTTGTTAATCCCAGCTCCAGAGAATCAATCGCAGTAACGTAACCGCCTTCTTCAGCACGTACTTCCAGCACATGATTTGAGATAGGATAGCGTTCAAGGTTTTCTATCGCGTGTGTATCGCCATTCTGTGCGTGGACGAGTTGAAGAAATTTTGTGTAGGCCGATCCATCCTTGATTGCCTGTTTTGCGATGGCGATTCCTTCCTCAATGGAACCTGCTTTCCTGCCCAGCATGAGCATCGCTCCGCTGAGCACATAGGTTACCTCCATCAGGTCCTTCGAGCCATCCTCCGCACCCCGTGTGCCCCGCAGGCACTCCACGGATTCGACGACTTCCAGCCAGTTGCCAATTGCAATGCCGAGCGGTTGATTCATATCGGAAATGAATGCGATGGTTTCCTTTCCAAAATTTCCACCGACCTGAACAAGCAGCTCAGCAAGGCCAAGCGCCTGATCGTCTGATTGCATAAATGCACCGCGCCCACATTTGATATCGAGAACCAAAGCATCGATTCCTTCTGCAATTTTCTTGCTGAGGATGCTCCCTGCAATAAGAGGGTAGCATTCGATTGTAGCTGTTACATCACGAAGCGCATACATTTTTTTATCGGCTGGGGTAATCTCCCGCGTTTGACCGATCATCACCACATTAATTTCACGTATAATGTTTTTGAATTCCGCTACGGTGAGATTAGTGCGAAAACCAGGGATCGACTCAAGTTTGTCCAGCGTTCCTCCAGTGTGGCCAAGGCCGCGTCCTGAGATCATCGGGACTGGAACTCCGCACGCCGCAACAATAGGAGCGAGAATAAGGGAGACTTTATCACCGACACCGCCGGTTGAATGCTTGTCGACTTTAACTCCTGGTATCTCTGTCAGATCGATCACTTCACCGGAGTGCACCATCAATCGGGTGAATGTCAGTGTCTCTTCCATGCTCATGCCGCGGAAGTAACATGCCATAAGAAATGCCGACATTTGATAATCCGGCACTCCACCCTCTACGTATGACTGGATAAGCCATTGAAGTTCTGCTTCTGTCAGTGCTAATCCGTTCCGTTTCTTCCTGATGAGGTCGACTGCGTTCATGGGTCAATCCTGGTTTGTGCCAGAGTGCGTTGTGTCAGGAAGATGCCGCAAATAGTTTTGCTGTCGATAATTTCTTCCCGGAAAATCATTTCTACAGCTTGCCGGAGCGGCATCCGTTCTACGGTCATACCGATTTCACCCTCTTCCAGATCTTGTCCTTGCGGTACCAATTGTAAGCCGGTTGCAAGAAAGATATGGAGGATTTCATTACAGAATCCCGGTGTCGTATAGACCGAGATCAACCGATGGAGGGTGGCAGCCCGATATCCGGTTTCTTCCTCCAGTTCACGCGCGGCGCAGGCTTCCGGTTGTTCTCCCGGTTCAAGCTTTCCTGCCGGTAATTCATAGACAACCCTTTTCACCGCGTAGCGGTATTGCTTGACGAGCAGGATATGATCGTCGTCGATCATTGGTACAATGACAGCTCCACCAGGATGATCCGCAATTTCATGGATTCCCACTGCACCTGAAGGGAATTCAACCTCGTCAACGATAAGATTGAATACTTTCCCTTTGTATCGAAATTCCGATTTACGTGTTTGCGGGATTGACATTCTTCGATGCGGGTGATGTATGAATGACGCGCTGGGGAAATCCCGGTTGAATTCCTGCAGCCGCAAAGGCATAGTATACCTGTTCACGGATTTCGGTCTCTGCTTGCCACTTCTTCCTGAAATCATTCGTTCGGGCAACGAGCATGAGGTGGCATCCGGCATCGGTAAGAGCCGAGACAAAGACCTCGGGAATGGGGTCATGGAGGATTAGTGAATTTCCCTTCGTTGCAGTAAGCAGGATCGATCTGGCTTTATCGATATCCGTACCGTATGCGACGCTTAATTCTATCATCACTCTGATTGCCGTCTCCGGGCGGGAATAGTTGATGATTTTCGATTTGATCAGTTCGGCGTTCGGGCTGACAATAAGGTTGTTGTCGAAGTCGAGCACTTTGGTACTTCGTAATCCGATTTCATGGACGTCGCCCACTTCTCCGGTTGGAAGTTTTATCCGATCACCGAGGCGGAAGGGCCGATCGAGCATGATGACAAATCCGGCGAACATATTGGAAAGTGTGTCCTGTGCTGCAAGGGCGATTGCGACAGAGAGTCCGCCAAGGGAAAGCAGAAGGCTGCTGATATTTACCCCAAACTGACCGAGAACCGTGATACCGGCAATCAGCACAATGGTGATCACTACGGCACGGTGGAGGAGAGGCAGTACTGCTTCATTCAGTTTGGCTGATGTGCGTTGTGCATGACGCTCCATCGCATGCTTGATGAAGACATCCGTCAAGCGGATTGCGATGACCGAAATGATCCAGACGAACGAAATGTAAAGTAACGCATTGGCATACGCAATAAGCTGCAGGCTGCGCTTGTCCTGCGGGGTGAATCCTTTGGTCAATTCCTCTAAGGCCAGGTAACTGGCAATGATGATCGTTATCCATTTGATATGAGGAAGAATAACATCAAGGATCGCATCATCGAGCTCGGTTTTAGTTCGGGAAATGAATTTCCGGATTGCCGAATTTAAAAACCTCTTGATAAAAAAGCCGATCAGCATCGATCCCACGAAGAACAGGATTCCGTTTCCAACGTGGACTCCCATGCCGTAAGTAAAATAGTCTTTTACTGCATCGAGCATATGTTGTCTTACTCCTGCAACGATGAGTTATGTGTTGCCTCTGCTGCCGGGTTTTGTAACAGGGAGACCCTGGGCGCAGAGCGGGCATTCCTCAGGTTTATGAGCAACGACATCGAGCTGCAAGGTGGAGAATTGCTTGGTGTCAAACTTGACCTTTCCATTGCTCCGATCGACGATAAAACCGACACCGCTGAGCACGGCATTCGCCTGTTTTACGAGTTCAACGATTTCAAATACGGATCCGCCGGTGGTTACCACATCCTCCACCACCAGGACACGCTCGCCGGGTTTGATTTCGAAACCGCGGCGCAGTTGCATTTTGTTGTCCGCACGCTCAGCGAAGATTGTCCGGACATCCATCATGCGTCCTACTTCGGTTCCTACAACGACGCCGCCGATGGCGGGAGAGATCACAAGTTCAATGTTTGCATACTCGAAATGTTTGGCAATTTCTCCGGAGAGAAGGTGGAGATACTTTGGATATTGCAAAACTTTCGCACACTGGAAGTATTGCGAACTGTGCAAACCTGAGGTGAGTTTAAAATGCCCTTCGAGAAGAGCGCCGGTTTCACGAAAAATTTGCAGGGTTTCTTCTTTTGGCAAAGTCACGGTCGTTTCACTCTGTTAGTCTTTGATTAAGTGAACTGCGTGACGAAGATAGCAAGAAGTTGAGAGAGGTGCAATTGAATGACAAAGGAAGGCTTTCAAGCCAATTCTTGTCTACCGATAAATGATTCGATGAAAAATACTTAGAGCATGAGCCGCTTCTCCCTGTTCTAACAGGAGCAGAAAGAGCATAGCGTTGTATCCATGCCATAACTACGTGTCTCCATCAGTCTCTGATTCCTCTCTGCTGCGTTCCTATGGCAAAGCAGCAGCTACGGCTGCAAATGTGTTTTCACTGAAGCAGTGGTTTTTGCAAGGAGATACTTATGCCATTGGCAATATCTTGAAGTACATCAGAATACCAATCGCAACGGCCAGAACAATTCGGTAATAAGCAAAGAATGTAAAATCATGTTTCCGAATATAATTCATGAAGAACGCAATGACTCCCCAGGCAACCAGAAACGAGACAATGAATCCCACAGCCAACGCAGTCCACTCTGCGGGTGAAACAGCCAATCCATGCTTGCGCAGTGAATAGCCCGATGCTGCAACCATCGTGGGAATGGCGAGGAAGAACGAAAACTCGGCGGCGACAACTCGCGATGCGCCCAGTATCATCGCGCCGATGATGGTCGCCGCGGCACGGGATGTACCCGGTATCATCGCAAGGCATTGAAAGAGTCCGATGGCGATGACCGTAGTATTGCTCAACTCAGTAATAGAGAGAATTGAATTGGTTGCTTTCCTCCGTTCAACAATAATAAGAAGTATACCGCCGAGGAAGAGTGCGAGTGCAACGGTAACGGGATTGAAAAGATATTCTTCGACTTTGTGCCCGAGTGTACCGCCGATGACAAGGGCAGGGAGTACACCGATAACGGCTTTTTTCCAGGTGATCCAAATTTCTTTATTCTGTTCCAGAGAGTGCTGAGAAGAAAAAGGGTAAAGCCGGTCCCAAAAGTACACGATGACTGAAAGAATTGCTCCCAGTTGAATTACCACATCAAACATCGTGGCGAAATCACCGGTAAAATTGATGAACTGGTTGACGATGATGAGATGGCCTGTACTGCTGATCGGCAGAAATTCGGTAACGCCCTCTACAATTCCTAGAATGATTGCTTTGACCAATAACTCCATAGATTCGATCCCTTTAACTCAACGAAAGACAACGTGCATAACCTCCGGGTACGGCGGGCACACCATGCTACTGTATAAGATGCGCCAGGAGAGTTCTTTCTTCCTTGCGGCTTTCAAAGATTTCCCGGGTTTGTTTGTGCCAGCCGCTTAATATCTCTGTTTTCAAGAATTCGATTGGGATAACCGAGCATAACAGAATGAATCATTGCAGCACCCAGATCCTCAAGAGTGCAAACATATTTTGAGAAGAGTATTTTCCACACAGGATAGAACACACTAAGTACTGCTGCAAATGAATGCGCCCGTTTGAGGCCCTTTACGGGATTGATAAATCCTGGCCGGAATAAATATATTGCCCTAAATGAAAGTGTTGTAAGATGGTTCTCTGTTCTTCCTTTCACTCTTGCCCACATGCTGCGGCCATGTTCACTGCTATCGGTGCCGGTGCCAGAGACATAGCAAAAGGTCATTCCCGGATTCAGCCTGGAAAGTGTCGACGCAGCTTGCATTGTCAGATCGTACGTCAATCGGGTATACTCCTCCTCGTTCTTTCCAATTGAGGTAACACCAAGACAGAAAAAACATGCGTTATACCCTTTAAGGTTTTCCTCGATCATTGTGTAGTTGAAGAAGTCCTGATGCAGAACTTCTTTCAGCTTCTCGTGCTTCCTATCGCACGTCCGTCTTCCAACGACTAAGACGGATTCAACCTTGGGGTGTTGAAGAGCGACATGGAGCACGCCTTCACCGACCATACCTGAAGCGCCAAAGATAATGGGTTTGATTGTCATCGACTATTTATTCATAGTAAGAAAATGGAAATGACGCATATCTATTTGGAAAACATTAAATAAGGCTAGATGAAAATTTCATTGAGATATGTTACGCTTTGCTCACGAAGAGCTTTTCGGCTCGGCAACGATTCCGAAATCAAGGACTTGTTGGTCCTTAAAGGCGTTAAGGCGATCTTCTCCTCGTTTGTAGTATTCTTTATCGATCTCGTATCCGATGTAATGCCTTCCTGCATTCATCGCAGCAAGGCCAGTAGTGCCACTTCCCATAAATGGGTCGAGGATTATATCACCAGTGTATGAATAGAGTTGGATGAGGCGGTACGGCAAATCGAATGGGAACGGTGCTGGATGGCCAACTCGCTTCGCAGAGACTGTGCTGAAATTCCAGATCGATTTTGTCCACTCCATGAATTGCTCTCGAGTGATAGTATTTTCTTTTCCTTCTGAAGACCGATTATAGTCGCCCTTGCTGAAGATTAGTATATATTCGTGAACGTCTCTGAGGACTGGATTTGAAGCGGACATGTAACTCCCCCATGCCATTGAAACTCCTGCGCTTGAGCCTTTATTCCAAATGACTTCTCCTCGCATATTAAAACCAATATCAATCATCATCTTCGAAATAGAATCAGACAGAGGGATATAGGGTTTTCTTCCTACATTCGCGATATTCACACACGCCCTGCCCCCATTTACAAGCGCTCGATAGGTTTCAGTAAAAACCCTGGTGAGTAAATCTAGATATTGCTGCAAAGAGAGGTTACTATCATATTCCTTGGAGACATTATACGGCGGAGAAGTAATCATCAGATGAACTGACCGATCTGGGATGTCACCCATCGTTTCGGAAGTGCCATTAATGACTGTGTTAATCAGGCGGTCAGGAAATTTATTTTCACCTGGTCCATCACCCTCTGAGCTTGGCAAATCCTCGTACAATCTTGTGTTATAGAACTTTGAAGAATCATGGCCTATTCTGCCGCTTGTCCCAAAGCTACTCGTGGAGGTTCCTTTTGTTAGTTTTCTTCCCAGAGTTCTACCCATCTTTCATAATGCTCATTTCAACCTGATAGCATTTTAATTGTGGTACAATTTATCGATCTCTTCCGCCAGTGCGAAGTCAATGTCCGTCAACCCGCCAACACTGTGCGTTGAGAGCGTCAAGGTGACCTTATTCCATCGTATCTCGATATCGGGATGATGATTGAACTTTTCGGCAAGGAGGGCTGCAGATTGAACAAATCCCATCGCATGCACGAAATCTTTCAAAACAATATTCTTCTGAAAGGCAAATCCATGAAGCTTCCATGATTCAACCTGCTTTAACCGATCCCGCACTTCAATACGCCTAAGGCGTTTCTTCTCGATCGTGTGGATTCTTTCCTGTTATGAAGCGGGCGGCATTGGAATCATCCCGGAAGAGACAATCATCACGGCAATAATAATAACCACCGGGATCATCACCAGGCCGGCAATAAGGATCCAGAATTGGAGCGTATAGAGCTTCCGGAGAGATTCAAGAGCTTCCATCAGAAATGGAATGTCATGCCCTTTTGTATCAACGACTTGTCTGAAGGCTTTGGATGCCTGGGTGGTCCAGAGTCCCATAAGAAATAATGGAGTGAGAAATAAGAGATAGATAAGGGTGATTAATGGCGACACCATCAAAGAGAATAAGCCAAGAATGGCATAGAGAGAGCAAACAATAATCATGAAAATGCCAACGAATTTCATTTTGGATGCAAGTTGTCTAATCGTACTATCCTGCATCGCGTTAAACTCATAGCCGACTGGTACAGGTTTTTGTTCCTTTGGCGGCTGTGGAGCGGTTGGGGTGGGAGGTTGCGTCATGGTTTTCTCCTTCTCTGGTGAAGAATTTATAATGACAACGGGGATTTATGTGAGAGTGTTTCATATTCGCTTCGAAGGATGATGTGGTGCGAATCTATCGCACGATCGATGGCAAGAACACCATGAAGATGATCGATCTCATGCTGAAGCAGTTCTGAGAGCGACCCCTGCGCGTTTAGTTTTTTCTTTTTCCCTTGTTCATCGGTGTAGGCAACCGCAATGGAGTAATGACGTTCAACACAGGCTAGAATGTCGGGGAAGGAGAAACAATCATCCCACATTCTGAATTTCTTTCTGCTCCGGCTGACAATCTTTGGATTGATGAAAGCGCCGGCAACTTCATCGGTCTTCACATAGATCAGTTGTTGGGAGATTCCGATTTGCGGAGCGGCGATGCCGCGTCCGAATCCTTTCCGTTCTCGGAAATCTGCCAGAGTATCCCGAAGATGATCAATTGTCTCTTTGGTTTCAGGCGAATTTACAGATTGAACAGGGCTGCAGCGCTGTCGAAGCGTTGGATTTCCCAGTAGCAGAATTGGCTGGATAGACATTGACATCCTTACGATATGATGTGACAAATCTAAGCAAAATGCGGCGCGGTGTCAATCAAGAAGTATCAAGTAGTGAGTATAAAGTAGTAAGTATGGGTGCGAAGAAGGATGTCGCAGAGTGACTGCTTTGAGGCGGGAGTAAATAGCCCATGTTGACTGCAGGGTTGGGACACTAAATGACTCACAGAGAGATGGGAGGGGAATTTTTGTGCAGCCGTTAAGCGGTGAATCCGCTGATGCGTTGAATTTTTCCGAGTTTTTGACCGAGAAAGCGCTCGCCCACCTCCGTAAATTTATGAGGCAGATCGCTGACGAAGAATTGCAGATTGGGTTTTAGTGTGCTCGGGTTGCGCATGTCCAGCCGGTCGAGCGTCGTTTGTACCACAGCGGCCGTCGCTTCACCGGAATCGATTAACGATACGGAATGATGGAGCACCTTGCTGATAATCTCTTTCAAGAGCGGGTAATGGGTGCAACCGAGAATTAGGGTGTCGATTTTTTCGAGTGTGAGCGGGAAGAGATATTCTTTGGCAATCAGTTCCGTTGCCTTGTGATTCGTCCAGCCCTCCTCGGCAAGCGGTACAAAGAGTGGGCACGCCTGGCTGAACACCTGAACCGATGGATCAAGCTGCCGGATGGCGTTTGTGTAGGCATGGCTGTTTATTGTTCCGATGGTTCCTATGATACCAATCCGCCTCTTCGTTGTTGCACCGACAGCGGCTTCCGCACCTGGAAGAATAACCCCAAGCACTGGGACTTTCGCCTTTTTTTGAACCACATCGAGCGCGACGGCTGACACGGTATTACACGCGATGACAATCAGTTTAACGTTGTGTTGCAACAGGACCTCGGTATCCTGTGCAGCATATTCCCGAACAACGAGCGATGACTTCGGACCGTACGGCACTCGTGCCGTGTCACCGAAATAGACGATATTCTCCTGGGGCAGATGATGGGTCAGTGCCCTGACCACCGTTAATCCGCCAATGCCTGAATCAAAAACACCTATCGGTCGTGAATTGCTCATAGGAATTCAACCAATCACAAGCTCTGAAGTAGTTAGTTCGTTAATTGTCCTCATGATTTCTGAATGAATATACTCCATACGTTCGTTACTCTCAATCTTTTTCCCGGATTCATCGGTCACGTAGAAGGCATCGACGATCCCGTCTGTCCGGGTGGCGATTTTGGCGAATGAAATATTTAATCCCAGCGATGACATGCACGAAGTGATCCGGTACAAGAATCCGAGCATGTCGGGAGCGTAAACATCGATGATCGTGTAGCGTGGATGATCTTCAAACTCCACATCGATCCGGATATTCGGGTTCAAAGGTTTTGCACGCCGTTTCCACTTCATCCGGTGGCGTGCGAGGAGGTGCTCGATATCGGATTGTTCCGCGAAAATGCTTTTCAAATCATTCCGGATCCGATCACACTGGGTTTCATTGATATGAGTGCCGGTGATGAAGTCTGCCACACGAAACTGATCGATGATGATTCCATCGTTCCGGGTGAATATATGGGCATCGAGGATATTCGCGTCGTTGGCACTCAACACACCGCAAAATCTTGACAGGGCGAACGGTTCATCGTGCGCAATGACAGTTACGGCGGTGTGCCCTGCCTGGTGGTCGAAGAGAACGGAAACTTTTTCCTGTGTACCGATCCGATGGATATGCTCGGCAATCTCCTCAGTCTCGAAAGTCTTGAGGTACTCAGCGCTATCGAACGATTCGATATGGTCCCGTGCATCAGATTCGGAGAGTGTCGCGGTAAGCTGTTCAACAACTCTCTCCACATGATCCTGGTACCGCAGCCGTTCTTCCCGATGATAGTCCGTTGAAGAAAGCGATTTGTCGAGCACCTCCCGTGTCCATTGATAGAGTTCCTGGAGGAGCGATCCTTTCCACTCGCTCCAGACATTTCTATTGACTGCACAGAGATCGGCGTAGGTTAGGACGTAGAGCATATCAAGTTGATTGGATGTTTCGAACGTTTCAGCAAAGTCCATAATCGTTTGAGGGTCATGGAGGTTCCGCCGAAAGGCGACCTGTTCCATCGTGAGGTGATGACGAACAAGGAAGAGGACATCCTTCTGCACATCCGTTGAACGCATACGTTCAAGAATCTTTCTTGCCATATCTACTCCAATGATTTCATGATCGCCAATCCGCTGAGGTTTGGCAATATCATGGAGTAATGCGGCAAGATAGAGTGTGTCGCGCTGAGGAATCTTACGGAAGACCTCACCGAAAATATTTTGTGCAGCGGCAAGTCCTTCAAGATTGGCAAGCACCCGCAGCGTATGTTCGTCAGCCGTATAATAGTGATATTGATTGTGCTGGAAGAAGGCGACAAGATCGCGCCATTCCGGTATCCAGCGTGAGAGAATTCCCATCGCATTCATCGTATGAAGTGCGTGGCTTACCCCACGCTCCTGCCGCAGCAATGTTCGAAATAATCCTGTCTCGACAGAAGATTTTAAAGGTTTAAAAAGCTTCACATTATGCGAGAGCGTATCTTCGAGCCGGGGGGTCAGAGAAGCATGCACGGTAATGCTGTAAAAAAATGCCCGGAGAGCAAGTTCATTTGTGACGGTGAAGCGGCGGGCATGAACATCGAGATGGTTTCCGCGAAGGATAAAGTTCCTATCCAACTGCCGTACCGGTTGGTGCGGCACTTTGGCAAGGAAATGATCCTTGACCCAGTCGAGCATTTGTTCGGAAAAATGATAGATGACCCGCGTGCTGATGTAGTACTCCTGCATAAACCGCTCAACGCTGGTGCGGGTTGGGGTTGCGTGATGGTGCAGGGCATCGGCGACCTGGCGCTGAAGGTTGAATTCGAGCATGTCATGCAGCGACCTGGATTGAAGATGCATCTCATTCCGGCAGCGCTGGAGGAAATCAAACGAATGGACCACGGAACGAATGAAGCG
The DNA here is from genome assembly GCA_043803945.1 of bacterium. GTDB lineage: Bacteria > Bacteroidota > Ignavibacteria > UBA10030 > UBA10030 > JAZDJN01. The sequence continues at coordinate 30,260 of JAZDJN010000062.1, read as the reverse complement.
AGGATGAAATTGCTTTTTGATAAGCGGGGATGAGAGCATTTGAAGCATCCCGGTTTGATTCGGAGCAAGCGTTGATGACAAAGGCTGAATACCTGTTCCGCGCAGAAGCCAGTGGATGGAGTGCAAGTCGCGCAATCCGCCGGCACTGTTCTTCACATTCGGCTCGAGCAGCTTTGTCGAATTTCCGTATTTTGCGCGGCGTACCTCAGTGGAGGCCAGTAACTGCATAACGAGGTCTGCCGATTTTGCGCCTCGCTTCAAAGGCTTATACAGTGCAAGGAGTCGAAGAAGGATGCTCCGGTTGCCGGCGATAAATCGGGATTCCAGCAGCGCGGTGAAAATGTCGAAATCCGTTTCCGCCACCTCAAGGCATTCCGGAATTGTCCGGACACTGTGACCGATATCGAGATCCGCATTAAAGAGTGCATGGAGGAATCCTTCAATGGCTCCTTGGACCATCACCTTACTTTCCTCGTCGGTCGTGAGAACCATAATGTCGATGTCGGAGTAAAAGCAGAGTTCTTTGCGGCCATATCCTCCGAGCGCCACAACACAAAGGGATTTTCTCTCTTTCGCATTTAACCGTTCAACGAGCGAAGCGATCAGTTGATCGATCCTCCTGGTCAACGCAAGTGAAGTACGGATACCGCCATTACCCGATTGATGCTTCTGAATAATCAGGTCCAACTGCCCTTCGAATCGCTTAGTGATATTTTCAAGATCACTCATATTCAGGTGTTAGCTCAGGATTAATTTGATTTTTCTAGATGCTCTTCCTCAGTGTTCTCTTTGTAGGAGTAGCTATCGTCTCTCCACACCTTAATCCCGCAATTCTTTTAGTTTTGATTCAATGTATTCTCGCGGGATAACTCCAGTCCTATCATTAAAGTATTGGAATGTTACCATATATTTTCTTCGCTGTATTTACGGGGTATTTCGCCAAACTTTCTCGCTATGGTATAGCGCTCGACGATAATATACAGAAGACAGCTCTTCATTCAAAGTCGTCATCGAGTGAAGAATCGGCTTACCGGATGATCAATTCATTCCGACCTTCGTGGATCGAATAGGTTTTGCTCATGTTCCCTGTCCGAAGATGCAAGAGAAAAACTCCGTTCGATTCGATGGAAATCTTCCGATGGTTTTTTTCTGACTTCTCTGCGATCAGGGAGATGACATGGTCGTTGAACCTGTAACCTTCACAACCGACCCGCTTCTTCGATTCAAGCTGCCAGTATAATGCGTTAGCGTCGGCATTTGCTTTAATCCCTACGGCATATTCCATGAAGTAAAGGATTGGCCCAATGCCACTCCAACCCACAAAATCTTTCATAACAAGTTTGCCGTCGGTATTGCGGCCCGGCTCTTGAGCGTCGGGAGAGTAATTTTCCCAGATCGTTCCTGTGGTTCGATACACTTCGGCAACGGTGTTCAGGTGAGGGAGTGTATGTTCATGTCAGACGTCCATCGAAATACTGAATTCAATCGAACTACCTGAATATAGAGATGTTTGTTCGCTCTGTCCAGGTGTATGTAGCACTGCTCATCAGAACTTCGTTGCCACCACAACCACTGCCTTTGCTGTTGCCAGCATTCCTCCCTGGCTGTCGATTGCTTCGAGGAAGATGATATGGGGACCTATCCTTGCACGCCGTTTCTCATCATCAAATCCGTCCCAGATAATTTCGCCGGTTGAACCGCTTAATGCGGATTCGCTCAACCGCCTGATCAGCCGCCCCTGTGTATCATAGACTCTGATGCGCAGCAGTGAGGTCTTAAGTGGAAGGCGATATTGGATGATGCAATGATCTTCAAATCCATCATTGTCGGGTGAAAAAGGATTGGGATGCAGCGAGAGTGTGGCAGCGCTGGGCAGAGCCCTGGCTAGAATACTATTGGACTTTCCCGGTGTCCCTCCGAGAGAAGATGACGAGGAACTCCAATTACTCTTCTCGGTTGAATGAATCTCCGGGCTGATACGCTCCAATGAAATCCCGCGCGTCTGAATAAGGTCTGGATAATGCCACGATGGTGAATAGGAGAGATGGTCGATCACCTGATTTGTTGCATCAAGAAGATAGAGGTCGTCGCCGCTGTTGTTGAGGTTGAATCCGCTGCTCCGGTTACGTATACACAGATGAATTGAGCTGTCTGGATTTCTGAGATAGGGAAAAGCCAGAAGAATAGTCGAGTCTGCAGCAAGGAGAAGATATTCTTTGGGATGAATCGTGTTGCTCTGAACCGAAAGTTGGGATACAGATTGATCTCCTGCAGAATTCTCTGCGATTTTCCATTGAGTCACATCGATCGCTGTTCCGCTCCGGTTGTAGAATTCTATCCATTCATTCTGTCCTTCTAAAGGATCAAACATAATCTCATTAACAATGATCGAGCCAGGATCGGCTCCAGCAGTGATCAGCACCGATGCTGTATCATTCAAGGAATTCCCATCGGGAGGATACTCAAGTACAGCAATGCAGCGGTGCTGACCGGGTGTGAGTGATTGAAGCCTGGCCTCGATAATTGCTGTATCGGCAATTGCCAGAGGTCCTGCATCAAGCTGTGCAAATTGTTCGTCGGTGTCAGCACGGCCATTATTGTTTTTGTCAAGAAAGAACTGCACGGCAAATCGAGCAGCGGCGATCCTTCCTACATTCTTAACGGTCGCATCGATGTTATAGCCATCGAGAATCTGTTGCTGAAGTCCGTTAAGCCGAAAGAACGGAATCGCTTGTAATGAAATGAGAGCGAAGTCGTTCATTGCTGAAATGGTGATGGTGATATCGTCCATTCGAAAGGTGCCGGTTGTTCCTCCGCTCAGGTTGCCGATAAGCCGCCAGCGAAACGATACTGCCGGTTGATTGATAAAGGTGGCAGGGAGCGTCAGTGAAAATTGCTGATACCCCGATGATCCATTGTTTTGAAGAGTATCGCTTACGATGATTCCGTATGTTCGTCCGCTATCCAGAGAAGCTTCAACGAGCAATGGTGCGGTGTGGGTGCTGGAGCGGGAGATCCATAACTCTAGTTTATCCGGCACCAGATTTGTGAAATCGAACACCGGAGAAGTAAGTGTTTGCGTAATTGTTGCGTTTGTGCTGATGAGAGTGTTTGGCTGGGAGCGGGAAGAAGATGAGGTGGTAATAAAATCTCCCATGGCAGAACGGTTTGAACTTGTCCTCCAGCCATTGGGCAGAAGCGGTGCTGTAATCCGGTCGAAGTTTTCACTGAGAGACAGATGTTGGGTTTGGGCATTGCCCGAGGCAATGAGTATAACAAGAAGCAGACAGGTCTTCTTCATAACAATTCTCCTTGAATGTGATTCCTCTTCACTATGTATCCACGAAGTTACACGAAGTTAAAACAGTGTATTATTTTCATAGTGGAAATGATACACTGCAAAGATAAACTTCGTGAAGATTCGTGTCTCTTCGTGGAAGGAATTATTACCTGTACTCCTGAGGGCAGCACGCGGTGCAACGTGCTGCCCCTGGATATCTTTTATTCTTACTTTTCAGCCTTTTCTTCTTCGGCAATCTTTTTGTAATCGATCTCTTTTACCTTGCCGAGTGTGGAAAGCGGTTTATCGAACATCTTGTCATTTCCAACCACCACCAGCATCATCTTGTCGAGATCCATATACTTCTTGGCAACATCCTGGATATCCTTCTTCGTGACCTTCGAGATATTCTCGACGTAGGTGTCAAGGTAGTTATCCGGATAGCCATTCAACTTCAGCATCATCGTTTGTTGAGCGATGCTTGCCTTCGATTCAAACTGGAACACGAAGCTGTTGATCAATGATTTTTTCGAAAGCGTGAGCTCTTCATCGGGGACAGGATTATTCTGCATATCCTTGATGATGTCCTTCACGAGTGTAATCGCCTCGACGAATTTGGCTGCTTTGAGCTGTGAGGAGACCTGAAAGAGCCCGCGGTCACGGCCAGATTGCACGCCGCCATAGATGCCGTATGTCAGGCCGCGATTTGAACGAATCTCTTTCATCAGCCGTGCAGTAAATCCGCCACCGCCGAACATATCGTTCATCACACTCAATTTAAACTCATCGGGATTTCCGCGTTTAACACCGAGGTGCCCAAGGACCATGCTTGCCTGTGGTGTTTCACGCTGAGCATAATAGACTGTTCCATCTGCTTTCTCCGTCAGTTTTGAAATTTCGGGCAGGTCGACTTTCGTTTTCAGCCAGCTCTTGAATACCTGCTCAAGCATCTTCTTTGCGTCAGCCTGAGAGATGTCTCCGACGATACTGATGGTCATATTATTGGGAGCGAAGAATCGTGCGTGGAATGCTCTGAGATCTTCTCGCGTAATGGAATTCAGGGATTTGAATGTCGTTCGATAACCGTATGGTGTACCACCGAACATTTGATCGGAGAAGAGCAGCCGCGCCGTTGAAGCGGGTTGCTCCCAGCGTCGGCGGATACTTTCCTTGGCCTGGTTTTTCTCGAGATCGATTTTATCCTGACGGAACTCGGGATTCATAATGACATCGGCGAAAAGCTCAAGAACTCTCTTAAAATCTTTTGTCAAACAGTTGGCACGGACATTCGCGTATTCATCGCCCATATTCGAACTTACTGAGGCAGCGAGGAATTCGAGTTCTTCATCCATCTGGTCGCCCGTGAGAGTTTTTGTGCCTCCGGTGCGCATGATGGAACCGGTCATCGAGGCGAGTCCGGCTTTCTCCTGAGATTCGTACAATCCGCCGCCTTTGAATATGGCGTTGAGAGAAATCAACGGAAGATTTTTATCTTCGAAGTAGTACACCTGGATACCGTTGGCAACGGTAAATTGCACCGGCTTTGTAGGTTTAAAGGAGAGCGGCTTTGGTTCGGGAAGCTCCCGTGGGTGTTTCTGTGCAAGGGCAAATGAGCAAAGGAACAATGCACAGATGAACAGTATTGCAGTAACGATTCGTTGGGTGTTCATAGTCGTGTCCTTCATTCATTTACTTTGATTTCTTGATCAGATAACCAACGGTCTTATTCTCGCTGGTGAAATACTTTTTCGCACACTCCATAATATTCTGAGGCGTTACCGCGCTGATCATCTCCTTGGATTTTAAGTACAGCTTCCAATCATCAAAGAGCAACTGATACCGAAGCAGCGTAGAGGCCAATCCGCGGTTCGATTGCATGGCCCGAAGGTAATTTGCTTCAAGATTGTTCTTCACCTTCTGTAATTCCTTCTCGCTGACGGGTTCGGTTTTGAGTTTCTCAAGATGTTCCATGATTGCCTTTTCAAGGGTTTCATTGGTATTGGGATTCCGCGGCGACCCCATCACTACGAATAAATTGTCGTATCGTGAACCCGGGTATGTTGCTGAGGCCATCACGTTCGCGGCAAGCTGTTTATCCCGGACAAGATCTTTATAGAAGATCGAAGTTCGGCCGGACGAAAGGAGGGTGGCAATGCTGGATAAGACCGCATCATCTTTATGCGGGAATGTCGGTTTATGAAATCCTATCATGAGCTGCGGTTCGGCATCGGCTTCGTACTTCACTCTGCGTTCGCCAAGCTGCTTTGGCTCGACCGTCCTCACCAGCGGTGGATCGTCGCCGCGCGGCCAGTCGCTGAAGTATTGTTCGATGAGAGGAATTGCCTTTTCGGGATAGACATCTCCGGCGATGGCTAAGACACAATTGTTTGGTGTGTAATATTTCTGTTTGAAAGCAGTTGCTTCTTCCAGTGTCACTGAATTGATATCGGATGCCCAGCCAACCACCGGATGATTATACTGATGGGCCATAAAGGCGGAGGCCATGAACATTTCCGAGAGCATGCGTGCCGGACTTGCATCGGTCGTTTGCTTGCGTTCTTCCTGAATGACGCTGCGTTCTGTATAGAACTCGCGCAGAACGGCATTTTTCATCCGCTCCGATTCCACGAGACAGTATAGTTCAAATCGATTGGATGGCAGGCTGATGATGTACTGTGTTACATCGTTTCCGGTCGAGGCATTCAGTCCAGTCCCGCCGACACCGGCATAGATCTGATCGATTTCATCCTTCACCACATATTGCTTCTGTTCTTTATCGAGTTTGAGCAATTCATCGGAAAGTCTTTTGACTTTTTCTTTGTCGGCTGCAGGGCCTTTAACCAACTCCTGGCTTAATTCTCTTCCGACTTTGTTGGATTGCTCCATAATCGGTTTTTCTTTCTGGAAATCGGACGTCCCGATTTTGGGCGTGCCTTTGAATGCCATATGTTCGAACAAGTGAGCTGTGCCCGTAATGCCGGGTGGTTCATCAACTGCGCCCACTTTAAAACCATAGACACCAAAAAAGGTCGGCGAGTCGTGGTTCTCGATGAAGATCACCGTGAACCCATTTTTGAGTTTGTGCACTTTCACCTTTTGTTCAAGGCTTTGTGAAAATGCAAGCGTTGCCGCTATTGCCAGCAGAACAAGCGTTACGACAATAGCGCGTATGTGAGTTTTGTTCATGAGTCCTCCAGTAGTATGAGAGAAAATGCTGATGAATGTACGACGAAGGCCCAGCATAGTAGTTGTTTGGATTCCAGGATGAATGTAGAAGAAAACGGGGAAAAATTCCAGCATGAGATCATATTCTAAAGTTGCTACTCAGGGTGCGACAATTACGCGGTGAAAAATGCTAAAGACAAAAGCATTTCTCGGGAGTATTCTCCTTGCCAGAAAGGTGCGTAGTTGCGGGCAGGGATTTCGTGACGCATGTTGTGGAAAATGTTCAGATTTCAAGTATCACGGTATGGACCGTGACACCCGCGTGATACATTTTGGACAATCCCAAACATACTTCCGGTGTGATTAAAAAGAGGATTCTCACTCCATGATTATTGCTTCCGCTTTTTGAGCCGCAAGCGGGTAAAGAAAATAGAAACCGAGAGAAGAACAATGCCAAGGACGAGAAATGAGATCACACGGAAGATCAGCTCAAGCTGGATAATCCCAATAACCAGAACGTACAGTGCGGTGAGAATGAGTGTCAGGTGACCCATCCACCGGTACTTCTGATTTTTGATGATGGTGTTCATAAAGTAATAGAAAAGGGCAACAGCAACCCATGCAAGTGCCACATACCCCTGCGGTACCAGGTGATACAACGAATAGGGAAACACCAGGAATGCAGAAACCAGGTAGGCGTTTCTCATCATTTCAGTTTGGAGCTCCAGCCGTTCCTTCTTCCAGTTAAGAATTCGTGCACTGAGCAGCGCCACGATGCCAAATCCAATGCTGATGCCCGTCTCTTGCTCCGCCACAACCAGATAGCCGGTGACAATGAATAGATAGATGATGAAGTTTGCGACGATGATAAATCGTGAGCGGAAAAGAATTGCCGTAGCGACAACGAGCAAACTTTGGAGCGACAGCAGAACAAAGACTTCAGGAACGCCGAAGGAGAACAACAGAGCAATGCTCAATGCCTGATAGCCAAGCATCGCGTAAATAAATGTCGAATAACGGCTCTGTTCCCGAACCCAGAAGAGGATTGCAATACAGAGCAGAAGACAGGATGAGGCGATTTGAACGATCATCCGAATGTCGTGGTATGCAACCAGCGTGAAGATAAGCAGTGTTCCGTAGCCAAGAGCGCCATTTAAGGCATTGATGAACACGACGCTGTACTGTTCACGGGAGCGATCTGGGCGTAATAACGGCGCTGATGCGAAAATGGAAACGTACACCAGCAAGAGAAAAATGTTGAATTGAGGTGAAGTGAGAAATTGAATGGAATGCCCGAGAACCGGATTGTTCAATGCCCATAACAGATGAGTGAGGTAACCGCACACCATGCTCAGAACCACGATCCAGGTCCATGTGAACCGCAAATACAAGAGTGTTGCTATCACCGCGAGCAGCGCGATTCCAAGGAACGTGAAGAATAGTTGATCGATAACGATGAGCGTGACAAAACCGGTGATAAATGCAAGTGCCGTCAGGTAAACTGACTGGCGGCGAATCGCCAGAAGGAATACAAACGACGCTGCTGCGACCAGTGGAAGAATTTCCGGCAGTGTACCGGTGGTGAGCGCAGGTGTTTCTCCAAAGAAGTACAGGCGAAGTGTTGCGAAATAGAGTAGGGCTAGTGCAGCACCACGGAGATAGTTAGAGATGAGGAGTAACGACTGCCGCCAGAGATGAGCGAGAGCAAACATCCCGCCGGCGAGACCATAGCCGAGCAGCGCAAATGCTATCGATGGAATATCTGCAAAGGGAAAAGTGAGAATAAAAATCACTCCGAGTGCGAGTGCGACGATGCCGGCTTTGGCAAACCAACTTTGCCCGAGTTCATACTCGAGTTCATCTTCATCACTCTCGGGATCAGACGCGGAGGTTGGTACGGCTGCCTGAACCTTCTCTTCCTCTTGTTCTGAATGCAGATCAAGATGTTCTTCAATCCGGGTTACCCGTTGTTCAATCTTTGCCAACGCTGCAAGAACCTGCTCTTCATCCATAGTGATCTCCTTTGAAACCTGATGGGAAAAAAGTAATGATCTTCGTGGTGACAGTCAATTTTTTCTTTTTTCGGAAGATGATAGAGATATGGGATAATTCAAATGAGGAAGCACTTCTTGCATGAATGATAATTTGTAAAGATAATAGAAACATCTATGGATACTCTTCCTCTTGCCAGACACATTTCAGGTGATGACCTGAATCTGCTTTCGCTCCAACCGTATCGGGTGCGAAAACATACCTATGAGCTTCAACGCGATGGGCTCTTCCTGGCTGAAGGAAAAAGAGTTGTCCATCGATTGCTGGAGTCTGCCATCAATGTGGTTTCCATTCTTACTACACAACAAGTATTGGAATGGCTGCAATCCAGGATTCCTTCCTCGCGATTTTTGAGTCTGGAGACTTATCTTACCGATCGTGAGGTTATGGCTGATCTTGTCGGATATGATGTGCAGCAGCCTGTGCTTGCGCTGGCCAGGGTTCCGCCCGATGTTGCACCACATGCGGTATTGAACGAACATCCTGAAAGCTGTTTGCTGCTTGCGTTGGATCGACTGATGAATCCGGATAATATCGGGGTGATGATCCGGAATAGCGTTGCATTCGGAGTGAACCTGGTAATTGCCGGCGAATCTTCGGCTAGCCCATATTATCGGCGCGCTGTACGGAATTCTATGGGTGCGCTATTTCAGCAGCGTGTGTATCATGCTCCCTCCTTGGCAAACACACTTCGCAACCTCAAAGAGGAATGGAATGTCCAGATCATTGGTGCTCACCCGGCTGGATCCGTACCATTGCAGAATTCAAATCTTCGGGGAAAAGTCTGTCTGGTGATGGGGAATGAAGATACAGGATTGACACCAGAAGTCCTGGAACTCTGTACACAGACGCTCCATATTCCGCTTCAACATTCCGTTGACTCACTCAACGTCGCCAACGCGATGGCGATCTTCTTATGGGAAATCTTCCGGCAACGTGACCTTGAGTAGAAGTCTGTCTTCTATCAGCGATTGACCATTGGAAGAAGACAAACTTCTGCAGTTAGACCCTACCAAGCAGGCTGCCAGGTTTTTTATTAGAGGTCTGTCTTCTCACAGAGGTTAATCCTTTGAAGAAGACAGACTTCTGCAGTCGGAATCTTCCAACCTCCAACCAGGCTGTCAGGGACCACTCCCTGACAGTAGATTCTTTTAAACTAAAATTTCTGTTACCACCAATCCGTTTTCACCTGAAGAATACTATGATCATTGCAGATATAATTCCTTGTACTCGAATAGCGATAGTCTTCAGGATTTAATACAAGACCCGCCTTTACAGGATTGTAATGAATATACTCCAATTTGGTACGGAGCATCCCTTCATTGTGTATCACTTCATCATCAAATCTATCCATCCAGAATTTTCGATGCTGGTTTTTGTATCCCGCTGCTGCATTACGAAATTGTTCGAGAAGGTCTAACCGCTGTTCATTCTCTACTGCCTCCATAATATCCCACGCGGAATATTTTTTCAAATCCCTCATAATTCCTGAGATAGTGCCATATCGATGATCAACTTCAACGATCCAATGAAAATGAGAAGGCATAATAACATATCCATAAATCTCGAATTGATACCGTTTTTGGTAGTGCTTGATATTCTGGATCAGGAGAGAGCAGAAACGATCCTCTTGAAAGATGCGAATGGAATTTACTACGGTAGTGGTAACGAAAAAAAGATGGTCGGTGCTTGAGATTAGTTGCCTTCCTCGTAAACCCATAACTGCCTCCTCCCTGAGGTGATGAGTAACGATTCTTGTCTATGAGTCAGGAAATGGTTCCTGACCCCCTTGTTAAAATAATCCCTCATAATTCCTGAGAGAGTCAGGAAGTGGTTTCTGACTCCCTTGTGAAATTAGAAACCCTTCCGACTTCCTTTTTGCCAGGCTGTCAGGGACCCCCGTGGAAAAGATGGGGCAAGACAATGATAAGAAGTCTGTCTTCTAATAGAGATTGATCTTTGGGAGAAGACAGACTTCTCACGTGGGCACTTACTCCGGTTTACCGCGCATTGAGTCCCACATGACATAAACGAAAAGCAGCGCAAACATACCCAGTCCCATAAGCTCACCGTTCGAAGATTCTGCCCAGTGTGTGAGGAACAAATTGCTGTATCCAAACTCCCAGAGCTGCAGATCGGTAAACTTAAGAAATGCATTGAGAACACCAAGCAGAGCGCCACCGGCTATGAGTCCTGAGGCAATGAGCGTTCCGCGCTGAAATCGTGCGTTGTTCAGCGTTTCATCCTTCGACCGGTTTGAGACCCACCAAGCAACAAACCCGCCAACGAGAAGAGGTGTATTCAATTCCTGTGGTATATACATCCCGAGTGCGAATGCCAGCGGTGGTACTTTAAGCACGACCATAAGAAGAGAAATCACTGCTCCGGCAATATACAGGATCCATGGTGTTGGGACATTCGACATCAACGGCTGGATCACAGCAGCCATGGCATTTGCCTGCGGTGCCACCATTGCCTTGTCGCCCTTGAAACCGTACGCTTCATTGAGCAGCAATATCACTCCGCCTACTGTCGCCGCTGATAAGAGCACGCCGAGAAATTTCCACGATTCCTGTTTCTTCGGTGTCGATCCAAGCCAGTACCCAATCTTCAGATCAGTGATGAAGCTGCCCGCCACGGACAACGCTGTGCAGACGACGCCTCCGATAATCATTGCACTGATGATACCCTCGTTGCCGCTGAGCCCAACTGAAGTCAGGATAAATGATGAAATGATGAGCGTCATCAGCGTCATACCGGAAACAGGATTGGTACCGACTATGGCAATAGCATTCGCTGCGACCGTCGTAAAGAGAAATGAGATTACCAGAACAATTAATAACCCGACAATGGCATGGATGAGATTGAAGACAACGCCGATATAAAAGAAAACGAAGATCAGAAGAGCAGTGAGAATGATCAGTGTGACAATCCAGAGCATTCTCAAATCAGTTTGAGTACGGATAGTTTCAGTCTCCGTCCCGGTCTCATGGTGGAAGATCTCCTTGGCTGCCAGCTTGAACGCTCCTGCAATAATTTTTGACGATCGGAGAATTCCAACAACACCGGCCATGGCTATACCCCCAATGCCGATTTGCCGGACATACCCGCGGAATATTTCTTCCGGTGACATCTGTGAAATCAGCTTTGTTGCGGTTGCACCGAGCGGTGAGGTAAGAGATTGCCCGATCTCATTAAAAAGAGGGACCAGCACAAACCAGGAAAGGAAGGAACCGGCGCAAATAATCGCGGCATACTTCAATCCAATAATATAACCGATGCCGAAAATCATTGCCGACACATTGAATTTAAAGACCATCTTTATTTCGCCGGCTATAGTCTGTCCCCAGGCAAACATCCTTGTCGTGATTGTCTCGGCCCACCAACCGAAGGCGCTGAAACAGAAATCGAAGACTCCGCCGATCAGCGCGCTGATAGCGAGAACCTTTGCCTGATCGCCGCCCCGCTCGCCAGCAACGAGAATCTCGGTTGTTGCCGTTCCTTCGGGGAAGGGAAGCTTTCCATGCATATCTTTAACGAAGTATTTTCTGAAGGGGATAAGAAAGAGTATCCCCAGAAAACCACCAAGCGCCGACGCCATAAACATCTGGAAAAAGCTTATAGGAAGCTCAAGGATGTAGAGTGCAGGGATGGTGAAGATTGCACCTGCCACCACGACGCCCGAGCAGGCCCCGATTGATTGAATGATCACATTCTCTCCCAATGCCCCTTTTTTCTTGGCAAGGTTCGAAACACCAACAGCAAGAATTGCAATCGGAATTGCAGCTTCAAACACCTGCCCGATCTTCAATCCGGAATAGGCCGCCGCCGCCGTGAAGAGCACAGCCATGATGAGTCCCCAGACAACAGACCAGGGTGTCACCTCTGCATAGGTTTGCTCAGGCACCATAATCGGACGATACTCTTCGCCCTCCTTTAATTCTTTGTACGCATTCGCTGGAAGATTACTGCTTGCGGTTGTACTATGCTCCATATGATCTCCTTTTTGTTTTTAAAGCAAAGAACTTATTGCGGTAGACCGTGGAAGGCAGACGGGAGATGGAAAAGAGATGTGAGAGAAGAATGATGACAGCAGAGAGAGGAAAAAGAGGATCTCTCATTTTGTCACTTTTAACTTCTCACTTTTTCCTTTTTGCTTCTTACCTCTCTCGTCTTCCTCCTTCCTCCCCATTCCCTAATCAACATTTCCAATTCCGCATTTTCAACTGCGTTCCACCCAAACCTGTGCCAGGTTCACAACCGTTTCGACAGATTTCATCATCCCCTCCAATGAGGCCCATTCGGTTTTTCCGTGGAAGTTCTTTGCACCGGTAAAAATATTTGGTGTTGGCAGCCCCATGGCGGTCAAGCGGGAACCATCGGTACCGCCCCGGATCGGTACCCATTCTGGTTCCAATCCACTCCTCTTTGTCGCTTCCCATAAACAATCGAGTACGCGCTGATCCTTGTCGAGTCCATCTTTCATATTGCGATAGGATTCAATAATCTGCAATTCGATTGTTGCTTTCGGATGCAGCGGCTGAACTTCGGCAATAATGTCTTCCAACCGTTTCTTCAGTTCGTCAAGTCCTTCAGTTCGAAAATCCCTCAACAGCATTTTCATCGTCGATTTGGCTTCTTCTCCGTTGATGGCATGGGGATGGATGTAAGGCTCATACCCCTCGGTAGTCTCTGGCGCCATGTCTTTTGGCAGCCGGACAATGATGTCGGCAAGCGTTCGGATGGAGTTGACCATAATTCCTTTTGCCGTTCCCGGGTGGATGTTCCGGCCATGGATGGTGATGATGGCTGAATTAGCACTGAACGTTTCTTTATTCAACTCACCGGCCGCGTCGCCATCGACCGTGTAGGCAAACTGTGCACCGAACTTTTTGAGATCAAAATATTTTGTACCGGCGCCAACTTCTTCATCGGGTGTAAATCCAATTTTCACATCGCCGTGAAGGATGGAGGGATTTTGCAGCAAAGTCTGTGCTGCCGTCATAATGATAGCGATACCCGCTTTGTTATCCGCTCCGAGGAGAGTCGTCCCATCGGCGGTAATGATTGTGCCGCCAATACATTTTTTTAGTTCGGGGTTTTCTATTTCCTTAATGATTACAGCAGGATCGGCCGGAAGCACGAGATCGCCGCCCGCGTACTTCTCGATAACCTGCGGCTTCACATTTGTACCTGATGTCGAGGGTGATGTATCGACGTGGGCAATGAAACCGACTGCAGGGACTTTGCCGTACGCCGGATGGGAAGAGGAGAGGTTGCTCGGAATGGTTGCCATCACATAACCATACTTGTCGATGGAAACATCGCTCAACCCGAGTTCCTGGAGCTCCTTTACAAGGAGGTTCAGCAGATCGAATTGTTTACTTGTGCTGGGGTAAGCTTCAGAGTCCTCCTGCGATTGAGTGTCAATCTGTACATAACGTAAAAAGCGTTCGAGTAGTATATTGTTCATGGCGATGCTCCCATTGTGTGAAGGGGATGCTGGTTATTACAAATCTCTTGTCGGCTAATAAACGTGAAAAAGGTGAAAATTGAAAGAGAAAATTCCACAAAGAAACTTACCACAGAAATCTATGGAATTTGAGGAATGAACAGTTTAGAGGAGAAATTGGAGTACTGAGCGATACAATTCGTCCGGTGCGTCGGCGTGAACCCAATGGCCGGCCTTCGGAATCGTCAATACATTGGCTTGCGGGAATAGTGTCCTGATAGATTCAAGATCGGAATCGAGTATATATCCAGATTCTCCGCCCCGAATGAACAATACTGGTTTTGGGAACGGTGTCGGAGCTGAAATGGAACGATTAATCGAAGGATAGTTCTGAAAAATGGCATCAAGATTCATCTTCCAATTGAGTGTCCCATGAGATGAATCAATGACAGGCTCTGTTCTTCCATAAACTCAAGAATATCATTTCGCATCAGATCATAATTAATATCTTCTGAATGAGGAGACCTGCCATGGTTGCGCAGATCGAGTGTGAAGACCCGAAAGTTCTGGCTGAATCGTCGTGCGAGTGTGTGCCAATTATCTGAGGAGTCAAACAATCCATGGAGGATTATCAGTGGAGGCCCATCGCCATAGTGTTGAGAGAAGAGCTTCATTGCGGAGGATAAGGTACGACGAAAAAGGAAATATTGAAAAGGAAAAGAAGAATTGTAAATGGGGAATTGTAAATGTGAAATAGTGAAGAGTAAAGCATGAAGAGCCTGCCTGCCGGAGCACGAAGTGCGAAGGCAGGTGAAGAGGGAGAGCAAAAGCTTGTCAATCAGTTGGCGTGTGCTCTGAGGAGGAATTTTGGGATTCTCACAGTAAAGAGGTTGTCTTCGGTGCGTTGCATAATATATGTCCCTTCCATCTCGCCATCCATTGTTTCCAGAATACAATAGCTGGTATACTCATGGTGACCGCCTGGTCCGATGGTAGGTTGTTTACCGATAACGCCCTTGAGCCTCGTTAGAATCATCGGTAGATAGAGGTTCGTGGATATTTCTACTTCGATGTAAAGCGGTGTCGAAAGGGTGGTGTCGGAATAATTATTGGGTAAATTTTTACCGACTTACTTTGGGAACAAAGTGGCAAATCTATCAAAAAGAGTCACAGAAGAGTGACAAAAGTGTGGTATGGTTAAAGCGTTGAAGATAGATCGAAAATTACATACATTTCGATGCCGACAGAACCGAATACTTCTTCATTCGGGAGGACGCGTGATTAAATGCACAAATAAATGACCACTTGATATGCCGGTAGGTATTGAGAGTGGTTTTTTATTGATTAGTAGTTTGGATTTCAATGATGTATATGATCTGGCGATGAAAATTATTCGAGAGACGATAATGCTTACAACTTGGCTCATAACGAGATACTAGGAGAAAACAAAGATGCGACTCTATTTTAATTTAACACCGAATATTGAACCTGTACCTTTTGAGTACCAGCATTTTTTGATCGGTGCATTTCATAAATGGCTTGGTCCGAATGAAATACATGACGACATCAGTCTTTATTCTCTAAGCTGGTTATCGGGAGGGAAAAAAGAAAAAGACATGCTGAATTTTCCTAAAGGAGCAAAGTGGTTCATCAGTTGCTGGAATGAGGCTCTGGCAAAAAAAGTTATGAGTGGTCTTCTTTCGGAACCAAACGTTTGTTGCGGTATGAGGATTACCGATGTACAAATGGTAGGTACACCAAAATTCAGCGAACATCAAAGATTTTTAACCGCAACACCTGTTCTTGTAAAAAAATATGATGGTCAAGGAATAAAGCATCTACTGTTTTCTGATTCTGGAGTTGATGATGTGTTGACGGCAACGCTCAAAACAAAATTGGAAAAAGCTGGAATAGTTAACAAAGGGATAAAAGTATTCTTTGACAGGACATACGAAAAGTGTAAAACACGGCTTGTCACAATTAAAGGTATTCAAAATAGAGCAAGTGTTTGCCCGGTAATGATAGAAGGAACACCAGAGGCGGTCGCATTTGCTTGGGAAGTTGGAGTCGGACATTCAACAGGAAGCGGTTTTGGAGCGCTCTGCTAAATTTGCCAGAAGGTTACCTTCTCGCATAGCTTAACATAGTGGAAGGTAACCTTCGCCCATGCCAGAAGGAGACGAAAAATGTATATCGTGAAGTATTCAGGACCATTCGGTTTCATTAAACCTTGGACAGCTGTGAGGGATAGTGAAACCTATAGCCAAAACTTTCTAACACCTTCGATAATTGAAGGAATAGAAAAGAAACTGTTCCCAGAATTGCTGGAACAAAAAAAATACGATCCAAGAATTGTGCGACATCGTTTGACTTATATCGGACTATCAAAACAACAAGAACAAACACAGCCGCGTGGTATAAATATTACCGTTAAAAAGAAAGAGAATATTGTTGTTATAGATAGGCCACGGTCAATTTTAATACGTGGTGTTCTGCTGAATCCGATTCTTTACATAGCTTTATCCAAACTTGAATTTGCCGAACGGGCAATACAGCAGCACATTTGTTTGTGCCGCAATGAAGATGTTCTGTTGCCTGCCGAATTTCCGACAAACGAACACATCTTAAAAATAAACGAAGAAAAATTTGACGAACCGGATAATGGTTTTAACGGCTTTGAATTACGCTTTGGAAAAACTAAGCAATCCTTCATTGTCGGCTTTAATCGTTTCGATAACAGCAAACCGATGTATGGATGGCTTCATATTGTTGGTAATAACCCATTAGCATCACAGATATCTACTCGATGAATCCGCTTCAAGACATATACGCTAAGAGTGTGAACAATGGTGGAACACTTTTAACCGATCATTTACGTCATGTTGCTTCTGTAGCAGAAAGAGTTGCCGAATCGGCAGGATTGGATAAAAGGCTTGCACGGCTCGGAGGGCTTTTGCATGATGTTGGCAAGTCGCATCCGGATTTCCAGCGAAAGTTGAAAAATAATAGGAACGATAATTTTGGCATTACTTTCCGGCATGAAATTGCATCACTTTTATTCCTTCCATTATTCCCGCAAAAAGATTGGAATGCACTTGTTGATATGATCGTTGCTCATCATCGTTCCATTCGCCAGGATGCGCGTGAACAGGGAATCTTGGATTTAGAAAATATAGAAGGAAGCGATGAGATATTTGAACGGCATGTTGATCCTTGGGAAGAATGGTCGTCTGTAGCTCTTGCTATTCTGTCCGATGTTGGTATTTCTACGCGAAGCATTTCGAAAGATGAAGCATTGAGGGCATATCGGTATACTATTGAATATTGCTCAAAAAAATCACTTGGTTGGTCGAAATGGAAAGGCGTGCTTGTTGGGGCAGACCATTTTGCCTCTGCATTGAACGAAAAAACAAATGTCCGTATTTCAACGATATTCCAAACTCCCGATCTCTCAGCATTTGATAATCGGTCGAATACTCTATTTCCTTTATCCCTTCTTTCTGCCGACGATAAGATACCGCATACTCTTGTTGTTGCACCAACGGGATCGGGGAAAACAGATTTTCTTATGCGCCGTTGCAGTAGCAGGGTCTTTTATACATTACCTTTTCAAGCGTCCATCAATGCTATGTACGAACGATTTCGGCAGCAGCTTCCGAATCAAGCTGAAATACGAGTGCTTCATGCATCGTCAAGATTGGTAGTGAAAGGAAGCGAATCGTATGAAGAAAAAGTTTTACAAGATAAAGTCGGTGCCGCCATTAAAGTCTTAACACCTCATCAATTGGCATCATTGATTTGTGGAACGCGTGGTTTCGAAGCGCTTGCTGTTGATATTATGGGGAATGATGTCATCCTGGATGAAATTCATTCGTACTCCGAGATCGCGCAGTCTATGGTTTTAGAAATCATCAAAGCGTTGTTAAAACTGCGTTGCCGAGTTCATGTCGGCAGTGCAACAATGCCGTTGGTGTTGCAAAAGAAAATATTAAAACTTCTTGGAGGGAAGAAACAAACATACACCGTGTCATTGCCTCAAAATACGCTTGTTACGTTCGATAGACACATTGTTCATAAGATTTCTTCATTTGATGAAACACGGAGCATTATTCTACAAGCTCTACAAGAGAACAAAAAAGTCCTCATCGTGTGCAATAGAGTAGATGCCGCACAGAAACGCTTCAAGGAATGCTGTGAACTTTTCCCCGATATGCCGCAAATGCTTCTTCATAGCCGATTCCGACGGCAGGATAGGGCAGAATTAGAAAAAGAACTTCGGGAAAAATTCGATTGCTCTTCAAAAGCCTGCATTGTCGTTTCAACGCAAGTAGTGGAAGTAAGCTTGGACATTAGCTTTGATGTGATGATAACCGAGTGTGCTCCGTTTGACAGTCTCATTCAACGGTTCGGACGCATCAACAGGCGTAGAACCGAGGAGAGTGTTCGGAACAGGATATTAAAGCCAGTATATGTTATCGAACCGCCTGATGAGAGCAAAGCATGTTTGCCCTATGCACAAGAGTTGCTAGAACGAAGTTTTGCGCAGTTACCGGATAACGAAGTATTACACGAGCGTGATTTGCAAAAGATAATTGATGAAGTGTTTCCAACTCTCAAAGAGATTTCCATTAATACTCATTTAGTATGGGAAAGGGATGAGTTTCTTTTAACGGAACTTTGCCATTTCCCCTCTTCTGTTCTAATGGAAGCATTGAACATTGAATCAGCAACAGCGATTCGATATTCAGATTTAGAGCAATATGAAAAGGGAAACAGCGAACAACGAATCAGTCTGGAAATACCGATTCCACGAACGGCAAGGTTCCGTAAGTTCACAAATTATGGATATTCAAAATATGGAACGTCCCCAATTATTGTCCATGACGAATTGTATAGTCCGTCGGTAGGTTTAGAATGGAAAGAAATTGATACTGTAATCTAAAAGGTGAAAGCTATGTACATATCGTTTATTGGGCAGCGATTTTTAGAAATATATAATAAAAAGAAAAATAAAAGATTATCTGCAGAATTATTCTTTAAAAAAGAAGTTTTTGAAGAATTCTATAACCATAAGAAGTATTTTAAATGGATTGTTAACTCTCCTTTTGTTCAGAAACTTCCTGCTAAAGAAAGAAAGGGAATAAAAACATTTGAAGATGAGCAAAAACGTAAACTTGAAAAATTAAATAAAAAAATCGAAGAAGATGTTCCAGATAGTAGCTTTGCAATAGGGTTCCCGGCTGCTAATGACCTTTTTGATACTTCAGGACAAGTATCATCTTTAACTCTTCCTATGGACAAAGAAAGTATATATTCTTCATGGATTGGGGCTGGCTTTGGGATAGAAGTAGAGGGGAAACAAGTATGGTATATGAACAATGAAAAGTTGCTTTGGACGATTTATTCAGGTTGGTCTGAATATCGAAAACATTTGAACTCAAAAGTGCTGGATTTAAAACCAAATGAGATTGATCTATGGAATAGTGTTTGGCTTGACCATACTTTTAATAAAGACAAAATAGTTAAGAAATTTCTCTTGGATGAATATGTAGAAAAAGAAACCAGCGAAAAACGAAAAGCTAACTATGCTCTAAAACAGCAGAGCTGGATTAAGATGTTGTTTTTATTGTCGAGCATATTTCCGAAAGAGAACGTTACTATTTTTAGTTCGAGATATATATATGATAAACAGAAATACGTAACCCTTGGTTTTATTAATCTTAATTTACCGGAGGTAAATAAGTTTTGGGAATTCTATGATAAAATATTTAAAAAGAGTGATTCTGTGGGCATAAAGCAAATGGTTGCTTTGTATGAAACTCAATATCCTTTTTCACGTGCATGCGAACAAGGAACAATTGGTTTAAAAGCTATAGAACCAAAAGATTTGTGGAAATATATGCCTGGTAGATCCAGTTCAAATGAGATGCCAAAACTTAAGGATGATGAAAAATCTAAAATTAACTATTCAATTTACATTACATGGGTGATCGCTATGTTAAATAACAAAAATCTTCTTGGTTTAGCAGAAAAAGCCGCTCAAGCGTTTCGAAAGTATGAAAAAGGAGGAAGGAAGGGAACTGTGAAGCGTGATAACGAAATAAAAGAGCTATTGTCTTCCCGAAATCGCAAAGAGTTGATTGATCGGCTTACTCAACTTGTGGAAGAAGAGCCAACAACGATGGGGGAAGTATGTAATACTCTTGTTCATGAGTTAATGGAGAATATTGCAGTCGATAATGTGCCGCTTTTTGTAACGCTGATGCGTTTCAAATATGCATTACCCAATTGATAGTAAAAACAACTTTAAATAAGGAGAACCAACATGGGATCACCATTTATTTATCTTCGCGGGCTTCGACATGCCGAACATACAGTGTTTTGTGTCCAAGAAGGACAAAAGACATACTATGATAGTCAATTTGGGAAGTATGTTCCTTATTCAAGTGGTCAACAAGTTAAGCGTTCAGCATTAGATTCTATCTTGGAATTGTTAGGAGAGCAACAAGCACCGATAACTTTCAATAAAATAATAAAAGAAAAAGGCGGCTTGGGTGAGGGAGAACCTTGGTCACCTTGTGATCCTAAATATACAGACCAATTGCTTGGAGGTTGGATGAGAGCTCAAGCTGGAGAAACACCAGTTAAGAGACGAAGCCCATTATCTATCTCCGCTATGCGTGCATTACATCCTCTTTTATGCAGTGTCGCAAGAGAGAATTTAACATTTGATCGCAGCAGCAATCCCGATATTCATCCCGTAAAAGTGCGTGATGCAAACGGAAAAGAACTGTCAGAAGTAGAGATCAATAAATTTCTTGAAGACAAAAAAATATCTCTTACACGCAGGAATTTTATTCAAGATAACACAAGAGCTGCAGGACTATTTGTGTACGACATTGCAATAGATATACGTACGCTCTTTTCTGTGTCATTGAATAAACACGAACGTGAAATAACGGATGATATTGGAAAAGAACTCCGAGATAATGGTTGGAAAGAATCTAAGAATGCTTTCGGTAGTTGTCTGATATGTCCCAAAAAGAAAAGAAATGAAATTATTAATGCTCTTGCCAAAGGCATTCTTAATTGGAGAATTACCAGTAATCAATCACGCACGTTTAGTCTAATGGAAACGCTTGCTATTGCTATCAGCGACAACGCAAACAAAGTAGCAAGCGCAATACGTGCTAAACTTTCAGAGGAAACAGAGAAACCACATGCAATTCCTATTATTGACGATACAGTTGGAACGGATTTGTTCATAGCTCTTCCTTGTGACGGATATATCCAAGGTGTGCATGGAACGGCAAATGCATTGGATGACGCAGAGAACAAATTGAAGGAAATGCTTTTGGCATACGACTATGAAAGACAAGTATAACATAGCTAAAGAATTTCTCGTCCCTCGGTTGAAGGTTACCTTCAACTAAGCACGAATAAGCAGAAGGTAACCTTCCGCTACACCTTCTATAAAAGATATGAACAGAGAAGAAAAAATAGAAGATGATCGGTTTTACCATGTATATAACCGTGGGAACGATAAAGAGCGTATCTTTGCCGATGCATCGGATTATGAAGCGTTTATTAGGAAGATGAAATCACTTGCCGTTAAATATTCTGTCCTTGTGCCAGCGTACGCGTTGATGCCGAATCATTACCACATCCTTGCTCTGCAGAAACAGGGCGGTTGTTTGTCGGATATGATGGGTGCGTTGGCGACATCTGCCGCAAAGCGATACAATTTAAAGTATGGGCATATCGGGCATTTGTTTCAGGGTCCATTTCGTTATAAGTCTGTTCCGGAAGATGCCGTGCAGGACGTGGCGTGTTATATTCATTTGAATCCGGTGAGGGCGGGATTAGTGCGGGAACCGGAGGAGTGGAAGTTTTCGAACTTTGTAGAGTACCTGGGTAAAAGGCTTCCTTCAACTAAGGTTATTCCTAACAGAAGGAAGCCTTTAACAAGCGGAAGGAAACCTTTTGCTGATTTGGGCGAGGATTATATAGAATTTGTGCAGCAGGTGTTGAAAGATGAGCGGGCAGAGAAAGATTACTGGAAAAGAGTGTTACCTTATGTAGAAGGTTTCCTTCTTTCTGACTAAACCTATGATGAAGGAAACCTTCAGGCACAATATATCCGGCACACATTTAAATTATTATTTTGTGTGCAAGCGTAAACTGTGGCTATTCTCGCGTGGTTTGGTTATGGAGCATACGTCTGATACCGTTCTCTTGGGTAAGCTCATAGATGAATCAAGCTATGCACGGAAAGAAAAACAGATCGAGATTGACAACGCAATTGTGATTGATTGGATCGATAGTAAGAACGGTGTGTTACACGAGGTGAAGAAGTCCGACAGCCTTGAAGAAGCGCATCGGTGGCAGGTGTTGTATTACTTATGGTATCTCAAACAAAAAGGAGTGTCGGGATTGAAAGGAGAACTCGATTATCCGAAGTTAAGACAAAAGGTATCTGTAGAGTTAAACGAACAAACGGAAGAAGAAATAATCGAAGTGCTGAAAAAGATCGAAGAAGTTGTCGAGTCCGCATCTGCACCAGAAAAGAAATCGAGACGCTTTTGTAAGATGTGCAGTTATTTTGAGCTTTGCTGGGTATAAATAAAATGGCAGATAACGAATAACGGATTGCATATGACAGATAGCGTATAAGTAAAATGACAGATAGCAAATAGCGGATAGCAGAAAACAAAAGCAGAATGCTAATAGCGAATAACAGATTGCGAAAGACTGATAATAAAAAGGAACAAAATGAAGTTTAAACGATTTGAAGATATGCCTGTCTGGCAGGATGCACGGAAGCTTACATCGATAATCTATAGATTAACGGCAAAAGGAAAATTGTCTTCCGATTACGGTCTGAAAGATCAGATGCAGCGATCAGCGGTTTCCGTGATGTCTAATATCGCCGAGGGTTACGAACGACACACGAAAAAGGAGTTCATCGCTTTCCTGTATCATGCAAAAGGTTCTGTCGGAGAATTGAGAAGTCAACTCTATGTTGCACTCGATCTGCAATATATCTCACAATCCGAATTTGAGGAGGCATTCACTCTCAGTGTCTCGATCATAAATCAAACAGCCGGATTTATAACATTTCTCAGCCGTTCTATATGATTATGAATTCAATTTGCTATTATTTATTTGTCATTTGTCGTTTGTTATTTGTCATCCGTCATCTGTCATCTGTTTTTTGTCATCTGTTATTTGATATCTGCTATCCGATTTAAATGAAACGACCTTATTACATAATGTCATCCGGCAGGTTGAGAAGAAAAGATAATACCATCTTCTTTGAACCTGTGTCAAAACCTGCTAACCCCCAAGAAGAATCTGCTATCCGAAATCCGCCATCTGATATTTCCACTGACATCGATCCCGGTATTGATGAAGAGATTCTTGCCGGCTTTACGGAAGAGAGTGAAAAAAACCCGGACACCGGAAGAGTAACACGTAAGCCATTGCCTGTGCAGGATATTGAAGCGTTCTATTGTTTCGGTGAGATGGATTACAACAGCAAATTCTTCAATTTCCTGTCTCAGCATCATATTCCGCTGCACCTGTTTAATTATTACGGACATTATGCAGGCAGCTTCATTCCGCGTGACTACTTGCCGTCGGGGTTCACCGTCGTGGAGCAGGTGAGGGCGTATCTTGATACACACAGGCGGTTGATGATTGCGCGGGAGTTCATAGATGCAGCATCATACAACATTGTCAAAAACCTACAATACTATTCGAAGCCATCGAAAGGAACGGAAGAGAAGTCGATAGACTTTACAGCGGAGATTGAAGAGATAGAAAACCTACGGGATGGCATTGCACGCACTGATACGACCAAAGAATTGATGGGAGTGGAAGGTAATATACGGGACCGTTATTATAATTGTTGGGGTCAAATTGTGGGGCAGGAATTTGCGCTGGATAAAAGGGTGAAACATCCACCTGATAATGCGATCAATGCACTCATTTCGTTTGCTAACGGTTTGGTATATTCCACGGTGTTGAGCGAAATCTATCATACTCACCTGGAACCGACAGTAAGTTATTTGCACGGACCTGGTGAACGACGCTATTCATTGGCTTTAGATTTGGCTGAAATATTTAAGCCATTGTTGGCGGATCGAATGATCTTTCGGTTGTTGAATGCAAAGCAAATTCAGGAAAAGCATTTTAAGGCGGAATTGAATTGCTGCTATTTGGAAGAGTCGGGGAGGAAAATTATTGTACAGGAATACGACGAGCGGTTGAAGACGACCATCAAGCACCGTGCATTAGGCAGAAATGTTTCGTACCGTCATTTGATTCGGTTGGAAGCATACAAGTTAGTACGCCATATAACTTCCGGCGAAGAGTACAAAGCATTTCGGGCGTGGTGGTAATAGAAGGTCACCTTCTCTAGATAGATCACAGCCGAAGGTGACCTTCATCGACGAAGAGGTATAAAATAATGTATGTGATAGTGGTGTATGATATTGAAGAAAAACGTGTCGTAAAAGTGCTGAAGTATTTACGCGGATATCTGAATTGGGTGCAAAACAGTGTATTCGAAGGGGGGTTGACTGAGGGAAAGTATAAGGAGATGGAAATAGGATTGAAGAAGAAGATCAATCTAGAGAAAGACTCGGTAATAATTTATCAATTTGAGGACGAATCGCGCATGGAAAAGAAGATCATAGGAACAGAAAAAGGAGGAAGCGAGACCGTGTTGTAATAAGTCGTCAGACCCCCTGTGTTTTTGCATAATGATAGGATGACGATTGGAGTAGTAATATAACCGCTGAGCGCGGCATTTTTTAGGGGGTTTTTAGCGGGATTCAGTCGAACCAGAGTGGAATTGAAACGATTGCAAAGCAGGTTGTTTCGATTGACACGCTGGTGATTCAGTCGAACCAGAGTGGAATTGAAACGTGCCAAAGTGTCCCACCATAAAACGATCCGATCTCGATTCAGTCGAACCAGAGTGGAATTGAAACTGAGAATAGATGGCTCAACGGTCTTTATCCTTGACTGATTCAGTCGAACCAGAGTGGAATTGAAACTGCAAAGGGTCAGGCTAATGCTTTAGAAGAGATACAAGATTCAGTCGAACCAGAGTGGAATTGAAACCTCGATATTTCTCTACTCTCGAATGTTACGAGTGTGGGATTCAGTCGAACCAGAGTGGAATTGAAACGGTTTGACGACAAAAATGTCACTTGTGGCTTGTGCGCGATTCAGTCGAACCAGAGTGGAATTGAAACGTAAATAAGTATCCTCGATTCAGTAACACATTTTTGGATTCAGTCGAACCAGAGTGGAATTGAAACTACCTTAACGATGTCAGGCTCAGTTGAATTTTTATTGATTCAGTCGAACCAGAGTGGAATTGAAACCCTGTAGCGGGCGTTCCAAATGTATATAGAACAGATGATTCAGTCGAACCAGAGTGGAATTGAAACATCTTGTGACAACTCTGAACTTGCCCAGAAATCCCTGATTCAGTCGAACCAGAGTGGAATTGAAACAACATCCACAAAATACATTCCTCTCGTTAAAAAGTAGATTCAGTCGAACCAGAGTGGAATTGAAACTGCAAAGGGTCAGGCTAATGCTTTAGAAGAGATACAGATTCAGTCGAACCAGAGTGGAATTGAAACGGAAAGTAGTCAACGCAGAACTATCAGCGAGCATCAGATTCAGTCGAACCAGAGTGGAATTGAAACTACGAAGCAAAGAAATACAGGCAGTATCACGAATATAGATTCAGTCGAACCAGAGTGGAATTGAAACATAATTCGGGAAAGGTGGCTGGATGCTCAAATGTTTGATTCAGTCGAACCAGAGTGGAATTGAAACCAGCTCAAAATCTGTCGAATTGGATTATCGGTTCTACGATTCAGTCGAACCAGAGTGGAATTGAAACTGCGACGGCCACGACGGTCAATGCCTTTGGGGCGGGATTCAGTCGAACCAGAGTGGAATTGAAACACGATATGGGATACAGTATCTATACCGAAATCCTCCGATTCAGTCGAACCAGAGTGGAATTGAAACGATTGTACAATTAATGTGAGATGGTCTATTAACGGAGATTCAGTCGAACCAGAGTGGAATTGAAACAGGTGACTCAATCTATTGAAGATAAAACAATACAAAGATTCAGTCGAACCAGAGTGGAATTGAAACTGTGCATTAGATATCGTAGGCAAATTTGATTGGATGGATTCAGTCGAACCAGAGTGGAATTGAAACTTCTCACAGAGATAATCAATGCTTGCGTCACTCAGGATTCAGTCGAACCAGAGTGGAATTGAAACTAACAAGAACAGCATACTCGCCTTCGACACCGAAGTGATTCAGTCGAACCAGAGTGGAATTGAAACTGTATCAGTCAACGGTGCTCCATATCAAGAAGCAATGATTCAGTCGAACCAGAGTGGAATTGAAACATGATGTTAGGCAAAGATGACCTTGTGAAGTTTAGCGATTCAGTCGAACCAGAGTGGAATTGAAACGCGACAGAATCTACAACGGGCAATGTGTATGCTGTAGATTCAGTCGAACCAGAGTGGAATTGAAACATTGCACTCGTGAGATGTTTCGCACGAGTCTGAACCGATTCAGTCGAACCAGAGTGGAATTGAAACGTATAAACAATCTCTTGACCGATCGGACAAAATCCCGATTCAGTCGAACCAGAGTGGAATTGAAACCAAGCTCAGATAAGTTAGTCGTAACGGCTTATACGGGATTCAGTCGAACCAGATTGGAATTGAAACTTGTCAGCAATTCCACTGTATGTGTTTACTATCCTCGATTCAGTCGAACCAGAGTGGAATTGAAACCAGGCATCGAATGAGGTCTCAGTTATATCGCCATCGGATTCAGTCGAACCAGAGTGGAATTGAAACCGGTTACGAGCAACAGTATCAGCACTATGAGAACATGATTCAGTCGAACCAGAGTGGAATTGAAACGATACGTCACTTTTACTGAATCGTCAATCGTTACCTGATTCAGTCGAACCAGAGTGGAATTGAAACCCTACAAATTGCACTGCTGTAATAATACCCGCAGAAGATTCAGTCGAACCAGAGTGGAATTGAAACATTTGTGTTTCTTGTGACTTTAATCTCGATCCTTGCGATTCAGTCGAACCAGAGTGGAATTGAAACCGGACTTAACGAAGCAGCAACCTCTACTGTCGCTGGATTCAGTCGAACCAGAGTGGAATTGAAACTCATAAGTATTGAACCACCTGAATAAGTAACTGTTCGATTCAGTCGAACCAGAGTGGAATTGAAACAAATATGAATATGGTGTTGTTGCGTAGAACATGATTGATTCAGTCGAACCAGAGTGGAATTGAAACTCAAAAGAATGAATATTTTCATGAAGGTTTTCATTCGATTCAGTCGAACCAGAGTGGAATTGAAACGCAACCAAAACGACGACTAACAATACTCCGAAGATCGGATTCAGTCGAACCAGAGTGGAATTGAAACTAGCTCCCCTGCCTGGATTCGATCCTACGCCCGCAGGATTCAGTCGAACCAGAGTGGAATTGAAACTTGAGAAACACCCGTCGAACATCGGGAAAAGAATTCGATTCAGTCGAACCAGAGTGGAATTGAAACTGAAATTGCCGTTCAGAAAGAATTCATTACATCGTGGATTCAGTCGAACCAGAGTGGAATTGAAACGCGCCAATCTTGAACAAGTTCTTTGGGTGTGTTACAGATTCAGTCGAACCAGAGTGGAATTGAAACGGAGAATGATGCTTTCCCTCCATTGCCATCTGGCTCGATTCAGTCGAACCAGAGTGGAATTGAAACGTGGCTTCGGTTAGGCTCACATCATCTATTTCATAAGATTCAGTCGAACCAGAGTGGAATTGAAACTCGGTAGTGTGCTTTGACACTTGCCCCTTCTGCTGAGATTCAGTCGAACCAGAGTGGAATTGAAACTGAGCAGCGCCGGCACCTGCCCAGGCCATTTGAGTGGATTCAGTCGAACCATAGTGGAATTGAAATAAGTGATCCCGTGAAATAATCCATTCTGGAACTGTGGATTCAGTCGAACCATAGTGGAATTGAAATAGGTGGTTATTATTCGATCAACGTTTATACAACTTCGGATTCAGTCGAACCATAGTGGAATTGAAATGGCTATATTTATACGAGGTATTGCTGGAACGACCGGGATTCAGTCGAACCATAGTGGAATTGAAATAATACTTCTGCTGAATTGTTCCTTTCGTGCAAAACGGATTCAGTCGAACCATAGTGGAATTGAAATCCGCACGTCCTTCGTAGAGAGTGCAGTCGCGTCCTAGATTCAGTCGAACCAGAGTGGAATTGAAATTCGCTATCACCTCGAAGTCCCAATCACAATGTCCGGATTCAGTCGAACCAGAGTGGAATTGAAATTGGTAGTGCCTTGCGGTGCTGGCTGGGGCTAATCCCGATTCAGTCGAACCAGAGTGGAATTGAAATCACTTGGTCGCCGTGCGAACATCTCTACTCTCGGCGATTCAGTCGAACCAGAGTGGAATTGAAATGATTCATCGGCTCTTCAAATGCAGCGGCGGCCATTCGATTCAGTCGAACCAGAGTGGAATTGAAATAAGTTTTGCGGATACTGGAACGAATGTATGTTTGTCGATTCAGTCGAACCAGAGTGGAATTGAAATGATGGATGTTCTTAAATCCCTTGCCCTGACATACGTGATTCAGTCGAACCAGAGTGGAATTGAAATTGTATTGATATACTTCATCAACGGAGAGAGGGCGCTGATTCAGTCGAACCAGAGTGGAATTGAAATATTTTTTTTTCGACTTTCATTTATCTACAGTATGCTGATTCAGTCGAACCAGAGTGGAATTGAAATATCCTTGATGTTGCATGGACAGGATATACTCCGTAAGATTCAGTCGAACCAGAGTGGAATTGAAATATATCGTATTCGCTGGAGTTCGTTCACTTCTTTTCCGATTCAGTCGAACCAGAGTGGAATTGAAATAGTGTTTACGCCGTTCTTTTTGGTGCTAAGAACGAGGATTCAGTCGAACCAGAGTGGAATTGAAATGATGTTATGCGTCATTGCCTCGCTCTCAATAATTCAAGATTCAGTCGAACCAGAGTGGAATTGAAATTGTCCATCATGTGAACGTAACATACGGCTTAAAAACGGATTCAGTCGAACCAGAGTGGAATTGAAATCATCCTGCACGTCCTGACTTCGATGGTCTCTCAGAAGATTCAGTCGAACCAGAGTGGAATTGAAATTTGGCGCTCCGCATACGATGTTCTGTGCAGCTCATAGATTCAGTCGAACCAGAGTGGAATTGAAATTTGATTTCCCGGACACCTTCTTTGATCTTTTCTCGAGATTCAGTCGAACCAGAGTGGAATTGAAATGACATCGTAAAGATGAGAATGAAATGGAAGGCTTCCGATTCAGTCGAACCAGAGTGGAATTGAAATTAGAGATCGTACGCAAAAAGGTCAACGATTTTCAGGGATTCAGTCGAACCAGAGTGGAATTGAAATTCAACTCCGGTGGAGTCAACCAATAATGTTTCCCGTCGATTCAGTCGAACCAGAGTGGAATTGAAATACTGTCACGCGCGGAACTGCAAGGCAAGGCATCACGATTCAGTCGAACCAGAGTGGAATTGAAATTGCCTTGTCTGTCTTGCGGTGTGTTATAGTGTTCACCGATTCAGTCGAACCAGAGTGGAATTGAAATTACCAAGCAAGGCGAAGTTTGAGGTAGGTATCGTTAGATTCAGTCGAACCAGAGTGGAATTGAAATTCGCTTCTGCGATTCCTTCAAATGTTTTGCTCCTTGGATTCAGTCGAACCAGAGTGGAATTGAAATTTTATATCTCATTTTGTTTCCTTCCGATAAATTCGCGATTCAGTCGAACCAGAGTGGAATTGAAATCTATAGTATACGACGCATCGATCGTGGGTGGCTTGCGATTCAGTCGAACCAGAGTGGAATTGAAATTTCACATCCCATAGCTGAGCGTCAAATTTGACGTTGGATTCAGTCGAACCAGAGTGGAATTGAAATGGCTTCATCAATTCCTGCTAATTGTTCAATGGTCTCGATTCAGTCGAACCAGAGTGGAATTGAAATTTCGCCGATTGCCTGTGACATGGAAAGAAATACATCGATTCAGTCGAACCAGAGTGGAATTGAAATTGTGTAGGTTTGCACTTTACCCAGGCTATAATCAGGATTCAGTCGAACCAGAGTGGAATTGAAATCTTTGGCGGGATTAGTTCTCCAGTCAGGCA